>CAKTZI010000008.1 GCA_934635385.1 uncultured Kiritimatiellota bacterium | reverse complement strand
CGACCCTGTGGCCGCGCCGCCTCAGCTCGGCGACGAGCACAAGCTCGTAGGCAGCCTCCAGCAGTCCGGGGCCGAGCGCGCGGTGGATCGACACCGCCGCGTCAACGACGTCGCCGCTGATCTCGTTCAGCCCCATGCCACACCTCCGCGCATTGCCCCCGACGGGGCATCGCCCCTCGCCATCGTTTTGCCTCCGTGCCTCCGAAACTCCGTGTGAGACATCCTCTTACGACGGTCGGAGGACTCCAGCTGCGGCGACCGGCAGCGGAAGTCGGGGGCGTCCGCCCGCGCGGAGAGGGCCGGGAGGAGGAGCGCGAGCGCGGCGCATGCGGGGGCGAGGAGTCGCGGCGCGGCCGCACAGCGGCGGACGGCGGATTTCGCGCAAACGGCTTCGACTTGGGCATACACGGTTTGGACACACACATTCAGCTTCTGCATGGACATGCTCCTTTCGGGCAATTGCGATGGCGCAGCAACAGGCGAATGACGCGATTCGGGAAACACCCCGGCAGGGATGCACCCCGACCAACTGCCATCAGTTTACCAAAAGAAGCCGAATCCTGTCAAGTGGGCGGTTGCATATGATTTAGTTAACTACACGAAGAACGCGGGCGCGGCCGGGGAGTTCCCGGACGCGCCCATTCGTGCGTTTTGCCGCGCGGCACGAAGCCGCTGCGCAACGGCCTACTTCTTCGCCGTCAGCGCCGCGACGCCGGGGAGGACCTTCCCTTCGAGGAATTCGAGGGACGCGCCGCCGCCCGTCGAGACGTGGCTCATCTCCGCCGCCTTGCCGCTCTTCTTCACCGCCGAGACGGAATCGCCGCCGCCGATGATCGAGACGCCGCCGTTGGCCTTGACCGTCGCGACCGCGTCGCAGACGCCGTAGGTGCCCTTCGCGAGCGGCGCGAACTCGAAGCAGCCCATCGGGCCGTTCCAGACCACCGTCTTCGCGCCCTTCACCGCCTCGGCGAACAGCTCGACCGACTTCGGCCCGATGTCGAGGCCCATCCAGCCGTCCGGGATGTCGCCCTCGACCGTCTGGAGCTCGATGTCGGAGGCGTCCTTCGTCTCCGGGAACTTGTTCGCGATCACGCTGTCGACCGGCAGCAGGATCTTGATGCCCTTCGCCGCAGCGGCCTCCAGCATTTCCTTGCAGTAGGCGACCTGCTCGTCCTCGCAGAGCGAGTTGCCGATCTTGAAGCCCTGCGCCTTCTTGAAGGTGTAGGCCATGCCGCCGCCGATGATGAGCGTGTCGACCTTGTTCAGGAGCGCCTTCACGACCGCGAGCTTGTCCGAGACCTTCGCGCCGCCGAGGATGGCGACGAACGGACGCACCGGGTTCTCGACCGCGTCGCCGAGGAACTGGATCTCCTTCTCGAGGAGGAAGCCCGAGACCGCCGGCTGGATGTAGTCCGCAATGACGGCCGTCGAGGCGTGGGCGCGGTGCGCCGTGCCGAAGGCGTCGTTGCAGTAGATGTCGCCGTAGGAGGCGAGCTTCTTCGCCATCTCGATGCGGGCGGCCTTGAGCTCGGCCTTCTTCGCCGCGAACTCCTCGTCCGTGAGGTGGATGCCCTTCTTCTCGTCGTCCTTCTTCACCTTGCCGTCCTCGGCCTTGTAGAAGCGCGTGTTCTCGAGCAGCGCGACTTCGCCGGGCTGGAGGGCCTTGACGACCTCGTCAGCCGCCATGCAGTCAGGGACGAACTTGACCGGGAGGCCGAGCTTCGCGGAAAGTGCCTCGGCGACAGGCTTCAGCGTGAACGCCGCGTTGTCGGGGTTCGGCGCCGCGCCAAGCTTCACGCCCTTCGGGCGGCCGAGGTGCGACATCAGCACGAGGCTGCCGCCCTGTTCAAGCACGTACTTGATCGAGGGGAGCGCCGCGACGATGCGGGTGTCGTCCGTGATCTTGCCGCTGCCGTCCTTGGCCATCGGCACGTTGAAGTCAACGCGCATGACGACGCGCTTGCCCTTGAGCTCCACGTCGCGGAGTGTCATCTTGTCCATTTTCTGTTTTTCCTTTCTGTTTCTTTGCTGGATTTCCAGTCTTGTGAATCGTTTGCCTGAAAGCGAATCGGGCACCCGAATGCCTTACATTCCGATGCCCGAGACAATCACATTCCCGTGTTTCCCAAAAGCTGTTACTTCGCGGCGGCGATCTTGTTGATCTTGAGCTGGGCGCGCGATTTCTTGCGGTCAGCCGTGTTCTTCGTGATGATGCCGCGCTTCACGGCCTTGTCGAGGCCGGAAACAAATTCCCGGAGTTTCTTCTCGGCGTCTTCCTTCGAGCCCGCGTCCGCGAGCTTGAAGAGCTTCTTGTGCGCATCGTGAAGCTTCGCCTTGCACACCGAATTGCGCTTGCGAGCCTTTTCGTTCTGACGGTCACGTTTCCTGGCGGCGCGGCCGCCCTTGATATTAGCCATTTCTCTTTGTCCTTTTTGGGGAATGTTCGCGCATATTATACACTTTTCGCCCGTCCGAAATCAAGTGGCCCGCGCGAATGCGCGATGCGCGATGTCCTTGCGATAGAACGCGCCGTCGAAGGAGATTTCCGAAACGCGCGCGTAGGCGTTGTCCACAGCCTCGCGCAGCGTCGCGCCCAGCCCCGTCACGGACAGGACGCGTCCGCCGGACGTGACGACCTTGCCGTCCTCAATCTTCGTGCCGCAATGGAAGACAAGGCTCTTCGCGGACAATTCCCCCGTTCGCTCATTCGAGAATTCGATTATTCGATTACTCTCGTACTTCCCGGGATAGCCGCCGGAGGCGAGAATGACGGTTGCGGCGCACTCGTCTTTCACAACGATGTCCTCGTCGCGGAGGCCGCCCGTCGCCGCATGCCGAAGCGCCGTCGCGAACGAGCCGCCAAGGCGCGGCAGGACCGCCTCCGTCTCCGGGTCGCCGAAGCGCGCGTTGAACTCGACCACGTTGATCGCGCTGCCCGACTGCGCGACAGGGCCATGCGGCACCGACTGCGCGTCGTTCACCATGAGCCCCGCGTACAGGATGCCGCGATAGGTGATGCCGCGTTTCTTCAGTTCGCGGACGACCGGCAGAATGATCTTCTCCCGGATGAGCGGCAGCTTGTCCGCCGTGACGACCGGTGCGGGCGAATACGCGCCCATGCCGCCGGTGTTCGGCCCCCTGTCGCCGTCGAAGATGCGCTTGTGGTCCTGGCTCGCGGGCAGCAGCACCGCGTGTTCGCCGTCGACCATCGCGAGAATGGAGCATTCCTCGCCGTGCAGAAACTCCTCGATCAGGACTTCCGCGCCCGCCGCGCCGAACTTGTTCCCGACGAGCATGTCGTCGATCGCCGCCTCGGCCTGCTCGCGCGTCTCGGCGACGACCACGCCCTTGCCGGCCGCAAGCCCGTCCGCCTTGATGACGACGGGCAGTCCGAACGCGGGGAGTGCGGCCTTCGCCTGCACGGCGTCGGTGAACGTCTCGGCCTTGCCGGTCGGCACGCCCGCCGCGTCCATCACCTCTTTCGCGAACCGCTTCGAGCCCTCCAGCCGCGCGCCCGCCGCGACGGGGCCGAAACAGGCGATGCCTTCCCTCTCCAGGGCATCGACGAGCCCGATGACGAGCGGGGCCTCCGGGCCAACCACGACGAGGTCGGGCCTTTCGGCTTTCGCCCACGCGACAAGCCCAGCCACGTCGTCCGCCTTCAGGGGGACGTTCGTCGCGACCTCGGCCGTGCCCGCGTTGCCCGGCGCACAGTAGAGATCGTGCCTTTCCGCATCCTGCGCAAGCCGCCACGCAATCGCGTGCTCGCGTCCGCCCGAACCGACAACCAAGATCTTCATTTTTCCAAGTCTCCTTTCGAGTCAAATGACTACCGATCCGCCAGCTTCACGTAGGGGCGCGGATGGTAGATCGGCTTGTACGCCGGGCGGATGATCGGCCCCGCGTTCACGAGCTCCTCCATGCGGTGCGCGCACCACGAGACGCAGCGCGCGACGGCGAAGAGCGGCGTGTAGAGGTCTTTCGGGATGCCGAGCATGTCGTAGACGAAGCCCGAATAGAGGTCGACGTTCGCGCAGACGTCCTCCGCATGCGGATGGCGGCTCTTGATGACCGCCGGGCCGAACTCCTCGACCGTCTCGAAGAGGCGCATCTCCTCCTCGCGCCCCTTCTCGCGCGCCAGGACGCGCGCCTTCTCCTTCAGCATCTGCGCGCGCGGATCGGAAATCGTGTAGACGGCGTGTCCGAGGCCGTAGATGAGGCCCGAGCCGTCGCCCGCCTTCCTGTCGGCGATGCGCTCCAGGTACTTGACGACCTCCTCGGTCTTCGACCAGTCCCTCACGTGAGACGCGACTTCCTCCATCTGGCGCATGACGCGCAGGTTCGCGCCGCCGTGGCGCGCGCCCTTCAGCGAGAGGATGGACGCCGCGACCGACGAGTAGATGTCGGAGTGCGACGACGTGACGACGTGCGTCGTGAAGGCCGAGTTGTTGCCGCCGCCGTGCTCGGCGTGCAGGATGAGCGAGAGGTCGAGGATCTCCGCCTCCAGCTTCGTGTACTTGCCGTCCTCGCGCGTCAGCATGAGGATGTTCTCCGCCGTTGACTTCATCGGGTCGGGGATGCGGATCATGAGCGGCCCGTTGTTGTGGTAGTGGTTCTTCGCCTGGTAGGCGTAGGCGGCGACCGTCGGGATCGCGCCGATGAGGCCGATGGACTGCCCGAGGCAGCGCTCCAGCGAGATGTCGTCCGGGTCGCCGTCGTCGAAGGCGTAGGCGAAGAGGATCGCGCGCGCGAGGGCGTTCATGAGGTCCTTCGGCGGATGCTTCATGATCGCGTTGTCCTTGAACCCGTCGGAGAGCTTACGGTACGCGCCGATCCGGTTCTTCCAGTCCACGAGCTCGCGCGCCGTCGGCAGCTCGCCAAAGAGCAGCAGGTACGCCGTCTCCTCGTAGCCGAAGCGGTGCTCGCGCTTGTCGGCGCGCACGATGTCCTTCACGTTGATGCCGCGGTAGTAGAGCTCGCCCGGAATCGCCTGGCGCTCGCCCTCGTCCATGACGTAGCCGTGCACGTTGCCGATCGTCGTGAGGCCGACGAGGACGCCCGAGCCGTTGTCATTGCGCAAGCCGCGCTTCACGCCGTACTTGTGATACAGCGCCGGGTCGATGTAATCGGCCTTCCGAACCTTCTCCGCCTGCCTGTGCAGCCACTTCTTCTCGTCCATCGGACTTCCCTTCTTTTTTGAAAAACGGCGCGCATTATACCGAATTTGTCCGCACCCCGCAAGGTGTCACGCGAGATTCGCCTGCAGAAGGCCGACAGCGACAACGAAACGTCACCAGTCGTAGCTAAACGTGGCGGGGCCGTCGCGCCAGAGAGTCGGCTGGAAGCGGCTTGTCCAGTCCAGCGGCTCCAGCGTCGGACGCGGACGGGCCGCGCGCCGCAGCGCCGCCTCCAGCGCCGGGCGCGTCTGGTCGTCCAGGAACCGTGCCGGCCACGAGACGAAGACCGCCGTGCCGCTGCGCCCCAGGAGGTCGATCCACTGACGGTTCTTCTCCCACGGAATCGCCCCGGCTTCCGCCAGTCCCGCGCAGTCCGCATCGACGACGTAGAAGACGCGATCCATGAACGCGCGCATGCCGAGGGCCGCCGGCCCCATCCGGCGCGTCCGCGCCCAATCCTTCCCGCTCGTGTCGCCGCCCGTGCGCTGGATCTCGAAGAGTCCGGGGACGAGGTGGTTGAGCGCGTTGCACCCGATGATCAGCATGTCGTCCCCGGCCCCTTCGCGAATCGCCCGGAACAGGCGGCCGATGACCTCCGCCGACGTCCGCGTATCGTCACGCCAGCGGCAGTCCTCGTTCGTGACGACGCGGTCGTCCATCTTCAAGCCGCATTCGCCGCACCAGTCATAGGTCAGGAAATCGACCTTGACGAGGCGCATGCCCCACGCGCGGAAGCGCGCCATGTCCGAGCGCACCGCCGCGACGAACGACGGCACGGTCGGGTCGATGCGCGCATGCCGCTTCCATTCCGGGTTCAGGACGCCCGGAATCTTCCACTCCTCCGGCATCCGCGTCCACGGCATGAAGGGCCGGTACCAGAGGCCGGGCCTGCCGCCGAGCGCCCGCACGCGCGCCGCCCATTCCGGCATCGCAAGCCCCCAGCGCGGCGTCGCCGCCGACCATGGCCCGGCCGCCGGCACCTCGTCGCCCTTGTACTCGTGCAGCTGCCAGCCGTCGTCGGCCACGATGAAGGGGCGCGTCGCCTCGCCCTCGACCAGCGCCGCGACCGCGCGCGCATTAGACAGGAACGCCTCGGCCGTGCCCTGCCCGTAGTTGCAGTACCAGTCGTTGAAGCCGTAGACCGGCTCGCGCGGCAGTCGCGGCGAGGGACACATCACGCGCGCAAAGGCCCGCGCCGCCGCAAAGGCCGTTTCGCCGCGAACCCCCTCCTGCGTCACGATCTCAACGGCGGCGAGCGTCCGCGCGCCCAGCCGCAGCGGACGCGACCCCGCGCGCACGTCCAGCAGGAGCTCGCAGGCGGTGTCCGTCAGCTTCCACGCGGCGAAAGCGTTCGGCTGCACGCGCACGCCCACGCCGTCCGTGCGGTTGCCCGCCGAGACGAGGAAGAACCACGGCAGCGCGCCGCACGTCTCCGCCGGGAACCATCCGCCGAGACCGCCGTAAAGCCGTTCCCAGGCGTCCTTGTAGACGCGCGCGCCCTGCTCGACGGCGAACGGCCAGACGAGGCGGACGAAGCGAAGCGGACGCTGCGGCGACTGGATCTCGACCGACGTCGCGTCGCCCTTCGCCGCCAAGGCGACGCGGATGCCGTCCGCGCACCACACGCCCTCCCGACAGGCGAGTTCGACCGTTTCCGTGTCCGTCTCGACCGAGACGGCCTGCGGCGCGGCCGCGTCAATGACGCCGCCCGGCAACGTTCCCGCGCCCAACAGCGCGCCCAGGCAAACGACCGTTTCGAACTTCATTTCGCCTCCTGTTGTGCTGTCTCGACGCGTCCGTACACGCGGTCAGACCATTCCGCCGGCGTTCGCACCGGAATCCGCTCGCGCTTCAGCCAGTCAAGGAACTCACCGTTCAGCTTCAGCCAGTTCTCCCAGCCGCCCACGCGGTGCGGGCTCATGTGGCTCAGGATCAGCGCGACCCGTCCGTCCGCCAGCACCTCGCGAATCTCCTTCGCGATCGCCGCCAGCGAAGACCCGTCGTCGAAATACTTCCAGCACGGACGAATCGCGAAGCGCGTGATGGCCCCGTTGGGGTCGTCGTAGGCGAACGAGCGTTTCACGCTGCCCGGTACGCACGTTCCCCCGTTGTAGCCGAATTCACGTCCGCAGATGCGCGCCACGTCCTGTGCGGGAACGAACGGCTCCCATCCGCCCGGCTGACACCATGTGCGCGGCGGCGGCAGGCCATGCTCCGTGAACGCCTTGCACGAGCGTTCCGTCTGCAACCGCAGCAGCTCCGTCGGCATCTCGAACGCCCGATCCGACACCAAGACCATCTCCTCGTCCGCGACGTCAAGCTCGACGCCGCGCCGCCAGAAGTCACGGAGGATCAGGCATCCGCCCTCCCGGTCAACGCCGAAGATCCGCTTCTGCGACGGGATGTAGACTTTGTTCGTCCACTTGACAAGTCCTTCGTCCTTCGCGTCCGAGACCGTGAACACGCACTCGTTGTTCTTGCCGTGTGCCGAGGCACGGAAACGCCTGTTGGCGGGATGGTTCAGGTCAACCTTCCCCAGACAGTAGAGGCGCATCCCGCCGTCGTCGCATTCGGACACGAACGGATAGTTCCGCGCCTTGGCCGCCTGGTACGCCTCCCGCGTCTCGTAGTCCAGACGGTAGAGCGCGTGCTGCGGCGTGTGATCCATGATCTCGTGTCCGCGATCCGAGAGTTCCTTGAGCGTCCGCCAATGCTCCGGCGTCATCCAGTGCCGCGCGTTCGGGATGACCGCCAGCGACATCCGCAATCCCCGTTCCTCGAACTGCCGGGCGAGGGCCTTCCACTCCGCCACCTTGTGGTTGTCGTCGTAGCGCAGCGCCACGCCGACTTCGCCGCACAGATCCCTGCCCTGCGCCTTTCGCAACGTCAGCCCCTTCAGCGCCGTGATGCCCATGCCGCGCGACTGCAGGCGAAGCGTCTTCACCGGCTTGGCCGGATGCGGATTGCGCCAAACGCCGTTGAACAGGCCATACTCCAGGCCCGATCCCGGCGCCTCCCACCGCACCGCCGGCTTCGCTTCGGGATGCCCCATCAGAAACCAGTCCTGCACGTCGCGTCCGCACGTGATCGGCAGACGCGCCGTCGAGCCGTCGGCGTAGACGAGGCGGAATGTCGCGATTCCATGTCCGCCCCGCCGTCTTCTGCTCGAAGAGCCGCAGAAACGCCGTCGGCGCACCCGCGACGACGCGCGCTTTCGCCGTCATGCGGTAGGCGCCGGGCCCCGGCAGGCGAATGGACTGGAACAGGTAGACGGACTTGCCCGCCGCCGACGCGCGCAGACGCGCCGCGTAGCGTCCGGCAATTGCCGCATTCGTCACGCCGACGAAGCCCTGCGGATCGCGCTGCGTCCGAACCTGCCAGCCCTCGAAGCGACACTTGTCGATGCCGTCCAGATCATCGCCCATCAAGTCCTCGAAGCCCGGATTGGGCACGAACTGACTCGTCCCGACGACGGAAAAGCCCTTCACCTGCGGCGGCTGGCGCGTCACCGCATACAGGAACGAGCCGTCCAGCACAAGCTTCCCGCCGGTCGCCGACACGGACGTACCGTACATGTCGCGCACTTCCAGCGGCGTCTCCGTGAGCCGCACCGCGTACTTGCCGGAAGACGAGCCGAGCATCGCCAAATACGTCCCGTCCGTGCGGCGGAACGAATGCGCCACATCGAAGTCCGCCGTCGGCGCGCCCGGAATCCGCCCCAAGAACTTTTCGCATCCCGACAGATAGGCCTGTTGCACGGCGATCGTGTGCATCGGTGCCTCCAGCGCATGCGTGTGGCGATCCGTCAGGTAGTCGATGCCGAAGGCGAAGAACTTCGCGTAGCCCTCTTCGAGAAACCAGTTGTGGATGGCGGGGCCGAGATAGGCGCGCCGTTCCGGGTCGGAGAGGACGTGCCACATGAACTCGGTCTGCCAAACGGGCATGTTCGGCTTGTAGCGGCGCGGCACGTCCCGGTATTCGGCGGCCTTGCTCCGGATCATGTAGGCGTGCATGTTCCAGATGTCGCAGAAGTCCGTCGCGCCCATCTGGCAGAGGTCGGCGTAGACGTGCGCCGTCTGCTGGCCGCCCGTGCCGAAGCCCGACACCACGACCTGGTTCGCGGGATCGACCGCCTTGATCTTGCCGTAGGCGCGCTTCAGCAGCTCCAGGTAGTCCGCCGGCGTGCCCGTGAAGCTCGCCGCACGCATCGGCGGCATCCAGTCCACCTCGTTCCAGATCTCCCAGTGGCCGATCTTGCCGCGATACCGCGCGGCGACGGTCTGCACGTAGGTGTCCCACGCCACGAGATCCCTCGGCCTGTAGGTGCCGACGGACGTCGTGAACAGCTTCTCGTTCGTCGGCGTGATCGTCGGCTTCTCGACCGCCCAGGCGGGGCCGTAGCCAAGCGTGGCGAGCAGGCGAATCCCCTTGCCCACCGCGCCGTTGATCGCACGATCCGCACTGCGAAAATCCCATTTGCCGTGCTGGGGCTCGACCTGATACCACAGAAGCTCATGCTCGTTCCAGAGGCGTTCCCAGCGGATGCCGCACGCCGCGACCAACGCGGCGTCGGGAATGAAGGAAATGCCGAGGTAGTCCGCAAGGGCGCCGTCCGTCGAAATCGGCTTCGGCAAGACCGAGACGCGAAACGGGAACCCGAACGCCTCGGCCGCAAAGAAGCCGGCCTCCTGAGGCGGCAGCGTGACCGTGACGCGCCGCCCTGCCGCGCACGCCGGGACGTCAAGCGCGACGGGGAACTTCTTTTCGCCGAGCGTCAGTTCGGACGTCACCGTCGTCGCCGCGCCGACGTTTGCGACGGCAAAGTCCACGCGCAGCGGCTCGCCTTCGCGCACGACACGCTGCGCGGGCGGCGCGAACGGCCTGATGACGGGGCGCTTCGCGAGGACCGCGCTCGGCTTGAACACGGGCGCGTCCAGACGATTCGCCACAAGCGTCGCGCTGGGGACGTCCGCAAATGCCGTCTCCGGATTCGCCGCCAGTTCGGACGCCGCGAGCGCGCGGTCGCAAACCCGGATCCGCTCGGCGAACAGCGGTGCGCGGTTGCAGACCTCCAGATAGGGCGAGAGTTCGCAGAGCGGCCCCTTGAACGGACGCTCGGAGATGAGACGTCCGTTGCGATAGAGCCTGAACGCACCCGACGGCCCCCACGTCAAGGCGTAGTTGACGCATGTTCCGGCCTTGACTTCGGGGCGGACGTCGATTCCGTTCGCCGTCCCAGATTCCGTGCGGCCGATCGCCGTGATGCCGGTCCTGTCCGCGAAATGCGCGCGCGGCGGATAGTAGAGGCCGAGAATCGTCTTGCGGTCGGCGCGCTTCTCCTTGCCGAGGACGAGGAACGCAAACGGCCAGCCCCCCGGATCTTCCGTCAGGTCTTGCGTCGGCGTGATCGTGATCTCGACCGTTCCTTCCTGGCGGTTGACGATGCCGGCTGTGGGATAATAGACCGACCCCTCGTCCGCATACCACGCCGCACCCGACGGCACCGCCGTCACGGCGGCCAAGATCAACCCTGCAACAGAAACCATACCCGTCCCCTTTCCGCCTTTACCGAATGATCAAGACCATTCCCCTGTTCCGCTCCAGCTGCACCTGCGTCTTCGCCGCGTTCAGGACGACCTTCCAGCCCAGCTGGGCGAGCGCGTCCGCCGTCTTCGGACAGCCCTCGATCCTTGTCGCCTCCGCCAGCACATAGCCGTTGACGTAGTCCTTGCGCTTCTTCCTGAAGGCTGCCGCGTCTTCGACGGAAATCTCGGCATCCGGCCCGAACGTCAGCGTGCCCGCCACCGAGAGGCGTCCGGGTTCGGACTGACCGTCGAGCGCGAACGTGTCCGTAATCGTGAGGTCGCCGCCCGTGACCGTCGGGTAGCCCGTCAGGCTGCGCAGTTCGTATTCGCCCTCCAGACGGAGTTCCGTGCCGACGGCGCATTTCACCTGATCGAATGCCGCGAACGTCAGCGTATCGACCGCCTGTTCGGGCGTCGCCGTCAAGAGCGACCCGTCGCCCGGATCCGTCAGCAGCATGTAGTCGCTCTGCACCGTCGTCATCAGGTTGTTCGTCGCGACCATCAGCCCCATCGACGTCAGGGACAGGCTTTCGTTCGAGTTCCAGAGGTAGCCGCCGCACCAGCCGTTCCACGAATAGCACCGCACCTGCAGGTGATGCCGCCCCGGCTTCAGCGAAACGTTCTTCATGACCTCCTTGCAGCCCGCATTCACGTTGATGGCCGCATTGTATTCGGCCTCCGCGTCCGTGTCGAGGATACGCGTGCCGTCCACGTAGACGGTCATGGCCGACTGCACGCCCGCGAGCCACGTCCACGTCACGTCCGCGCCGCCGTGCGCGTCCGGCACCCACAGGTAGCCGTCGTAGATCCACGTCGTCGACGCCTTCTGCCCGACCATGTTGTTCACGAAGTCACCGTTGCCATACGAGGCATAGCGCGCGTTCGAGTAGACGCCGTTGGTCACCGTGCCGATCGGATACTTCTCGAACAGGTTGAGCAGGTTGCCGATCCCCTCGACGTAGGTCTCCGTGAGTCCCGGAACGCCCGTGCGGCTTGTCGTCGGACGGAGGCGGACGATTCCGCCCTGAACGTCGAGAAGCGCCGCGCCGTTCTGCGAAGCCCAGACCAGCTCGCCGGTGCCCGCCTTCCGAACGCCCGTGTCCGTGCGACCCCCGGACGATTCGGACAGCACGAGGGTAATGTCCTTGTCGATGTCGAAGCCGCCTGTGCCGGACACCGCGCCGTTGAACGTGTAGAGCGCCGGCTTGCCCCCGAATTTCCAGCATTTCACCATGCCCTGCAACGTGACGTCACCGTTCCAGAAATGCGCCGTCGACGGCGTGTCCGACGAGGCGTCGCGATGGTAGAGTTCGGCGCCATCCTCGAAGACAAGCGGCCAGCCGCGTTCCTTCGCATACTCCCAAGGCGTGCCCGTCGTCCATCCGGCGCCTTCCCGGATCAGGATCGAGCCGGCCGTCTCCCCCGCCGCCAGCTTGCCCTTGCCGAACGAGAGGAAGCCCTGCGACTGGATGAGGCGCCCCGGCCCCGTCACGTCGCCGTTCAGCGTCGTCACCGACGGGCCGGCGAACGTCAGGTCGTGGCCGTTGAGAGCAAGGGTCGACAGGCTTTTCACGTTCGACAGGCTGGCGATCGTCGCGTCCGCCGCGAGGGCAATCGGCCCGAAGACCTTGGCGGCGTCCGCCACGCTCCCCCGATAGACAGCCCCCTTGCCGCCGAGGCCCGTGCCCGCGAGGATGAGCGTCTCGCCCGAGAAATCCGGCGTGCCGCCGTCGCCGTCGGCGATCTCCAGCGTCGCGTTCTCGCAGACGTAGGTCGCGCCCGCCGCCGTGCCGAGCGCCCCGGCAGCACGCGCCGAAAGTGTCCCCGCCTCAATCACGATCGTGCCGTCGAACGCCTCCAGCGCGGCATCGACGACGAGCGTGCCCACGCCGCGCTTGACGAGCGCATCATGCCCGGAAAGGATTGCCCCCCCCCCTGGGTTTCGAGCCACGTCGTCCACGTGATCTCTTCCGTCACGTCGACGACAAGCGGATTCGTCGCCTCGGCGGGCGTCAGCGGAAAGCTCTCGGCGCACAAGGGCCTCGCGAGACAGAGTGCAGCCGAGCAAAAGATTGTCCGGCGAATCATGCGATTGGCGAGAATGGGCGTCTTCATTTGCGTTCCTTTCGTTTTCCCTCTTGTCTGTTTCAGTATGAGTCTTTCGTGTCGAACGTGACGACGACGTCACGCTGAAATTCGGGGATGTGTCCATCCGTCACCGAGGTCGTGACGTCGTTCCACGGATCGTAGACCGAGAACCGCGCGGGAATGTCGTTGAGCCATTCCTCCGCCTCCGCGCGCGTGACGGTGTTGAAGTCGCCGTTCTTCGTGCGCACCCAGATCAGGGTCTTGCGCGTGCCGCGCAGACACCAAAACCGCAGACGGTGGTTCTCGAAGCGGATCGGACGGAAATGCTCCGCCGCCGGATCGACCCCGGCAATCGCCTTCCTGAAGCGCGCGAACTGCCCCCAGAGGCCGTTGCCGTCAATGTACTGGTGATCCCAGTGCCACGGCTGCCCCGACGCGCACGATCCGGCGAAGAACGGCGCGAAGAGCGCGTCGTGCAAGATCGTGCCGCGCGTGTCCGCCGCATACCGTTCGCTCGGCCCGGCGTGGTTGGCCTTGACCGCACCCGTCTCCGCCAGCATCACCGGACGGTTGGGCGCACGGTCGCGCATCTCGCGAATCGCGTCCGCCGCGAGGACGTCCAGCTCGCCCCGGCAGACGTCCTGCTGCGCGCCCGGATCGAAGTAGCGATGCACCTGCAGGATGTCGTTGTCCGCCAATCCCGCCAGCCAGTCGTAAGTCTTGAACGCGCCCGGCGTCGAGAAGCTGCCGAGACTCTGCAGCGTAAGCTGCCGTGGAAATCGCGCCTTCAGTTCCCGCAGCATCCGCCGCGTCCACGGGTCGATCGCCGCGCGCCACGTCCGGTGCGTGTAGTCGCCCGCCTTCGGCCACACGGCGTCGATCTCGTTCCAGAGCTCCCAGGCCGCGACGACCGGCGAATCGCCGAGCCCCAGCGCTTTCAGCCGATCCACCTTCTGCAGGAAGATCCGCGCGCACGTCTCGCGGCGGAAGAAGTCATCCATCGTCTGCGCGAATGGCGCGTAAAGCGGACGCGTGAAGATGTCGACGCGCCCCGGATCCTCCGCGTCGGCGTCCGGGATCGTGCGGCGGAAGCTTTCCAGCGTGAACTTGAGCTTGATGTCCAGCTCCTCCGCCAAGCGCACGATCTGGAGCAGCGTCTTCTCCGCCTCGGCATCGAACGCGCCCGGACGCGCGGGCATGATCTCCGTCGAGGCGTGCCCCAGCCAGACGCGCATGAAGTTCCCGCCATTCGCCGCAAAGGCGCGCATCCAGCGCGCGAACCGCGCGCGCGTGTCCGCCGCCGCACGTCCGTCCGCGTTCAGGCGGTCGAAGCAGATGTTGCAGCCGATCGGCACGAACGTCTTTCCCGACGCATCCGCCAGATACCGCGAATCGAACGGGCTGACCTGAAGAACGGGTCGCCGCCCGTCCGCCCCCGACGCGGAAAGGCACGCGCCGCCGAGAGCCGCCAAGGCTCCCGTCATGAACGCACGGCGTCCGACTTGAATCGCTCTTTCGTCACTGCACATCCGCTACCTCATTTCAGGTTACGGCGTGAATGATACCAAATCCGACGCCGGAAGGAAAGCCCATTTCAACCAAAACATGAGCCAAGTCAACCAACGCCGCGCGTCCCCTGCAAGAGGGCCTTGAGATAGCCGTTGGCGAAGAGGCGCCCGAGGACCGAGTAGCCGGGCACGGCGTCCGGCGCGAGCAGGCGGTCGCCCGCCATTTCCGGCACGTGGTCACCGCGCAGCGGCACGTCGAGGCCGAGTTCGCGGTACGTGCGCATGAGCGCGAACGGATCGGTCGTGCCTTGGTCGTGAAAGAGTTCCGTGAAGTCGGTCTTGTCGCCCGCGACGTCGCGCACGTGGATGAACGCGATGCGCGAACCGAAGTGCCGCGCCGCCGCGATGAGGTCGGCTCCCATCAGCTTGAAGTTCGCCTGACAGAACGTGACGGCGTTCGACGGCGAAGGACAGAGCGCGTAGGCGCGGTCGTAGTCCGCGACCGAGCCGAAGATGCGCGCATAGCCGCCGAACGACGGGAGGCACGGGTCGTCCGGGTGCAGGGCCATGCGCACGCCCAGCCGCTCGGCCGTCGGCAGTACCGACTTGATGAAATGTTCGTAGTTCGACCAGACTTGAGTAGCTGTGAGTTTCAACTCCGATTGAGTTGACTTTTCCGTCTCGACAAGCGAGAAATAGGTGGCGAGGGCGCCGCCGCGCACGGCGCGCACGCCCGTTCGCGACCAGCCGGGGCCGACCATGAAGTTGTAGCAGAGAAGCCGAATGCCGAGCGCGGCCATCGATTCGAGCAGTTCGCGGTAGCGCGCAAGCGCCTCTTCGCGCGCGGCGGCGGTAATCGGCGAGACAGGCGGCAGCGGGCTTGCGCCCGCCGCACAGGACGAAACAGACGCCGCTTCGCCGAACTGCTTGATCGGCGTCATGTCGAACGGGTCGCCTTCAAGGCCGACGACGCGCAGCCCTTCGGCGGCGAGGCCGTCGACGATCTTCTTCAGCGTCGCGAGCCGCCACGGGTCGGGCAGGCCCGTCAGCGCGGGGTTCACCTTGACGACAACCTCTTCAATGCCCATCTGGCGGCAGAGCTTCCAGAGCGGGTGCGGACGGGGCGGAACGAATTCAACCAGTTTCATGAAACGCATTATACACAAACCGCCCGTCTGAAAACAAGCCCATTTTTGCCAACACCCACGCCAAATCAGCCACTGATTCATAATGGGTTAGTCGTCGCTGCTAGGCCCGTCGTCGCCGACAGCTCGCGCGTCGGAGCGGGAAGCTGCTCGCTCGGTCTCGTCGTTCGGGGTTTGCGCTTCTCTCCGAAGACAATCGGCCGGCTTCAGCCTGCCGTGCCTCGGCGAGATCGCAGACTGCGGACATAACCTCTCCGACGCCAGCAACCCCTCGCTCCTCACTCGCGCCACTTCCCGCCCCTCCGCGCGCACGACACCTCACATTCGGGTCTTGTCACGCAGAGCCGCAGAGGTCGCAGAGTCTCGCGAAGCGGCGGCGCAAGCCGCCCGTGGCCCGGAGGAGCCGACAGTCGCACGGGAGGAGCGAAGGGATCGCCTGTCGCCTCGGTGTTCTCGCTTGCGGAAACGTATCCTGCCGAGGGGAATGCCTTGTCACGTTTAATTGACTGACGTGTGGCGACAGGTGCGACTCCCGGAGCGACGGTTCGGGCGAGCTGTCGGGCCGACGGGCTAATCTGCGAACAACTGTCCCGCAGGGAGTGGATTGCGTGAACGGCGGCGGTTTGATACAATTCACCGCCATGAAGCAGAAGACAAAGCGCATCATCGTCGCCTTTCGCCTCGCCGGCGAGCCGGGCCGCCGCAAGCTCGGCGGCTTCCTCCGCTACATCGCCGAGCACGAGCTCGACTGGCGGCTCCAGTTCGTCCGCATCCGCGAGGACTTCACGGAGGCGTTCGTCGAATCCTTCGCCGAGCGCGGCATCGACGGCGTCGTCTACTCGCTGCCGACGGCGAAGGACGGCGCGGCCGCACTCGCGAAAAGCGACATCCCCACCGTCGCGCTCGACATCTACGACGAGGACGTCCTTCAGGGCCGCACACGCAACCTCGTCTACATCCTCGGCTCGCCCGAAGCCGTCGGCAAGTCCGTCGCGCACCACCTCCTCTCGCAGGGGCTCTACCGTTCCTACGGCTTCGTGCCCGACCTCGCGGGACACACCTGGGGCAAGCTGCGCGGCGATGCCTTCACCGCCGAAATGAAGCGCAACGGACTCCCCGTCGCCCGTTACCGCGTGCGCGGCAAGGGCTACGACCTGCCGCACCTCGCGGACTGGCTCGCCCGCCTGCCGAAGCCCGCCGCCGTCTTCGCCGCGTTCGACGACCGCGCCGTCCAGGTGCTCGAAGCCTGTCGCGAGGCCGGCCTCGACGTGCCGCACGACGTCGCCGTCGTCGGCGTGGACAACGACGAGATGCTCTGCGCCAACACCTCGCCGACGCTCACCTCCGTCCAGCCCGACCACGCGCGCATGGGCTCGCTCGCCGCCGAACGGCTCGCGGACATGATGGGCAGAAGAATTCCGTCCAAGACGCCCGAACATCTCCGCATCGGCGTCAGGGAGATCGTGATCCGAGAATCGACCAACCCGATCTCGAACGCCGGACGGCTCGTCCAGCGCGCCCTCGCCTTCATCCGTACGCACGCCGCCGAGGCCATCAAGCCGCGCGACGTGACGACCTACCTGAAGGTGTCGCGCAGCCTCGCCGACCTGCGTTTCCGCGAGCTGCAGGGCGAGTCGATCGGCGACTGCATCCGCCGCTATCGGCTCGAAGAGGTGCGGCGGCGGATTCTCGCGACGGACGACACGCTTGCGAACATCGCGGCGGACTGCTCGTTCTCGAAGTTCGCCCGCCTGAACCAGGCCTTCAAGGCCGCCTACGGCTGCTCCCTGCGCGACTGCCGCGCGCGTCTGCGCCACAATCTGTGATTTTCAACTTGATACAAACAACCAAACCTCTGCGGCCTCCGCGCCTCTGCGTGAAAACTGAAGGTTCGGTGGGTGGCGCGCGGAGGGGCGGGAAGTGGCGCGAGTGAGGAGCGAGGGTTTGCTGGCGTCGGAGAGGTCTCGCCCTGAATGCGGACGACTGCCGCACAGCGAGCGAATCATCTTTTCAATCCCCCCGGCATCGTTGACGCAGAAACGGGGTTTTAGTACAATACGCGACATCAACAGGAGATGATTCCGAAAGCCCCTCATGATGGAAAAGAAAGCGACATACAAGCCACCTTATACGGTCAGCGGCAAGGCAATGACGCTCATGACCGAGATTGCGGCGGCAATTGAACGCTATCGCATTGAAATGGAGGGTACTGACGGCGTTCGTCTGCGGAAGCTGAATCACATCCGCACGATTCGCGGCACGACGGCCATCGAGGGAAATACGCTTACGGAAAATCAGATCACGGCTCTTCTGGCGGGGAAACGCGTGGCCGGGTCTGCGCGAGAGATCGCCGAGATCAAGTGCGCACATAATGCCTATGCGGAATTCGAGTTTGAGTTCATCCATCCATTCCCGGACGGCAACGGACGGACAGGACGACTGTGGCAGACCGCCCTGCTGGGCTCATGGCGGCGTGAATTCTATGCGGCTCCGATTGAGAATATCGTCTGGGCTCACCAACAGGAGTATTACGCAGCCATCCGAGAGGCATCGGACAAGGCGGATTCCGGGCCTTTCATTGATTTCATGCTCGACAAGATCCTTCGGACGTTGAAGGCCAAGGGAACGGCGTACGAGAACAAGGCATGGAATCCCCCCAAGAGGACAAAAAGTGACCAGAAAGGCAAGCCTCAAAGTGACCAGAAAAAGGGCACGCGAAGTGACCAGAAAATCTGGGAGGCCATGAAAGAGCAACCGGGCATCACCATCGCGGAACTGATGCGGGCGCTGGGCATGTCCGAAAGCGGCGTGAAGAAAGTCATTCGCAAACTCAAGGACGCGAACCTCATCCGCCGAACCGGGCCCGACAAGGGCGGCCGCTGGGAGGTCTGCTGACGACATGACAACGCCGGACACAAGGCACAAGACGATCTCCGTCGTCATCCGCGACCTCGGCGCGGCCGAGCGCGACTACCTCACGGGCGTCTTCCGCTTCGTCAACACGCAGGCGGACTGGTCGATCAAGCTCTACAGCGACCGGGCGGGGCTCGAAGGCGTCCTCTCCGACCGCGCCGCGTCGGACGGCATCCTGGCCGTCCTGCCGCACCGGTCGGACGAGAAGGCCGCGCTCTGGTTCGGCGACGTGCCGACCGTGCTCGTCGACATCCCGCCGGACAGGGCCTCGCTCGGAAACGTCCTCTCGTTCGTGCGGCTCGACGACCGCCAGATCGGCCGCGCCGCCGCCGAGCACTTCCTCTCGCGCGGCAGCTTCAACGCCTACCTCTGCGTCGTCGACCAGCCCGCGTTCGAGTACCCCAGCCACCGGGAGGCGGGCTTTCGGTCGCTGCTGGCCAACACGGGAAAGCCCGTCGAGACGCTGCGCATCTCCGAATCCGTCCTCGACGCACGCGAAACCGAGACGATCCGGCGGACGCTCACGCGCCTGCCGCACCCGCTCGCCGTCTTCGCCGTGCGCGACCGCGCCGCGCTCAAGGTCTTCGACGTCTGCCGCCGCTTCCGCCTCGCCATCCCGAACGAGGTGGCCGTCCTCGGCGTGGACAACGACGAGCTCTTCTGCACCTCGCTGAAGCCGCCCCTGTCGAGCGTCCTGCCCGACCACGAGCTGATCGGCTTCCTCGCGGCGCGCGAACTGGCGCGGCTGATCCGGCACGGAGACGGGCGGGAGATCGTCTCGCCGAAGTCCGTCAAGCGCATCGTCCTGCGCGAATCGACGCGCATCATCCCGCCCGCCGCGCGCATCCTCTCGCAGGCGCTGGACTTCATCGAGGCGAACGCCACAGGCGCGCTGCGCGTCTCGGACGTCGCGCACCACGTCGGCGTGTCGCGACGACTCCTCGACCTGCGCTTCCGGGACGTCCACGGCGGAACGGTGCTCGACGCCATCGTCCAGGCGCGCATCCGCCGCATGAAGAAGAAGCTTCGGACGTCCTCCGCGCACGTGGACAGCCTCGCCTCGGAGTGCGGCTTCTCCTCGCCCGCCGTCTTCACGCGCTTCTTCACGCGGCACGTCGGCGTCTCGCCCACCGCCTGGCGAAAGGCCACAACCCGTCCGCGCCATTAAGGCGACGCGCGCATCAGGAGACGCTTGCTTCTCTAGCCGATAATCCGCAACGTTGGAATCCGTTCGAAATGGCGATCCCTGGAGAAGAGTACGGCACCAGCCTCCAAGGTTCCGGCGGCAATCCATACGTCGTCCGTCGGAATCGGAGTCCCCTTCTCCAGCAAAAGACGCATGACCGACACGAAAAAGGCGGACGTCTCTTCGGTTACCGGCCAAACCTCGACATTTGGACGATCCAAAAGCCGATTCAACGCCCGTTCGGCCTCCTTGGCACGACGGGTGCCATTGAAGCCCAAACGAACCTCACCAAGAACGACCGCCGGAATCAGGATGCGTTCCGCCTCTGCCATTGCATCCGAAACCGCCACGTCTCCGCCAAAGAGCGAGATCAGCGCATTCGAGTCCAACACGAGCCGCTTCATTGCCAAAGCTCCGAATCCACTTTTTCGAAGACTTTCAGATTCCGCCTGATCTCTTCGGCATCCGACTTTCCGAGAACACCGCAGAACTCCGAGAAGTCGTGACGGCGTCTCGGCGGCTTGACGAGTCCCAGCGCGGACGCGAGGAGTTCCTTCACTGCGAGATTCACGCTCTTGCCAAGGCGATCCGCATACTCACGAACCGCCACCGCCAAATGGTCTTCGGCATGAATGGTTATGACCGACATGATACATCTTCCTTATTCATCATTTATGATGCATCATTATACATCATATCAGGGCCGCCCGTCAATCCAGGGCTTCAGCATGAAAAGGAAACTCGTGGGGACAGGCCCCACGAGCGTGAAGAGTTTAAAACGCGGCGCGGTCAGCGAACCAGGAAGAGCATGCCGCCCGCAAAGGTCGCCGTCAGCGTCTTCGCCTCCGGCGCGAGCGTGGCCGCGAAATGCCGCTTCTTGCGTCCCGCCATCTCGAAGGACACGCCACGGTCAATCAGGTCGCCGCCCCACGTCAGCAGTTCCGCGCGTCCCATCCGGCTGCCGCAGTCCGTCGCATCCACGTAGACCGTGCCGTTCGGGAACTCGACCGAACCCGCAACCGCGAGCGGCTTCACGTCCGCCACATCGCCCGCCGCCGACAGCTTCAGAATCGCGCCGTCCTCAAAGCGGACGTGCCGAACCTTCGGGTAGTCCCCCGCCTCGTCCAGCGCGAACGACGCGCCACGCATGACGACGAGCGTCCCCTCGACCGTGCCCGCGCCTGTCAGCGCCTGGTCCGGATAAATGCGCACGTCGGTTCCGCCGATGCCGGACAGCGCCGCGCCGTCCTTCAGGCAGATCTCGCGCGAACACCAGCCCTTGGCGCCCAATTCGGTTCGGTTCCCGACGAAAGGCGTGCCGTACGCCGCGCGGAGTTCCTCGGCAAGCGCGGACATCTGCGCCGACGTGAACGCGACATTCCGATAGAAGCGCAGTTCCGCGAGTTCCATCGCCTGGAAGCGGAAACCGTTGTATTCCGTCGCGCCGAGCAGGATGCGGCTGTTCGTGAGGGCCTTGACGGGCACCGCCGCCGCATCTCCTTCCGTGCGCTCGCCGTCCACGAGCAGGACCTGCTGCGCGGCGTCCGCGCCCACCGAAACGGACCACACGACGGTGTGGAGTTCGCCGTCGTCGAGTCCGCGCGCGGCGGAACGCACCGTCAGCGAATCGCCCCAGCCGTCGCGCGTGCCGGCGGCAAGCCGTCCGACCGACGAGAACGCAAGACCCCAGCAGTGATTCGCACCGCTATTGACGAAGCCCATGCCGACGAACGGCGTCCACTCCTGCCAGCCCTGCGTGGAAACGCCCGTGCCGCGTCCGTTGAACTTCACGACTGCCGCAAGGACGAGGTTTGTCGCGTTCGCGGCGGGAGTGGGCGCGTTGCCCGTGAGGAAGAGTCTGTTCGAAACGCCGTCGAACGAGACGGTCTTGTGTCCGTTGACGGAGGACGCGGCCGGCGGGGTCGAACCCTTCGGCAGGTCTGTCGAGGCCGTGAACGTCCACGAACCCGTGCGCGCCCGCCACGCGGTGACCGAACCCTCGCCCGCATCCGCCGCCGACCAGACGGCGGTCGCCTCGGGAAGCGGTTCGGCTTCCGCCACCTGTGCGGACGCGGCAGAAGTTTGCGCCACCGCAGTTTTCGCCGTCCAAGTCGCACCGTACTTCGCCGCGAGCGCGCCGCCGAGCGCATCCTGTTCCGCCGCGGACAGCGCGGAGCGAATCATCGCGATCTCGCCGATGCAGCCCT
Source organism: uncultured Kiritimatiellota bacterium (assembly GCA_934635385.1). GTDB lineage: Bacteria > Verrucomicrobiota > Kiritimatiellia > RFP12 > UBA1067 > UBA1067. The sequence continues at coordinate 74,867 of CAKTZI010000008.1, read as the reverse complement.
TGAAACGGTTCCCCTTCGACGGCGCCAGAAAGCCCATGAACCCGTACATCGTGCGCAGGTTGGCGGACGTCGCACCGTCCGGGAATGCGAGCTCGTGCTTCGCGCCGTCCACGTTCAGCGTACTGGTGCCGCCCTTTTGCCAAGTGAAGACGGCCACATGGGGCTTCCCGTCCGCGATCGACTGCTGGCTCCAGACCGTCTGGTTCGCCGACGCATTGCCCTGCTGACAGGTGTAGCCCGCGCCGATGCAGCCGTCCTTCCGCATGACAAGGCCCCAGTCGCCCACGGCGCCGGCGCCCGGATCGCTCTGCCCGACGATGCCGGCGCCATACGGCCAGTTGACCGCCGAATTGAAGTTCGCGCAATCGTCAGACGCCACCTGCAGAACCACGGCGACGGAAAACGCCGACTGTCCGCCCGCCGGCGTCTGCGAACCGTAATCGCCCGCCGCGAGGCCAAGACCGTCCTGTTCGCCGTTGAAATACACCGCGCCGTGTCCGTTGAACACGCCGCTCTTGTAGGTCGGCGCGGTATCCGAACCCGTGTCCAGGGCCGAATTGACGATCCGCCCGCGCGAATACGTCCACAGCGGGGCGCCGCTCGAGACGGACCACGCCGCGACCGCCGCCGTCGCGTTCGTCGCGCAGTCGTCGGCCGCCCAGCGCGCGAAGACGGGAATGCCGTCGCCCAGGACTTCCAGACGGCCTTCCGCCACGCACGTCTCGCCGAGATAGTCGCTCGGCGAAGCGAGGCGCACCGTGCCCGCGCCCGTCTTCGTGAAGCCGCCCTCGCCGTAGAGCGGCGCGACGAACGTCATCGTCTTGCCCGCATCGGCGCGGAGCGTCACGCCGCCGTCGCGGTCCGAGAGGCGCGTCGCGAGGGCGTTCGTGAAGGTTCCGTGCGCGGCGAGCGTGCCGCCGGAGAGGACGACCTCGTAGCGTCCGCGCTCCTTGTTCCAGCCAGAGTTGAGGAGGAAGCCCTGATTGCCGAGGGTGAAGAGACCACCCGCGAGCGTGAAGCGTCCCCAGCTGTTGAAGTCCTTGCCGCTCGCGGCGTCCGAACCGAACGAGACGTTCGCCGCCGAGACCTCGCCGCCCGTCATGAGGAAGTCGCCCGTCGTCCAGATCGACTCGACGGGCGTGTCGGTATGCTTGTTGTCTTCCGTCCACACCGAGCCGCCCATCGGGTCTTCGCCCGAGAAGCGGCGAGAGATCGCGAGACCGAGGTAGCGCGGATTGGAAGTCGCCATGTCCTCCGAGCCGACTGAAACCTTCCCGCCGGAAACGACAAAGCGCGGCACAGACTTTTCGCTCGAACCGAGACCGACGATGACGCGCTTCGGCACGGTGAACGAACCGCCCTTCACCGTCAGTTCGCGCGTCGCCGCCGTGTCGTAGCCGTTGCCCACGACGGTGGAGACGGCATACTTCGACTCGCCCGACTTCTGAACGTACGCGCCCTCACGCAAGACAAGTTTCGTGCCGTTGACCGTCCCCGCGTTCGTCACGGCGATGCCGTCGCCCGCAACGGTCAGGTTCGCGACTTCCACGGTTTCGGATTCCGCAACCGTGCGCGATGCGCTCCACGTTTCGTCCGTCGCCTCCGCAACGGCGACAAACGGCAGGGCAACAGCCCCAATGGCAACAGCCTTCAGTGTTTGAGTGATGTTGTTCATGTCTTGTATCCTTTCGTTATTTGCGAATTTCTTTTCGTTTTCTCCACTTTTCGTCCGCCGTTTCGGGGGCCTGTCCCCACATTTCGGGGGCCTGTCCCCATGTTTTACCCGACCTCCAGCACGACCTTGCCGCGATTCTCGCCGCGTTCGAGGATCGCGTGGGCCTCGGCGGCTTCGGCGATCGGCAAGACCTTGTGGATAAACGGCGCGAACCGCCGCGCCTCGAACGAGGGGAAGACGTCGCGGACAAGCCCCGCGAGGATCGCCGCCTTCTCCGCCGACGTGCGCGAGCGCAGCGTCGAGCCGATGACGCGCAGGTTCTTCCGCCAGAGCAGGTTCACGTCCAGCACCGTCTCCGGCCCCGCCATCGACGCGAGCGAAATCCAGCGTCCGCGATACGGCATCGTCGCGATGCACTTGCCCATCAGGAGACCGCCCACCGGGTCGATCGCGACGTCCGGCGGATTCGCCGCGAGCGTCTGCACGAGGTCGCCCGTGAAGCGGTTCACCGTGACGTCCGCGCCGACTTCGCGGCAGAACGCGCCGTTCGCGTCCGACGCGACCTGCGCGACGACCTTCGCGCCGAAGACGTGCTTCGCGAGCTGGATCGCCGCGATGCCGAGACCGCCCTCGCCGCCGTTGATGAAGAAGGTCTCGCCCGGTCGGATTTCGCCGACGAGCTTCAGGTTGAGGTAGGCCGTCGCGTAGACCTCCGGGACGCCCGCCGCCTCGGCGAACGAGAAGCCCTTCGGCATGGGCATGACCATGCCCTCCGGCACGACGACCTCCTCGGCGTAGCCGCCGCCCCCGAGGAGCGCGCAGACCCTGTCGCCGGGCCTGAAGCGTCCGTTCGGCGGACATTCGAGGACCTCGCCCGCGCACTCGAGGCCGGGCCAGAGCGGCCAGCCCTCCGGCGGCGCGTAGATGCCCTGCCGCTGCATGAGGTCGGCGCGGTTGAGGGCGCAGGCGCGGATGCGGATCTTCACGTCGAACCCGCCGTGGCAGACGGGATCGGGCACGTCCTTCCAGACGAACGCCTTTTCTTCGAGACACATGGCTTTCATGTTGATGGTCACTCCTTGATTTTGTGGTTACTGACAGGTTTTGTTTTCAAACGCAGAGCCGCTTCGCGGGGCAAGGGGAGGGTCGCGGGAGAGGGGCTTCGCGCGTTCAGCGAGCGCCTCTTGCGCCAGGAAGATTCTTTCAACGCAAAGGTCGCAAAGGTTCTGACGCAAAGGTCGCAAAGGCTTGCACACCAAGAAGCCTCTGGTATCTTCGCGTCCTTTGCGTCTCTTCCCTTTGCGTTCTTCGCGTTAAACCAAAAACACCCTGAAGGCGCGACGAAGCCGGGATGCCTACATATCCCCCTGCGAAGCAGCCCGAAGGGGCCACTAGGCGGGGTGCGTTTAACGCGGAGGCGACGGAGTTCGGGAGACACGGAGATCAGAGGGGCATGGCTACGTCCGTTTCCTCCCTGTCGACCCGCCATTCTACCTTTCTCTCTCCGTGCCTCACCTCCTCCGACTCCTCCGCGTTCAGCGCCGCAGGCACATCGCGCAGGGCCACCGAGCTCGCAGAGATTCGACACACCGGTCTTCTTGACAGGATTTACAGGATTCACAGGATTTGAAAGGCTCGGCAAATCCGTCCCGGCAATCCTGTCAATCTTGTCAATCCTGTCTAAAACCATCGCCGTCTGCCTCATTTCTCCCCTCCGCGGCTCACGCCCCCCTCCCAGTCGAACTGCACGACCGGGAACGCGCCGCCTGCCGCGAGCCGCGCATAGACCGTACCGCACGCCTCCGGCGCGTGAACCTCGTCCACAAAGCCTTCGAGCGAGAGCCGTCCGTGCGCGAGCAGACCGAGGAACGCGCGCGCATCGTCGCGCGTCGTCCACCAGAACGGCGCCGACTCGCCGGCGGGACGCGCCAGCGTGTGCGCGCCGACGAGCGTCACGCCGCGTCCGTGCACCTTGTGGTAGTAGTCGACGGTGAAGTTTGCGTCGCGTGTGCAGCCGAGGAGCGCGATGCGCCCGAACGGGGCGATCGCGTCCAGCACGCCGTTCAGCGCCGCGCCGACGCCCGTCACCTCGATGCCGACCTTTGGCCCCGACGCATCGACGCGTCCGCCCATCACGCGACGGTCTGCCGGACAAAGCGCCTTTGCCCGTTCCGCAAAATCGGGTGCGGACGGGTCAAGCGCGGCGTCCGCACCCAGTTCGAGGGCACGCGCACGCTTCGCCGCGTCCGGATCGGCGGCAATCACGGGCGTCGCGCCCGCCGCACGCAGGAGAAGGACGGCCAACTGGCCCAGCACGCCCTGCCCCATGACAAGCGCGCCCTCGCCAAGTTCAAGCCGGCACTTGCGGATCGCCGCGAGCGGGAAGGTGGCGATATGCGCGAACGCCGCGTCCGCAAACGACACGCCGTCGGGAATCGGATAGACCTGCGACGCGGGGAGGCAGACGAATTGCGCGTGCTTCGACCAGCTGAGGGCGACGCGGTCACCGACCTTCACCGCGTCCACGTCCGCACCCACCGCATCCACGACACCGCTCGAACTGTAGCCGCACTGACGCGGCCACGTCACGCCGTCGCCCGTCGCGAAGATGCCCACGCCGCCGTCGGGTACGCCAATCAGGTTCGCCCGCTCCGTGCCGCTCGAAATGCAACTACGGACGAGCCGCACCCGCACCTCGCCGGACTGCGGCGCAGGAATCGGACGGTCGACAAGCTCCGCCACGTTCGGTTTCGTGAAGACGATATTCGGATTGTTCATCTTTTTTCAGACAGGCTTGACTCTTGAATGTTTTCAGATAAACGCAGAGCCGCTTCGCGGGGCAATGGAAGCGTCGCGGGAGAATGGCTTCGCGCGTTCAGCGAGCGCCTCTTGCGCCAGGAAGATTCTTTCAACGCAAAGAGCGCAAAGGTTCTGACGCAAAGGTCGCAAAGGCTTGCACGACAAGAGGTTTCTGGAATCTTCGCGTCCTTTGCGACTCTCCCCCTTCGCGTTCTTTGCGTTAAAATGCGTTCGCAAAGGGGATTGGCGCTGCGCGCGGACACGAAACGCGTCCTCACCACCCTCCGGGTTTTCGCGTCCGCGTCGGCACGAACGCGCACCTGCGGTGCGACACGAAAGCGGGCCAGCCGTCCGTCGATCCACGAAAAGGCTTACGCGCATTTCTCGACGCTTCGCAGGCATGCGCATCACGTCTGAAACGGGGGATGTCTCACACGGAGTGACGGAGGCACGGAGAAAAGGGAAATCGGACATTCGACAAGACCCTTTCCTAATATCGTGCAGGAACTCCGTGCCTCCGTATCTCCGTGTGAGACCTTCACCCGTCAGGCAACCCGACCCCTTTCGCAAACTGACCGTTCGAGAGAAGCCGCGAAGCGCTTTGTGTCCGCGCACAGCGCGGCGTTTCGTTGTCTGCGACGCAGTCGCCCCGCTCGGCATGTGATGCTTCACTTCAACAGCCCTTTCTCTGTTCGCGCACCGAGACCGCAGGCCCGGAGCGTCAACTCGTGCACCCGCAGGTCGCGGTCGTAGTCCTGACCGTTCGGGCGTTCGCCCCGCAGAACGGCGGCGAGTTCGAGCAGTTGCGGCGCGTAACGGTCGGTCTGTACGCCGAAGTTGACCTCGTGCCGTCCCGCCGCATACCCGCCCGCCGCATTCTTGAGCGTCAGCGTGAGTTTCAGCTCGCCGCCGTCGAAACGCTCGATTGGGCAGAGGTCGAGCGTGCCGTTCGTGCCGTCCACACGCAATCGACGGCAGAGGATTCCGCCCAGCATCCGCGACGACGTGCGCAAGAGGACGTCCGTCCCCGCGAAGCGCAGGAACGCCGCGCCCGACGTGCGGCACCCCACCGGGTCGCCCGGCGCGTCGCCGAAGAACGGATGCGCCGCGCGCAGCTCCCCGCGCACCATCGGCAGCACCATGTCCACGAGGTGGCAGCCAAGATTGTAGAGGATGCCGCCCTTGAACGATGAAATGTAGTCGGGGTAGTTCGGCTCGCCGTAGTCGTGGTTCATGTCCGCCTCGATGAAGGCGACTTCGCCAAGACCTCCTTCAGCGACGAACTTCCACGCGAACCGGATGGCCGGGTTGCCCCGGTACATGTAGCCGATCTGGAACGGCTGGTTGGCGGCGCGGCACTTTGCAACCAGCGAGCGGTACGGTTCCATCGCCTCGCCGCACGGCTTGTCGCAGTGAAGCGGGATGCCCTTCGCGATGAACTTTGCCGCGATTTCCATGAGATCGGCGTTCGCCGTCTCGACGAACGCGACGTCGATGCCCTCCAGCCGGTCGGACTCGGCTTCCGAAATCAACCGCAACCCCGTCGTGTCCGCAACCTCGTTCAGATGACGCGGAGCCGTCCGTGCGCGGTCATCGACGACGGCGACAATCTCGAAGTCGTGCGGCAACTTCCGCAGGGACGCGAGTTTGCCCGCCGCGTGTTCGTGGGTGAGTCCCCAAAAGAGCGTTCGGAGCGGTCGCGTCATTTCACCTCCCCCGCACGGATGCGGTAGAGGTTCGAGCCGACTTCACGCACCGCCTCGACCGTCTCCCAGTAGGGTGTGTCGCAGACATCTGTCCAGCCGACCTGCATGTTTTCGCCGTCGAAGCGTCCCGATGTCGCCTGATCGGAGAACTGGTGCCAGTGAACGCCGACGAGGTTCGGGTGGGCGAGCGCACCGCGCACGTACTCGCCGTAGACCTTGGTGCGTTCCTTCTGGTCCTTCAGGAGAATCAGCCCCGGACAGAACGGCCCACGGTCGAGTGCGCCAAAGTGGAACTCGCCGATGAGGACGGGCTTATCCACGCCCTCGGGCAGCTTGAACCAGCACGGGTTCGGCGTGTAGATGTTGTAGCTCAGGATGTCGCAATGCTTCGCCGCCGCACGGACGACAAATCCATCCTTCGGCACACCCGCGTAGCGGCAACCGAGGTAGAGCTTGCCGGGATTGGCGCGCTTGATTTCCTCCTTGATGACACGGTAGTAGGTTTCCGCCATCTCCATCGCAAACGCCGCGAGGTCGGCCTTCGCCCCTGCGAGATCCGTGGGCGGTGTCGTCGTGGAAAGGAATGAGTCCCAGTCCGCGTAGGCGGTCTTCCACGCGACGTTCAGCGTGGCAATCGTCTCGTACTTCGCCTTCAGCCGTTCGACGAGGACGCGCTTTGCCATCTGGTCGGCGGGCGACTTCAGGGTGGAGACGCCGAGCGTATGCGGTTCGCCCCAGTTCTGCTCGTTGTCCACAAAGAAACCGATGCACCACGGGTCGGCGAACTCCGCACGGAAGACCTCCGTCTGCCGCCGCGCTTCGGCACGGAAGGACGGGTCGAACGGATCCGCAAAGTCCCACCAGCCGCCCTTGTGCCCGGCAAGCGGCTTCGAGTGGATCTCAAACCGTTCCGTGTAGGGCGTACGATCCATCAGGCAGATGCGGCGGTCGGACGAGTTCGCAATCGTGTTGCAACCCCAACTGCGCAGACGGCGGTGCGCGAGATCCGCCCACGCCTCGAACCAGTTCTCCCCGTACTTGCGGCGGATGTTCTGCGCCGAGAAGTCGTAGGTGCGCGTGAAACCGTTGCGCCCATAGTAGGGATAGAGAAGTTCGTCCTTCGTCGTGTAGAAGAGCGCTTCGGGCGAGTCGGGCGCGGGCAATCGGGCGAACCACTTCTCGCGTCCGTCGAGCGGCGTAACCGCCGAACTCGGCGTGACGCGCACCGCCCCGTGACTCCACCAGAGGTTGCCGTCGGGATCGACAATCCACCACTTGCCGCGCCACTTCACGGTCGAGAATCCGCCCGTTGTCGGGAACTTCGGGCCGTCCGCCCAGCCGCCCCACTTGTCCCAGCCGGCCGGGTCGGGATGCGCCGCGAGATCCTTCGCCTCCTTCTCGCGTTGCGCGGCAAAGTCCGCATCGGAGTGGGTCTTGTCGGGCCAGTCGCGGTGCTTGAACTGTCCGTACTCATCGACAAAGGGGAAGAACTCTGCCGCCGACATCCGTGCGAACGCGGGCAGGCTCTCCGCCGAAACGGGCTTGCCACGGGCGACGATGCGGCGGACGCTCCACGCCGTTGCCGCGCCCGGCGTGTTGACGTAGACGGCGGCCTGCGTCACCCACTTGCGGTTGAGCGTCGAAACGGGCACATCCTCGTGATTCCACAGGGCGACGCCCGTCGTATTCGTGTTCCACAGGAGGTAGGGCAGCGCCCACGTACGAATCCCCTTGAGTTCCGAGAGAATGCCGCGCCACGCGGGGAGTTCGGGCGGAATCACCTGCGAACGGACTTGCGTCCGCCACGGATCGACGCGGAACTTCGTGATGAAGAACCCCTTTCCGTTGGGTCTGCCGCCCGTGTTCAAGAGGCGCACCGTGCAGCGGTTCTCCCGTCCGCCGCCGACGAACTCGACGGCGATTTCGCCGTACGCCGAGAGATCCCACGGCCCTTCGACCGTGAAACCGGGGTAGCCGTTCGAGGCTTTCGTGCGCACCGTCAGGAAGTCGGGCTTCCAGTCCAGCACCGCGCCGTCCTGCGCGGCAATGCGCTCGCGCGGCGTCGTCGCCGCGTCGAACAGGACGCACTCGTTCGCACGGACGAGCCCGACCGCCATCAGGGCGAGCGCCAAAAGCACCATCGTTTTCGGAATAAAATTCTCCTGTTTTCTCATAGCGCGTATATTGTATCAAAATCTGCGCGCAAAAGGAGATCGTTCTCAGCAAGATTTTCGTACATTCCAAGTAATTATGTCAGGATGACACGGATCGTCCTAAGGGCATGAGAATTTCCCGCATTAAATTCTCATTTTACGGTATCTGAGCAAATCAACTAATTTCTAATCGTTTTTGACTCGCTTAAATGGGGACAGACCCCTTAAAACGGGGGTCTGTCCCCATCGGATTCCCCCACCAAATCAGTTTTTTTGCTATACTTCCCGCCATGCGCATTGACACCTCACACTTCCGCGTCCTTGTCGTTTCGCCGCTCGCCTCCGTCGCGGGACGGGCGAAGCTGAACGGCGTCCACCGATTCCTGTCCGAGGGGCACGACTGGGAGATCACCCTCATCCGAAACGAGAGCGACTTCACGACCGAGACGTTCCGCACGGCGGCGCGCGACGGCTACCACGGCCTGTTCGTCGGCTGGCGGGAAACGCCCGACATGCAGGCGCTCCACGCGGAACTCACGATACCGTCCGTCCTGTTCGACCGCGACGCGGAGGGCGTCCTGACGCGAAACCGCCGCGCCGTGCTGGTGCACGATGACGCGAGGAGCATTGCGCGGGCGGCCGCGCAGCACTTCATCGCGCAAGGGCGTGCCGCCTCGTTCGGCTTCGTCCCGACGCGCGAGCCGACGTTCTGGTCGGCGGAGCGCGAGGCGGCGTTCGTCGCCGAAATGCGCCGACGCGGTGCGACGGTCGCCGTCTACCGGGCGGACGACACACCCCTCACGGACTGGCTCGCCGCGCGCGACAGGCCCTGCGGCGTCTTCTGCGCCTCGGACGACGTGGCGATGACCGTCCTCCAGACGGGACGCCGCCTCGGCCTGACCGTGCCGGACGATCTCGCCGTCCTCGGCGTGAACAACGACGAGCAGATCTGCGAGAACACGCGCCCCAAGCTCTCCAGCGTCGCCGTCGATTTCGAGGAGCTGGGCTACCGCGCGGCACGCGAGCTGCACGCGATGATGCTGCGCGACCGACTGCCGCGCGAGAACGTCATCCAGGTCGGCTCGGCGCAGGTCTTCGCCCGCGCGTCCACGTCAGACGAATCGCCGGCGGGCGCGCTCGTCGCACGCGCCCTCGCCTACATCGCGGCGAACGCGACAACGGATCTCAAGCCCATGGACGTCGTGCGGCACGTGCGCGTCTCGCGGCGGCTTCTCGACCTGCGCTTCCGGGAAGTGACGGGCACGACCGTCCAGGCGACAATCCGCAAGCACCGGCTCGCCGCCGTCTGCCGTCTGCTGAAGAAGACGAAGAAGTCCATCCTCGAGATCGCGCTCGCCTGCGGCTACCCGGACGCGAACTACCTGAAGAACCAGTTCCGCCGCGCTTTCGGCGTGTCCATGCGCACCTACCGCCGCACCTGAAACGGGAATGAGACACGACGGACTCTGACAAAATTGTGATATACTTCTCGTCATGGCGACGATCCTCCATGTCGACATGGACGCCTTTTTCGCGTCCGTCGAGCTGCTGCACCATCCCGAATGGCGCGGCAAGCCGCTCGTCGTCGGCGCGGGACCGCATGAGCGCGGCGTCGTCTCGACCTGCTCCTACGAGGCCCGCGCATTCGGCGTCCGCTCCGCCATGCCGTCGCGCACGGCCTACGAGAAGTGTCCGCAGGCCATCTTCACGCCGCCGCACATGGAACTCTACAGGGCCGTCTCGAAGAAGGCGTTCGAGGTTTTCTCGCACTACTCGCCCTACGTCGAGGCCGTCAGCATCGACGAGGCGTTCCTCGACGTGAGCGGCACGCTCCACCTCTACGGCGGCGATCCCCGGCGGCTCGGCGAGGCACTGCGGCGCGAGATCCGCGCAACGTGCGGCGTGACCTGCTCGGTCGGACTCGCCCCAAACCGCCTCCTCGCGAAGATCGGCTCCGAACAGAACAAGCCGGACGGACTCACCGTGATGCCGACCGATCCGGCGGAGATCGCGGCCTTCCTCGCGCCGCGACCGATCGGCATCCTCTGGGGCGTCGGCAAGAAGACGATCGAGGCCCTGCGTCCCTACGGCCTCACGACCTGCGGCGACCTCCAGCGGATGAGGCCAAACGCGCTCGTCCCGCAGGAACTCATCGACCTCGCGTTTGGACGTTCCGAGGAATTCGTCCACTGGGAGGAACGCGAGGAGAAGTCCGTCTCGCGCGAACACACCTTCGAGACGGACGAGCCGCGCCGCGACGTCGTGCGCGCGAAGCTGCTGGAACTCGTCGCGGAGGTCGGCTACCGCTTCCGCCGCGTACCACGCTGGGCGACGACGGCCCGCCTCAAGATCCGCAGCGCGGCATTCGAGACGAAACTGCGTCAGATGCCCTTTCCGCGTCCCGTACGCGACGACCTCGCGTTCCGCGCCGCCGCGACGGCCCTCTTCGACGCCGAGTGGCCGGCGGGAACGAGTCCGCACGGCGCGATCCGCCTCATCGGCTTCGGCGTGACGAACTTTCGCGCCGCGCCGGACGACGGCCAGCTCGCGCTCTTCGCGTCCCCCGAAGACGCGGCACGGGAAAAGCGCGAACGCCTCTCCCGCGCGCTGGACAGCCTCCGCGACCGTGGCCTGATCTGATATAATATTCGGCATCGACAATTCAACAGTCAATCAAGGCAACAGAAAGGTTCTGACATGAAAAGACTCATGCTGGTGGCGGGATTGCTCCCGTGCGTGGTCGGCGCGGCCGTGCCGACGGAACTGACGACGGAGGCCGGGTTCGCCCGCGCCTGTGGCGAGGATGTGCGCAACTTCGCGCTCACGGGGCGCTTTCGCGCCGAGGCGGGCGCGGCGGCGCGCCTCTCGTTCCATGCGGACGGCGCGGGCGGCGGCTACGAGATCCTGTTCCGCAACGGCCCCATCGACGGCACGCGCAAGACGGGCTCGCTTTCCCACGTGCGCAACCTCTACCGTTCGCTTGCCGAGGACGGCCAGTGGTGCGCGTTCGACGTGACCGTGCGCGAGAAGAACGTCGAGGTGAAGGTCGGCGGCGTCACGGTCGTGCGCTACACCGAGCCGGAGCGTCCGTGGCGCACGGCGGAGCACGCGCGCCAGCGGTTCGGTCGCGGCGACTTCGTCTTCACGGGCGAGGCGGGCCGCGTCGCGTTCGCCGACCTCGCGCTGAAGCCGCTTGCGGACGGCACACGCAACCCGGACGACACGCTGCCGCCCGTGGACGAGCAGACCGACCGCGCGATCCGCCACCAGCAGGTCGACTTCCCCGTCATCGACTTCCACGTCCACCTCAAGGGCGGCCTCACGAAGGAGCAGGCGCACGCGAAGAGCCTCAACTACGGCATCAGCTACGGCATCGCGCCGAACGTCGGCGAGGGCGGCATCGGGCGGATGCTGCGCTCCGATGCCGAGGCGGACGACTACTACGCGGAGGTGAAGGATCTGCCGTTCCTGCGCGGCGCGCAGGGCGAAGGGCGCAAGTGGCCGTATGAGTTCTCGCGCCGGGCGCTGGGGATGTTCGACTACCTCTTCACCGACTCGATGACAATCGTCGACGACGGCGTGCCGCTGCGCATCTACCGTCCAACCGAATTCAAGCTGAACGGCCGCACACGCGAGGAGTGGATGGACTTCCTCGTCTCGCAGATCGAGCTGATCCTCACGAACGAGCCCGTTGACATCTACGCGAACGCGACGTACCTACCGCCGCCGCTCGCGGCGGACTACGACGCCCTCTGGACGGACGCGCGCATCAATCGCCTCCTCGACACGCTCGCGAAGAACCACGTCGCGCTGGAGATCAGCGCCCGCTACCGGATTCCGAGCGCGAAGATCATCTCCCGTGCCAAGGCGCGCGGCATCAAGTTCACGTTCGGCACAAACAACGAGACGGCCGATTTCGGCCGTCTCGAATATGCGCTCGACATGGTGGACGCCTGCGGGCTCACGGCGGATGACGTCTGGTTCCCGACGCAAAGCGTCCGCGCGCGGCGTCCGTTCATTCCCTACAACACGTTCCGGGAACGGCGGTAACAGCCGCGCGGCAAGCCGACGCCTCAGCGCGTCGGCTTGAGCCGCAGGTTCGCGTCGATGACGCGGTTGCGGACGAGGACGTCCAAGGCCCGGTTGACGTCCGCGACTTCCTTCGCGTCGCCGGGCTTCGCCCGGTACGCCGCGAGGGCCGCATCAAAGGCGGCCTTGTAGGGATTCTCGTTCGCATACGCGATCACTTCGGCCAGCGCCTTCACGGTCTCGGCCGTCGGCGCCTTCGGGTCGGCAATCTTCGCGTAGAGCTTCGCGGCCGTCTCGCGGCGGAGCTTCATGACCTCGCTCTCGTCACCGGACAGCACGCTGTGCGTCTTGTTGGCCCAGCGCGAGGCGAGCGGACGGTACCAGATGTTGCGGAACTGGACGACACAGCCGTGATCCTGCAGCTGCAGCGGGCCCATGGTCTTGTGCGGCGCGAGCGGGCGGCGCTTGCAATGCGTCGTCAGCCCTTCCATCTCCCAGTGATCCTGCACGAGGACGCCGTTGAAGAACACCGTCACGCTGCCGGGGTGGACGAGCTTCAGGCCGTCCCAGACCGGCTGATGGAAGACGATGTCGTAGACCTGCCATTCGCCCGGCTTGCGCGCGGGGTTGACGAGCGGCGGGTTTTCGGCGTAGACGGAACCCGCCTGACCGTCAGCGTAGTTGTCGACGAACCCGGCCTTGCCGTCCAACTCCCGTGACGTGTAGTAGGACTCCAGCACCTGAATCTCGTAGTTGTTCATCAGGAAGACGCCGGAGTTCCCTCTCATCTGCGGCCCCTTGTCCGTGAAGAGCTGGTTGGGATCGTGGCGATACTCGATGTGGAGCTGGCAGTCGCCGAACTCCGCACGCGAGAAGATCGCGCCGCCGTTCTTCCAGTTGGGCACGGTGTAGAAGTAGCCGTCGTCCGAATAGGACCAGGCGGAAGGCTCGCCCTTTCCGTCGCGCCAGTTCTTCTCGAACGACGCCTTCGTGCCGTCGAAGAGGACGACCGCGTCGGACGGCGGCATTCCGATCTCCTTCGCCGGCTCGACCTTCGTCGGTTTCGGACGGTTCCAGTCATGAACCGCCCAGGCGTGCTTCGCATCCGGCGTGTCGCCGTAAAGCGCCGCCAGAACCAACAGTGAACTCATCATCATGTGAATGTCCCTTTCTCGTTTACTTCGTGAACTTCACGACGAAGCCGCCGCCCTTCGCCATGTGGAAGGGAAGCTTCTCGCCGGCCTTGACCGTCTTCGTCTCATGGACATAGTGCGTCGGCTGCGTGTCGGCGTCCGCCGCATCGCGGAAGATCTCCGCCTTCCACTCGCCCGCGCCGAGAAACGCGGTATCGACCGTGAAGTCGCGCGCCTCGCTGTTCGTCATGCCGGCGGCATACCAGCTGCCGTCCTTCGCCTGGCGCGCGCACGCGACCATCGTCTCGGGGCAGCCGCCGAGGCCGACCGTGTTCTTCCAGACGACCGGCGTCGCCGCCATGAACGCGAACGACTCCATGTTCTTCTCGTAGTGCGTCGGCGAGTCGCTCAGCATCTGCAGCGGCGCCTCGTAGAGGGCCATCATCGCCATCTGGCGGCAGCGCGTCCCCTCCGAGCCAGGGAAGACGTACATGTTCGGCGCGCCGGGCGCACCCTTCTTCGGATAGCCGCCGACCGGGTAGTTGACCATCGCGCCCGGCGTGTAGTCCATCGGGCCCGCCGTCTGGCGCAGGAAGAACGCCATGACGTCGTTGGACATCATGTCCTGCCGGGCGAAGAACTTCATCTGCTCAAGCCCGTGGATGCCCTCGTAGTTGAGGACATTCGGATAGGCGCGGCTCATGCCCGTCGGACGGTGTGCGCCATGGTAGTCGATGACCATCTTGTGGCGCGCGCACGCTTCCGCGAAGTCCCAGAGGAACCGCTCGGCGCCCGCATCGCCGCGATCCATGAAGTCGACCTTGAAGCCCTTCACGCCGAGCTGCGCGAAGTGCGAGGCGACCTTCTCCTCCTCGCCGACGATCTGCGCCCACGCCATCCAGAGGATGATGCCGACGCCCTTTTCGTTGGCGTAGCGGACGATCTCCGGCACGTCCACGTTGGCATGGAACTTCCAGATGTTCAGCGTCTCGCTCCAGCCCTCGTCGAGAATCACGTACTCGACGCCCGTCTTCGCGGCGAAGTCGACGAACCGCTTGTAGGTCTTCGTGTTGCAGCCCGCGTCGCCCTGGTTGTCGAAGGCGCTCCACCAGTCCCACGCGACCTTGCCCGGCTTCACCCACGAGAAGTCCGCGCCCTTCGCCGCCGGACGCGCGAGGGCGTTCACGATGTCGGCCTCGCAGAGCTTCGCCGGCGCGTCCGCCAGCACGAACGTGCGCCACGGGAACGTGCGCGTGCCCGCCGTCTTCACGAGGAAGTCCTCATGCTCGGCGACGACGACCCAGCGGCCGCCCTTCTCGATCGGCTTCGAGCTGTTCCAGGAGCCCGCACGGTACGTGCGCTTCGGGAAGCCCGCGAGCTTCGACGCGAGAGCGCCGCCCGCCTTCGTGAAGTTGAGGATCGGATAGTCGTAGACGTCTGACTCGGTGACGGCGACCGTCTTGCCGCCGACCGACGCGACGAACGGCAGGTAGACGAACCGGTTCGTGGCGACGTCGAGCGTGGCGAAATCGGCCGTCTGCGGCACCGTCTCTTCGCAGCCGTAGCGGTTGGTCGTGTTGTACCAGCAACGCGCCGTGCCGGGGAGCGCGACCGTCGCCTTCTCGGCGTCGACCGTGACCGTGCCCGGCTTCGCCGTGTAGAAGCGGTAGGCGACGCCGTCGTTGCGCGCGGCCAGCTCGACACCCCAGCCGCCGAAGTCGGCCTTCGCGAACGCGCCCGCGAGATCGAGCGTGGCCTTCTTGTAGACCGGCGACGGCTCACTTCCCGCCTCCGTCCACTGCGAGACCGCCGGCGTCTTCGCGTCCTTGGCGAGGCACGCACCGTCGACCTTCAGGCCGATCGCGCTCTTCGCGACGATCTCCACGCCATCGCGTGAGACCGCGTAGGCAAGCGGATTCGTCCAGAGCCGAATCTCGTTGCGCCCGTCCGGCGACGCGACCGTCGCCACGGGCTTGCCCGACTTGCAGAGGCTGCAGCATCCCGCCGCGACCGCAAGCAACATCACTGTCATCAGGAGTTTCTTCATTTCGTTCCTTTATTGCGTTATGTGAATTGCGTTATGTGACAAAATCCCGCTTACTTGACCGGCAGCAGCTTTTCCTGGCCGTTCATGTACGGACGCAGAACTTCCGGGATCGTGACCGAGCCGTCTTCGTTCAGGTGCTGCTCCAGGAGCGCGACCATGAGACGCGGCAGGGCGACGCCGGAGCCGTTGAGCGTGTGGACGAGCTTCGTCTTGCCGTCCGCATCCTTGAAGCGGCAGTTGAGGCGGCGCGCCTGATAGTCGGTGAAGCACGAGCAGGACGACACCTCCAGCCACTGCTGTTCGCCCGGCGCCCAGAGTTCGAGGTCATAGCACTTGGCGGCCGAAAAGCCCATGTCGCCGGAGCAGAGCTGCAGGACGCGGAAGTGCAGGCCGAGCCCCGTGAGGACGGCCTCCGCCTCCTTGACGAGAACTTCGAGCTGCTCGAACGAGTGGTCGGGATGGACGAAGTTCACCATCTCCACCTTGTCGAACTGGTGGACGCGCAGCATGCCGCGCGTCATCTTGCCGGCCGAGCCCGCCTCACGGCGGAAGCACGGCGTGTAGGCCGTCAGCTTGATCGGCAGATCCTTGCCGCTCAGGATGTCGTCGCGGTAGTAGTTCGTCACGGGGACTTCCGCCGTCGGGATGAGCCAGAAGTCGTCAATCTGACAGTGGTAGAGGTCCTCGGCGAACTTCGGCAGCTGGCCCGTGCCCGTCATCGAGTCGCTGTTCACGACGAACGGCGGCAGCATTTCGGTGTAGCCCTGCTGCTGGCAGTGCAGGTCGAGCATGTACTGGATGAGCGCGCGCTGGAGCTTCGCGCCCTGACCGAGGATGATCGGGAAGCCCGTGCCCGTGAGCTTCACGCCGCGCGGGAAGTCGAAGATGCCGAGCTTCTCGCCGATCTCGATGTGCGTCGGGATCTTGAAGGCGGGATCCTTCCATTCGCCGACCTTGCGGACGACGACGTTCGCCGTCGAGTCCAGCCCCGTCGGAATCTCCGGCGCGGGGACGTTCGGGATCATGAGCAGGGTCTCGCGGAGGTCGTGGTCGACCTGCGCAAGCTCCCTGTCGATCTCGGCGATGCGGTCGCCGACCTTGCGCATCTCGTCCTTCGCGGCGGCGATGTCGCCGCCCTCCTTGGCGATCTTGCCGATCTCCTTCGACGCGGCATTGCGCTTCGCCTTCAGCGTCTCGGTCTCGCCGACGAGCGCACGGCGGCGCGCGTCCAGTTCTTTCGCCTTCTGAAGCCTCTCCAGCTCCACGCCACGGCGCGCCAGCGCAGCCGCCGTCGCGTCGAAATCATCCCTCAGTTTCTTGATGTCAATCATCTGCTGACCTTCTTTCCGTAAATTTCTTCGTATTATACCAAAAAAAACGAACGCCCTCTTGGCGCGTCATTTGCCGCGCGCGGGGGGCGGCGGAAGGGACGCGGCGCGACTTTGGCGCAGGGACAGGCCCTCGACCGCCTTGAAGTAGACGCGCAGCTGCGCCGCCGACTTCCAGCCGCACCGCGCCGCAATCGATTCGAGCGGCACGTCCGGGCACACGAGCAGCTCCTTCACGCGCGCCAGCCGCACACGGTTGATCTCCTCCTGAACCGAATGGCCGACCAGTTCGCGGAAGCGCAGCTCCGCCAGCCGCCGCGAGACGCTGAGCGCGGCGAAGACGTCGCGCGGCTTCAGTCCGTCACATGCGCGCAGGCGGATGATCTCCAGCGCCTGTGACACGGCGGCGTTGGCGCGCGGCAGACGGCACGTCGACTGGCGCCGCACGATGCCATCCGCCGCGAAGAACCGCTGCGGATCGCCCTTGAACGCGCCGCGCGCCGCCAGACGCTCGTCGAGCAGGGCGGCCGCCAGCTCCCCCGCCGCCGTGAAGTTCGGGCGGATGCTCGACAGCGTCGGCGCGATGTGCTCGCACAGGGACTCGTCGTTGTCGATGCCGAGAACCAGCACGTCGTCCGGGACCCTGACGCCGAGCGCATGGCACATGTTGATCGCCTCCGTCGCGAGCAGGTCGTTCGCGGCCAGCAGGCCGCACGGCTTCGGCAGCGCCTTCAGCCAGGCGCCGAACGCCTGCACGAAGTCCTCCGTCTGCGCGACGCGATCCGACTTCCAGAACGGACGCGCGAACGTCTGGGCGTCCCGTCCCGACAGCTGCAGGGCCTCGCGGAAGCACCGCTCCCGCTCCTCGCTCCAGAAGATGTTGGCGAAGCCGAAGAAGGCGAAGGACGCGAGGCCGAGCGGCAGAAGCTCGCGCGCGGCGGTGCGGCCGAGCGAGACCGAATCGTGGCGGATGCGCAGCGCGTCCTTCGCGAGGCGCATCTGGTCGCAGACCAGGTAGATGACGGGCAACGCGCCAAAGACGTCCGAAAGAAGGACGCCCTTCTCGTCCATCGCGCCCTCGACGATGATGCCGTCGGGCTGCCAGAACGCCAGCAGGTCCTCGATGGCCTTGCGCTCCAGCTCGTGTTCGACGATGAAGACCGTCCAGTCCTGCGCCTGGGCGTAGCGGTACAGACCGTCCTGCATCTCGTTCCATGACGAGCGAAATGAGGTGTGGAAGACGAGAACCGTCGTCTCTTTGCGACGCAGCGTCTTCCTCTTTGAGCGAACCTTGGCTTTGCGTGGAGGCATAGGGTGGTGAATTATGCCGGAGCGCGCCTATGCCGACTTGAAATCGACGAGGTGGCCGATCAGCGAGCGGACGCCGCGATAGTAGAAGCCGAAGTCGAACAGCGTACGCGTCGACGTGAGGCGATGCCACAGCGCGCCCGGCTGAAGGAAGCCGCGATACACGTCGCGGATCGCGCGCTTGATCTCGCCCTCCGAAACCAGCGGCGTCTTCGTGATCGCGCGCCGCATGTCATACTCGTCCCAGTCCTTCGTGAGGAGACCGCCGTTCGCGTCCAGCTCCTTGAAGAGCGGCGTGCCCGGATAGGGAATCGTCAGCGTGCACTGCAGCGTCTTCGCCCAGCCCTTCGCGAGCAGACGGCGCGCGAGGCGGACGGTGTTCGCGATCTCCCTCGGCCCTTCCCAGGCGTGCCCGAACATGAAGGTGACGTGCACGTCCAGCCCCACCTCCGTCGCCCAGCGCGCGCCCCGCTCGACGTCCTCGACCTTCAGCGCCTTGCAGAAGCGGTCGAGCGTCTCCTGGTTCGCGCTCTCGACGCCGAAGAGGACGAACTGGAAGCCCGCGCGGCGCATGAGCCGATAGTCGTCGAGCGTCAACCGACCGAAGCGCATGTTGCAGTCGAGCCGTACCTTCTTCGGCAGACCGCGCCGGATCATCTCCTCGCAGAACGTCGTCAGCCACGTTCCGACCGGGAACGAGCCCGAATCGTCCATGATCTCCTTCACGCCGTATTTCGCGACGAGCGTCTCGATCTCGTCCACGACGTCAATCGGGTCGCGCGTACGGTATTTCGGATAGAGCGTCGTCCAGCTGCAGAAGGTGCACTTGCCGTGCCAACAGTCGCGGCCGGACATGATGTACGTGCCGGGCGTCCGGCGGAAGTTGCCGTTTCTCTTCGCGTACAGCTCCCAATGCACGAGATCACGGTCGATCCACGGCGCGTCCTTCAGGGATTCGCGCAGCGCGAACGGCTGGACGCCGCGCGGACACCCCGCCGCGATGAAGTCGAGGATCCCGTAGTCCCAGTCGCCGCCGGGGATGACCGCCCAGACGCCGGGCTTCGCGATCGACTCCTGCGGCAGCGCCGTCACGTGGTCGCCGACAAGCAGGAAGCGAGGGCTGTCCGCACTTCTTCCTTCTTCCTTTTTCCCTTTTATTCTCTCTTCAATCCACCGCCAGTGCCGCTTGACGACGGGCGTCTTCGTCTCGAGGACAACGAGGTCGGGACGGAACGCGGCGAGCTGCGCGTCAAACGCCTCTTCGGTCAGTTCCGCCGCGATGCCGTCGAGGAAGAGGACGTCATGCCCGGCCTTCTTCAGCATCGTCGCCGCCGTCGCGGGGACGACGGGGAAGATGTAGGTCGGACGCGAGAACCACTGGAACTGGCGGTTCTGCGTGAGGAGCGGAACGCCCTTCTCGCTCTTCAGCGGCGGATAGACAATCGCAACCCTCACCCCTCTCACCCCTCTCAACTTCTCAACCTCACACCCTCATCACCACTTGTAGCCGAAGCCGACGAGATAGAGGAAGTCGTCCTTCTTCATGTCCGACGCGGGCTTCGAGTCGTAGTCCCACTCGATGCGGGCGTCAAACGTGAAGTCGCCGATGAGCTTGACCTGGAAGCCGACGTCCGCCCGGATAAGATACTTCTCCCAGTCGTCGACTTCGGGCAGGAACTTGAGGTTGTGGAAGAACGAGCAGTTCTCGAACCCCTTCGGCACGAAGAGCAGGTGGTGCGCGTAGCGGACGGCGGCAAAGCCGTCCGCCTTCGCGTCGTCGTTGTCGACCCACTCCTCCTTGATCCAGTTCGCGCCGACCTCCTGGTTGAAGCTCCAGCGGCCCGTCCACTCGAACGCCGTGTCGTCCAGCCACTGGTAGCCGGCGCCGAGGCCGACCGTGTAGCGCGCGTTCAGGTCCTTGATCGTGTCGCGCTCCCAGAGGACGTCCTCGTAGGTGTAGGTCTTCGTGAACCAGAAGTGGTCGTGCTTGACCTCGGCCTCCCACTCGTCCGTCGTCTTCTTGTTGTCCGTCGTCGACGTGCCGTTCATGCCGTAGTCGTAGGCGACGCGCGCGAGGAAGCGGTCCCTCTCCCACTTGCGGTTCACCTCGGCGCGCACGGCCCCCGTGTCCTCGTAGGTGTTGCCGCGCTTGCCGGTGTAGGCGGCCGTCACGCTGCCGTGCCACCTTTCGGGAACGGGGTCGATCGCCTTGACGTCGGCCATCGCCAGCGGCTGCCCGCCGACGACGAACGCGCCGTTCGCAATCGCGAGCGACCGCGTCGTCTCGCTCTCGTCCAGCCCCTGCACGACATGCTCGCCGACGTCGAGCTTCACGACGTTCGCGACGGGGATCGTCACGTCGCCGAGGTCGTCGGACGCGAAGACGACCGCGTCGCGCGAGACGGACTTGACCGAGCCCGTCAGGAACGAGCCGGACTTCAGCTCGACCCGATCCGCAAACGCCGCACCGGCGATTGCAATGGAGAAAAACAAGACCATCTTTTTCATCTGTTCGGCCCTTCCCTTTCGCTCATTCGGTCATTCGACAATTCGGTCATTCGATCATCTCCCCCGCTGGTAGTCCGGGTCTTTCCGAAACGGCATGTAGTCGATGAAGTTGAAGCCGTCTGCCTTCTGCTCCCGAAGCGGATCCTTGGCCTGCTCCTCCAGCGAGCGCATGTCGAGGGACTCGATGCCCTCCATGTTCTTCTCGGGGCGGTCGCCCGGCTCCAGCTTCTGGCCCTTCGTGTACTGGCGCCCCAGGACGGCGTTCTTCGGCAGGCCCGCGTCCGGCGCGACCGCGTGCGGATCGACGAGGCCGACCGTCACGAAGACGATGATCTCCTTCTGCTCCTTGACGCGCTCCATCGACCCGAAGAGGCGCGGGCCGATCCACGGGATGTCGCGCAGGAGCGGGATGCCGTTGTCGACCTGCTTCTCGTCCGTGATCGACAGGCCGCCGATGACCGCCGTCGTGCCGCTCGCGAGGTTGAACTCGCTGATGAGCCGCTGGACCTTGATGACCGGGTACTTCGACGAGACCGTGCCGCTCTCCTCGCCCGTCGTCCCCGTCTCGACCCAGCCCTCGCGCGAGGAGATCGTCGGCACGATCTCGACGTTGATGATGCCGTTCGTCGCGATGCGCGGCGTCACCTCCAGGGAAATGCCCCAGCTGAAGAACGCCTCCTTCGCGAACATCATCTTGTCCTCGCCGGGAATCGCCTCCAGGCTGGACGCGATGTCGAGCGACGTCGAGGCGCTCGCCTCGGTGCGCTTCGCGGAGATCTTGACGTTCGGGTACTTCGTCGTCATGTCCACCGTGGCCTTCTTGCCGGACGAGACGATGATCTTCGGGTTCGAGAACGTCTTCGAGTCCTCTGTCGCGTCGAGGGCCTTCAGCGTCAGCGCCATCTGCGAGAAGTTCAGGGTGCTGTTGAAGTAGGTGATGCTGCCGTCCGAGCCGGACTGCCCGGTGATGCCGTAGTTCTCCGTAACGGTCTGCCCGCCCGACTTGCCGGTCGTGGCGCGCGTGTACTCCTTGACGCCGGTGCCCACGTCGTACTGCTGGATGCCGCCGCCGAGCGACAGCGTGCCCGTCATGCCGCCCAGCATCGACCAGTCGATGCCGACCTTGTGCGAAGCCGTGTTGCCGAGTTCGACGAAGCGCGCCTCGATGTAGACCTGCTGGGCCTCGACGTCCAGCTCGTGGACGGACTTCTCGCAGGCGTCGAGGATGAGGCGCGGCGCCGTCACCATGACGACGTTCGGCTCGGGAAACGCGACGGCCATCTTCGACACCTTCCAGTTCGTGCCGAAGTCGCCGCTCCACATCGCGTTGAAGCTCTCGGCGACCTCCACGGCGGAGGCGTGGTTAAGCGGAAAGAGGCGCGTCTCGATCTGGCGCAGGGTCTCCTTGCGCTCGGCCTTCTCCTGCTCCTTCACGGCCTTCGCGTCCTCCTTCGCGGCCGTCGCGCTCGCCGCGTCCTTCGCGGCCTTCTCGACGGCGGCCTTCACCGCCGCGTTGACCGTATCCTGCGCGGCCTTGACGGCGATGTCGGCGACGGCCTTCTCGGCCGCCTCGCGCGCCGTCCGCTCCGCGACCATCTGCGTCGCGCTGAAGACGTCCCCGACCTCCGCGCCGAACGCGGCGAAGGCCGTGACGAAGAGTGCGAGGACAAGCGACAGAGGACAACGAACAGACGGGCTCACTTTCAGACCTCCCTATTCCTTGAAGACGAAGAACTTGCGGACGACGAAATTGACGGCCACCGAGACCATCACGTTGACGACGAACGAGTACGTCGTCTGCATGCCCTGGAAGCGGACGAGAGCCCAGATGACCGCCGAGCCGCAGAGGATCGCGAAGCCGCTGCCCGCGAGGAAGAGCGCATACTCGACGTACCAGCGGTGACGCCCCGGCGTGAAGACGTACCGGCGGTTCAGGAGCCAGCAGAGGACGTTCGCGACGAAGAAGCCGACGAGGTTGCAGTAAACGGCGAGCAGCGCCCGCGTCGCGTCCGGCACCGCCGCGCTCGCGAAGCCGCAGTGCTTGACGAAGAGGTCGTCCGGCCCCAGGCACGGCCAGACATACGCCGCGCACAGTTCAGCGACGACGAGGTTGACGACCGTCGCCAGAACCCCGATGACGCCGTATTTGAAGATCTGCCAGAAAAGCTTGCCCATTTGGTGTAGTATACCAAAAATCAGCCGCGTGCGGTTGCACAGGCGGAAGAAGATTTGATATAATACGCGCCGTTTTGCAACCCCAAGTTCGGACTGTAGCTCAGCTGGTAGAGCACGACACTTTTAATGTTGGGGTCGCGGGTCCGATCCCCGCCAGTCCGACCACATCTTCTCCTTGACATGTGGCCTCAGGCCTTTTCGACCGAGATTGCCGTCTTGTGTCCGTTGAGGTCGATCTCGCCCGCGCCGTCGGCGAGCGCGAGTTCGGTCGCCAGGATCTCGTTCTTCACGTAGTCGAGGTGCGCCGTGAGCGCGGCCTTCAGCTCCGCGTCGCACGCGACCGTGACCTTGATGCGCTGCGTGACCTCGAAGTCGGCCTCCTTGCGCATCGCCTGGACGTGGCTCACGAATTCGCGGGCGTTGCCTTCGGCGACGAGTTCGGGCATCAGGGCCGTCTCGAGGCCGACGACAATCGTCCCCTCGGACGCGACGACAAGGCCCGCCTTCGGCTGGCGCGTGACAAGGACATCGTCGAGAGTGACCTCGACGCCCTCGATCTCCATGGGCCAGGAAGCGGCACCGTCCTTTGCGCGCGCGGCGATGGCCGCCGCGACAGCCTTCATCTTCGGCCCGCACTTCTTGCCCAGCGTCTTGAAGTTCGCCTTGAACGTGACATCGCAGAGTTCCGTCTCGTCCGCGATGAACTCGACCTTCTTGACGTTCAGCTCGTCAAGAATGAGCGAGGTCAGCTCGTTCCCTTCCGCCTTCATGCCGGCGATGCGAATCGCCGTGAGCGGCTGGCGCACCTTCAGGTTGTTGTCCGCACGCAGGCGGCGACCCAGCTCGACGACGGCCATGACGTCCGCCATCGCCCGCTCGAGCGCGGGCTGACGCGCGGCGGCGTTCGCCGTCGGGAAGTCGCAGAGGTGAACCGATTCGGGGTCGCCTGCGCCCTTCAGGTTCGTGTAGATCTCCTCGGCGATGAACGGCGTGAACGGCGCGGCGACCTTCGCGAGCTGCACGAGCACGTAGCGGAGCGTCCGGTACGCGGCAAGCTTGTCCGAATCGTCCGTCGACTTCCAGAAGCGGCGGCGGCTGCGGCGGATGTACCAGTTCGTGAGGTCCTCGATGAACTTGACGAACGGCCGAACCGACTTCTGCAGGTCGTAGACGTCCATTGCCGCCGTGACGTCGGCGATCAGCGTCTCCATCGACGAGACGATCCACCTGTCAAGCACGTTCGCGCTTTCGGGGTAGACGACCTCCGCGTCGTGGAACCGGTCGACGTTCGCGTAGGTGACGAAGAACGAGTAGGCGTTCCACCACGGGATCAGCAGGTCGCGCAGGATCTGCTTGACGCCGTTCTCGGAGAACTTCAGCGACTCGGCCTTCACGACCGGCGAGTCGATCATGTAGAGGCGAATCGCGTCCGCCCCGTACGTGTCGAGCATGAGGTTCGGGTCGGGATAGTTCTTCAGGCGCTTCGACATCTTCTTGCCGTCCTCGGCGAGGACGAGCCCGTTCACGATCACGTTGCGGTACGGGCTCTTGTCGAAGAGGCACGTGCCCAGCACCATGAGCGTGTAGAACCACCCGCGCGTCTGGTCAAGCCCCTCGGCGATGAAGTCGGCCGGGAAGAACTGGGAAACGACATCATCCACGGGCAAGGGTGCGGGGCCGCCAGAGGCCCCGTCCGTTCGAACGGACGGGGAGCGATCTCCCCGAACCCCACCGGCGGCATCTTTCGCCCCCATGTAGTGCTGCTGGGCGTAGGGCATCGAGCCGCTCTCGAACCAGCAGTCAAGCACTTCGGGCGTGCGGTGGTAGGTCTTGCCGTCCTTGCGGATGACGATCTTGTCCACGAAATGCTTGTGGAGGTCGGTCACCTTCTCGCCCGACAGGGCCTCCAGCTCCGCGATCGAGCCGACGCAGATCATGTCGTTCGGGTCGGCGTCGTTGATCCAGACCGGGATGCAGCTGCCCCAAAAGCGGTTGCGCGAGATGTTCCAGTCGCGCGCCTCCTCCAGCCAGTTGCCGAAGCGCTTCTCGCCGACGTAGGCGGGCGTCCAGTGGACGGTCGCGTTGTTCTTCGCGAGGCGTTCGTGCAGGTCCTCGACGCGCACGTACCAGGCGTCGATCGCGCGGTAGATGAGCGGCGTGTCGGTGCGGTCGCAGAACGGGTACGAGTGGGTGATTGTCGCCTGGTGGACGAGCTTGCCCTCGGCCTTGAGCCGCCGGATGATGTCCCTGTCGCAGTCCTTGCAGAAGCGCCCTTTGTATTCGGGGATCTCGTCCGTGAACGCGCAGGCCGCGTCGAGCGGATCGACGATGGCCTTCATGCCGGCGGCCTGGCAGACGCGGAAGTCGTCCTCGCCGTAGGCTGGGGCGATGTGGACAAGGCCCGTGCCGTCGTCGGTCGTCACGTAGTCGTCGTTGAGGACGCGGAACGCGCCCTCGGCGGCCCTGTCGGCGTAGTACGGGAAGATCGGCTCGTAGCGTGTCCCCTTCAGCGCGTCGCCCTTGAACTCCGCGACGAGCTCGTACTGCTCCGGCTTCTTGAAGAGCGTCGAGAGCCGCGCCTTCGCCATGACGTAGATCGGCCGCGCGTCGTCGGTGAGGTCACGCACGGCGACGTAGTCGATCGATGCGCCCGCGCAGATCATCAGGTTCTCAGGCAGCGTCCACGGCGTCGTCGTCCAGATGAGGAGGTAGACGGTCGTGCCGGTTTGCATCAATTCGACCATTCGACCATTCGGCGATTCGACGATTGCCGTCCGCACGGTGACGGTCGGGTCCTGCACGTCCTTGTAGTTCGAGCCGGCCTCGAAGTTGGAGAGCGGCGTCGAGAGCTTCCACGAGTACGGCATGATGCGGTGCGAGCGGTAGACGCGGCCCTGCTCCCAGAGCTGCTTGAAGACCCACCAGATCGTCTCCATGAACTCCGGCTGCATCGTCTTGTAGTCGTGGTCGAAGTCGACCCAGCGCCCCATGCGCGTGACGGTCTTGCGCCATTCCGAGACGTACTTCAGCACCATCGAGCGGCACTGCTCGTTGAACTTGTCCACGCCAAGGGCCTTGATCTCGGGCGCGCCCGCGACGCCAAGCGCATCCTGCGCGAGCGCCTCGATGGGAAGCCCGTGCGTGTCCCACCCGAAGCGGCGCTCGACGTACTTGCCGCGCATCGTCTGGTAGCGCGGCACGATGTCCTTGATCGTGCCGGCGAGCAGGTGGCCGTAGTGCGGCAGGCCCGTCGCGAACGGAGGCCCGTCGTAGAACGTGTAGCGCGCCTTGCCCGCGTTGCGCTTGAGGGACTTCTCAAAAGTCGAATCCTTCTCCCAGACCTTGAGGATCTCCTCCTCCATTTTCGGAAACGCGACCTTGTTCGAGACCGGCTTGAACATCTTTTAGAACCTTTGTTGAACCTTTCAGAAAAGTTCGCGTATTATACCAAATTTCGCCGTCCCGAACCTGAAGCAAGTTCCAAAAAGGATGACGCGAGGAATGCGCTTGCTTCACTTCAGAACCGCGCGGCGGAAGCGAGGGCCTGGACTTCGGCGCGGGCGGCGCGGCAGATGAGGTCGAGGTCGGCGGCGGTCGCCAGCCGGTCGTAGACGGCGATGCCGCTGCGGACGCCCGCGATGTTGTCGACGCCCCTGAGCCGCGCGGGCACGGCGATCCGCCGAAGCCCCGCCCCCGCCGCGTAGGCCATCCACGGTTGCCAGGCCGCGTCGCCCAGCCGCTCGACGAGCAGCACGAGCCCGTCGTCGCCCGCACCCGCCGCCGCGTGCCGCAGCCGCCGCCGCGCCCGGAAACGTCCGAACAGCCCCCTGCCGAGCGTCGCCGGGTCGAGCGCGCACGTCACGACCCCATATCCAGCCGCCTGCGCCGCCGCGACAGCCGCCGCGCACTCCGCCAACGCCTCCTGTCGTCCGATGAATACGATCTTCTCGTTCATTTCTCTTCCTTTTTGTCATGAAATTCAGTTGCCGCTCGTCGTTGTCGCCCTCTCACCCCACGCGTGAGAAACTTCAAGTCAGCGATCCGTTGACAGATCCAATTCGGCTTAAAGGGCGACGTGTTCCAATAGCGCCGATATTCGGCTGGCATTTCAAGAACCGACCGTCGCCAGACCTTTGGATTGACGCCACAGTAATGCACAATCACCGGATGCGCCTTGGCCGCTTCTAGCTCCGCATCCGAATAGACGTTTTTCAAGAAGGCATACTCTTTTGCCGAGCGCGGCGAACGCCCCTCGCGAATGCTTTCAAAGACGCAGTAGCTGAACGGCACGGCAGAAATGCGATCCGTCGCAAGGTTCAGCACGTCAAGGTCATTCATCGTCAGGCGCGTGCCAAAATCGCGGACAATCCTGACAAACCGCTCTTTCAGCCGCCTCTCCCGCCAGGCCTTCGTGTTCGCCACCATGAACCCTGCCGCATACACAAACGCATTCCCGTTCTCCGGGAAATGGTTGTGCAGTCCGGCGCGTTCGCCGTGTCGCTCCATCGCCACGCCCGCCCAATCGAAATCTCCGTAGTCAGCCGCGTAGACAGCCGAAAGATCGCCGTAGAAGACGACGTCCGCATCACTCCAGATCACGCGATCATATTCCGACAGCGCCTCGGCCAGGAGAAGTCGGTTGTAAGTCGAACGCGAGAGATGCCCGACCGGCGCACCTGAAAACGCTTTATTCGAAACAGAAACGATGCGTACATTCGGGAACCGCCGCACAAGGCCTCGTCGCGACCTCGGCCGCAAGTCCGATGCCAGGACGACAATGTCATAGTCCGTCGTCGCCAGCCGCGAGGCCATGAGGGATCGAATGGCGATTTCGAGCGGCAGCAGATATTTCTCGTCAACCGAAAACACGACGGGGATCTTGCGCCGTCGCGACGCGAAAGCCGCCGACACCTGCGCGGCAAAGTCGTCAAACGTGCCACAGCGGCTTCCGATTCCCCGCCACGCAAACGCAGGTGCGATCACCTCGCGTCGATGCGCCATCGCCTCCAGCACCTTGACGTTCGTACCGCCGCCCGTCTCGATCGGACAGACGACCGCCCGACAGGCCTCATACTCCCGATCGATGTCGTCTACGAATCCCGCCAGCTCGACGCCGGGGATTTTCTTCCATTTCGCCGCCAGACGCGGCGGCAGTCCCTTTCCGATGACGCGATAGGCCAGCGTCGGATTCTCCGCCCGCATCGTCGGCCACCGCCGCTTCAGGAAGCGGTCGATCCCCTGAATGTTCGGCGGATAGCCAAGATGCGCAACGGTGATGACGCGATTCGCGCGCGGCGCCTCAAAGCGATAGCCGGGCCTTGGCGGAAGCGCAATGTTTTCCAGCGGCAGGATGCGCACGCCCCCGCCGCAGGCGGACGCAAGGCGTCCGGCGTCTTGCGGATTGGCGACCCACACACAGGCGGCATGGCGAACGACCCAAGACGTCCAGCGGCGAAACACGAACCGGCACCCTCTCGGACAGACATCGACCGGCAAGTCGTCAACGTCAATGTAAAGAGGCCCAAACCGCCAAGCCGCGTAATAGGCCGCCGTGCGCACATAGCGCGTCACGACGACATCGAACCGCCCCAAATCAACCTTCGTCAACGGCAGAAGCAATCCGGGGAAGAACAGGCAGACGGCCTTGCGAACCCCCTGTCGAATCGTCCCCCTCGGCTCCAGCTCTGCCGTCTTCACGACTGTGACGTCGCCCAGCCGCCGAAGGGCCTCGTAGAGGAAATGGCTGCGCTGGGCCGCGCCGCACGAGAGGTCTCCCGTCGCAAACGGCGTGAGATAGAGGATTCGCCTTTGCGTACTCATGCTTTCCTTTCTATTCCAATGCGCCCCCAGTTCGTCAGAATCTTGGCGAAGAACCACTGGCGCATGACGCGCTCGCGCACGGCCAGCGGCAACAGGTGCGCAATGAATCTCAACGGCCACAATGCCGCCAACAGGCGCGACCTCCAATGAACATCGGACGACCCATGCGCCACGTTCCACCAAAACTGATACTGCGGCGGATAGCCGGGCGGAACCGCGTCGTGGAAATGGCGTCCCACGCCCGTCAGGTGATACACCGCCGGCGTGCGCCAATCGGGAAGCCCCTTGAGAACATCCCAATAGGGAGGCAACAACCCACAATCCCGATTAAGCATGGCATTGAGAAGGTCTTGATCGGCATACGGCGGCGTACCATGTTCCCGAACGATGTCCAAAGCCTTTCCACAAAGGCCAACACCCTTTAACTTCCGGAGATTCATGACGCAAACTCCCGCACACCCATAACGGGCTGCATCAATCTTGAAGCCCGCCCGCGCAAACCATGAGCGACATGCCGCCATGGCAATGCCCATGTCCTTCACCCAATAAATGGCCGCCGAAGAAGGGCCGCGAGTGACCGAATCCCAGAGTTCGCAAATGTCGCGCGTCCAAACCGTATCGACATCCACGTAAATGACCCAGTCGACATTCGGCAGCAGCTCCGGCAAAAACAGACGCAAATACGTCATCTTGCTCGTGTTGTAGGCCTTAAACGCGCGGACATCCAGGTCTGCCAACGTACGCTCGTCAAAAACGTGCCACTCGAGGCGTTCGGGCGTCGCGCAGCTCCGCAAGATGCTCGCGCGCGTCACCTGAAGCCCCGGCGCGTAATTCGCGTCCGCCGCCAAAACGACAGGGACAAGTTCCCTCTTCATGCCTTCTCCCCCGCCACCTTCAGCAGGACACGCGCAAGCGCCTCCACGTCACCGCAGGGAAACGTGATGCGGCCGCGCGGATCGATCTCCCTGAACACCGGCAAGTCCGACGCGATGCACACAATCCCCAGCGCCGCCGCCTCCGCAACCTGCATACCATACCCCTCGGCTCGCGATGGCACGACAAGCGCAATCGCCCCGCCCAGCAGCGCGGCCTTCAATTCGTCCGCGACATAGCCCAACAGGACAATGCCGTTGCCGTTCCTCGGATGCACATTGCGTTCAAGTCCGGCGAACACGACCGAAGCCGTCCCGCCCAACGCCCGATAACGGCGGTAGGCCGTCAACAGGATGTCCGCGCCCTTGCGCGTTTCCAGACTCCCGACATACAGGAAGTAGCGTCCGTACTTCTCACGGCAGGCCGCGACCGCCGCGACCGTCGCCAGAACGACAGACGCAATCGGATAGACGACCTGGCCGTCCATCTGCCGCGCCCGCGCGCTGCGCGCCTCCACCTCGCGCTTCGTCTGCCGCGAATTGTACCAGACTTCCGTCACGTTGCGAAATGTTCGGCTAAACGCCAGCCGATAGTAAAGCTGCCACGCGAGGGCTCCGAGCGCGAACCTTCCCAGCCCCAGCGTGTCATGCATGGTCACGATCACGCGGCGAACGCCCTTCGGCCTGAACGGCTGAAGGTTGTTGGGTTGCCAGAAGACATCCGGACGGACAGCGGCAATCACGCGCTGCACGAACCTGAAATAGCCCATCACGCCCATCGACCGGAAAACAGACCGGCCATAGACGTGAATCGCAACGCCTCGCGACGCCAAGCCACCGATCAAGGCCCCGTCCGCCACATCCGTCACGAGAACGACTTTCCGACCTTTCATCCAGTTCAGGACGTGGCGATAGGCATACATCCCGATGCCTGTCGGCCTCGATCCGAAAGTCCGCGCATCGACCAGCCACGTCTCACGCATCGTCGAGTTCCCTCTCAAACGAAAGAAAATCCAGCAACGAACGTCCCGCCGCCCCCGGCACATAAGCCAGGGCATGCAGCAGGATATGCATCAACATCTTCTTGGCCATGACCAGCCGCGTTCCGAATCCGTCATAGCCCCCCGCCAACGCCGCGCACATGAGCCGCCGGGAAACAAACCCTTCGCGGACACGACGCCAGCCCCCATGATGCGCACAGCCTTGCGGACGATCCGCATGCCGATACCACGGACAAACCCCTGTCTGTACCGTCTTCGCGCGGACAAAGGCCCCACACGTAAAGACAAGATCCTCATAGTTCATCAGGTTGGGGAAGCGCAGGTCTCCGATCGCCGACTGACGGTAAATCGCATTCCAGACCAGCAGATTCCCGACCAACGGCTGAAACAGGCGTCTCCGAGCCGCCGCCTCGTCGAGATCATGCGTCCCGGCTGGGCCGAGCGATGTCACGATATCCGCCGTGGCGTCCTTGAGGCGCACGAGCGCATCGGCGTCCAAGGTGTCGTCGGCGTCAACAAACACGAGATATTCGCCCTTGGCCCGTTCGATGCCAAAATTCCTCGCCGGTCCAGGCCCAGACCCGCCTCGGTCGCACGGCCAGTTGGCGAACGGGACGATGCGTCCATCCCTCGCGGCATACTCGTCAACAATGAAATCAGTCTTGTCGTGGCTGCCGCCATTGACGCACAGGATCTCCACGCCGCGCGTCGCATCGACTGCCGCAAGGGCGTCCGCAGCCGCCAACACCGATTCGATGCACGCCCGAAAGGTGTCGCGGTTCTGGGCATAGGGAATGATGACGGAAAACCTCATGCGCCCCTCCTCACGCCTTGAGCAGGACTTCCGCAATCCGCTCGGCCGCATGTCCGTCCCAAAGCTCTGGACGCGACGCGCGGCGCGGGGCGTCGATCTGCGCACAATACGCCGCGCGTATCTTCTCCACGGCGTTGCCCACGAGAATGGACGCGCCGCCGTTCTCCATGAGCGTGATGGGGCGCTCCGTGTTCCAGCGCATCGTGAGGCACGGCGTGCCAAGCACACAGCACTCTTCCTGAAGTCCGCCCGAATCCGTCAGGAAGAGCCGCGCGCCCATGTTCAGCCTCAGCATCGCATGATAGCCGAGCGGATTCACCAGTGCCACATTCGGGTGTTCAAGAACCTCACGCCAAAGCCCGAACGCCTCCAGCATCTTCCGCGTACGCGGATGGACAGCCCAGACAATCGGCCGATCTCGGCACACTTCGTCCAGAAAGAACCGCACGGCAGGCACGAGCGTTTCCGCCTGATCGACATTGCTCGGCCGGTGCAGCGTGACCGCGACATAGGCGTTGTCCCTCAGCGTCGGAACGCAGCGACCCGCCGTCACGGGATCGCCGCCCTCGGCAATCAGGTTCTTCCGGACGATTTCTTCCAAATCCAGCGCCGCCGCCTTTTCGCGCTCGCGCTCCAGCGTGTCGATCATGATGTTGCCGACGAACTTGATCTTCTCGTCCGGCACGCCCTCCGCCCGGAGGTTCGCGTCGCTCAAGCGATCTGGCGTGAACAGGAGATCGCACAGCCGATCCGTGACAAGCCGGTTGACCTCCTCCGGCATGTCCATGTCCCGGCTACGCAACCCCGCCTCGACATGGGCGCAGCGGACATGCTCCTTCTTGGCCGTGATCGAACAGGCGCAGGTCGCGTTCACGTCCCCGAAGACCACAACCCAATCCGGCATCTCTGCGCGAAGCACTTTCTCGAAGGCGATCATCGTCTTTCCGACCTGTTCGGCATGGGATCCCGAACCGATGCCAAGGTTGATGTCCGGGTTCGGAATGTCCAGCTCGCGGAAGAACTGTTCGCTCATGCGGACATCATAGTGCTGCCCCGTATGTACGAGAACGTGTTCAACCTCCGGATGCGCCTTGAGCGCGCGGCAGAGCGGCGCGACCTTCATGAAGTTCGGCCGTGCGCCGACAACGGAAACAATTTTCATTTTACTGTCCTTTCAAGAACCTTGAGGTAATCGACTGCCTGCCGATCACGATTGTGAACCTTTGCGATCTTCTCGTAGGCGTTCTCGCCCAGCGTCCGGCACAGGTCGGGATCGGCGACGAGCCGCTGTACACACGACACCAGCGACGCGGCATCGCCCGGCGTCATGTCCAGCCCCGCCTCGGCATCCAAAACAAGCCGCTTGGCGAATCCGTCCACGCCCATGATGATGGGACGCTTGCAGCCTGCGCTCTCGAAAATCTTGCTGGGAATGACCGTCGTGAACAGCTCCGTCTTCCGCAGATGCACAAGGCTCGCGTCGCTGGAGCAGATCCAATCCGGAATCCGCCCCTTCGGCTGCCGCCCCGTGAAGACGACGTTGCCGAGCCCCCGCCGCTTCGCCTCGGCCTCCAGCTCCTGCCGCCGCGCACCGTCGCCGACAATCACAAAGGCGACCATGCGTCCCTGTGGTGTCGCAGCGAGGATCTCCGCCGCGTCCAGCACGACCTCCAAGCCACACGCCATGCCGACCGTCCCGATATAGCTCACGACGAACTTGCCCTCCAGTCCCCACTGCGACAGAAGCGGCACGTTCCTCGGCTGCGGCCGGTAGACGGCGAGATCCGTGCCGTTCATGATGACGAACATCTTTTCGCGCAGAACGCCTTTCTCCGCCAGCCGCGCCTGATAGCCGTCGCCGACCGTCACGAGCGCGTCGCACGTCCGATAGAGCGCACGTTCCACCCGCTCCAGAAACCAATACGCCGGTTTCGGCACGTGCGCCCCGACCGCCCCCATCGACTCCGGCCAGATGTCACGGATTTCGACCACCAGGGGCACATGCCGAAGCCGCTTGTACCACACGCCCGCATAGCCGCAGAAGATCTGCGGACTCGTCGCGATCACGACATCCGGCTTCGGCAGGCGCAAGGCCGCCCGAAGCGCCTGGACGAAATACGAGACGTAGTTCAGCATCCGCCGAACCGCACCCCTGTTCGCGGCCAAGTAGATCTTGACACGCTCGACCTTGACACCGTTGAGCACCTCATGCGTGCGCCGGTTGGCGTAACCGTCGTAGACGACGCCGCTCGGTACGTTCGGCGGACACGTGACGACCGTGACGTCGTGTCCGGCCTTCGCCCAACGCTCGCACAGCGCGCTCACGCGGGTTGCCGGCGCATTCCCCTCCGGCGTGTAGTAGTGGCTGAAAAACAGGATCTTCATGTGTCCGCCCTGCGTATCGTATATTCCAGTTCCCCGCCGCCAAACCGCTTGGCGACGCACCGCCCCTTCTCCAGTTCGCCGAACGCGACGGCATATTCAAAATTCTCGTCCGTCCATCCGCCTCCGTTACCGAGACCTCCATCCAGAATCAAGCCGCTCTCCGAGAATGCCGGAGTCACGTGAACCCGTGTGACGCAATCGCCCGTGCCCGCGACCTTCTCGACAATCGTCAGCCCCTCGCGTGACAGCCTGAACGCCCGCCCGACAGCAAAGCCGTAGCCGTCATGTGCGGCAACGACACGTCCCGGTTCGACCCTGCGCATGACGATCCGCGCCCGCGCCCCCACCCGATGCGAAGACCAGACTTCGCTTGAATCGCGTCCGTCGACCTCGACGACATTGTGCGCCGCCGTGCTGCGCTCGAACGCCCGCCGAACGCCGCAATACGCACTCGTCCCCGCGTCCACGACAACCTTGCGCCCCTTGTAGTACAGCTCGTATGTCAGCGTGTCAGCATGGGCATGGCCGGGCTGATAGTCGGGGCCAATCGGCGCAGCGTCGACGAACAGCACGAAGTCGCCCGCCGTCAGCCGTGCATAGCCCGTCTGGGGAAAATCAATGAACGCCTCCACGTCGGCAGGCTCCACACCCAGTGAACGCGCCGCCTCACACAGTTCCGGCGTCGGCTTTGCGATGCCGTCCGCCGCGTCGTTGAACAGCACGATTCGGCCATCCGGCCCCGTCATGTTGACGAGATAACGGAGCATCCGGGCGGCAATCGGCTTCAGCCCAGCCGCGTCCGCTCCGCAAAAGCGCATCACGTCCAACACATCCTCCAAGATGATTGCGTGGTACATCACGCTCCGTTCGAAATGGCCGCCGTCCGGCAACACCTGTTCGTCAATCTGTGCCCGGTAAAGCCGCAGCCACCGCGAATCGTCCCGTTCAAGGAAGCGGTTGCCAAGAATGAGGGCCTTGAGGTTCGCCAAGAGATGATTGGCTTGAATATGCCATTCGACATGGCGTTCCAGCCACGCCACCTGTTCCGCCAGCGAGGCGCGCAGATGCGGGGACGGGGCGTTCCGATCCAACCATTTCACCCAGTTGACGATCCGGAGGCTCGTCGGATACGGATCCCATCCCGGCGCACCGCCACGTGGGTTCTCCGCAATCCAGCGTTCGATCAGCGCCCGTGCCGACAGTCCGCCCGCAAGAGGGAGGGTCGCGCTTGTCGCGACCAAGAAATCGAAATAATGCAAGTTGTAGCGCCAGAGCAAATCGAGCGAGGTGTCGTTCCAGCCCTTTGGCTTCGCCGTCAGGTTCAAGAACGTGAACGCGGGCAGCTCGCCCGCCGCCGCGGTCGCGAGGCCCGGCTCTTCGCCAAACGCCGTCGCGCGGCTCGGCGCGCCCGGTTTACTGTCCCGTGTCGCCGGCGCGAGCCGGCGAATCTCCCACCGCCGCTGAACCCGCCGCCAAACCTGATACCAGATCTGGCGGGGCTTCAGCCACCGAATCGTTCGATAGAGCCGCCCGACGTTCACACGGCTTCGCTTTCCCCGCTCTTTACGGCCTTCAGCACGGCGAACGTCGCCCGCGTCACGTTTTCGATCTCATCCCACGTGATCGGCATCGCCGCGCCCGCCCGAACCGCCGCAACGGTTGCGGCCAGTTCCTCGGCAAAGCCCTTCTGCTGCCGCCCCTTAAGCTTGCGACTGCCCAGTTTGCCCGAGCAGACGGTCGTGCAGAAGTTGTCCATCACCGCCGTCGACCCTTCGCCGTGAATCTCGCAGCGCTCCTTCGGCAACGACGTGTCGCCCAAAGCCACGTATTCCAGCGCCCCCAAAGAGCCGTCCGCAAACTGCACGTTCACGCAAATCGAATCTTCCGGCGTCTCGGCGGCGTTGGCCGTTTTGATGCACATGGCCTGCACCCGCTCCACGGGCGCACCGCACACGTAACTCATGAAGTCGATGAAATGACAGCCCTCGCCGACCATGCGTCCGCCACCGACAGCGGGATCCTGAATCCACACGTCCTTCGGAATCGTCCCCGCATTGACACGGTAGTGCATCACGAGCGGCTGCGTCCGTTGGGCGAAATAACTCTTCAGCAACTTCGCATGTGGACTGAACCGACGGTTGAAGCCAACCATCACCCGCGCCCGATCGCTTGCATCGACCGCACCGCGCAAATCGTCCAGCTGCCCTTCCGAAATCGCAAGCGGCTTCTCGGTGAAGACGCATTTTCCAGCCTTCAACACGGTCGCAACCTGCCCGGCGTGAAGATCATGCCGCGTCGTCACGAAGACGAGCCGCGTCTCCGCATCGTTCAGCACTTCAGCCTGATCCGTCGCCGCGAACGCAAAGCCCTCCTTCCGCCCCGTCTCGCCGCAGCTCATGCCGCTCGCCGTGCAGATGCCGCGCAACCGCACGTCAGGCGTCTTCTTCAATGTCGGCAACAACACGGCCTTGGCGAAGTTCCCGCAACCGATGAAGCTCACGCCAACCGTCTCAATGGGAGAGGCTGAACGTGCAAGGTGCGGCGTGAAGTCGACGCGGCGCGCAATCTTGAACGTCTCGGGCGCAATATCCGAGTCCGGACGCGACAGAGCGCGTCCCTCCCATAAACCGTCACGATCCATCTTCGGGAGGGACGGGCTCTGTCCCGTCCGTAAACCATCAGAATCCGCCTTCGGGAGGGACGGGCTCTGTCCCGTCCGAAATTGATCATCCGCCGTACCCAGTGGTCCATAGTCGAGAACGATGCCGAGATACGGCTCCTTTCGCACGCCCAGCAACAGCTGATAGGCGTCGAGCGCACCGTCGAACGGAAAGCGATGCGTCACAAGCCGCGACGGCGTGACCTTGCCCTCCGCGACAAGTTGCAGGAATGCCGCCATGTTGCGCTGTTCCGTCCAGCGCACGTAGCCGAACGGATAGTCGATGCCCTGCTCCTCATAAACGGGATCGTAGCGACCTGGCCCATACGAACAACTCAGGCGGAAGTCGATTTCCTTCTTGTAGTACGCATCGCGCGGCAGGTTCATGCCGACAAGTCCCGTTGCTACAACACGTCCCTTTTGACGGCAGATCTCCGCCGCGACCGTGACAGGCTCGTCGGAGTGCGTCGCCGCCGTGATGAGGACGGCATCCACGCCGTGACCGTCGGAGAACGACAAGGCTTCACCGAGCAGGTTGCCGCTCACGGCGCAGTCGCAGCCGAGGTCTTCGGCCAGTTTGCAGCGTGCGGCGTTTGGATCGAAGCCGACGACGCGACAGCCGCTCGCTTTGAGCATCTGGACGGCGAGAATACCCATCAGCCCCAGGCCGATGACCGCCACCGTTTCGCCCAGCCGGACGTCGCACTGCCGCACGCCCTGAAGCGCAATCGAACCGACCGTCGTGCACGACGCATCCTCAAAGGATACACCGTCAGGGATCTTTGCGAGCAAGTTGCGCGGCACGGAATCGTACTCGGCATGATTGGCGAACCCGGCGCCGCCGCAGGCCACGCGGTCGCCGACGGAAAACCCGCAGTTCCGTCCAGCCTCGACGACGACGCCCGCACTGGAATAGCCGAGCGGAATCGGCTGGTCGAGCTTCGCCTGAACCTTCTCAAGGGTCGCGAAGACGCCCTCGGTCTTCATCTTGCGCAAGACCTTCCTGACCTGGTCGGGCATCTGCAGGGCCTTGCCGACAAGGCCCTTCCGGGCGAATTCGGCGAGCATGCGCTCCGTCCCCGCGCTGACGAAGCTCGACGCCGTCTTCACGACCGCGCCATTCGCCCGGCACAGCGGCGCCGGCACCTCGGCAAGCCACATCTCGCCGGTCTTGAACGACTGTAGAATCTGTTTCATGTCCGCACATTTCCGCGTCAGGTGGAGGGGCGAGGCGACACGAATGACGCGGCATGAAAGACGTGTGCCTCGTTCGAGATATCTCCAACGAGGCACGGGCTGTTTTTCTTTCAAGATGCAACGAACAGGTGCGCAAAGCGGGCGTACCAGGGGAAAGACAGAACTGCCGTCCCACGACGCCAACCTGCACAGCCACATCCTTTGTCTCGTGAAGTGAAAATTACCAGTTTTCGTTGGAAACAAAAAATGCGCTTACGCACATTTGATGATGGCGACACGGCTCTTATGCAAGCGCGTGCCGCCGATATCAAAGATCAACGTCCGCGAGTTCCCCCGCGAACGGTTGTAGTATACCATAATCTCGCCGAATCAGGCTGAAGGCGAAGTCGGGGCATTTAAATCAGCACCTTGGCCAAATCCGCAAAGGCGACACGCACGGGACGGCCCCCATAGTCCAGCGGATTGATTGCCGACCCCTCTGCTTCAACCGCAACCTGAAACGCATACTTGACATTCAGTTTCTCGGCGAACACCCTTAAATTCGAGTTGAGCGGCTCGTCGAGCGACGACTTCACCTCAACCAGCATCAGCGGTTCCTCGTCTTTCGTCACGACAAAATCAACCTCATGCTGCTGCTTGTCCCGGATGTAGCAAAGCTCAAACCGCCCCAACCCGCTATCCGTCCACCAGTCCACGCTCTTCAGGAGGTGCGACGCCACAAAATTCTCATTCCGCGCCCCCTTGTCCGCAATGAGGCTCCAGTCCCACAGGTAAATCTTCGGCATCTTGCGAATCGAATTGGCGACATTCCTGAAATACGGACGCACACTGTAGCAGAAGTAGACACTTTCCAGCAACCCAATCCAGTTCTTGACCGTATCAATCGAAACTCCCAAGTCACGTCCAAGCGAGGCGTGGTTGATTTCACCCGAAACCCGCGCCCGCAAGAGTTCCGCCAGCATCTTCACGCCCCGCAGATCCTGTACGCGGCTCAAGTCTCGCAGATCTTCATTGAAGATCTTGTCCAGCCGCGAATTCTGCCACCGCGTGTAAAACCGCCGCGAGCCATCCAGAAACGGTTCGGGGAATCCGCCGAACTGCAGGAGCCGCGCAATCTCCACGCGCGACACGTCTTTCGGCTTCTGAAACATCGTCTCAAGGTCGCATTCCGCCGAAGCCAGTTCGCCGACCGACAACGGATGCACCCGATAACTGAACGACCGCCCCATGAGGCTGTCCCCGCCGCGCCGATACACATCCATGCGCGCCGATCCCGTCGCGACAATCTTCAAGTCCTTTTCGTAGCGGTCAAAGAACCCCTTCAGGAAGTGCTTCCACTCCGCATACTTGTGGAGTTCGTCGAAAATGACCGACCGCGCCCGTTTTGCCGGGACATCCAGCGCGAGCACCTCGGCGACTTTCTCCACACCACCCATGATCTTCATCGCGTCGCCCGTGATGTCGAAGTTGAGGTAGACCGCCTCCGGCAAAACCGCCCGCGCCAAGGTCGTCTTGCCGACCTGACGTGGGCCCGACAGAAGAATCATCTGACGATTCTTGGCAAGGTGGTCTTCCAGCAAATTCGTGTAAATTCGTCTCATCGGCGTGAATTATACCAAAATTTGCCCCCGATCCGCAATTACCATTCTCATGCCTACTCGATTTTGGTAATTACCGTTCTCAAGCCATGTCGAGAATGGTACATAAGAAGCGTCTGGGAGCAGAATCTGTTTCATGAATCCTGTATCACCTTTATTTCATGGGCTTTCCATAAAGCCCCTGTACAAATTCACGGCAGGAGAGGGCCTTAACACCGCTTCCTGCTGTCGGCATACGAAGGGTTGCCTCGTTTGGATTGTAAATCAACTGCATGGACACGTCGAGGCCATCCGACGCAAACGCCTTGGCAAGCCTACGCATAGGCTCGCTCATTTGAGGCGAGATCGTCGCGGACGTCTTGCATTCGGCAAGCGTGACCGTGCCCGCATGAGACGCAACGACCAGATCAACCTCCAGCCCCTGCTCATCACGGAAATAATAGACGTCCCCTTCCTCGGCCCGCGACCACTGGGACTTCAGCGTCTCCGAAATGACAAAGCCTTCGAAGATCGCCCCGTAGAATGGCGAACGGACAAGTTCCTCGCGACTTTGGATGCCGAGCAAATGGCAAACGAGGCCGGAATCCAGGAAATACAGCTTAGGCGTCTTCACCAGACGCTTTCCGGCATTCCGAAAGTAAGGATAGACAAGCTTGACGATGCCGGAAATCTCCAACACGCCGATCCATTCCGTCAGAGTCGGCACGGACACCCCAAGGGGAGATGCCATGGCCGTCTTGTTCAGCATCTGCCCGTGCCGCGTGGCAAGGACTTTCAGAAAGCGATGGAACACAGACAGGTTGCGGACGGCTAATATCGAGCGGACATCTCGCTCAAGGTAGGTCTGCACATAAGAAGAAAACCAGAGTGTGCGACCCGCCCCCGCCGTCAAGGCCTCTGGGTACCCGCCTGTAAAAGCATTCACCCGGGAGTCTTCATAACT
This sequence comes from uncultured Kiritimatiellota bacterium, assembly GCA_934635385.1. Classification (GTDB taxonomy): domain Bacteria; phylum Verrucomicrobiota; class Kiritimatiellia; order RFP12; family UBA1067; genus UBA1067. The sequence continues at coordinate 34,717 of CAKTZI010000008.1, read as the reverse complement.
TGAGAACGGAGCCAATCGTAGGATCGCCGCACGGCCGGCCATGGACTCACTTACACCATCCATCAACAACGATTCCTGCGACCCTGTCAGAATCCACTGTCCGTTGACATCCGGTTGCGCATCAATGCGGGAACGGATATAGGCGAACAGTTCCGGCGCCTGCTGGACTTCATCGATGATGACAGGCAATTTCAGCTCGTCAAGGAAACTGCGCGGATCATCTTTGACCAACTGGAGGATGTCGGGATCTTCCAATTGTACATAGGTGGCCTTGGGGAAGAGATGCTTTAGGAGAAAGGTCTTCCCGGCTCGCCGCGGTCCAGTTAGGACAATGGAAGGAAACTGTGCCAAGGCACAGACAATCGCCGATTCAATCGACCTTTCTACGATTTTCATGACGCTTATTATAAACTATTTGGGCACGAAACGCAACCACACCATTGAGAATCCTAAAGTCATACTTTAGGATTCTCAATGGTAACAACAGGCGATACAGACATTCCCCTTGCCCGGCACAGCGGCGCCGGCACCTCGGCGAGCCACATTTCTCCGGTCTTGAATGACTGTTTAGCCTTCGATCTTAAGACGTACCTTCCCCGCCTTTGTCCGCGTCGGCTGAGAGTCTCTCACATACTCGAAATCAATATCCACGCCTGAAAAGTCAAACATCAAGGGGATGTTCTGACTGTCACATTCCTCCCCATCTGGCAAACAGACGTGCACAACCGCCTTCCCCTCTTTCTTCTGTCCAATCTGGACACTTGTTGCGTATTCAAATATCTTGTGGTTTCGCCCATAAAGCAAAGCTGTCAAAGACACACGCTTCCCATTTTTGTCAACGATGTAATCATTTGCTCGGCCTTCTTTCACAGCGAACTCCTGAAGCAATCCATCCGCCGTCTTGCGCGTGGCCTCAACCAAGTCCCCCGTATCATAACGAATCAGCGGCATCGCAAAATTATGGTAGCTCGTCCCAATCAAATGCCCATCGGTCTCTTCTGCCAGACCATAGGAGACAAACGGATGATATCGGTTCGCGAACGCCCCACCGTTCCTACCGCTTGAATCATAGGCCAAAACGCACATTTCAGAATGACCGTACCATGATACATAAGGCAAAGAATACTCTTGGTATTTCGCAACCATGTGTGGCGCCGGGAACTCGGAACTTAGCAACAATCCTCTGATGCCGCCCAAGACCTTTTGAATTTCATCGGACGTGCAGACTCGCTCAAGATTGAGGAAAAATTCATGCAGGGAACTTGGGAATGGATGAATATACTTGATTTTCCGTCTGTCAAACAATCCGAGCAACTCATCCTTCCATTTTTCAATGGGAAGATAGGTATTCAGACGATATTCGTTGTGAACCGGATTGTATTCAAATGGCCTGTTCCCCATGTTCTTCCCTCGAAGAGTCGCCTTCAAGTCTCGGTACGAATACCCAAGCGTTTCCCAAATCGTATGCATATGCGCCCATTCGCGTGCCCAACAAGCCTTGTCCATCCAGAACCACATGGGCGAGCCTGTCGTTCCGCCCGTACAAAGCCGATACGCCCCAGAGAATTCATCTGTGTGGCATCGGCACCACGACTTGTCTATCGTCGGGACTTTTGCAATGTCGTCCAAAGACCGAATCTTCAGACCCAGCACACCGGCACTCTTGTAGAGTTCTCGGTAGCACGGGAACTTTTCGCGCGCATACTCAAAGACCTTTCGGAAATGCTCAACGGCATACCGTTCGTTGGCGCCATCGTCCGCGCATTCCAGCGCCGCACATTCAGTCCGCATCCGTCCATACGTACGCCCCAGCCGCCACGAGAACGGCACACACGCCAGCCAGTGGCCAATTCCGTAGGGAATGTGTTCGACTATTGATTTAAGATGCTGCCTCATAATGATCCCATGTACTCATTACTCATGGGGTGTATGACAAGAAAGTAACGTTGGCCGTAGTCTTCCGCTTACAATCCACACGGCGAACCAAGCGCTCATACGCTTCAGCCATCTTTCGCCCGATCACAGGCCATTGATATTTTTCAGTCACAAGTTTCCGTCCACGCGCCCCCATCTCCCGCCGCTCGTCATCCGACAGGGCCATCATTTTAGCAAGCGTCCGAGCCAGCGTCACAGGGTCATTCTCCACCCACCAGCCGCACTTTCGTTCTTCAACCTCTTGCCAAGGCGTGCCACGGCTCACAATCACGGGCACCCCAGCCGCCATCGCCTCGACGACAACGCTTCCGAAGTTTTCAGAAAAACTCGGCAAGATGAAACAGTCCGCGCCGCGATATTCGTTCTCCAGTTCCGCGCCGTACTTCGGCCCCGTGAAGTCGATTCTTTCGGAAACGCCATTATTCTTCGCGAGCGCCATCAGTTTCGTCGTATAACCATCTTCATCTGGTCCGACAATGCGTAATCGCCAACCACGAGAGATGCTCATGGCCGCAACAAGGCTTGAGAATGCCTTAATAAGGTTTTGCAGCCCCTTCTTACGATGGACACGGCTGACAAAAAGAAGAGTATGCCCACCATAAAATTCAGAAGGAATCGAATTATTCAAGCTTTTACCCGCCCGACACACCCAATCTCTACGGTTAATTTGACATTCTATCTTCCCAACCTTCATTCTCACCCCTAACGGCGCAACAATAACGGGATTCTTCAGTCCCACGCGACGGACATCCTCCACCTCGCTTGGGACTGTGGCATGGATCGAGGCGGCTCCTTGCAGATCGCGCTTCTGGTAGAGCATCCAGGCGATTTTCTTTTTGAACCATTTATAATGCATCGCCCACGGGGTTAGCGTACCATGGGGACTCCATACGACCTTCACACCAACTTTCCGTGCCGTCTGCGCCCAACGATGCAACCACGGACTCCAAAGGTCATGAACATGAACAACACCATATCTTTTCAACACACATGCCTGATTCTCTCGATTTCCACGGCACCCATCCTTTGTCACAATGTCCACTTCATGCCCAAGCACACGCAATTCGGCAACAAGGTTCTCAACAAATGTCGTCACGCCGCTTGCCTTAGGCATGATTGGAACAATCTGCAAAATTTTCATTTCTGTCAGAATCCTTTAGAGATTGAAATTAAGAGAGCATGGCGCCAACCATCCTTGAGGCATTTCGTTCCGCCAGTCACGCCCCCTCCTCGTTCGATCACTCAGCAAGATAGTATCAATTGTGAACCCACCAACGACCGCCAAGATGTAAAGGACACTACCCTGTCCTCCCGGCGAGAAGAATGAAGCCTCGCCCATGTTAGACGCCAGCAGCAGCGTGAACATCGTAATCGTCACGTATAACCGTCGCCGCGTGGCTGTAGCGTAGAACGAAACCAAAAAGAACGCAAACAGGACAGAGCCGACTATTCCGGTCTCGCCCAGCACCATCACCGGCAACACGCCCTTTTCAATGGAAGCCGAGAGAACCAACCCCTGCCCTCTGACCATATCCCGATTGTATTCCGCAACCTGAAAGCCACTCCCGAAAAGCGGATTTCGCCTGTATTCGTACATCGAATAATCCATCAACCCCTGTCGCGATGATGTCATGGCCTCGGTCAAGGAACGCTTCTGCGCGTCCACATCGACATCTTGCGTCTTGCGAAGCCATTTGGACACAGCATCGTCCCTGATCTCCAAGACTGCCATAGTAATGACGGTTGCCGCAATGAATAACGTCATTCCAACGCCAATTTTCCTTTTTGCAACGTATTCGATCGGAATCCTTCGGATCGCATAAAAGTAAATCATGAAGAACGAGGCGGCCAGCGTCACAAACGCCACGCGCGACCGCGTCATGTAGAGCATTGGCATTGCCAACAGGATCAATCCGACATGCAGCAATCTGATGCGCTTCTCGACAAAAAGCATGTCACACATCAGCCATGCAAACGAGAGTGCCAAAATCGTAGCCAGGGACTGCGAATGGTTCATGATTCCACAAAACAGCGTCTTGCCCCCGTCAAGAACCATATCCCGATAGGCAGCAGCCGCCGCCGCTTCGCCGCCCTCCTGCAAGGCACCTTGCAAGGACGTCGCGTAGGAAATTGCCGGGAAGGGAATAACCGCAAGACTTCCAAGGATGATAAATGCCGTCATGGCGAACAGCGTTCTCCGAATGACGAAAAGGTCTCTCGGCCTCGTCTGAAGGTTCTGCGTCCCGATCCAGATTCCCAAAAGGAAAACGAAATAGTTGATCAGCTTCATGTAACTGACCATCGGCAACCATCCCGTCGCCGACCCAATGCAGGCCGACAACAAGAATGGTACGATACCGAAAAATGGCAAACGGTTGCCCCCTCGCCGCTTCGACGCAGAAAAGCAAAGAGACAGGGCAATTGCCATCGTTCCGAAGCGCAACGCAATCGGCCAAAGAAATCCGACTTTCGGCAGAACCATGGGACTGATGTTGATTGTAAGAGGCAGAAGCATATAGCAGCAGATCGCCCGCCCCGACTTTCCGTTAAACGCGGCGATGCAACCGACAAGAACAAGCACCAATGGCGCAACCCCGTATGTATAACGAGCCGCGAAAACATACAGGACAATCAGAACCAGCGTCTTGAACGCACCTCTGTAGAATGGGTCTTTAAACATGAAACTCCACCTCCTTCAGCAGCCGCGCGGCGCCCGAAGCAGCGGACCACGGCCCGATTTCGCCACCCTTGAATTCAGTTCTTGCCTTCCCCAGCAAACGCGACATCGCGTGAACATCGCCAGCGTCGAACAAATGGCTCTCGTCCAGCATGGTTGCGCACGCACCTGCCTGTCGAGAGCCGAAAACGATCATGCCTTCCTCAAGAGCCTCGTTGACGACAGCACCCCATCCTTCGTACCCGTTGCTGGGCAAGATATACACGTCATGCGAACGCATCAAAGTGCGGACTTCTGCAATCGGCACGGAATGCCGGAAGTCAAGAGCCGTCGGATGACGTTTGAAAAGGCGTCTGCCCAACAGTTCCAGTGCGTCGCGTTCAGGTCCATCTCCGACGAGAGTAAGCTCAATGGGAATTTTCTCCAGACAAGCGGCTATCGCCCTTAAAAGGGTATCAACCCTTTTAAGGGCAAGCAGACGGCCAACCCAAAGAACGCGCACAGCACATTCGGGAGAGGCATCGGCCCGTCTGGGTTTTGCCGCACTCGATGGCGCAACGAAATATCCCCACATCCGCATCCAATCGCAACCGACCGACTCCATCGGCTGCCAGATGCCATGCCGATTCAACGACTCAAAGATTTTCCGCCGCTCTTCGCCACGTGCGCACAGCCAAGCCATGTCCCGCGCCGCCCAGACACCACAGGGCAAGTAAGTGACAAACCCCTTTCGGATCAAGGACACGAACCGATGCGCCATTCTTCTGAATGTGGGATGCAGCATCCTGAACCGTCCCAACGTCGGCCTGAACCAACGTTCACTCGTATAAAAGGTCTTCAGTCCGCGCGTACCACGCCGTTCAAACAGGTCAAGATCCCGTACTCCCGTCAGCATGAAATCCGCAGATTCCAACCAATCGCGCGCGTCGGGGGTGTTCGCGGACAGGCACGTCACATCGGCGGAATCATCCGTCCAGCCCATCTTCGCGCGATCAGCGGGGAACCGCTCCGCGTAGATGAAACGGAAGTTCCCGAAACCCACGCATCGCGCGACCTCTCGCGCCAGCGGAATCTGGTGCGGCGAGATGATGTTCATGTAGAAGACAACCGCACCTGAAGGCTTCATCCTGTCCAATCTGCATTTCCTTTTGCCGCGTCAGGTGGAGAGGCGAGGCGACGCGAATGACGCGGCATGAAAAGACGCGTGCCTCGTTCGAGATATCTCCAACGAGGCACGGGGCTGCTTTTCTCTCAAGGTGCAACGAACAGGCTCGCAAAGCGGACGTCGCGAGGGAACGGCAGAACGACCGCCCCACGACGCCAACCTGCACAGCCACATCCTTTGTCTCGTGAAGTGAAAATTACCAGTTTTCGTCGGAAACAAAAAAATGCGCTTACGCACATTTGATGATGGCGGAACGGCTCTTGTGTCAGCGCGCACCGCCGATATCAAAGATCAACGTCCGCGAGTTCCCTCGCGAACAGGAAGAATTATACCAAATTTCGGCCTACTTGCGGTGAAGCGTTGTCCGTCGCCCGACCATGTGAAACTTTCAGAAAACAGGTTCGCCCGACAAGTTCAAGCCGATACGCCCCGCAATCTTCCGTGCGAGTGCAATGAAATCCGCTCGTGCCGCCGAAACCGCCATCGCATGGCTTCCCACCGCACCGTCAGCAGGCGTGAGGCTGAATATCGGCTTTCGGCATTCCTGTCCCATCGGAATCAGGCTGCGATAGTGTTTGATTGTCGCAAGACATTCTGGATCGTTGTCCGGCAATGCACCGACCGGATGTTGCCCAAGCACACACTCGCGATAGACCAACGGCATCCGATGCACCCACTTGTCGTAAGCCTTCACGGGACGATCAAGACGAATGCTCGGCTGCTGGCACAAGTAGCCAATTGGCCTCATTTCACCGTTTGGCAATCGGAAATCGGGATTCTCGGACGATTCTGGAGACGAAGACCAATTCGCACGAATGCGCCGCCATAACTCTCGCCATTCACAAAGGGTTGGCCCTAGGTTCTGAAGCCCCTGAAGGGAGAACAGGTCGGCCGCCAGCGGAATGGCCACAAAGTCCGTCGCCGTCAAAACGGAACGATTGATGGCCCCCAGATTGGGGCCAATGTCCACAAGAATCACATCAGCGTCGATTTTCTCCGCCCCCATCTGCGCGACCTGCCAGAATGCGCTCAGAATCTTCAACGGACGATAGAGATCCGTAACGCCCAGTGCCTTGGGCTGTTCCCCTGACAAGACGTCCTCAAACCGCGAAAGCGCGACATCGCCCGGCAAGAGATAAAGATCCTGCGCGACATGCTGGAGCTTGGGCGACGCAATGTCCCCAAACTTTGTAATCGGCCTTATGCACTTGAAGATTGTCGCGCCATCCTAATCCTGTTCCCAAATCCGCTCGATAACATCCGGCGACAGCATTGCCGCCGTCATGTTCGCCTGGGGGTCCAAATCCAAGGCAAGAACCCGCTTGCGAAAGGCCGCAAACATCCACGCCAAATGATAGACAAGCGATGTCTTTCCAACGCCGCCCTTGTTGTTAAAGAAAGTCAGAATCGGCGCGCTCATGAACATCTCCTCATAATCGCAACGACATTATTCGCACTTGGAAGCAACTCCAATGGCTGACATCCATTCTTCTCAAGTTCACGCTTGGCCGTGGCGATTCCTCGTCCAAACGCCTGGACAAATCCATAGGTCTTCAGGACATCCGCCACATTGGGATTTCGGTAATCCACAATTCCTGGCATCCCAAAATTGTTCACCGTGACATTGCCAAATGGCCCGCCAGGACTATGAATCTCAATTCGATCATCAAACCAGTACACGCCGACAGGCGCATTCGTTCCTTCGTACGTGCGATGCAGAACCGCATTGTAAAGCAACTGCTGAAAGGCCGCCGCTGGATATTGGGATGAAAACACATGAACGGGCGCGGACGTAATATCGACGCCTATCATGTTATGTGCCTGGAATTTTTCGTTCATCGCCCGCAGCATTTCAGGAAGCGTCCCATCGATCAGCTGTTGATCGACAACATCATCGGCCATCGTAGTCCCTCGAATCCTGAGAAACTGAATGTAAGCCCCTGGCAAGAAATCGCGCGGCCGCACGCCAAGCGTCAATAGTCCCAACACTGTTGGAGTCGGCTCGTCAGGATTGTCAATCATGCGACAGGACGAAAGTTTCTGCTCATATGTACGGCCATTGGCCTCCAGCACGTCTGGCGCATACGCCTGCGGCAAATATTCTGACTCGAACCGTAGGCGAGACAAATCCAAGAGCGTTGCAGAGGGGACTGGACTGATGTCAAACGGCAAATTGCGGTGACGACGGCGTTCGTTCAGGATGCGTTCCTCCTGAATGGTTGCAATTGAACGGCGTGGCCCCGTTCGCACCCAGATCCGCCCCTTGAACTTTACCGGCGGCATATCCGACGGCTGAACGGTCACAACCGCCACATCAGCACCTTTGAGCTGCCGTTTTTCAACGACCATCGTCGACAACGGGAGAATGTTCCCGTCCGTCTTCATGTTGGCAAGCGAGAGCAGAAGCTCGTCCGTAATCGGGCAATGGGACGGTTCGCCGTAATCCCTGACACCGACGAACAAAACGCCGGCCTTGCCACGCCCCGGCAAGTCATTTGCAAACGCGCAGACCGCCTCACGTCCTTTTGTGGGCGCATCGCCTTTAAATGACTCTTTGCGTTCAATCCAATCGGCCTCAAGGTCCGAAAGGAAAGACTCCAATTCGGCATCTGAATACGTCATCGCCATCAAGCACTCCTCTTCTCGTTTTGGTTACCGACATTATACCATTTTCTTTATGCCATTTTTGCAGTAGTTCCAAAATTACCAGTTTTCGTCGGAAACAAAAAAAGCGCTTACGCACATTTGATGATGGCGGCACGGCTCTTGTGCAAGCGCGCACCGCCGATATCAAAGATCAACGTCCGCGAACTCCTCGCGAACAGGAAGAATTATACCAAATTTAAGCCTACTTGCGGCAGATCATTGTTCGCTCGTTCGTCATCCGTTGGACTTCTCCAATCTGCCAATTTGCCTTTTCAATCGACAAGCTTCTCCAACCCTACAACTCGCCACGAACCATTTCTTTTCGCGCCTTCACGCACCAACAGTCCTGCATCACGTAATCTCTGAAGAGTTCTCTTGATATCTTTATTTTCAGCTCCGACTTTCTCGGCGAGCGCACTAATTGACGTTTTCGGGCTTATCTTAAGACATTCTATCACTTTAGAAGCGATTATTTCCAAGTTATTTCCAAGTTTAGACCACCAACGGAGCGGGCTCCTGGTCATTCTCATGCGGATGTCCGTCTAAGTCTAGTGCCACAGACACGAAATGCCGATACGTGTCGTCTTGTGGCATTTAATGCCCTTTCCCCGTCTTCCGATAGACGAAGACATGTTTTTTGTCGCTAACAAGCACAAAACCCCTTGACAAGGCAAGCGCCCCCATATCCCTTTCACTCAGTAGCCATTCACAGGCTTCTAAAGAACGCAAGAAACTCGTTTCATTCTCCCGTCTTCTCTCGTCAAAGCAGTTTTTTTCGTAGAACAGCCACCCGAAATACTTCTGATCCGTCGTCAATTTCAACCGCGTCATGACCTCAGAAGTGGCATGACCTCCGCGAACAGCAATCCGACTGTAGGGAGGGACAACCTTCGCAAGATTCTCCACCATAGACCTTACCACCGACCCATCTCTCACATGCACGATGATGCAACGCATACACCATACGACAAGCGGCAGACAAACAACAACAAGGAGATAAAGGACGAAACGCCGCCGAACGACACCTCCAAGCGTTTTGCTGTCCGAAAAGCAAAGCCCCCAGCAAAACAAGCATCGGAACAAGCGAAACCGTCGTGTAATGAGAGTAATATCCCTTGGAGACGAATACCATTGCCATTTCAAGCGAAAGCCAAAGCGTCAGCGTCAGATAGATAGGCTTTCTCTCGACACCAGAACGCAGAATACGCACACATCCGAACCCAATGAGTGTCACACCCATCACAAGCCAGATGAAGAACTGCGCCGCAGAAATCAAATACCATTTCTGTCTGAACAATTGATCCATCCACCATGCGCTCCACGACAACTTGATTCCCGCACATCGTTCCAGAAGGTTGTAGCCCAAGGTCGCATCCCACATTTCACGATAGCCATTGCCGCCGAACAAAAGGCCTATAAACCCGAAAACAAGGGCAACCCCCACCAACGAGAAAAAGAAACACCGAACCAGATGCCAGAAGTCTCGTGTACACGCAGCTTCAAAGGCACACGTCAGCCCCAAGGCAACGGCAAATGAGATCAGGTTGGGCTTCGTGAAGAAAACAGTCGCCGCCGCACCACCAACCACCAGCCAACGGGACTCCGACCGCGTACCTCTCACGAAAGTGAGCGCCAAAAGGGAGAAAAAAGCGGTAATCGCCTCCGTCCCATTCAGGAAAAGTAATTGGTCTGTTGCAAAAAACGCCAAGACAAACAGCAATGTCCAACCTTCAGCCTCGATGACTTGCAAGTTCTTCAGGAATCGATTGAACAGAAAGATGATCCCCGTCCAAAGTCCGGCAAAAACAACACTGGGCGAGATCCCGAAACAGTATCCAAGCGCATTGAGAAGAATCAACACAGGACCCTTGCAATCCCATACGTATGCATAGCCACCCGTGCCTGTCGCGTAGCGCCAACCCATGTAGCGAAAGACCGACGAATCACTTATGGGGTAGCCGAACACACACTCACACAGGCAGACAGCCCACGGAATCAGGAACGCCACGCCAAGAAGCCACCCACGATAGAATTTGAGTGAAGCCATCATACTCTCAACTTTGTTCATACATCATAATCTCCTCTTGATTCTCACACCTTCACGCACTAACAACACTCATTCTGAACGGACATCTCCGTTGCATAAGGATAAAGACGACGGATCATCCACCTTCTAATCCACTTGAAGTAACAATGTCGTCGTGCAAAAGTCCGCACTGTCTGCTTCAGAAAATGAAGCGCCAGAGGGCCTCGGAAGAAACATGCATTTCGCTTAAGGAAAACCCATTTAGCACCCCAGCCATAGGGCGTTCCCTTTCTCCAGACGTTATCCCATTCGTATCGCGCGATGCGTTCATCCGAAAGGACATAACGATCAAGTCCCAAACTCGTTTCTTCATTCGTTTTCCTGTACTTTATCCACGTTTCCCGGCAAAGTACCAAGCCTTTTCTGATGGTCTTCTTATAAGATGAAAGCAGCGTCCCATCCTGGCGATAATAAAGGTAACCAACATGATTCACGGAACACCAAATCGCACCGCACATCGCCACCTGCAAATTGAAGATGATGTCCTCGCACGGAACGCCCTCAAGCTCGAATCGCAATCTGTTGTGAACAAGAAAATTCCTGCGGTAGACCTTGTTCCAAGCATAGTTGAGAAGGCATTTCTTGGAAAGCAATACGATGTTCTGCGGGTTAAGCTCTCCATAGCATTGGGTGTCTGGTACATCGATCTTCGACAACCCGACTTCCGTCCACAATGTTTTAACGCCGAACAGACAAACGTCGGCCCGTGAAACACCCATTTCGGCAAGAGCCAATTCGTAGACGTCCTGCGCAACCTCGTCGTCGCTGTCCACAAATGTGACGAAATCGCCACGGGCCATTTCAAGCCCGCAATTCCGAGCGCTGCTCAGACCTCCGTTCGGCTTGTGGACAACACGACAGCCAAGCGAATCCAGAAAGTGCGCTCCGTCGTTAGAACCGTCATCTACAAGGATAATCTCATCTGCTTCACTTGTCGCCACAATGAGCGAACGGATACAGCGTATCCATTGTTCCTCGGACGTGTTATATCCCGGAACGATCACGGATAGACGAACCGACCCCGACTTACCCTGCCGAGTCTTCATCGTTCACCCCTCCCACCTGTCAAAAGAGCATAGACTTTGGGGACGCGCGCGCGCAGAGTCTCACCGCAAAAAACGACAATAATTGTTGCGAGGAGAAATATTACAACCATCTTGACAATCTCAACAGGAAGAGATCGTCCGAATAAACGATTCAATCCTGCCCTCACTGCAACGCATATGGGATGGTGCATACAATAAATCCAAAAAGCAAGGGAAGCCGTTCTAGCGCTGATGAGATCGTAGAGGAACGCCATCTCCCGTTCATCCAGGAGCGACCAAACGACAACCAACAGTAAGATCGGTGACAGTCGAAATAACAGGAGCCAGTATCTGTCAATTGGCATCTCCGAAAATCGACACATCTGAACTGAACTGTACCAAATGAATGCCCACAGACCAAAACAGATGCCAATGACGAATTTTGGAAGCTTGATTTCTTCCAAGTGCCAAATGCTCGCCGACATCCCTAAAAGGAGAAAACCTACGCCCGAAAGGCGGATTTCAAAGCCCCCCAAGACCTCCACCCCCCAAGAAGACGAACATTCCAAAAGAAACACACCCAACAACGGAATCATGGGACGGGCCTTCCGTCGCAGATATCGCCAGACTGGCGCCAGAAGAAAGAACAGCAACAGAAGCCGAACGAACCAAAGCGCAAGATTGGGTGGCGCACTTCGCGTGAAGGCGAGAAACCGATCTGCCACCAAAAGCCAATTCGGATCTGCAAAAATCGTCCCCTGCCACGCCATTCCGTGTCTTTGATTGGCTATATATTTAATCGGAGTCATCGTTATAGCGCCCCACAAACATCCCCAGAGCAAATAGGGCACCAAAAGCGTCGAACCTTTCGACTTCAGAAACGAGGACGTCCGCTGCTCCGACGCCGCGTACCCGCGATCAAAGAAGAAGCCCGCCACAACAAAAAAGTACGGAACAGCCCAAAGCTGCAGATAGCCAACCGCATTTTCAAACCACACAGCCCACCCTGATCCAGATGCAATCTCAAGCGGGAGCGTATTTGAATGAACAAGAACAACTGCAAGTGCCGCAATGAATGACGTATAATGCAGTTTCTTGCTAATATCTTCGCGCACGTATGTCATGATCTGCTGCTCCCGATCCGCCCAACCTCATCCAAAAACTGTTGAATAAGAACATCTATATCCGTCTCTGCGGCAAGGTGCTGAACGGGACGACTCTTATAGAAGTCTAAGATCTTCGATGCCAAGTCATACGGATCATGCGGCTTACAGAGCCAGAGACCTCTTTCATCCGGCACAACAAAATCTTCAATTCCCTGCCCTTCGCAAGTCATAAAAGGCGTTCCACAAGCATACGATTCGAGAAACACGCATCCGAACCCTTCAAATCGCGACGGCAGAACAAACAAGTCAAGTGAACGATAAAACATCGCCAATTCCGAATGTTCCATTGAAGAGAGGATTGCCGCAGGAAGGGATTCGTCCCTGATGAACTGTACACATTGGGCATACATGTCTCCACTGTGCCGCACACCGACAAGCCTCACCGTCATTCCAGGAATCTTGCCCCGGAGCAGGCTGACTGCACGTAGTAGGGTTATCTGATCCTTACAATCCCTGAAAACTCCAACGCACCCAATTGTAAAGCGGCCCTTGTCTGTCGTTCTCGACCCAGCAGAAAAAATTGCCCTGTTGACACCGTTATGTAAGACATACACAGACTTGACATGCGCCGAACGAAAACGACGAAGGATACGCATCGCCCTTCTCATTGGCTCATACTCGGAAAACACCGTCTGATGCGGAGCTTCCACAATGACTTTCGCCACGTTCTTGCTGATGGCAATCAGTAAGTCCATTTTCTCTACCAAAGCTCGATGGTAGCGAAAATAAGACATTTTCTTTAACCATCCCAACCAACCAGAGCCGAACAACATCCCATAAGGATCGGCATCGTGAAACTGAAGAATTCCCCTAATCTCCGGATTCCGAGATTTCAGTGCATTGACATAGACAGCCAGCGTCACTAAATGCCCATGCACAACAGCGATATCCCCGACGGCTATACCTGAAGACGAGAGCGTATTAAACAGTTTCCGGACGTTCCCTCTGTTCATCAGCCAAGGGCAGATCCACCCCCCCGAAGTATGTGACTTGAATCCAATCACACGTATGCCACGAAACTCATATTCACCTGCACGATCTGGGCGTAACACGACAACATCATACTTGTCTGTTGCGCGCTGGATGGCACGTACCTGGTCATAAGTAAAACTGCATCGCCACGGCTCTTCGGGAGTCGGGAAGTAAGACGTGATGACGAGATAGATGCCGACTTTCATTTTCGAGTCCTCATGTAGCGATATCCATTCACAAGCAAAAGCACGGGCCGCGCCCAAAAGGGGTGGCGGAGAACGAAGTCTACATAACGGAAACGAAATGGCGAGCGCGAAAAGATCACCTGCGACCGTACCGCCTCCGAAAGAAATTCATACGTCGAAACTTTCCGACGAGCGTCTTCCAGACTGCCCATGAGTTGCGAACTAAATACAGCCATGAAATGCTTGTCAATGTTGGAAATATACATTCCCTTCAGTTGATACTCCAAATACGATTTTGCCGTCTGTGAACAAGAAATCTCGTCATATTGCTTCAGCATCCTGGTGAAAATCGCGTCTAGCATCCAACCGTTCCTGATGAACGTCTTCCACTCCACCGTCTGTCCCGCTCGCCCAACCAAATAACGGTAGACAGATTGCCCGATGTAACGGATTTCTTCCGAAAACGCCGCTGGAAGATATACCCATTCGTTATCCGTATAGGGAATTCCCTCGGTCTGAACATATCCGATTTTTCTCAAAAGCGCTGTTCGGTACGTGACCGCATGCATGGCCACCCAGCACTTCTGCCGCACAAGCTCCTCATTGCCAAACGGCACATCGGCCGGCAATGGGTAGGTTGTTGACTCATTAACACGCCCCCTCGCGTCGACCTGAACCCAGTCGTTCATCACCATGTCCACCGTCGGCGGAAGTTTCGCGAGTTCATTCAGGTACCGCCCGAACGCCGCCGTGTCGTAGGTGTCGTCGGCGTCGAGGATCTTGACGAAACGCCCTTTCACCGTCGGCAGCGCCGCGTTGATGCAGCTGCCGTAGTTCCCGTTCGCCTTATCGATGACGCGGAAGACGCCCGGATACTCTGCCTCGAATCCGTGCGCAATCCCGCTCGTATGGTCTTTCGACCCGTCGTTGACCACGATGACATCCAGCCGGTTCAGCATGTCCGCGTCGTCGACAATCAGGCTGCCGAGGCACTTCGGCAGGTATTTTTCCATGTTGTAGGAAGGAACGATGATGGAAAGAAGCTTATCCATAGGGCTGATGTCGTTAGCTATTGGCAGAAGCGTCTTTAACGCTAGACGCGGCTCAACCCATCGCCCACGAAACCGCAGTCCACGATCACGACTTTGATTTTGTCCACTCTGCACTTCCTCTTGCCGCACCTGGTGAGGAGGCGGCGCGATCCGGCGGCAAAGAAGTCGCGTGCCTCGTTCGAGACATCTCCAACGAGGCACCGGTATATCCTTTTCACAAAACATCAGGAACGGGTACGCAGAGCGGGCATACAAAAAAAGGACAGAATCTGCCCCTTGTATGCAGGCCTGCGCAGCCACACTCTTTGTCTCGTGAAGTGAAAATTACCAGTTTTCGTCGGAAACAAGAAATGCGCTTACGCACATTTGATGATGGCGGCAATACGCTTGTGTAAGCGCGTGCCGCCGATATCAAAGATCAACGTCCGCGAGTCTCCCCGCGAACGTTTGTAGTATACCATAATTTCGCCGAATCAGGTTGACGGCGAAGTCAGGTACGACAGCAGCCCTACTGAATCCTCTCGGCGGCGGCGTCCGTGAGCTGCCGCGTCTTCGCGTCGAACGCGAGGCCGACGGCCCAGATCGGGAGGCCGCGCGCCCGGTACGGCTCGGCGTAGCCCTTCTCGCGGATCTGGGCGAGCGCGTCCGCCGCCGTCGCATCCACCTTCAGCTCGAAGACGTAGACGCCGCACGGGTGCGTCGCGACGAGGTCGCCCCGCCCCTGCGCCTGCGTGACTTCGGGGGCGTACTGGAAGCCCTGCGCCGCAAGGAGCATGCAGAGGGGCCGCGTGTACGAGAACTCGTTCTTCCGCTCGAAGCCCTCGTGCGGGCCGTACGGCAGCTTCGCGTAGAGGGACCGGAGGCCGTCGAAGAAGGCGTCGAACCGCCCCGCGCGGAGCTTGCCGCCGAGCGAGGCCGACCACTGCGCGTCCTTCCCCGCGTAGGCGCCCGCGAGGAGCGCGGCGAGGTCCTGCCGCACCTCCTCGTCCGGCACGCGGAGCGTGTAGAGCCCGTAGGAGCAGTCCGCAATCGTGAGGTAGCCCGTCTGGTAGAGGAGCCCCGTCGGCTGGATGTGCGCGAGGTCGGCGACGTCGAAGTCCGCATCGACGGCATCGATCTCGCGGTCGGGGTCGATGGCGAGCGCCCCCTCGCGCCTGATGTAGTTCATGAGCGTCGAGGCGCGGCCCGTCGACGTCCAGGTCGGCTTGAACCGCTCGGACGCCGAGACGAGCGTCAGCGCGATGGACACGGGGTTGTAGACCGTGACCGGGTTCTCGTCCGCGAAGCGGTAGCCGTTGTACCAGCGCTTCAGCTCGGCGCGGAACGCCTCGTAGGAGAGCCCCATCCGCGCCGCCTTGGCGCGCATATGCTCCCCGAAGTTCGCGTCCAGCTCCTCCTCCGTGTAGCCGTAGAGCGCGGCGTAGTCGCTCTCGAAGGAGATGTCGTTCAGGCTGGAGAGGGCCGAGAAGACCGAGAGCTTCGTGAACTTCGACACGCCCGTGATGTAGAGGAAGCAAATCTTGTCCGTGCGGTCCTTGAACTGCGCGTAGATCGCCGCGAGTCGCGAGCGGATCTCCTCGGCGAGCGGGACATTCGCGAGGGCCTTCGCCACCGGGTCGTCGTATTCGTCGATAAGGACAACGACGCCGTCTCCCTTGTCCGGCTCCTTCACGGGGTCGTGCCGGATCGAGCCAAAGTGGTTGATCGCGTTGCCGAGGTTGGAAGACGGACGCTGCTTCTCGTCGTATTCCCAGCCGGCCTCGGCAAGCGCATTGCGCACGGTCGTCTTGATCGTGTCTTCAAACGCCGCAATGTCCGAGACGTCCACGTCGCCCCAGTTGAGGTGGATGACGACGTGCTTCTTCCAGTCGTAGCCCGTCTTCGCGATGGCGAGGCCGTCGAAGGACTCGCGGTGGCCGAGGAAGATCGACTTCAGCGTCGTCACGCTCAGGGATTTCCCGAACCGGCGCGGCCGGGCGCAGAAGAAGTACGTGCGGCTCGGATCGGTGATGAGGCGGTGCAGGTGCGCGGTCTTGTCCACGTAGAGCTGGCCGCGCGTGCGCAGGGTCTCGAAGTCGGCGATGTTGGTGGCGATCGGTTTCACGGCGCATATTATAGCAAATTACCGCACCGCCCGCTCACTGGGCGGCGCGCGGACCTTCAGCGCCGCCGCGATCGTCCTGTCCATGTCGAGATAGCGATACAGCCCAAGACGTCCGCCGACGACAAGCCGGACGGGCGAACGGCGGTTGAACGCCGACACCTCTTCCTGATAGCGGGCAAGCCGCGCGGCAGACGCGGCATTGGCGATCGGGTAGTACGGCTCGTCGCCCAGTTGCCACGCCGCGCTGTACTCGCGCATGACGACGGTCTTCGGCGCGTCGTACCCCCAGCGCGAGACAAGTCCCCCTGCTCCGTCCTCTTCCCGTTCGGGATGGTAGTGCTTGAACTCGTGAACGCGCGTGTACGGCACGTCAAGATCGGGATAGTTGACCACGCTCGTCCCCTGATGGTCTCGGCAGTCGAGTGTCTGGCGCTCAAACCGCAGCGTCCGCCACGGCAGCGCACCGAACCGGTAGCCGAACAGCGCGTCGAGGGGGCCTGAATAGTAGACGGGCAGCGGGCGGACGGTTCCGGCCGAGTCCAGACGGCCGAGATCGGACAGCGAATCGCGCGCCCCCGTCCGCCCGTCCATAAGGACGAGCCGTCCGTCCTCG
The DNA here is from genome assembly GCA_934635385.1 of uncultured Kiritimatiellota bacterium. Taxonomy (GTDB): domain Bacteria; phylum Verrucomicrobiota; class Kiritimatiellia; order RFP12; family UBA1067; genus UBA1067. Next base: position 17,091 of record CAKTZI010000008.1, on the reverse strand, counting down.
CACGTCAGGCTGACGCACGTCCGCACGGTGACGTTCGGGTGATCCAGCAGGCGCGCGAACAGGGCATTGTAACCATCGGACGGAATGCCCTGCCAGGAATCGTTGAAGTAGTTCGTGTCGTAGTTTTCGCGAACCGGCACGCGCCGGATGACCGCCGGATCGATGTCCTCCGGGGCCTGTCCCCACTGTTTCGACGTATAGCCACGGAAAAAGGCGTCGAAAAGAGCCGCTTTCCGTCCCGAATCGTCCAGAAACGCCTTGACCTCGGACGGACGCAGCTCGACGCCGAAGAACTTGTTGACCAACGCCAGCCCCACCGGCAGATGGTACATCGCGCCCTCGGCGCGGCACTTGCCCCCCGGCGGCCGGCCAAACCCGCGCGCCTTCGTCCACGCAAGAACCTTATGCTGATAGCCGTTGAACGCCGTGAACCGGTTCACGAACGCCCAGACTTCGGGAATATGCGTGTGGAAGATGTGCGAGCCGTACGCATGAACCTCGATTCCCGTCTCGGAATCGATTTCGCAGCGGCAGTTTCCGCCCACGACGGGACGCTTCTCCACGACCAGCACCCGCTTCCCGGCCTCCGCCAACCGTCGCGCGACCGTGCAGCCCCAAAGCCCCGCACCGGCAACGACCGCATCGACTTGAATCAGCTCATGCGCCATAGCGATGCCTCCGAATGATCTGCATCTGGAACTCGCGGTCGAGTTCGCAGACATCCGCGAGTTTATAGACCTGCGTCCTGCGGCTGAAGACGGGGATCTTTCCAAGGAACAGGAGCGTTCGGCAATTCCAGCCCTGACGCCAGGCGTAGCGGATCCTGAAAATGGGAATCCCCCAAAACGAAAGCCACGTGCGCAGACGCGCGCGCGGCCGCACGGCAATCGGCGCATAGCGTCGGTGGGCGACGTCGGTCGAGTTGCGCGCGACCGAAAGGCGGAAGCGATCCCCTGCGGAAAGCGTCCTCATTCCCGCATCGAAATAGTCCATGAAATCCTGCGGCGTGACCAGGACGTCGGCGCGTCCCAGGGCCTCCGCGCAGAAGACCGCCGCCTCGGCAATCTCCTCCGCATGGGAGATCTTGATCTGCTCGAAGACGTCCACATGCGACGCGAAAACCGCGCCTTTCGCGTCAACGCGCGCAAGAGGCGGTTCGGGCGAACCGAAGATGAACTCCGAGAAGTTCTGGAACGAGATCGAGTCCATCTTCGACTCGTAGAAGCCCGCGCCCGGCTTCGGCGGCGCATACGCCAGAAGGTAGAACGTAAAGACCTCCGCCCCCAGCGTCTCCTCGACCAGCCGCTGCGCCGAGAAGCCCGACGACATGCCGTCAACGAGCGCCGTCCTCTTCGGGTCAATCCCAAACTTCGCCAGATAGGCCGCATAGTCGGACCAGGACTGTTCGGGATCATTGTCCTTCAAGGACTCCGCCATGTACCGCTGGCGATCCCGGACGGCGTTCGGATCGTTGCCGACCGCGCCCAGCACCCGGACGCTCATCGTGCGCGGCGCGTAGAAATAGTCGGATTTCAGGTCCGGGAACAGAACCTTCGCCATCTTCCGCCAGATGTAGCCGTCGCGTCCGACGAACATCAGACGCTCGACGCCCATTCCGCGCGCCCGGAGCCAGATCCAGCGTACATAGGCATAGCCCAGGACACCGCCGTAGAAAAAGCCGATCCGGTGCCAGAACGTCCAGGAGGGCCGTGCGCACTTGAAAGCGTGCCAGCCCTGCGCCAACGCGCCAACGAGACGCGTCCTCTCGAAGGACTGTCCGCACGTCAGGAACTCCCGTGTCAACGGGCATTCCTCAAGGAGCCGATCCTTGACCTTCGGATAGAGGATCGCCGTGATGCCCAGCCGCTGCGGCATCTCGAAGTCGCTCTCGCGCGTGTCGCCGATGTGCATCACGCGCGCGGGCGCGACCGCCATCCTCTCCAACATCTTCTCGAAGAGACGGCCCGTCGCCTTTCGGCATCCCTGCTCGGAACTGACGAAGATGCCGTCCCATCCCGAAATGCCGTTGGCGCGAAGATGGTCCTCGATTTCGGTACGCGGCAAGTACATGTCGCTCACAATGACCCGCCTCTTGCCGAGCCGACCCGCTTCATCCCACCACGCAGCGACTTCGGGGTTGGCAGACAGCGCCTTCCGTTCAGCCGCCAGCTCCTTCCCCCTGAACGCCGCCCAGCGGCCTCCCATCCGCGCATACGCCTCGTCCAGCGTGTGTTCGCCCCCGCGCCGCGTCGCTTCGGCATGCGTCGCCCGGTCTGCCGCATCACGCGCGGCAAAGAACCCAGCCGCATGTTCCCGCCGCTCAAGAACCCGCCACACGTCCTTCGGGTTCAGGACGTTGCGGACAAGCAGGGTGTCAAAGACGTCAAAGGAAATGACGTCAAAGCGGCGGATCAGCTCTTCCAGGTCTTTCATCAGAGGCCGAACCTCCCCAGAAACTCCGAAACGCGCTCCCGTTCGCGCCGCAGGCGGGCATCCACGGACGGCCAGTCGATCTGTTCGGCCATCGCCGCCCGCAGCCTTTCCGGCTCGTCGTTGTGCATCATGCGCGATTCGAGGCCAAGCAGGCGCAGCAGAGAGATCGCCCGCTCGTTCAGCCCCGACATGCCGCCCTTTATCAGGATCGTCGCGAAGGGCCTGTGCATCAGGATGGAGAACACGGTGCCGTGAAACGAATTCGTCAGGACGAAGGAGGCGTCATGTATCCGGCGCAGCCATTCGCCGACCGTGACGCGACGCGGCACACGGGCCAGGCGCGCAACGACATCCCAGGCGTCACCGCAGTCGCCTGTCTGCCCGAGAACGTCCGTCACGTGAAGCCCCTGCCGAACGATGTCGAGAAGCGCCCGCTCCTCGTCGCCGTCAGACCAGCCAAGCACGTAGCTGAAAACGAACGGCCCCTGCGGCCGCCTGCGCGAAAGCAGCTTCCGATACGCGCTGCCGTCAAGGAGCAGCGCGGAATCGACGAACGCCTCGACGTCGGCCCGCCCGCTGATTTCGGCGGCGAGGGCCTTGCCGCTCGCCTCCCGCACGCCAATCCCGTCAAAGCCGGACAGGAGACGCCCAGCCTTTTCCCTGTCCGGGGCGTCCCATTCCGTAGACGAGAAGCTGGGCGAGAGCGAAACCTTTCGGCACGTGCCCTTGACGAATCCGAGAAAGGCGATGTCCGTGAACTTCGGCGAGCACCATTTGGGATGCCAGACAAGGTCAGAGCCGACCACCACGGCATCATATCCGCTGAAGTTGGCCTTCAGGTCCTCAAGGGACGCGAAGCGCCGCGTACGCGGATAGTCCGCGTTGAACGCGGTCATCTTGTTGTAAAGGTATCGGCCCAGGATGCCGCGCCAGGCCTGAAGCGGATGGCGCGAGACGAAGCTCCGCAAGGTCGGCCTTCGGTAGGCGAACATGGAACGGCCATACGGCTCGTCCAGGAACTCGACCTGATGACCCCTGGCCTCAAGGAACTTCCACAGGCCGTAGGCCTGAAGCAGCGTCCCGTAGTTGGCGATCTGATAATAGGTCAGGATGGCGATTTTCATGGCTCCCGATTCTTGTTTTGACGCTCCTTGTCATGAAACGTCAAGATCGTCTTGAAGTCTTTGCGCTTTGAAGGCGCAACAGGGAACGTCAACGGCGCATTTCCACACGCAATCATTCCGACAATCCTTTCGGGGAGGGGGATGTTCGCACACCTGTGAATCGCATGGTCGCCATCGACGGAAACCGATCCGTTCAGAATGCAATGCGCCACCTTGAAATAATGCAACGCATAACTTAGGTTCATCAGGAACATGCCGCCATTGACAAATGCGTCATTCCGTTCTTCAATCCACTGCGCGTCCTGCAAGTCTGACGTGACAACCAACAGCTTGTCGGCATCCTCTCCGAACCCCCGATTTCCTTTCCCTTTCTGGATGTCAAATATCGCATCACGAACAGTGTGATCGGAAATGCAATGCACGCGCCAATGCTGCCGATTGCAGGCGGAAGGCGTCGTCATGGCCAATTCGACCGCGTGGCAAATGACCTCATTCGCGACGACACCTTCAAAATGCCGGCATGAATGCCGCGAGCGGGCAAATTCGGGGAAAGGAGACTCGACGTGCGCAAAGAAACTCTCGCGGGTAAAAAGAAGCTGTGGCGCGGGCTGGACGGCGCACTTCTGCCGGCAAAACGCCTCCAGCGCATGCCTGAAATCTTCATCCGACAATTTACATCCAAGTTCATCATGCACATTCTTGTACGACAAGATCACACTGGCCGCATAGTCGACTTGCGGATCGCCAGCCCCATACTTCTGCTCAAAGTCCCGGATCAAGCCCATCAGTCCCAGCACGGCTCCATGGCCAAAATCAAGTCTTCGACGAGGCATGGACAACCCCTTCTCGACGACATGATAGGAGAGAATGATCTTGGCCAGCAGCTGCTCGCGCGTCTGACAGTGCAAAGCGCCGGAATGCTTCACGAACTGCGCACAATCATATTCATACAGTTTCTTGACTTGTCGTTCGGGAGCGTTTCGCCAGGAGAGAACCTTTCGACGAACAAGCACACAGGGAAACAGCAAGATCTTCACAATCGCCTTCAGTCTCGGATTCATGAATCAGCCTTTCTGGCAAATTTCTGCCTCAACCTGGTTCTGGCGAAATTACGCTCGGCACTGTCCATTACAAGGAAGCAGACGCAAACTGCATAGGCGCAGAGGAAAAACAAGGTCGTCAGAACCACCCGGACAAAAGACGAAGACAATGAAAACCGAGGAAGGCAGGCAAACAGTCCTGACACCACAACAGAAAAAAGCAACGGAAGCACCGTGTGAACAAGCCATGCCCGTGCGCTCAGCCCCGCGATCCGCCTTGCAAGCAAGACCCTGACGATCGTTGCCCCCACCGCCGTCCCGATCATCGCATACGCAACGGAGTAGACTGTACATCCCAAGGCAAGCAATCCCCAGCCAATGGGCACCGTCAGCAGCAGCATGGACGAAACCGCCACTTGGTAGCCCGCGACTTTTCCAACTGCGTTGATCGCCGCGCAATGTCCAATCGAAAGCTTGTCAATGATCAGGACAGCCAAAAAGCAAACGCAAAGGCCACCGGCATACGCTGGTACTTTCTTCAGCCATAAGGCAAGAACCTCGTCCACCTCCATGGAAAGCGGAACGGCGAACAGGATGACGAGGCAAGTTGCGAATTTGTTGACGCGGGATGTTAACGACCGGAAAAGAGACATGTCGCCCTTGCCATAGGCCGACATGATGGCCGGCCAAAAAGCCCCTTCCAGACTTCCTGACAATTGTGTGCAATTGCTTGACAGCGTATTCCCGATTGCCATTGCGGCATTGACCCTCGGACCGAAGAACTTGTTCACGAGGATGACGACACCCTGTCCTTTCATCAGAAGGGCCACTGCCCCCATTGTCAGCCACCCGCAGTAAGACAGCATCTCTTTGATTCGGTGCAAACAGTTCATGTATTGCCATCGGAAGCGGCATTCACGATACTTGACGAAAGCGCGCAACGTGATGATCAGCGATGGAGTGACGCAAATCAAAGTCCCCCAAATGGCATAACGGACAAGCCAGTCGCCAGGATGGTTGACGGCGTAGCACATGAACATCGCATTGAGTGTCGTCGTGGCAAACGAATAAACCGTGAGTTCGGCAATCTCCTGATGAGCAACATACATCGCATGATACGGAACGGATGCCATTCCGATAAAGCAATTGAGACACGACAGACGCCAGACCCACACAAACGCTTCAACGCGATCAGATGGAATCGTCAAGAAATGCCGCACCGCCCACTCGCCAAGAGGATATCCAATTGACACGAGAAACACGGGCAACACAGCATGAACAATGACCGCCGTGGTAAACCACTTATGACAGGCGTCCAATCCTGCGACAGGATCTCGCTCTTCCGCGCCGACGCTCAAGGCGTAGAACCTCCCGACGCCGCTCGCCATGACGCCGTTAAAGAACGAGATGAACGCCGTCAGGCCACCGACGACCCCAACCAGCCCGTAGTCGGATTCGCCCAATGCCATCAGCGTCCACCGACCACACACCAACCCTATCGCCAACGCATACAGCGACCGCCCGTAGGTGGCCACGATGTTCAGGACTATGCGCTTGTTAGGGGACATCTTTATCTCCACTTTTCCGGCGACAGATCGGAAGTCAGTATTCTTGACTTCCAATCCATGAACTCGCCCGTTTTCAGCCAACCTTCCATGGGGTCTAACTCTCCATGGTGTCTGTCCCCACTGACGGAAGACGCTGACAACTCGAACGGGATGACGCGTAGAGCGCGCCGGTTGCGGGCTGGACGAGCTGCGGGAGGAAATCGAGCTGGAGGGCCTTGGCGAAGCGGGCGGCAGAGGCGAACGTGATGTTGATCTCGCCATGCAGCGCCTTGCAGACATAGGGACGCGAGGTCTTCATCCGCACGGCGAGTTCACCCTGCGAGACGCCCAGTTCCTTCATCCGAAGGAGCAGGCTCTTCAGGAACGTCTGCCCGTATCGGCTCTCCTGGGGGTCTGCCCCCATCGCAGAAAAACGTTGATCACGCATGGCGCCTCCCTTCGCGTCCCCGGACGTCAGATCCGCTCCTCCACGCCCCGGAAATGGACGTTGAGCGCGTGGAGCGGGGCGAGCAAAGTCCCAAGCGACGTCCCGGCCGTCAGTTTCGCAAAGGCGTTCACGTCCTTCGGAAAGCACTTGCCGCCGTAGCCCCTCTTGCCGTCCGGCCCCGGAACGTGCGTGTGCATGTCGTTGATGTAGCCCGACAGCAGACAGCCCGTGTGAACCTTCGCCCAGTCCGCGCCCATCTTCTCGCAATACTCACGGACGGCATTGAAGTACGTGACCTTGTACGCCCCGAAGATGTTATGCGCATATTTCGTGATTTCGGCATCGAGTGCCGACATCACGACGAATTTCTTGCTGGGAAAGACTTTTGTCAGAAGCGCCAGCGCCGCCGCATCGCCCTCGACGGGAAACACCATCGGCTGTCGGCGGAAATCCTCGATGTGCGTACGCTCGGTCAGGAACTCCGGCATGAAGCGCACACGGCGCCCCGTCTCGCGCGACAGCCGTTCGCTCGTGCCGGGCAGAATCGTCGTCCGAACGAACACCGGTACGTCCGGCAAGTCCCGGATCAGCCGCTTCATCAGCGTCAGGTCCTGCGTGCCGTCGTCTTCCGTCGGGACGTGAATCTGGACGAACGCGATGTCGATGTCGCCCAGGTCGTCGTTAAACCCCTTCGGCGGATCGCTGACGAGAACGTCGCAATTCTCGGCATTGTTCGCCAAAAGCCACGCCTTCAGGGCGCCGCCCACGAAGCCGCAGCCGACGATGCCGACCTTGATCTTGTCCACTCTGCATTTCCTCTTGCCGCACGTGATGAGGAGGCGGCGCGATCCGGCGGCATAAATAGTCGCGTGCCTCGTTCGAGACATCTCCAACGAGGCACTGGTATACCCTTTTCACGAAATATCAGGAACGGGCACGCAGAGCGGGCATACTGAGAGGAAGGCAGAATCTGCCCCCTGTATGCAGGCCTGCGCAGCCACATTCTTTGTCTCGTGAAGTGAAAATTACCAGTTTTCGTTGGAAACAAAAAATGCGCTGACGCACATTTGATGATGGCGGCAATACTCTTGTCCAAGCGCGTGCCGCCGATATCAAAGATCAACGTCCGCGAGTCTCCCCGCGAACGTTTGTAGTATACCATAATTTCGCCGAATCAGGCTGACGGCGAAATCCGGTTCGTCGGATTCCGAAAGCGCCGCACTTTACCGAATCAGCAGCAGCAGGCCGGGGCCCTTGCGGTCGAGGATCAGCTTCGCGCCGGTCGCGTCCACGGACACATCCCACTCCGCACTTGCGGAAACGGGACAGCCCACGATCTTCGCCGCCTCGGCGATCACGCAGGGGAACGACAGGCCCGCCGCGCGGACGCCCTGGCGCAGGGCCTTCGCGTCATCGACCGCGAAGACGCACCCTTCCGCAAACGTCAGCGTGCCGCCGATCTTCGCGCAGCCGGGCACCATCGCCCCGTCGAGACGGTAGGCGTTCGCGACGCGCAGTCCGCCGTCCTTCACCGTCGGGTAGCCGACCTGCTCGTCCACCAGCTGGTCGATGCCGTTCGCATCCACGACCGCGCCGGGACATCCGCGCAGCGTCCCCACCGCCAGCTGCGCGTGCGCCGACACGAGCGGGTCGGCCGTCAGCGTGAAAAGCGCGCCCGTGCCGTCGTCCTTCGGCCACGTGTAGGCGGAAAAGTCGTATTTGACCTCACCCTTGTCGTTCGTGCCTTCGCCCGGTGCGGCACCGCCATTGAAGTCGATGCAGAACCCCATCATGCGATCCGGCCAGTCGACCTTGGCCGCCGACGTCCCGACCCAGCCGCTCGTCGTGCCCATGCGCAGGACAAGGCGGTGCGCACCCGGCGCCATCGCCTTCTGGACGACCGCCGGCTCCTGTCCGATCTGATCGAGAATCCGTTCGCCGTCAATGTAGAGCTGCGTACGCGAATTCTGCTTCAGCAGAAACGTCCATGTCTGAGTTTCGGCTGTGCGATTCCAGACGTAGCCCGAATATGTCCAGAACGAATAGGGCGGCTCCTGGTAATTGAACCCCGCGATGTTGTTCGGCATCGTGTCGGTGATCGTGACGCGGTTGACGACGCCCGTCGCGTACAGTTCCTCCGCCGCATAGGCCGCATTCAGCTCGGCTTCGCTGTCGAAGACATGATGGCCCGCAACCAGTCCCGCCGGGCCGTGGGCGTTCGCCTCGCCCACCGCGAGCGAGACCGTTCCTTCGCGCACGTCGAGCAGGGGCGTCTCGTAGGCGGAATTGACGACGAGCTCGCCCGCCCCCTCCTTGACGACGCCCTTCAGGCTGCCGCGCGAGAACGTCGGGTTCTGCGGGTCCTCGGCGACGTTCGGCACAACCGCCATCGCCGTCGTGACGAGGCCCGTGCCGACCACGTGCAGTTCGGGCAGCGACCACGCACCGTCGCCATGCAGCGTGACGACGGAATTCGAGAGGACGAGCGCGCCGCCGTCGCGCGGCAGGGCGCCGTCCGCATAGAGGTTGACCGAGCCGCCGACCTTGACGACGCCGCCCTGAAAGTCGTTCGCGCCGTTCATCAGGTGAAGGTGCGTTCCGGCGTCCTTCAGCCCCGCCGTATCGTCGCCGCCCGAGACGAGCGCGCCGACGCCGTGTACCGGTCCGGCGAAAGTGACCGACTCCTCGACCGCATAGTCGCCCGTCGCGCCGTATTTCGTTAGCGCGAACGGCCCGTCCAGCAACACGGAGCCGTCCCAGCGGTTGTAGCGCGTCGTAAACGTCGTCTTGCCGGCGATCTTCCAGACGGCGCCGGCTTCCGGCACGTGCAGCGTGCTGTCGGCGGAATAGCCGTTGCTGCCCCAGGACTGCATCTCGCGACCGACCACGACCTCGATGCCGTTCGTGAAGACGGACGATCCGCGCGTCCAGACACTCTCATTCAGGAATCGGCCAGGGCCTCGCACCATCGTCTTGTCGATGAAGACCCAGCGCGGACTGGACAGGCTGCGCAGCGACAGCGTCTTGCCGTTGCAGTGAATCGTCTTCGCGTAGCCAAGATCGCCCCTTTGGCCCGCAATGACGAGAGAGGCGTCAGCCGACAGGTGAATGTCGCCAAAGGCATGCGTCATGTAGACGCCTTTCGCCAAATAGCGAATACCCCCCTGGTCGGGGCCCTGACCGGCGACGACGAGCGGCTTGCCGTCGAGAATGAACGTCGCATTCTCGTAGCCGTCCGCCGGATCGACGAGATACTGCGCGCCGTCCTGCACGTAGACGGCGCCTGTGTCCGCGCCGAGGGCGCCGGGACGAGACGCCGAGAAGACGCCCGCCTCGATCACGATGTCGCCGCCGAACGCCGCCGAGATGTCGCTCGTCGAGCTGAGGCGGCCTGCGCCCTTCTTGACGAGCGTCTGCACGCCATCGAGCGTCTTGCCGTTCGCGGCGAGCCAGTCGTCGAGCGTCGTCTCGCCGTCCGCGACCGTGATTTCGAGCGTCGGCTCGGTGTAGGCCGGCGTCAGGGAGATTTCCGCGCGCACAGAGGCGGCGGCGCCAAGTGCCGCGAGACCGAGCGCGGCGAGTTTTCCGATGGGTTGCTTCATGTGTGTTTCTCCTTATTTTTTAGTTTTTGTTGATGGCTCGTGACGTGAATTCGGGACTGCAGTCGCGTCACCCCGCTCGAAGACCAGCACGACGCGCTCCTGCGGCGGCACGTCGATCGCAAGACCCTCCGCCAGTGCGGCGGGCGTCGCCCGCGCCGCGAGGATACGTCCCGTCACGACGTCCTTCACGCGCCACGGCCCCGTGCCGTCGAGGTGCCGGAGGCGCAACTTCGCGCGCCGCGTCTCGCCGTCCTCCAGGCTGAAGACCGTGACGAGCTTGAACGCCCCGCGGTCGCAGACCTGCACGTCCGCCGCCCGCAGCGCACCCTTGCCGTCCAGCGGTTCCAATTCGGCGTAGCGACGCACCTTCGCCGCCGCGAGCGCGGCAAGCGCATCGTCCGCCGTCGCCGCCCGGCGGAAGCGGCCGCGATGGCTTTCGGGACGCGGCTTCAGGTAGGGGTCGTAGGCGAACGCCTCCGGCCCCGTGACGACGAGCCCGCCCTTTGCGGCGAACGCCGACGCGGCGGTAACCGTCGCATCGTCCACGCAGGGGGCGCCCGGGAAGACGAGCGCAGCGACATCCGGCCCGAGGCGGCCGAGGTCTTCCTCGAAGACGACCTTCACCGGGTAGAGCGCGTGCAGGAGGCGCAGGTACCAGTCCGACGTGACCGTGTTCTTCGGCGGATGCCAGGGCGACTCCGACTTGTCGTAGCGGGGGAAGGAATCGTAGTGGATCTCCGACGCCTTCGAGAAGAAGACGGCGACCGTCGCCGGCTTGACGCGCGGCTGCGGCAGCACCTTGTCCGCATACGGCTCGAACTCGGCGCGGAAGCGCCTGAAGGCGTCGAGATCGTCCGGCCGGACGTTGTGGGGGTTGAGGAGCGACGAGCACTTGTAGCTCGGCCTGCGCACGTTCTCGTAGGCCCCCTTCAGGTCCTTGTAGTCGAACGACCGCTTGTCCCAGACGTAGAAGTAGGAGGCCGAGAGCCCGTGCAGCGCCTCCATCCAGAGCGACGAGATGTAGTCCGTCGCCTTGGACGGCACGCGTTCGCCGTCCGCGAAGCGCGTGCAGTAGTGTTCGTCGTTGACGAGCGCCTTGCCGGGCTTGCCGCGCACGAGCGCCTGGTAGAAGTCGAGGTTGTAGAAGTGGCGCGAGCCGCCTGTCGCGCAGACGGCCTCGGCCATGTTCTTGGCCGCGTAGCCGCTCCGGGAGCCGTACTGGAAGCCGCCTTCGACGGAGAGGACGTCCAGCGCGTCGGCGATGCGGCGGTAGTCCATGCCGCGCCACGCGGGTGGCGTGCCCGCCGCCTGTTCCGCGAAGTAGATGCGGCTGCGGCGGTCGACCGACCGCACGGCGTCTCGTCCGGCCCGGAGGAGCGCGACGTAGCGTTCGGTCGCGAAGCCGCACCAGTCGTACCAGACGCCCGGATACTGCTTCAGGTCGGTCTGGGCGGCGACTTCGGCGAAGTGGCCGAAGTCCGTGTCCCACGTCGCGTTGGCGGCGGCGACCGTGCCGTAGCGGCGCTTCATCTCCTTCGCGAAGGCGACGACGTTCGCGCGGCACATGCAGTTGTAGGACGACTCGTTGAACAGCTCGTAGAGAAAGACGTTCGCGCCGCGCCGCATCGCCGCGCGCGTCCCGCCAAGGAAGTAGTCGCGGTAGTAGGCGCGCCCTTCCGGCGTCTCCGGGCAGAGCGGCACGAAGTCGTGCCAGGCGCTCTTGCGCTGGTCGAGCAGGCGGCGGACGTCCTTCCCGTACAGGCCATCGTAGCCGAACGCGAAGTCCATCACCATCGGCATCGCGCCGCCGAATCGCGCGAAGTAGGCGTCCAGCCGGCGCTCGGAGGTCGCCCAGTCCGGGTCGCCCAGACGGCGGAACGCCTCGACGGGAAAGCCCCGCAGAAGCGCGCCGTAGCGCGCGGGCGCGGCGGAGATCTGGAGCGAGTCGAAGCCGACCGCCGCCCAGACGTTCGTGCCCGGCGGCTCGCGGTAGGCGATGTGGTCGATGCCGAGCTTGTCCCTGCCGTCGGGCCTCCAGTCCATTTCCGTGCGGTTGTAGACCCAGGGGCCGACGAAGAAGTGCGGACGCCCCCAGTACCAGAACGTGCCGTCGCGGATCTCCGGCCGCTCCTTGCCGTCCTCCTCCAGCGGCGGCTGTTCGCGGTAGCTTTGGCGGAAGGCGGCGGCCTCCGGCGTGTCGTTCGTCGCCGCCGGCAGCCGATAGGCGTACTCGTCGAGCGCGCGGAAGGCGGCGACGGACATCTTCGGCAGGGACGCCGGATCGTCCGTCACCACGAGGTCGGCGAACCAGGCCTCGCCCGTCCCGCCCCACCCGTTCGCGCAGTTGAGGTTCACGACGACCTGCCGCGCGTCGGCGGGGACGCGAACCTTGACCTGCAGCGTCTGCCACGGCGTTGCGCCGCGCGTCCCCGTGCCGATCGCACGCGAGATGCCCTTCGCGCCGAACGCGCCGAGCGAGAAGCCGACGTCCGACGGCGAGCTGGCGGTGACCTGCCGCACCTTCGCCGAGAGGCCGAGCGTCCGCCCGCGCATCTGCGCGACCGCCGCCGAATCGAAGCGGTAGGTCAGCACGTTGTTGACGCGCCCGGCGACGTCGTCCCTCAGGTGCAGGGCCGCGCCGCCGGACGGCCCGGCGGACGGCTCCAGACGGCAGACCGCGAAGCCGTTCGTGCCCGTCGCCGACGGCGTCCACCGCGACAGGTCATCAAAGCCGAGCCGCCACGTGGCGGCGACGGACGGCCCCGGCAGGAGCAGTCCGCCCGCGAGCGCAAGAGCGCCACAAATCGAAGCCTGCTTTCCCATAACGGCATCAGTCTCCCGGCATGACCGTGAAATCGACCTTCGCGGACAGGCCGCCGCCCGTGGCGACGAGCGAACCGGGGCCCGTCGCGCCCTCGCGGACGCGCACCACCGCCTGGCAGAGGCCGTGGAACGTCTTCTGCCGCCCCGCCTGGAAGCCCGTCCAGTCCGTCGGGTCTCCGTTGCAGACGCCGATGACCTCCACCGCGCCGGATGCGGTGAACGTCAGCTCCGCGCCCTTCGGTTCCCGCACCGCGTGATAGCGTGAGAACTTCCACCCCGTGTCCAGCCATTCGCCCGTCGCGCGCGGCGCGGCGGATTCGGCCGCGCGCCCGCCCATCGCGGCGCAAAGCGCCCCCGCGAGCAAGGTCAATACTGTCTTCGGCATTGCGTTCATCCTTTCCATTTCGTTTCGTTCACTTCGGCCTAAAACTCGATTTCGGCGGCCTTCAGGCCCAGCGCCGTCGCCCGCAGGACGATTCGCCCCAGCCCCGTCCGCCGCACATAGACGGCCGCGCGCCCGTAATGGAGCGGATGCGACGCCGTCGCCTTGAACGACTCCGTGGCGCGCGGATTCGCGTTGCCGACGGAGACGATCTCGCCCGCGCCCGACAGCGCGAAGGCGACGCGCGCGGCGGCGTCCGGCACCAGGACGCCCTGCGCATCCGTCGCCTCGGCGAAGAAGACGCGCGTCCGGGCGTCCGGCGCGTTGTGGGGACAGGCCCTCAGCTGCAGCCCCGCCGCCGCACCCGCCGTGCGGACGACAGCTTCGCCGACCTGCGCGCCGCCGCGAGACGCGACCGCCCGCAGCTCGCCCGGCTCGGCCGGCACGTCGAACCAGCGCAGGCGGTAGTCCGCGCAGACGTCGTAGTAGGCGTTCGTGAGCGCGGCGGTGCGTTCGGGCGCGTCGCCCTTCCGGCGGACGCCGAGGGAGCGTCCGTTCAGGAACAGCTCGGCCGCATCGCCGGACGTGTACACGTAGACCGGGGTCGGCGCCGTGAAGTTCCACTGCGACGGGCAGATCGCGACCGTCGCCGCGTTCGTGTTCCAGTGGCTGCGGTAGAGGAAGTAGCGGTCCTTCGGCGCGCCGATGAGATCGACGATGCCGAAGTAGGAGCTGCGCGCCGTCGCCGCCTCGTTCGTCTGGATGCCGAACGTCGGGCCGTTGGCAATGGGCGTCGGCTCGCCGAGGTAGTCGATGCCCGTCCAGACGAACTCGCCCGCACAGTAGGCGTCGCGCGCCATCCGCGCGAACTCGACGTCCGGGATGTCGCTCCACGGCGCCGCGCAGTGGTCGTAGGACGAGACCTGCAGCGTGTCGCGCGCGTAGTCCGTCTTCCCCTGCGGCAGGCGTCCGTAGAAGCCCGCGTCGGAGACGGCCGAGGCGGACTCGGAGTAGACGACCGGCTTCGTCGGGAACGTCTCGTGGTTTTTCCGGTAGCTCCCGCCGTAGTTCCACCCGGTGAGATCGAGTTCCGCATACATCGGGTCGCGTGCAGCCTGGTTGCAGCCGATGCCGACGGGGCGCGTCGCGTCCTCCGCCCGCACGGCGTCGCGGAACCGGCGGAAGCGCGACGCGTTCATGCCGCTCTCGCCCCAGTCGCCGAAGTTCCAGACGTCTTTCTGCCCTTCCTTCCAGATCTCGTTGCCGATCGACCACACGACGACGGACGGATGGTTGCGGTCGCGGCGGACGAAGCGCGCCAGCACCTGCGAGACGTAGTCCTCCAGGTTCTCCTCCGGCAGGCGCCCGGCCGTCGCCTCCCACTTGTCGAAGCACTCGTCCCACACGACGAATCCCATTTCGTCGCAGAGGTCGAGAAACGCCGGATCAGGGCAGTTGTGCGACGTGCGGATCGCGTTCGCGCCCATGTCCCGCATCGCGCGCAGCTGACGCTTCGCGAGGTCACGGTCGAAGGCCATGCCGACCGGGCCGAGGTCCGCATGGAGGTTGACGCCCTTGAGCGGCACGCGGCGGCCGTTGAGGAAGAACCCGCGTTCCGGGTCGAACGCCGCCGTGCGGATGCCATAGCGGAAGCGCTCGCCGAGCAGCTCCAGCGTGTAGAGGTAGGGGTCGTCCACGTCCCAGAGGCGCGGCTTCTCGACCGTGAATTCCCTCGTCTGCGGGCCTTTCGTCGACGAGACGTAGGTGGCGCGCACGCGCGCCCGCGCGGACGAGACTTCGGGCGTCGTGATCGCGAGCGTTCCCGGCACGACGTGTTCCTTCGGACGGATCACGAGCCGCACGCTGCGGTAGAGGCCGCCACCGCAGTAGAAGCGCGACCGCTGGCGCATCGTCGTCGCCGTCACGCGCAGGAGGTTCGTCCCGTCCACGAGCGCGTCCGTCGCGTCGAGCGAAAAGCCGAGATAGCCATAGTCGCCCGCGCCGACCTTGCGTCCGTTCAGGAAGACTTCGGGCCGCGCCATCACGCCGTCGAATTCAAGGTAGACCCGCGCGTCGCCCGCCTTCAGGCACCGCATCTGCGCGTCCGAAAGGGCAAACGTGCGTTCGTATTCGCCCGCGCCCTTCCAGGGCAGCTTGCCCGTCCAGCCGGCCTCGTCCGAGTTGAACGGCCCGGCGATCGCCCAGTCGTGCGGAACCGTGACGTCCGTCCAGCCGCAAACGCCCTTGTCGGCCGTCTTGCGGAAGCGCCACGCGCCGTCCAGCGAGATCGTGCGCACGTCCGTCCCTTCGTCCGACGAGAGGGTGAATGTGTCGACGTCCGGGCCATGCTCCGAGCCGTGGCCCATGTTCTGCTTGACGGTCAGCGTCTTCGGGCCGCGCAGGTTCGCGTAGAGGATGACCTCGCCCGACGGCGGGCAGACGTAGTCGCCAAGGCCGATCGTCATCGTGACCGGACACGTCACGCGCGTCGCGAGGTGCGCGAGCGACACGTAGTCGAGCGTGGGCGTCCAACTCGGCGCCCAGCCGCCGAGACGGCCGAACTTCGCCGGCCCGGCCAGGTCGGCGCACCACGGGATGAAGGCCGAGACGCGCGAGACGTCCGGATCGAGCGCGGCGACGCCCAGCGCCTGGTAGCCGCCCATCGAGCCGCCGCGCGTGAGGAGGTCGCGCCCGTTCCACGACGGCAGCGTCTTCGCCCACTGGAGCGCGCGCGCATGGCGCAGGAGCATCCGCACGTAGTCCGTCGCCTCCGGCGCGCCGCCGTTGTTGCGGAAGCAGAAGTCCTTGCAGACGTTCGTGCGGAAGTTGTCGTAGTAGGCCGCCTCCCGGCGCGGGTCTTCGCCCTGGCTCGTGAAGGCGAGGAGAATGCGTCCGCCGCCGTCAAGCGCGCGCCGCTCGTCGAGCGTCGTCGAATTCGGCCGCCCGTAGCCCGCGAACGAGACTTCCATCGGCAGCGCACCGTCCTTCGCGTCCTTCGGATAGGCAACGAGCCCCTGCGCCGGAAACGCCGGATCCGTCGGCATCGGCACGGCGAACTTCGCGAAGAAGACCTTGTCGGCGCGCGAGGCGAGCGGCGTCACCGTCGCCACGGCCGGCGTCGCGCGCAGAGCCGCGAGGCGCGCGTCCCAGAAGGCGTCGAAGTCGGCGGGGATCGGCTGGCGCGCGATGTCCCAGACGTCCGCCCCGGCACCGCCGTCCCAGACAACCGCGCGGTTCTTCTGGGGGTCGCGCACTTCCTTCCCTTGCGCATCGAGGACATTGACCGTGAGGCGCACGAAGCCAGGCCTGTCCGAGCGCGTCTTCACGACGAGCGGACGGTCGCTCGTCGCCGTGCCCTGCTCGACGCGCCCGTCATCGCCCTGCCGCTTCCAGGTGAGGCGACGGCCTGTGACGGGCCTCTGCGCGGCGTCGCGGTCGACGAGCGTGACCGTGAACGTCATCTCCTCGCCGACGCGATAGTCAAGCGGATTGCGCGCGGACGTGCCGACAAACGTGAGCGATTCGGCGTGTACGGCCAAGGCGGCCACGCTCCACGCCACGGCGAAGATCGGGAGGTTCATCTTTTTCAATGGACTCATCTTTTTCATGGCGACATTATTGTCATGGACAGAATAAGGGCAGTATGGTATAATACGCGCCATGAAGCACAAGCCACATACGCTCATCAATGT
>CAKTZI010000007.1 GCA_934635385.1 uncultured Kiritimatiellota bacterium | reverse complement strand
GAGGGAGCCAAGCGGGACTGTCAGGAAGTGTCTCATTTTGCCCGCCCAAGAAATCTCATTTTGCTCGCCCGCCAACAAAGCAATTGCCTATCGTTGATTTTGGGCCTGAAAATATGATAAAATATAACCGTTTTTGTTAGGCGAATTGTGTAGTAAGCGATCACGACGAGTCAGAAAGTCATGAAGCAAAAGCTAAAAGTCTATTTGGAGACCTCTTTCGTCAGCTACCTCACGGGGCGACCGACGACAAGGGAGCCTATTGCTTCGTGGCAAGCGGCATCGCGGCAATGGTGGGCGGCGGTCGCGCCGTTGTGTGATCTCTTTGTGTCCGGCTACGTGACGAAAGAAGCGAGGAAAGGCAATGCTGATCAGATTGCACAGCGCATGGGAATCATTCGCGGCATTCCTGAATTGGATATTGAGCCGGAGCGTATTGGGGAAGTCGCCGACACGCTTGTTCGTGAACACGCCTTGCCGGAGAACGAAACGACCGATGCGTATCATATCGCAACGGCGGCGTTCTATGGTATGGATGTCTTGATCACCTGGAATTGCAAGCACATTGCCAACGAGTTCACGCTTCCCAAGACGTACACGCTATTGAGTCGCATGGGAATGAAATGCCCCGTCATCATAACCCCGAAACGCTTCATGGAGGATGGTAACTATGAGGTCTGAAGTTCTTGAGTCGCCCATCGACGAGATTTATCGCATTCGCCAAGAGATTTCGGCGCAATATGATCACGATCCGTACAAGCTCTACTGCGCCGTTGTTCAGGAACAGCGCGAACGCGCTCGGCAGGGGCAGGTTTTCTGGGGCTATAACGCCGCTGGGGAGCTCGCGCCGTTGCCGATGGAATCGATTTGCGGAGCGAGTGTTTGATAGGTGTCTTGAATTGACAACAGTCAAGGAAAGGAAAACCTGACGAGAGATTAGAAAATTTAGACCGGTCGTAGTACCCAAAACGGCTGGCTTCCCCACTTGGGAGGGACGCGCGCTGTCGCGTCCGCAACCGAGGAGCGGGAGATGTGCGGGGTGGGAAACCTAACCCGTGAGATGCACCGCAGAAAGCGAAGCTTTCGGAGGGAACCCGATTGCGAAAGCAATCGCCCGAAGGGGCCGCAAGGCGGTGCGCGTACGCGAATCAGCGTATGACGCTTCATGTGAAATCTTCGCCAAAGAAATTAGAGTAAGCGGAATACGGTGATCGCGCTACGTGTGCAACTCACACGTGGCGTGCTTCATCATTCATGTTTCTCAAGGGCGTTTGGCGATGCCTTCTACAAGACGTGGATGTCATGAGACACGCCACTTCATTTTCCAGAATACGTGGTGTGCCTCATCCGATGTGAAGGCACGCCACTTTCTTTTCCTGCGCCGAGTGGTGGGCCGAGGTTAAGTGGGCGCGGAGAGCCGAAAAGGAGAACGGGTGGCGGACTTGAAAGTCGCGGTGCGCACGATCGCCGACCTGACGACAGGGCCAAAGGTCGTTGTGGACGATCTGCTGTTCGACGGGCTGGATGTCCTGCGCTGCTACGCGGGACGGTTTCGCTTTTCCTTTCGCGACCGCGCGCCGATTGAACTTTGTCCGGGCGAGACGCTGGTCACGTATCCGGGGGCGTATGTGACGATCGCGGCACTGGAGCCGACGAACCGAATCGTCTACGGCATTTTCGAAGGCGAGGACGTGGTTCGGCATTTCGACGGGCTTGGCTTCTTCGACTTGGTGAAGGGGCGGACGTCTGCGCACGAGAAAAGCGTCTTGGAACTGGCGCAACGGATTGCGGACGAGGCGGAGGATGGTTGACATCGCGCGTGGCGTGGGCATTGGCACGCTGCCGCAGTTCTCGGCTTTCGTCCGGCGCATGACCGGCTGCTCGCCGCGCGCGTTGCGCCTGTCTCTGCATCATCGGCTGGCGTGAAGCACGTTTCCTCTAGACCAGCGAATCATCGTCCAAGTTCTTTCCTGATTCGCGCACGTTCGGCATGGGCTTTGCGGATTTCCTCGTCTTGCGTGGTGAATTCGCCTTGGTCGAGTTCTTTTTCGGCCGCCCAGACATCGCCCATCAGTTCAAGCGTCTCGCGGATGTTGTCGAAGTCGATGACGTCGATGACGACCTTGGACGCAACGCCGTTCTGCGTGATGAGGATCGGACGTCGGGTCTTGGTGTTGCGCGCGAAGCACGCCGACATGGTCTTCCGAAAGGTCGAAAAGGGCACCACGTCATCGGCGAGGCGCATGGTCTTCATCGTTCGTTCAAGTACGGGCATGAAATCTCCTTGTTTGAAATCAGTTTTGCTGAATTGTACCATATCATGTACAAGGCCGTCAAGGGACGCTTCGTTTTCCATGTCTTAGCCGCAGAGAGGTATAATGTAGAACCAGTTCCTTCTCCACCGTGAAGAAGGAACTGGTTCTACATTATACCTCTTTGTGCCAGCGGCGGAGCCGCGCCTTGCGGCTAAAGACGAAGTGTCGGACAATTGACGACGCAACCTGCCGATTTGACGGCGTTCGGCGGAACGTGGTATAATTCGCGCTGATTTCGTCGGCGGAGTTAAAGGAAGGAGTGAAGATGATTGCAGAGAAAGATAAGTTGAAGGTCTATTGCGAGACGTCGTTTATCTGTTATCTGACAGGAGATGCCACAGATGATGCAAAAATCGCTGCCGATCAGGCTTACACCCGACAGTGGTGGAACAACGACAGCCCTAAATGCGATGTCTACGTCTCGCAGTATGTCGTCGAAGAGGCCAGCATCGGACGGGCAGATGCCGTTGCTCGGCGAATTGATTTGTTAAGGAAGATACCTCTTGTTGAGGTTGACGTGGAAAATGTGACGTAACTCGCGCGCAAACTTATAGATGGGCACGCCCTGCCGGAGGGTGAGACGACCGATGCGCTCCATATTGCCGTTGCTTCCATTACGGGAATGGACGTCCTTCTGACGTGGAACTGCAGGCACATGGCGAATCCGCACACGCTGCCGAAGACGCGCAAGATCATTGCGGCAGCTGGTTTTGTCTGTCCGCTGATCATGACGCCAAAGACGTTTATCGAGAACGAAAGGCTGGAGGTGACAGATGACTAATCAGAAATCCATTATTCAAGAAGTCCGAGAAATCCGGCGCCGAATTGCAGAGCAATGCGGGAATGACGTGCGAAAAATAACTGAGCATGCCTTGGAAGTCGCGCAACGGCTTGGGTTTACGACGGTGCGTGTTGCCTGACAGATATCCCCAAATGGGATATCTGCTGGCTGTGTGGCTCTGATCTTTACCGCGCCCGATTTGACGGCGTTCGGCGGAACGTGGTATAATTCGCGCTAGTTTTGTCGGGCGGGGGGTGCTTCGCCCGATGCGAGAGCAAAATCTTGTGCCGTAGATTCAAAGAAAGGAAAGACCTGACGGTAGATTAGAACATTTAGACCGGTCGTAGTACCAAAAACGGCTGGCTTCCCCACTTGGGAGGGACGCGCGCTGTCGCGTTCGCAACCGAGGAGCGGGAGATGTGCGGGGTGGGCAACCTAACCCGTGCAGCGTACGCGAATCAGCGTATGACGCTTGTTCTGAAAGTTCGCCAAAACAAAAGGAAGCGGAATACGGTGATCGCGCTACGTGTGTAACTCACATGTGGCGTGTTTCATCATTCATGTTTCCTAAAGGCGTTTGGCGATGCCTCAGAACAGACGTGGATGACATGGGACACGCCACTTCATTTTTCCCAAGATGTGTGGCGGGCCTCATCCCGATGTGAAGGCACGCCACTTTCTTTTCTGCGCCAAGTGGTTGGCCGTGGTTTAAAGAGGTGCGGGAAAGGATAAAAAAATGACAATTGGTAAAGAAGTAAAAGATTTTCTCGATTCGATAACTGCGATGGTGTCGAACTCGAATGATGAGATAGTTTCTGTTAGTGCCCATGTGGCTGATGTGCCGCATAAAGTCGACAGGACGATAACGTATTCTGTTGACAAGGGGGCGGTCATGTCGGTATCGCCAAGTGTTTCCCCTTTGGATGTTTACAATCGGCTTTGGGATTGCCGGAAGTTAGAGATTGAACTCGTTTGGAAACGTGCGGCCTTTATCTCGGCCTTTGTCATTTCGTGTTTCACGGCGTACGGTTTCGTTTTGTCGGAGATTCTATCGGAAGGAATAGGTAAGAGCGCAATCGATAATTTTCTTGCGATGGCCATTGCTGCATTTGGCTTTCTGTTGGCTTCTCTTTGGGTTGCAATGGCAAAAGGGTCAAAGGCATGGCAGGAGGTCTATGAGCAAGCGCTCATTGCGTGGGGACAGACATATTGCAAATGTGGAATCACGAATTGGGAAAAGATTGTAGCCGGAAAATGGTGGATGATTCCCGACTACAAAAAACAAGAACGAAACTGGTGGGGTATGTGCGGTGGGAATTTTTCCGTTTCGGCAATTAATATTTTACTGGGATTCGTATTCGCAACAGTTTGGGGGGCAATGATTGGAATACACGCATTTTTGCAGGTGAGATTTTGTCCTGCACCATCACACATTCTTTATAGTGTATTGTTGTGGGGCGTGATCGTTGGAGAGGTTGTATTAGCATTGTTGTCGTATTTCTGGTTGGCAACGAGTAGCACTCTTAAGAAAGAAGTACTTCCGCCAAGATTGTAATAAACCTGTTCAAATGAGAGATGCAAATGAAAAGACTGATAGTAGTAGGGCTTCTGTTGGTGGCAACTGGGGCGAGGGCTCTTCTTGCCGCGACCGTCTCTGACGTCACGGCTCGGCAGCGGTATCCGTGGAACGGGATGGTGGACATCGACTACACCATCACGGGGGCGGATACGGAGGACACGGCGATTGCCGTCAAGGTGACGGACACCGACACGGGCAAGGTCTACACGCCGACGAACTTCCTGGAAGTACCGCCGACCGTCGCGGGACGACACCGCATCACGTGGAGTACGGAGGCGGACGGGCTAAACCTCATCGCCTCGAACGTCACGGTGACGGTTTCGCTTCTCAAGTACGACGCGGCGGCCATCACCAACGACCTCTTCTATGTCATCGACCTGTCGGGAGGACCCAACGCGACACGCTGGCCCGTCTCGTGCCTGGCCGCCGTGCCGAAGGGCGGATGGACGGACGAGTACAAGACCACGAAACTCGTCTTGCGGCGGATCGAAAAAGGGAGCATCAGTGGAATCAACATCGACAAGCCTTACTACATCGGCGTCTTTGAGGTGACGAGCGCACAGTTCATGCTGATGACGGGCGGCGAAGGTGTGCATTCATTGTATCATACAAATGACGCGCGTGCGCAAGCGGGTCTTTCCTATAATCTGTTGCGCGGCACGTCGGCGGGTGCGCTCTATCCCGACTCGACGGCGGTCGATGCGACGAGCGTCATTGGCATCCTGCGAACCAAGACGGGCTTGACGACCCTCGATCTGCCGACGGAGGCGCAGTGGGAATTTGCCTGTCGGGCGGGGACGACGAGCGACTACAACAACGGCGGTTCATCGGAAGATGATTTGAAGACGTTGGGCCGGTACAGCGGCAATGTCAACGACGGGCGCGGCGGCTACAGCGGTGGCGTGACGACCGTCGGCTCGTATGCGCCGAATCGTTGGGGGCTTTATGACATGCATGGCAATGTGTACGAGTGGTGCTTGGAATGGTACAGGCAGGGGCATTCCCGGGCGTTGCGTGGCGGGAGTTATTTCAGCGTTGCGGGCAACTGCCGTTCCGGCGAGCGCGTTGGGTGGAACCCGTCCAGCGACGTCAACGACTACGGCTTCCGCCTCTGCTGCTCCGCAGGACTGTAGGCTGTTCCTCATGAGACGGAGTTCGGGAAAGGTCGGCGCGTGACGGCCCCGCAGCGCGGGGTGAGCGGAGCGAAAGTCACAAGCCGACCGTACGACAGGGAAAAGAGAGAGAATCGCAAAATAGTTCTGCAAAAGAGATGTCACAATTCAACACATTTCTTGTTCCGCTGAACGATAGCGGCGTCGCACAGGAGCAACTGAACGTGTTCCTGCGTACGCACCGCGTCCTTCAGGTCGAGCGTGCCGCGTTTCCGGCGGGATGGACGTTCTGCGTGGAATGGCTGGACGGAACGGGTGCGGGGAGCGGAGGCGGAAGCCCGTTGCCGTTTTACCGCGCCGTGCCCAAGGTTGACTATCGGGAAGTCCTTTCGCCAGAGGTGTTCGCGCGATTCGCCAAGCTGCGGGAGCGTCGCAAGGCCATTGCGCTGGCGGATGGCGTGAAGCCCTATGTCGTGATGACGGATGCGCAGTTGGCCGAACTTGCCAAGGCCGAGAATCCAAGTCTCGCCGATTTGCGCAAGATCGAGGGCGTGGGCGATGCGCGCATCGAGAAGTTCGCGGAGCGGCTTCTCGCCAAGGAAGCGCATCCGGAGGAGGTGGCACAGCCTGTCCTGAACCTCGAACAGAAGGAGACGGAGGCGTCATGAGGCGAGTTGGCGGACTTTTTGAACGGATCATCGAGCCGGAGAATTTGCGCTTGGCATTCTGGAAAGCGAGCCGGGGCAAGACGGCACGCCCGGACCAGCGGGTCTATCGTGCCAACTTGGGGGCGGAACTTGCGCGCTTGCGTGCGGGGCTTATCGACGGAAGCTATGCGGTTGGCGATTACAGGCGGTTTGTCATTCACGAACCCAAGCAACGCGAGATCTGCGCGGCGGCCTTTCGCGAGCGCGTCCTGCACCATGCGCTGATGAACGTCTGCGAACCTTACATCGACCGCTGGCTCATCGACCAGACCTATGCCTGCCGCCGTGGCTTGGGACAGTGGGCCGCGATTCAGCGCGCGCAGACCTATGCGCGTCGCCGGGACTGGTATCTCAAATGCGATTTCAGAAAGTTCTTTGACACGATTCCGCATGAGGGGGTGATGCAGATGCTGGCGCGGCGCTTCAAGGACAAGGCCGTCATCCGCTGGTTTGGGCGCATTGTGGACACCTACCAGACGAAGCCGGGCCTTGGATTGCCGATTGGGAACCTGACGAGCCAGCATCTGGCGAATCTGTATCTGGACCGACTGGATCGCCTTGTCGCCGAAGGCCATGCGACGACGGCGAAAGGCAAGGCCGTTGACTATGTGCGCTACATGGATGATTTTGTCTATTGGTCTGACGACAAGGGACTGCTGCGGGCCTTGCGTGACGAGATTTGCCAGTGGAGTGCGCAGACCCTTGGGCTGACGGTGAAAGCCGAGCCGCAAATCAACCGCACCTGTCACGGCATGGGATTTCTGGGGCGTCGTGTCTATCCGAATGGCGTTCGCCTTTCGCGTCGGGCCTGGCGGCGATTCCAGAGAAAGACGGCAGGCTACGAACGGCTGTTCGCAATGGGGATGATCTCGGAGGCGACACTGCAGGAACGGGTCACGGCCCTGACGGGGTGCATTGCTTGTGGTGCGACTGCCGGATTGCGAAGAGCCGTCGTCCGTGACGAAGAATTTGGGGGTCGGCAAGAAGCACAGGGGCAGAACCGGGCGTTGCGTGGCGGAAGTTATAACAACGATGCGGGCAACTGCCGTTCCGGCAAGCGCAATGGGTGGAACCCGTCCAACGACAACAACGACAACGGCTTCCGCCTCTGCTGCTCCGCAGCACCGCAGGAACAGCCTGCAGTCCCTGCCGATCTCCAGTTCCCGTGCCTTGTACGGGACGAATACATAGGCAATCCGGCGTTGGTAGACGTTTCTGTCGAAGATGACGGATTGCCGCCTTTGATGTCTCAGCAACGGAGATGAATCGATGAAAGGACTGACGATGACGTGGAAATGGATAAGTTGCGGTGTCGCGCTGTGGGCAAGCCTTGCGACGGTGCAAGGCGCGACGGTCGTGTCGTCTTCCACAAGCGGCAAAATGGTGATTGACACGCGGGCGCATGAGGCCGTCATGACGTTCGGGCGTTATTGGCCACCGCAAAACGTGCGGTATTCCGGGGCTGCTTGGGATACGCGGTTTGCCAGTGAGACGGCCGAGGTGACGGCCGATGGCGTGACGCTCGTGACGTCGTCGGGCGAAGGTCAGGTGACGTGGCGACCTGAACGTGTAGGGCTTCACACGTTGCATCACACCGCCCACGGCGGTACGCTCACGCGCACGTATTACGCGGAGGGGCCGACGGTGCGCATCGTCTGCACGCAGACCGGCACGGCTGGGTCGATGCTGTGCCGAATCGACTGTGATATGCCGGGGGCGACGATCTACTACACGACGGACGGCACCGAGCCGACGACGGCGAGCCGCGTCTACACGGGGCCGTTCCAGGCGACGCTCCCGAAAGTGAAGCGGCTCTTGGCGGTCGCCGTTGTGGACGGCTATCCGATGAGCCAGACCGCCTATCCGATCATCTCGGTCATTGAGGATGTGTCGGTCGTGTCGATCGCGACGAGCGGCAAGCTGGTGGTCGATACCCGCGCCGGGAAGGGGTCAATCGAGACCGACCATGCCGAAGACATCACGTACAGCAACTTGTGGTCGGGCGACGCGAACGCGACGGCGACGGTCGCGGTCAACGGAGAAGTCGTGAAGACGGCGACGAACGAGGGCGTGTATCGTTGGCTACCGCCGAGCAAGGGCGGGAACTACGTCTTGACGCACAAGACGACCAAGAACGGCACGCAGGTCGGTGCGACGCTGAGGGCCACGTTTGTCGTTCCTTCGCATGAAATTGAAATCGATGACGGCACGGGCGGATCGGGCGGAAAGAACAGCCGCTTCAGTTCTTCGGGCGTGTATGACGGAAAGGGACATGGAATCTCGGTCAAGGTGACGAGCGTCGCGAACCCGACAATCAGGTACGCCCTCGCAAAGAACGGCCCTTACGTCGAAAGCCTCTTGCTGACGAACGCCTGCGACGCGACAGCGGTTTGGTATACGGTCGCTGCAGCTGGCTACAACACCTACACGAACTGGGCAACCGTGACAATCACGCCGCGCCCTGTCACGCTGACCTCTGGCACGAAGACCGACTTCGTGTACGACGGGGCGGTGCACACATTCCCACATATTATAATAAGTGGGCAAGGGTTTGTCGCGGGTGAGGGCGTGACAACCTCGAACTGGGCGACAGTGACGGCGGTCGCCGAGGGCGAAGTCGAGAACACGTTCGATTACGCGGCGCAAGAAGGGACGGACCTCGCGAATTACGCGGTCACGGTCGTCACGGGCAAGATTGCGGTCGTTGCCGCGCCGATACCCGTCGGGCCGAGCGGAGCAATTGCGGCGGTCGGTTACACGAACGTCTACGACGGCGCGGCGCATGGCGTTGCCGTGTCGGTGAATGGCTTGCTGACGACGCCGACGGTGCAGTACCGCGCGAGCGTGGCCGATGACTGGGGCGATACGTCGCCGACGTTCCACGACGTCTGTGACACGCAGGTGTGGTACAGGGTCACGGCGCCGAACTACGCGCCCGTCGTCGGCGCGGTCGGCGTCAGAATCACGCCACGGCCGGTCACGCTGACCTCGAAGAGCCTGGCGAAACCCTACGATGGCACACCGCTCACGCTGACGGCGGAAGACATCACGGTTGACGGAATCGTCGCCGGCGAGTCGCTTGTGTACTCGGACTTCGCCTCGCGCACCGAGGCAGGGCAGACCTCGGCGACGTTCAGTTTTGCGGCGGGTGCAAACACGAACCTCTCGAACTACGAGATTACGTCCGTCTACGGTACGCTTACGGTGACGCGGAGCGCGACGGAGATCACGGTGACTGCGAAAAGCGGAAGCTGGGTCTATGACGGACAGTCGCACACGCTTCATGAGTATGACGCGACGAATCTTGACACGCTTCAGCCGGGCGATGAACTTGCGGTGACGTTCGATGTGGCGAGCGTGGTCACGACGCCGCTTGACGGCACGGCGGGCGATGGGCGGGTCGCGAACAGGATTACTGCCGTCCGAGTGATGCGCGGCGACCTTGACGTGTCGGCGAACTATACGCTCGCGTTCCATCCCGGTACGCTCGCGGTCACGAAGCGGCCGGTCACGCTCACCTCGAAGAGTGGCGCAAAGGTTTATGATGGCACGCCGCTCACGGTGCATGAGGTGACGATTGGCGGCGGTGGCTTCGTGGGGGACGATGGAGCGACCTACACCTTCACGGGTTCGCAGACCACAAAGGGGACGAGCAAGAACACGTTTGCCTACGTGCTTAAGGACGGCACAAATGCCGCGTTCTACGACATCACAAAGGTCGAGGGCGATCTGGTGGTGACGGCGGCGGATATCTCTGCTGGCGACAATTCCGACTGGCAGATTGTGTTGGGGCCATCGCTTGCCTACACAGGCCTTGAGCAGATACAGACACTCTCCTCGGTGACGTACAAGGGTCTGCCTCTCGACTGTTCCATAACCGGCAACGCGCAGACCGATGCCGGGAGCTATGCAATGACGCTTGCTGGACAGGGTAATTTCGCGGGCACACACGATGTCGCGTGGACGATAGCGCCAAAGTCGTTGTCGCTAACGGCGGGAAGTGGAAGCCGCGTGTATGACGGCACGCCGCTCATGGTCGGGACGGTGACGGCCATCGGCTTCGTCTCTGGTGAAGGCGCGGAATACGAATGCGCCGGTTCGCAGACAAACGTCGGCAGTTCGCAGAACAACGTCGCGGCGATAAATTGGAACGCGAACACCAAAGGAAGCAACTACGCGGTGACGAAACTTCCCGGCACGCTCGCGGTCACGCCACGCCCAGTCACGCTCACCTCGAAGAGCGGAACGAAGGTCTACGACGGTACGCCGCTCACGGCACACGAGGTGACGGTCGGCGGCGACGGCTTCGCTGATGGCGAGGGGGCGACGTATGCTTTCACAGGCTCGCAGACAGCCGTGGGTGAAAGCGAGAACGCGTTCACCTATACGCTCAACGCGAATACGGCGGCGGGCAATTACGAAATCACCACGGCGAACGGCACTTTAACGGTAACGAAAGCCAGCATCGGCGGCGAAGACGGCGGCGAGTCGGGGGCGGGAGACGTGCCGGCGGGCGGCCTCTCGAAGTTCGATGCGGCGTTTGTCTACGACGGCGAGGGTCACACCATTGACACGAACGCGCTTCGGGCGGCGTTCGGCGCGGCGCTGGTTGGCGCGGGCGAAACGAAGGTCTTCTACGGGGTTGCGGCAGCTGGCGCAGCCGCCACTGGACAGGAAACGGGCGGAAATTCGGCTTCTGGCGCAGACGCCGCCACGGGGCAAGAGCAAGTGGCAGATTTGGGTGTTGCCGCCACGGGGGCGGAAAAGGTCGCCGACTGGCGCGAGGCTGCGCCCGTCTACACCAACGCGGGCGAGTACGTTATCTGGTACAAGGTCACGAACCCGAACTACGAGAACTTCGTTCACGCCGCGAAGGTGACGATCACGAAGCGCCCGGTGACGCTGACTTCCGGCACGAAACTCGACTTCGTGTACGACGGCCAGCCGCACGGATTCCCGGTTTTAGGCAAAAGTGAGAACGGGTTCGTTTCGGGCGAAGACGTGACGACCTCGAACTGGGCGACGGTGACAATGGTTGCCGAGGGCGAGGTGGCCAACACGTTCGACTACGCGCCGCTTGACGGGACGGACCTCGCGAATTACGCGGTCACGGTCGTCACGGGCAAGATTGCGGTCATCAAGGCGACGGTCGGGCCGGGCGGCGGCGAGGAGCCGGGGGCGGACGACGTGCCGGCGGGCGGCGTCTCGAAGTTCGACGCGACATTTGTCTACGACGGTGAAGGGCATACAATCAACACGAACGCGCTTCAGGCGGCGTTCGGCGCGGCGCTGGTTGGGGAGAGCGCGGTGGAGTACGCGCTTGACGACGGGAACGCGGAGAGCGGCGGGCGCGGGGCGCCCGCCCTACCGTGGGGGACGGCTCCTGTCTACACCAACGCGGGCGCATACGCAATCTGGTACAAGGTCACGAACCCGAACTACGAGGACTTCGTTCACGCGGCGAAACTAACGATCACGAAGCGGCCCGTCACGGTGCGGTCGCGCAATCTGACGAAGCCCTACGACGGCACGCCGCTGAGGCTGACGGCGGACGACATCGACGTGGCCCTGACGGACGGCGGGCAAGGGTTGCCCGCCCTACCGGAGGGCGAGGCGTTCGCCTACGGGGACTTCGCCGAGCTGACGGCGGCGGGCGAGACGGCGGCGACCTTCACGGTCTCGTCCGGAGCGGGTATGCAGCTCACGAACTACGACCTCACAATCGAGTTTGGCACGCTCACCGTCACCAGGGCGACGTACCCCGGACAGGAGCCGGGCGGCGCGGGGATCGCATGGAGCGTCGCGTCCGAGGCGGCGACGTGGATGTACGACGGGAAACCGCACGGCGTGGCGCTGACGGGCGTCCCGGCGGGCGTGACGGCGCGCCTCGCCGGGAACGAGGCGACGGACGCAGGCGACTACGTGGCCACGGTGACGTTCGACTACGACGCGGCGAACTACGAGCCGCCGGTCGCGCCCGCGCCGCTCGCGTGGTCGATCACGCGGCGTCCGCTCACGCTGATGGCGGCCTCGAAGGAGAAGCCCTACGACGGCTTCCCGCTGGCGGTGCGGCCGGGCGACATCACGGCGAGCGGCAGCGGCTATGCGGACGGCGAGTGCTTCGACTACTTCGGCTTCGCCTCGATCACCGACGTCGGCGAGACGGCGGCGACGTTCTCCTACCGCGACAGCGCGACGGCGAAGGTCGCGAACTACGACGTGACGGTCGTGGGCGGGCAGACGCTGAAGGTGACGGTCGGCGGCGACCAGGTCTCCGTCACGGCCGACTCGGCGACGTGGGC
Organism: uncultured Kiritimatiellota bacterium; assembly: GCA_934635385.1. Classification (GTDB taxonomy): domain Bacteria; phylum Verrucomicrobiota; class Kiritimatiellia; order RFP12; family UBA1067; genus UBA1067. Next base: position 92,076 of record CAKTZI010000007.1, on the reverse strand, counting down.
GTATGATGGCGCGGAGCATCGCGCCGCGACGTGGCGCGTCGAGAACGGCGACAGGCTGCTCGCCGGGCACGAGCTGCGCGTCGCGATCGACCCGGCGAGCGTGATCCGCACGCCGGCGGACGGGCCGGACGGCGACGGCGTCGTCTCGAACCGCTTCGCATCCGTGCGGATCGTCGAGGCGGCGACGGACACGGACCGTACGCGGAACTACAACCTCGTGCTGAAGGAGGGCGTGCTGAAGATGACGAACGCCTGCATTCGCGCGGCGCAGGTCGCCGGGGCGGGCGACGTCGAGAAGACCTACGACGGCATGGCCACGCAGGTCGTCGTCTCGGCGGCGCTGCTGCAGCCCGCGCGGGTGCGGTATTGGGCGGACGGCGCGGTCGCGACAGGCGCGACCCTCCCGGAGGAGGGCGTGTGGAGCGAGGAGCCGCCGCGCTTTGCGCACGCCACGAACGCGGTCGTTTGGTTCACGGTGACGGCCGACTACTACAACGCCTACACGGGGCGCGTCGCCGTGGCGATCCGTCCGCGTCCGATTACGCTGACGACGCCGACGAAGACGAAGACCTACGACGGCGCGCCGCTGACGTTCGGTGCGGACGAGGTTTCGGTCGGTGGCGACGGGTTCGCGCCGGGCGAGTCGTTCACGTTCTCGGACTTCGCGGCGATCACGGACGCGGGGCGCGTTCCGGCGCGCTGCGCCTATACGGCCGCGACAAGCGCGGCCCTCCCGGCGGGACGGGGGGACGGTGCGGCCGCGACAGGTACGCGGCTCGCGGACTACGCCGTGACCGAGGACTGGGGGACGCTGACCGTGCGGGCGAGCGCGGACGAGATCACGGTGACGGCGGATTCGGCGACGTGGACCTACGACGGCACGGCGCACCGCCTGCCGTCCTATTCGGCGGAGAACGCCGACAAGCTGCAGCCCGGCGACGAACTGGCGGTCGATTTCGCGCCGGAGAGCGTTGTCCTCACGCCGGAGGACGGCCCGGACGGCGACGGCGTGGTGTCGAACGTGATCGCGTCCGTGCGCGTCCTACGCCACGGCACGGCGGACGTGACGCGGAACTACTCGCTCGCGTGGCATCCCGGCGTCCTGCGCGTCACGAAGGCGCGGGTGACGTTCGACGGCGAGGGCTCGGTCGATCCGTCCGCCTTCTCGACGGCGGCGACCTACGACGGCACGGGGCACACGGCGGCGGTCGTGCCGCCCGCCCTGCTGACCGCGCCCGTCACGGTGCGGTATGGCACGGCGGCCGATGACGTCGCGTCGGACGCCGCGCCGGCGTTCACGAACGCGGGCGTCCACACGGTCTTCTATGCGATTGACGCGCGCTACTACGAGACGTACTTCGGGTCGGCGACCGTGACGATCGCGCCGCGTCCCGTCACGCTCGTCTCGGGTGGGGCGGAGAAGGTGTACGACGGGACGCCGCTTCGGTGCGACGCGGTGCGCGTGAAGGACGGCTCGCCCGGCTTCGTCGCGGGCGAGGGCTTCGCGGCGACGTGTTCCGGCGCACTCACGGACGTGGGGGCGATGGAGAACCTCTTCGACTACGCGCTGACGGGCGGGGCGCTTGCGGGGAACTACGCGGTCGCGAAGGAGTACGGGTGGCTGCGCGTCACGCCCGCGACGCTCGACCCCGGCGCGGTGTTCGGCGGCGGCGAGACGGATGCGGACGGCAATCCGCTCTGCGCCCGCGTCTACAACGGCGCGCCCCAGCCGTTCGCGCTCGCGCCGGCCTTCGGCGAGCCGTACCGCCTGTCCTATGCGCTCGTGCCGGGTGACGAGAGCGCCTATTCCGAGACGGCCCCGACGCGGACGCATGTCGCCGAGGGCGACCTCACGGTCTACTTCAAGTTCCTGTCGCCCAACTACGCGCCGTACTACGGGAAGGGCACGCTCCGCATCGTGCCGAAGGCACTGACGGAGGCGATGGTCGTCGCGGACGAGGACGCGGCATGGTTCTTCGACGGGACGGAGAAGAGGCCCGCCGTGACGGTCGTGGACGGCGACCCGAACATCGCGACGGCGGATGACTACACGCTCGCCTATTCGGGGCGGACGGGCGCGGGGCTCTTCCCCGTGACCGTCACGGGGCGCAACAACTACACGGGGACGGTCACGAAGGAATTCGCGATCCTGAAGCGTCCCGTCGCGCCGCCGGTCATCCCGTCGCGGGCGTACAGCGGCCGCCTCCAGAAGCCGACGCTCACGGCGGACGCGCGCTGGACGGTCGTCGCGAACCCCGGCGGGACGGACGCGGGGCTCTACACGAACGTCGTGCTGCGGCTCGCGAACACGGCGGACTACAAGTGGAAGGGCCTTGGCGAGGACGAGGCGGACTGGACGGGCGTCTTCGAGATCCGCAAGGGCGCGAACGGCTGGTCGACGTATCCCGGCATCCGCAGCTGGACGAACGGCGTCGAGGCCGCGAGCGAGCCGACGGGCCGCGCGCGCTTCGGGACGCTCTCGGTCGCCTACCGGCGGCGCGGCGCGTCCGTCGCGACGGAGACGGCGGTGCGGCCGAGCGCGCCGGGCCTCTACACGGCGCGCTTCTGGGTGGAGGAGACGAAGAACTACGCCGGGGTCGGGCTGGCCGTGCCCTACGAGGTCGATTTCGAGATCTTCCGGGGGCCGGACGACCCGCCGACGGGGTCGGCGACCACGACGACGCCTGTCCCTGTGCCCTACGCCTGGCTCGACGCCTACGTCGACCGGTTCGGCGGCGGCGACTACGAGGCGGCGGCGCACACGACGGGTGCGAACGGCGTCACGCTCTGGGCGTCGTACGTCGCAGGGCTGGATCCGACGGACGCGGCGAGCCGGTTCACGGCGAAGATCGCGGTGGGCGCGGACGGCGCGCCGCGCGTCACGTGGTCGCCCGACCTGCGGGAGGCCGAGCCGCCGCGCGCCTACACGGTCTACGGCAAGCCGGCGCTCGGCGCGGCGGCGTGGACGCCGGTCACGGACGCGAACCGCGGGGCGATGCGCTTCTTCAAGGTCGAGGTGGAGATCAGGTGATGGGCGGCGCGTTGTTTTCAAGTTTTAGCCGCAGAGGGGGCGCAAGGCGGGCGCAGAGGCTCGCGGGCTGCCGGGTGGCTGCGTCGCTGACCACGAAACGGCTTCGCGATTTCTCTCGAATGCTTGGTTTGCGGAAGGGGGCGGTTTGCCTAACGAGTGAAGGTCTCACACGGAGTCACGGAGGCACGGAGTTCCTTCTCGATATCATGTGTGGGGATGTCTTGAGAGCCGCCTTCCAGTTTCACTCCGTGGCTCCGTGCCTCCGTGTGAGACATCCCCTGTCCACAAAAGAAACGCATGTTTCTATGAAGCATCGAGGTCGGTGCGAGAGCCTTTTCGTGGTTGCGCGCAGCGCTATGACAGTTTGTGGGCTCTTCCCCGCGTCCTATGCGCCCGCTCTGCGCCAGCGGCGAAGCCGCGCCTTGCGGCTACCGAACGAAGTGCAGGGGCGAATGAATGGCATTTCAGCGGAATGAGAAAAGATTTGACGGACCAAACAAAAGGAAAAAGAAATGATGCGACTAACAAGGCAAAAAATCAGACAGGCCGTGTGCGCGCTGGGCGCGTACGCGGGCCTGACGGCGTCCGCCGCGACGATCAACTACGTGGCGGACGATGGGGCGGGCGAGTACTGCGGCGCGGGCTACGGCATCAGCGTCACGGTCTCGACGCCGGCGACGGGGGCGACGGTGAAGTACGCGGAAAGCGCCGACGGCCCGTGGCTTGACGCCGTGGCGTACACGGACGTCTGCACGGATCGTCCCGTCTACTTCCAGATCTCGGCGGCGGGCTACGATACGGTCGTCGATTCGCGGAACGTGACGGTGACGCCGAAGAATATCGAGGGGCTCGTGTGGCCGATCCTGCCGCCGGAGGACTACGTGTACGACGGCACGGCGAAGACGCCGGACGCCGGGTTCGGCGACGGCGAGCCGTCGATCCTCACGGCGGACGACTTCGACGTCGCCTACGCGGACAACGTGGACGCGGGCACGGCGACGATGACCTTCACGGGCAAGAACAACTACACGGGCACGGACGTGCAGACGTTCGAGATCCTGAAGGCGGAGAACGTCTGGACGACGCCGCCCGCCGTCGCGGACTGGACGTACGGCCAGACGGCGAGCGAACCCGTCTCGGCGGCGAAGTTTGGCAACGCGACGGTGACCTGGTCGTCCGGCGCGAAGCCGACGCGGCCGGGGCACTACACGGCGACCTTCACGGTTCCTGAATCGCGGAACTACAAGGAACTCACGGCGACCGTCGGCTTCACGATCCGCCCGGCGACGATCCGCTACGCGGCGGACGGGACGACGGGCGAGTACTGCGGCGCCGGCTACGGCATCAGCGTCACGGTCTCGACGCCGGCGACGGGGGCGACGGTGAAGTATGCGGAAAGCGCCGACGGCCCGTGGCTTGACGCCGTGGCGTACACGAACGCCTGCACGGATCGTCCCATCTACTTCCAGATCTCGGCGGCGGGCTACGACACGGTGACGGACTCGCGGAACGTGACGGTGACGCCGAAAGACATCGAGGGGCTCGTGTGGCCGATCCTGCCGCCGGAGGACTACGTGTACGACGGCACGGCGAAGACGCCGGACGCCGGGTTCGGCGACGGCGAGCCGTCGATCCTCACGGCGGACGACTTCGACGTCGTTTACGCGGACAACGTGAACGCGGGCACGGCGACGATGACCTTCACGGGCAAGAACAACTACACGGGCACAGACGTGCAGACGTTCGAAATTCGGAAACGCCGCCTCACGCTCACGTCGGGCGACGGCTCGTGGACGCACGACGGCGCATCGCATTCCGAGACGACGGTAACGGTCGGCGGCGACGGCTTCGCGCCCGGCGAGGGCGCAACCTACGGCAACTTCGCGACCCTCACGGACGCGGACAGCATACCCAACTCGTTCGACTACACGCTCGACGCGGGGACACTGGCGGGCAACTATGAGATCACGAAGAACTACGGCACACTCACGGTCACGCCGCCCCCGGTGACGGTCTACGAGGAGTCGGACGCGGAGACGATCTTCAGGTGGGAGGTGACGGGCGCGGAGACGGCGAAGATCGTCGGCTTCAAGGATTCGAACCAGCGGATCGCGAACATCGTCATTCCCGACAAGATCGAGGGGCATTTCATCACGGCGATCGGCGATGGCGCGTTCGCGAACTCGGCGAGCGGCATGACGGATCTGACGCTGCCGCTGTTCTGCACCGAGATTGGCTTCCGCGCGTTCTCGGGGATTTCGACGCTCGCGCGCGTCACGTTCGTGTCCGTGCGGGACTGGACTAACCTCACGGCGCCCGCCGCGCTCGCGATCGGACGCTACGCCTTCACCGCGACGGCGCTGACGTCCGTGCGGCTGCCGGCGGAGGTCACGTCCCTCGGCGACTACGCCTTTGCGGACTGCCGGAAGCTGACGGAGGTGACGATTCTCGGACGTCCGGCGGTCGGGAAGCGTCCGTTCCGCCGCGCGGGCATCGGCACGGGGACGACGCCGACGGTGCGGCTCGCGCCGTCGCTGGCGGACGACGCGGGCTACCGCAGTTCGATTACGCAGGACGTCGGCGACGTGACGGTGCGGACGGACGCCGTGGTGGACGGGCTGTCGCTTGGCGGGCTGGAGACCGCGCCGGGGGCGGTGCGGCTCACCGTCGCGGTCGAACGCGCGGCCGCGTGGGGCGCGGTCGATACGTCGCGGCTGCGCGTGGAGTACCGGGCGCAGCTCGGCGACAAGGCGACCGTCCTCGCGCCGCGCGCGGTCACGCGCGAGGCGGACGGCGCGCTGACGCTGGAGGTCGCCGCGCCGGAAGGGCCGTCCGGCTTCTTCCGCGTGAGGCTGGAGGACTAGCCCATGCTCACACGGAGGGACGGAGGCACGGAGAATTCAGTCAAGTCGGGCTGGACGGCTCCGTGACTCCGTGGCTCCGTGTGAGGAATGCCATGTGCAAGAAAAGAAGATGTTACGTAAAGAAAGGATTCTGAAGATGAAGACGAACACGAAGATGATGATTGGCATGATGGTCGCCTGTGCGGCGGCGGCGGCGCAGGCGGAGGGCTGGCGGCTCACGGTCGGTCCGGCGTGGCGGTCGCGCGTGAAGACGGAGATCCGGGGCGCGGCGCCCACGCCGACCGTCCCCGGCTCGTACACGCGGACGGGCTACGACCGCGATCCGGGCGCGGGTGAGTGGACGCCGGGCGAGGTGACGGAGCGGCGCCCCGACCCGAGTCCGGCGGCGGCGCCCGGCGACGAGCTCTGGGCGGTCGGGGCGTCCTTCACGGAGACGACGGTCACGCCGGACGGCGGCGCGGCGGGCATGGACGCGACGGACACGCGCGCGCCGCTCGGCCTGAAGGCGCGCGTCGGCCGCGACGTCTGGACGGCGGGCGACTTCTCGGTCGCGCTCGACCTGCGCTTCGCCGGGTACTGGGGCGTGCGCGCGGACGCCTTCGGGCGCGGCGGCGGCGCGACGACGGTGACGCGCACGGGGACGGACTGGTGGCTCTTCACGGGCGGGCCGTACCCGGACGACCGGGACTTCGGCTATGCGCCGAACCCGGAGCGCGACCCCGTGACGCCGACGACGTGGGGGCCGGAGACGGTGACGCACACGCCCGGACAGGCGGTGCGGGCGCGCCTCCGCGCCGACCTCTACCAGGTGGGTCTGGGGCCGACCGTGACGTGGCGCGCGTTCCCGTGGCTGGACGCCTACGCGGGCGCGGCGGCGCTCTGCAATCTCGCGCACCTTGACTTCGACGCGGGCGCGTCCCGCGCGTCCGAGACGCAGTGCCGCCTCGGCTTCGCGGGCGAGGCCGGGCTGATGGCGCGCCTGACGGACGGGCTTGGCCTCTTCACGGAGGTCGGGTACGAGTGGGTCGACCGCTTCGACGCCTCGGCCGGCGGACTCGCCACGCGCGCCGACTTCTCGTCCCTCGTCGTCTCGGCGGGGCTCGCCGTCTCGTTCTGACGCAGATCGGGCTTCAGCCTGAAAGGCGAACCACTCCCTGCGCGATCTGTCGGGCCGACGGGCCATAAGTGCGATGGGCTGTGCGCATCTTTTCATGCTGAAGCCCTGCGACAAACAAGTGGCGCTCGCCCTTGATTTCCGCCGCGAAATTCGGTATCCTATCCGTCCAAACGTTCTGACAAGTCAAGAAAACCAAGGAGAAGAAAAGACATGAGACCCGGTTTGATGCAAATCCTCATCTGCGTGCTGATCATCGCGGTGCTGTTCGGCGCGAAGAAGATCCCCGAGCTCGCGCGCTCGATCGGCAAGGCGAAGGGCGAGTTCAAGAAGGGCCTTCAGGAAGGCGAGAAGGAGCTGGCCGAGGCCGACGCCGCCGAAGCGGCCGAGAAGGCCCCAGAGCCCGCGAAGGAGCTCGTCTGACCGAACTCGTCCGAGAGCGGCTGAAGTCCGTTCCCGACCGCCCCGGCTGCTATCTCATGCGAGATCGCCGGGGCGTCATCATCTACGTCGGCAAGGCGAAGAACCTGCGCCGCCGCGTCTCCTCGTACTTCCGCGCGGGCGCGCGGCATCCGCCGAAGGTTCGCTCGATGGTCGAGACGGTCTACGACTTCGAGTTCATGACGGTGAAGAACGAGGCCGAGTCGCTCCTGACCGAGGCGTCGCTCATCAAGAAGTACAAGCCGCGCTTCAACATCCTCATGCGGGACGACAAGCGCTACCTCGCGCTCCGGGCCGACCCGACGGCGGACTGGCCGCGCTTCGCCTGCTGCCGGATCGTCCGCGACGACGGCGCGCGCTACTTCGGCCCGTTCCCGTCCGCGCCCGTCGTCCGCGCCGCGAAGGACTTCGTCGAGAAGCGCTACGGCATCCGGGAGTGCGACTGCCTCGTGCCCGACGAGGCCGCGCACCGCCACTGCCTCGCGAACGTCATCCGCCACTGCTCGGCGCCGTGCCTCGGCCAGGTGACGCGGGAGGACTACCGGGCGCGCTTCGAGGAGGCGTGCGCGTTCCTGGAGGGGAAGCGTCCCGAAGTCCTGGGCGAGGTCGAGGCGCGCATGAGGGACGCGGCGGCGAAGGGCGACTTCGAGGCGGCGGCGCGCTGGCGCGACACGCTCTTCGCCCTGAAGGACATGACGAAGGCCCATTTTGTGCGCCGGTCGCCGCACCTGCGCGAGGAGGAGGCGCAGCGCGGCCTCGCGGAGCTTGCGGACGCGCTGGGGCTCGCCGCGCCGCCGCGCATCATTGAGTGCGTCGACATCTCGAACCTCTTCGGCACGCACAACGTCGCCTCGCTCGTCGTCGCGCGCGACGGGCTGCCCGACGGGCGCTACTACCGGCATTTCAGGATCAGGTCGTTCGCGGGCGCGGACGATCCGCGCGCGATGGCGGAGGTCGTGCGCCGCCGCTACGGGCCCGACTCCACGCTGCTCGCGACGTCGCCGCGCGCCGACCTCTACATCTGCGACGGCGGCGAGACGCAGTTGCGGGCGGCGCGCGCCGCCTTCGCCGAGCTCGGCATCACGGACATCCCGACCGTCGGCCTCGCGAAGCGCCAGGAGGAGGTCGTGCTGGACGACGGGCGGCCGAACGTCTTCCTGCCGCGTGATTCGCAGGCGCTCATGGTCATCACGCGCCTCCGCGACGAGGCGCACCGCTTCGCCATCACCTACCACCGCAGCCTGCGCGAGCGGACGATCCGCGAGTCGGCGCTCGACGAGGTGCCGGGCATCGGCGAGGCGAAGAAGGTGAAGCTGCTCCGGGCGTTCCGGTCGATCTATGGCATCGCGCGCGCGCCCGTCGAGGAGATCGCGTCCGTCGCGGGCGTGAGCGCGGCGGTCGCCGCCGAAGTCCTGCGCACGGCGCGGACGGCGGCGGGGGAGAAGGCCTAGCGTGTCGTTAACACGCCGTTAACAATCGAATGGTATTCTAGCGGGCAGTTGGACGAAACGAAAGGAGAGACGAGACATGGTGACGGAACAGATCAAGCTGTTGAGAAAGATTCAGCACCTCGTGCTGATTCGCGATGAACACGAGAATGTCGGCACGGGCGAGCGGTCGGAGGCGCTCGCCGCCGAGATCGCGCGGCTGCAGGCGCAGCTGACGCCCGAGGCGGCGGCGCTCCACCGGCGGCAGGCGGCGAAGAGCCGCCTGTTCCTGTCGCCGCTGGCGCGCGGGAACTGCTCGGCCTGCGGGCTGCGGGTGCCGATGGCGGAGCTGCAGCACGTGCTGAGCGGCGACCGGTTCGTGACGTGCTCGAACTGCGGGCGCATCCTCTACCGCCCGGACGTGAAGGCGACGGGGCTCCGTCCCGGCGAGCCGGATCCGAAGTTCCTCCTCTCGCGGTTCAGCACCGGCAAGCTGATGGTGCCCGACCTGAAGGCGAAGACGCCGGCGGAGGCGATCGCCGAGCTCTGCGGCGTGCTGGCGAAGGAGAAGATGATCGCCGATCCGGCGGCCGTCGTGACGGCGGCGCTGGAACGCGAGAAGATCCTCACGACGGCCGTCGGGAACGGCCTGGCGTTTCCGCACATGCGGGGGGTCGAGGAAGGCGTCCTCACGTTCGCGGCGGGCGTCTCCCGGCAGGGCATCGACTGGAACGGACGGACCGTGAACCTGGTCATCTTCACGGCGCTGCCGGTCATCGCCTCGCCGTTCTACGTGAAGCTGCTCGCCGCGTTCGCGAAGGCGTTCGAGGACGGCGAGAAGATGCCGTTTGTGCTGGCGGCGACGGACGCCAAGACGATGTGGAAGGAACTCAACAAGGCCACGCGCGCCGCCGTCAAGGGCCTCTAGCCGCCGATTCCCCCGGCGCACGGCCTCCGCTTCGCACGGGGGCCGCGCAAATTTGCTATACTTTCCGCTTCCCCAACGAAGGATTGGAAAGCATGGAAAACCAGATTGTCATTTCGAAGATCGCCGCCGAGCTCGCGATCCGGCCCGAGTCGGTCGGCGCCGTCGTGAAGCTCCTCGGCGAGGGCAGCACCGTGCCGTTCATCGCCCGCTACCGCAAGGAGGCGCACGGCAACCTCGACGAGGTACAGATCGGCAAGATCCAGGAGCGCTTTGGCTACTTCACCGAACTGCTGGAGCGCAAGGAGTCGATTCTGAAGTCCATCGACGAGCAGGGCAAGCTCACGGACGACCTTGCGGCGAAGATCGCCGCGTGCTGGCAGAAGAGCGCGCTCGAAGACCTCTACCAGCCCTACAAGCCGAAGCGCCGTACACGTGCGCAGGTCGCGAAGGAGAAGGGCTACGAGCCGCTCGCCGACGCGATCTGGTCGGGCGCCTGGACGGGCGGTGCGGCGGATGGCTGGAATGACGGCGCCGAGCCGACGGACGAGGATCTTCAGTTCGCCCGCGACATCCTCGCCGAGCGCATCGCCGACATCGCCGACGTGCGCGGCGCGGTGCGTCAGGCTTTCGCGACGAAGTCGGTCGTGAAGAGCGAGGTCGTGAGCCCGAAGCCGACCGAACCGACGAAGTTCGAGCAGTACTACGAGTTCTCCGAGCCGATCGCGACGATCCCCTCGCACCGCTATCTCGCGATCCGCCGCGGTCAGGCCGAGAAGGTGCTCTGGGTCAAGCTCGAACTCGACAGGGAGCCGGTGATCGAGCGAATGCTCGGCATTGTCGAAGACGCGCGCGTTGCCGCGCAGGGCAAGACCCCGACGGCTGGCTCTGCCGCGCGCGACAACGCCCCCTGCGCGCGGCAGGTTCGCCTCGCGACCGAAGACGCCTACAAGCGGCTCTTGGCGCCGAGCTGCGAGATCGACGTCACCGTCGAGAAGAAGGCCGAGGCCGACCGCGCGGCCGTCGAGGTCTTCGCCGAGAACCTGCGCCACCTGCTGCTCGCGTCGCCGCTCGGCGGCAAGGCGGTGCTGGCCATCGACCCCGGCATCCGCACGGGCTGCAAGGTCGCGATGATCGACGCGACGGGCAAGTACCTTGGCAAGACCGTCATCTTCCCGCAGCAGAAGAAGCTGGAGGCCGCGAAGGCGATCGCGCTCATCGTCGCGAAGTACCACGCCGAGGCGATCGCCGTCGGCAACGGCACGGCGGGGCGCGAGACCGAGGCGTTCGTGCGCGAGACGCTGAAGACGCTGAAGGCGCAGCACCCGGAGATTCCGACGCCCATCGTCGTCTCGGTCTCGGAGGCGGGCGCGTCCGTCTACTCCGCGAGCGAGATCGCGCGCAAGGAGTTCCCTGACCTCGACCTCACGGTGCGCGGCGCGATCTCGATCGGCCGCCGTCTGCAGGATCCGCTCGCCGAACTCGTGAAGATCGACCCGAAGGCGATTGGCGTCGGGCAGTACCAGCACGACGTGCAGCAGTCGCTGCTCGGCACGAAGCTCGACGAGGTGGTCGTCTCGTGCGTGAACGGCGTCGGCGTCGAGCTGAACACGGCGTCCGCGCCGCTCCTGGAGCGCGTCTCGGGCCTCTCGGCGACGCTCGCGAAGGCGATTGTCGAATGGCGCGACGCGAACGGACGCTTCGCCTCGCGCGAAGACCTCAAGAAGGTGAAGGGCCTTGGCCCCAAGGCGTTCGAGCAGTGCGCGGGCTTCCTTCGCATTCGCGGCGCGCAGAACCCGCTCGACGCCTCGGCGGTGCATCCCGAACGGTACGCGCTCGTCGAGCGGATGGCGGCGGACGTCGGGCTGGGCGTCGGCGACCTCGTCGGCAACTCGCTCGCGGCGAAGAAGATCGACATCCGCCGCTACATCACGAACGAGGTCGGCGAACCGACGCTGAAGGACATCGTGGCCGAGCTCGTCAAGCCGGGACGCGATCCGCGCAAGACGTTCGAGCCGCCGAAGTTCCGCGACGACGTGACGAAGATCGAGGACGTGAAGGAGGGCATGAAGCTCGAAGGCGTCGTCACGAACGTGACGGCATTCGGCGCGTTCGTCGACATCGGCGTCCACCAGGACGGGCTCGTGCATCTCTCGGAGCTGTCGGACAGCTACGTGTCCGACCCGGCGAGCGTCGTGAAGGCGGGCGACCGCCTGCAGGTCACGGTCATCGGCGTCGACCGCGCGCGCGGACGCATCTCGCTTTCGGCGAAGACGAAGCCGACGGTCGGCGGGGCGGGCTTCGCGACGGGCGGCGGCCCGTCCGCGCCGCGCCGCCGCGAGCCGCGCTCGTCCTTCGCGCCGTCCGGCTCGTCCGGCTTCAGCTGCAACCCCTTTGCCAACCTCTAGAGCGGACGGAACCGGATGAAACTGCATTTCCATGTGAACGGCGAGAAGCCGGAGGCGGCGGCGCAGAGGGACGCGCTGGCGGCGGAAGCCGTGCGTCTCGGCATTGCCGTCGCGGCGGAAGGGCGCGCGGCGGATGTCGTCGTCGCCCTCGGCGGCGACGGCACGCTGCTCCGCGCCGTGCACGAGTATCCGGGCGTGCCCGTCCTCGGCTTCAAGCTCGGCGGGCTCGGCTACCTGTCGAGCGTCGGCGAACACGACTTCTCCGCCGCGCTCGCGGCCCTCGCCGCCGGGCGCTACCGCGTCTCGGCGCGGCGGCTTCTGCAGGTCGGCGGGCACGCCGCGCTCAACGATGTCGTCCTCACGCGCGAGATGAGCGGCCATTCGGCGCGCCTCGACCTGGAGGCGGACGGCAAGCTCGTCACGCGCTACATGGCCGACGGTCTCATCTTCGCGACGCCGACCGGCTCGACCGCCTACTCGCTCGCGGCGGGCGGGCCCGTCCTCATGCCCGACTCGCGCAGCTTCGTCGTCACGCCCCTCAACCCCCACGCGCTTGGCGTGCGGCCGCTCGTCGTGAGCGACGCGGTGTCCTTCACGGTCACGGTGCGTCCGCGCACGGCGGGGAACGCGCTGCGCGTCGGCGTCTATGCGGACGGCGAGAACGTGGGCGCGCTGGGCGCGGGCGAGCGGGTGACGATCGCGAAGAGCGCCGCGTCGGCGCAGCTGGTGGAACTCGAAGGCTACGACCCCTACGACGTTCTCGCGCGGAAGCTCGGCTGGTCGGGGAGCAACGTGACATGACGGTACTCGAACTCAACGAAAGCGTCGCGGACGGCTCGATCGCCGAGCTCATCCGCGTCGCCGAGGCGCGCCAGGTCAAGGCCCTCTCGAAGATCGCCGACATCGTGTGCGGACGCCCCGGCATCCGGCTCGTCCTCGTCGCGGGCGGCTCGGCCGCCGGCAAGACGACGACGGCGACGCGCCTCTGCACGCAGATCCGCGTGAACGGGCGCGCCGCCTACCACCTCTCGACGGACGACTACTTCGTCGGCGACGCGCGCAACCCGCGCGACGCGAACGGCGTGCTTGACTACGAGCACGTCGAGTGCGTGGACATCCCCGCGCTCGCGGCGGACGTGAACGCGCTCCTGCGCGGCGAGACGATCCGCGTGCGCAAGTTCGACTTCGTGCGCCACGAGCCGCGCCGGACGGACGCCACGGTCTCGCTGGCGAAGGGCGGGTTCGTCGTGCTGGAGGGCATTCATGCGCTCAATCCGCGCCTGACGGAGGGGATTCCCGACCGGGCGAAGTACCGGGTGCTCGTCGAGCCGCGCCCGACGCTGGACGTCTTCGGCGGCATCACCCCGAAGCCGTGCGAGGCGCGCTTCCTGCGGCGGCTCGTGCGCGACAGCCAGTTCCGCAAGATGAGCCCGGCGACGACGGTGCGGCTCTGGCCGAAGGTGCTGGCCGGCGAGGAGAGGTGGATCCGCCCGTTCTGCGGCAACGCCGACCTGACGTTCGACTCCTACCTCGTCTACGAGCTCGCGGTGCTGAAGCCGTTCGCGGGCGGGCTCCTGGAGCGCGCGCGCCGCGAGCTCGGCCCCGTGCCGGCGGTCATGAACATGATCCGGCTCCTCGCGGCCGTCGCGCCGACGACGCCCGCCTACGTGCCGGGCGACTCGATCATCCGCGAGACGATCGGCGGCAGCCAGCTGGAGTACTGAGCGCCATCTTGCGTGGGCGGGCCGTCAGGCCCTGACGAGGTGCTTGCGGAGGGCGATCGCGACAGCTTCGGCGCGGTTGGCCGCGCCAATCCTTTCGAGGATGTGGTTGACGTGCTCCTCGACGCTGCGGACGGACAGCCCGAGCTGCCGGGCGATGTCCTTGTTCGTCAGGCCGCGCGTCAGCGAGTGCAGGATCTCCGCCTGGCGGCAGGTCAGGGCGTCGACGGGCGGATCCGACTTCATCAGGCTCTGAATCTCGGGGCTGACGTACGGCTCCCCGGCGGCGACGCGGCGGATAGCCTCGACCAGTTCGGCGTTCTCGGTGCTCTTCAAGACGGCGCCGGAGGCCCCGGCCGCGAGCGCGCGGGCGATTTCGTCGGACGTCGCGAAGCTCGTGAGGATGAGGATCTTCGCACGGGGCGTCTCCTGCCGCAGGAGGCGCGTGGCGTCGATGCCGTCCATCTTCGGCATCATGAGATCCATGACGATGACGTCCGGCTTGAGCCGGCGGGCTTCCGCAACGGCCTGTTCGCCGCTTCGGGCCTGCCCGACGACGTCGAGGTCTCCCTTCGCGCGGAAAAGCGCCGAAAGGCCCATGCGGACGACGGCGTGGTCGTCCGCGATCAGGATCTTGATCTTGCTCATGTGCGGTGTGTCGGGTTGGGTGAAAGGGGGAACGTGATGCGGACATACGTGCCGCGCGCGGTGGCGCTTTCGATTTCCAGGCTGCCGCCCAGGAACGCGACGCGCTCCGAGACGCCCTGGAGCCCGAAATGGCCCTGCTCGACGCCGGGACGTGTCGCGGGGTCAAACCCCCGCCCGTTGTCGCGGACGGAGAAGAGCAGGTGTCCGCCGCCGAGTGCGCCTGCGACGCGAATGGACGAGGCCTGCCCGTGCCGGACGGCGTTGACCGTCAGCTCGCGGATGATGCGGAGGATCGCGAGGGCGGTGTTTTCCGAAAGGCGGGATCGGTCGACGCTGAAGCGGACGGCCAGGGCGGCGTCCGCGAGGTGCGGCGCGAGCGTCCGCCGTATGGCCAGATCCATGTGTGCGTCGCCCAGCGTCTGGTTGCGCAGATCCCACATGCAGTTCTTGAGGTCGTTCCGGCATGATGTCAGCGCGCGGGCGGCGATGGCGAGGTGCCGCGCGGCCTCGGACGGGTCCGCCCTGGCGAAGTCGCGCACGGCGTCGAGCTCGAGCGAGACGCCCGTCAGCGTCTGGGCGATCGTGTCGTGGAGCTCGATGGCGAGGCGGGTCCGCTCCTCGACCTTGAGGTCGGCCGTGAAGGCCACCAGCCGCTCGGCCGTCAGGTCGCGGCTGCGCTGGTCGACGAGACGGTGCAGGAGCGTGTTCCATCCCAGGACGGCCAGCGTGAGGGCGAGCAGGACGCCGAAGCCAATGGCGGCGTTGGTCGCCGTCAGGTAGCGCGGCAGCCGCAGGACGCTGGCGCTTTCGTCGCTCTGCGCCGTGACGAGCCAGTTCCCGTGCGCGTCGTCGCCGGACGTGTTGCGCGCGCGAACCGTCAGACGGCGGAAATAGGCGCCGGCCGGCGTGCTGGCCGTCGAGCCGATCTCGCAGGAGAGGCTGATGGCGTCGCCGACGCGGAGCGGTGCGTCCGGCCAGTCGAAGTCGCGGCGGATGATGACGCGCCCCGTCGGATCCCGGATGACGAAGCGCACGTCGTTCGTGGCGAACGGCGCCGCGACCACG
Organism: uncultured Kiritimatiellota bacterium; assembly: GCA_934635385.1. Taxonomy (GTDB): domain Bacteria; phylum Verrucomicrobiota; class Kiritimatiellia; order RFP12; family UBA1067; genus UBA1067. Next base: position 76,432 of record CAKTZI010000007.1, on the reverse strand, counting down.
GCGTCGACCGCGAACTCCTGCCCGAACTGGCGGCCACGGATGGCCGCGAGGACGTCGGCGACAGACCCCCGGATCTCGTCGGAGGCGATTCCGCCGAGCGGCAGCAGGAGGGCGGAAAGGAAAATGGCGCGAAAGGGCTTCACGTGCGTATTTTACCAAAAAGCGGACGGACGGAAGCCCCCGTGTTTTCACGGGTGGCGTCCGACCGCGCGAATTTGGTAAAATATCCAGCATGAAATGCGAGCGACTGTATGCTGTCCGGGGCGTCGCGACGGTTTTCGCCGTCGGCGCCCTTGCGCTGTCCCTTTCGGCGGGCGAATGCCTGGTGAAGATGTTGCCGGGCGAGAGCTGGTGGGGGCTCTGCAACAACTTCGGGCGGCAGATGCCGTTCGACGCGAAGACGGACTTCCGGTGCGACCTGCGCGTGAGCAACTACAGCCACCAGTCGCAGTCCGTGCTCGTCTCGGACAAGGGGCGCGTCCTCTGGTGCGCCGAGCCGGTCGAGGCCACGATCGGGAACGGGACGATCCGCCTCGTCTCGGACGCGGGCGAGATCGTCCTGCGCGAGGACGCGGGGCGGACGCTGGCGGAGGCCTATCGCTTCGCGTCGCGTACCTACTTCCCGCCGACGGGCGAGGCGCCGGACCTCCTCTACTTCTCGGCGCCCCAGTACAACACGTGGATCGAGCTGACCTACCACCAGAACGAGAAGGACATCCTCGCCTACGCGCAGTCGATGCTCGACAACGGCCTGCCGCCCGGCGTCTTCATGATCGACGACACGTGGCAGCTCGGCTACGGCACGTGGGAATTCGACCCGCGCCGGTTTTCCGACCCGAAGGGCATGGTCGAGAAGCTCCACGGGATGGGCTTCAAGGTGCTGCTCTGGATGTGCCCGTTCGTGTCGATGGATTCGCCGGCGTTCCGTCGGATCGCCTGGGGCGTCAATCCCGACGACGTGAAGGGCTACCCGACGAAGGGCGGCTTCCTGACGGCGCAGGCGGGCGGCACGGCCGCGCCGCTGCCCATCGCGTGGTGGAACGGCTATTCGGCGCTCCTGGACTTCACTCACCCGAACGCGGTCGCGTGGTTCGACGAGCAGCTGGGCGGCCTCAAGCGCGACTTCGGCGTGGACGGCTTCAAGTTCGACGGCGGCGCGGTCTCGCTCTATTCGGGCGCCGTGGAGACCACGGGCGAGCGCGGCGCGGCGAATCGGCCGTTCGCGTTCGACCCGTCTGTGTCCGCCGCGAGGCAGAGCGCTCTCTACGGGTCGTTCGCCCTCAAGCACAAGGGCAGCGAATACCGCAACGGCTTCGGCTTCGCCGGCCAGCCGGTCGTCATGCGTCTCCATGACAAGGATCACTCGTGGGCGGCCCTGCAGCGGCTCGTCCCGGACATGCTTGCGGCGGGGCTTGTCGGGTGTCCCTTCATCTGCCCCGACATGGTCGGCGGGGGCTACTGGCAGGCGTTCCTGCCCGGTGCGCCGTTCTCCGAGGAGCTGTTCGTGCGCTCGGCGCAGGTGCAGGCGCTCTGCCCGATGATGCAGTTCTCGGCCTCGCCCTGGCGTTGCCTCAGCGCGGCGAACCAGAAGATCGTTCAGGACGCGGTGGCACTTCGCCAGAAGTTCGCGCCGATGTTCGTCACGCTCGCGAAGAAGGCCGCGAAAGACGGCGAGCCGATCATGCGCAACCTGGAGTACGCCTATCCCGGACGCGGCTACGCGGCCATTCAGGACGAGTTCCTGATGGGCGAGGACCTCTTGGTCGCGCCAGTCGTCGAGAAGGGCGCGACGTCCCGGAAGGTCGTGATCCCGCCGGGCACGTGGAAGGCCGACGACGGCACGGCCGTCACCGGCCCGGCGACGGTCACTGTCGCCGCGCCGCTTGCGCGTCTGCCGCACTTCATGCGCGTGCCGTCGGCAGAGACAGGGAATTTCTGAACCCGAAAACAACAAAACAACACGAAAGGAACGACGGAATGAAAACGCTGGTGTTTGGTCTGATGGCCCTGAGCGCAACTTTTGCGCAGGGGGGGGGGGGGGTAATTCCCCGCTTCGGAACGACGTTTGACAAGCGGATGGCGACCAACGAGCTGGGCAATGCCACGCTGGACGCGAAGACGGTCGTGACGACGCTGCCGACCTCTGCGTTTGTCGACGACGGCCACGGCGGCTGGGCCCTGTCTGGCGCGGCGTTCGCCGAGAAGGGCGTCGCGCTCTATGACTATCAGGGCGGCATGTGGTCGGGACCCCTTTCCGGGAACATTTCCACTGAAGTGGACGGGACGGAGGGCGCGGAGCAGCCGGCGAACTGGGCGCTTTCCCTGCGCGCGAAGGTTGGCGCGGCGGCGGATCAGGTCCTGTGGTATCTCAAGTACGGCGCGGAAGGCCGCGGCGTCTACCTGCGGACGGTGGCGCGCGAGGGCGGCGGCATCGACCTCTCGCTCGAATGGTCGCTTGGCGCGGAGTATACGCCCTATGTCAACGTCATTCTCGAAAACGTCGACACGACGGCCATGCGCCATTATGTCGTCGCGGTTTCGCAGGCGGACGGTATCAGGCTCTTCGTCGATGGCGAAGAGAAATGGAAGGCATCGTCCATCACCTGCTACCGGAAGAACGATGCGGGAGAGCTGACGACGATGTCGCGCACCCCGTGTGACAAGAGCTACAAGTCCCTCTGGCTCGGCTGCGTCAAGGGAATGACGTCGGTGGGCACGGGGGACTGGACGACGGTCTACGACGACGTGCGCTTCTATTCGACGAACGTGGCGGACGATTCGGTGCCGACGGCGGATGAGATCGCCGCGCTGACGGAGACGGTGAAGGCCGAACGCGTCCTTCCGCCGATGCCGGAGGCGCGCTTTGCCGTCACCTTCGCCGACCGCACGCTGGCGGACTCGGCGGGCGTCATCGCGAACCAGGTGGGCGCGGACACGCTTGCGCGGTCGGCGTTTCGAAAGAACGACCGGGGCGGCTACACGCTGGACGCGGCGCGCCTCCCGGCCGGGCAGAAGGGCGTCTGCCTCTACGAGCAGCGGACGACCTGGAAGGAAGGCGAAATCATGCAACTCTTCGGCGGCGGCACCGAGGACTGCCGCACGTTCGCGGTTTCGCTTGTCGCGAAGATCGCGCCCGTGGACGATGCGGCCGTCTTCTTCCTCCATTACGGGAACGCCGGGGTCGGCCTCGTCCTCTACACGCGGACGAACGAGACGGGCGGCACGGATCTCGCGCTCACATGGCAGGGGTCTGCAGACCGCTACGCCTATCCCAACGTTCTCGCGACGAACATCGACACGGAGGACTACCACCACTACGTCCTCACCTGCGCCCGCCAGGGCGGGAACAGCACGTTCGCGATCCGCCTGTGGATCGACAACCGTCCCGTAGACCTGTTCAAGCACGGCCCGCTGACGCGCTACGCGGCCGACAATTCGAGGGAGGAGACGAGTTTGGTCAATCCGGCGTCGAAGGGCTTTTCGGGCCTCTATCTCGCGGCGGCGCGCGACGCGAACCTGTCGTGCACGTCGCCGAACGGTACGCGCTTCGGCGACGTGCGGCTCTTCGTGGGCGAGGACTTCACGGACGGCTACGGGCCGTGCGCGATCGACCCGGAGGGCATCGACGTGCTCTGCCGTACGCTGATGCCGTATGCGGACGCGCCCCGCACGGGCTCGCTCCTGATCATCCGATAAGGGGGACGGAAACCGATGAGGTGCAGACGGGCCTTGGGCCTTTTCGCGGTGTCCGGCGTGGCCTTGGCGGCCGCTGCGCAGCAGGTGACGGTGGTGACGCCGCTCGCCGGCGAGAAGTGGTGGGGCGGCGTCCTGCACCGGGGCGGGGAGATGCCCTACGGCAGCACGCCGCGCCCGATTGACCTGAGCCGCGCGGACGGCGTGACCGCCCCGTTTCTCGTGTCGAGCGCGGGGCGCTACGTGTGGAGCGACCGCCCGTTCACCTATGCGTTCACGAATGACGTCCTCACCGTCACCTCCGACGCGGAGAGGGTCGAGCCGGTCGTGGCGGGGACGACGCTGCGCGCGGCCTACCTCGCCGCGAGCGCGAAGCACTTCCCGTTCAACGGGAAGACGCCGGCAGAGCCCCTCTTCGCGAAGCCCCAGTGGAACAACTGGATCGAGATCGCGATCCAGGGCATGAACCAGGCGAGCGTCGACGCCTACACCGAGGCGCTGGCGCAGAGCGGCTTCCCGTGCGGCGTCTACCTGATGGACGGCGGATGGCTCTCGCACCAGGGCAGCTACCGGTTCCACGCGCCCGACTTCCCCGATCCCAAGGGGATGTTCCGCCGCATTCGCGAGAAGGGGTGGAAGGCGATGATCTGGACGGCGGCGTTCGTGAGTCCCGACAGCCGCGAGTACAAGCGGCTGCGCCACGGGAAGGGCTACATGATCGACGGCAAGGACGTCCTCGCCTACGACAGGGCGCAGCCGGGGCGGCAGGCGGGCGCCGTGTGGTGGTGGAGCGGCATCAGCTGCGTGTGGGACCTCACCTACGGGCCGGGCTGGGACGACTACGTGCAGACGCTGCGGCGCTTCGCGGCGGAGTACGGCATTGACGGCTTCAAGTGGGATGCGGGCGACGTGGGGACGATGGAACGGACGCTCCGCTTCCACGATCCCGCCAAGCGCGCCGTCGACTGGGCGCATGACTACGTGCGCGTCGGCGCCGAGAAGTTCCCCTACAACGAGTACCGCGTCGGCTTCCGCACGGGCGGGATGCCCGTCATGCAGCGTCTCCCAGATGTCCACCACCGCTGGGAGGCCATCCGGCAGGTGAGCGGCATGGTGCAGGCGGCGGGCCTCCTCGGGTCGCCCTACGTCGTCGCGGACATGGTGGGCGGCGGCGAGGCGGCGACCTACCGGCCCGGCGGCTTCTTCTCCGAGAAGCTCTTCGTGCGCTCCTGCGCGCTCGCCGCGCTCCATCCGATGATGCAGTTCTCCGCCGCGCCGTGGCGCTACCTCTCCCCCGAAAACGTCGAGATCTGCCGCACGTTCGCGAACCTGCACGTCGAATTCGCGCCGTACATCCTGGAACTCGCGCGCCACGCCGCGCAGACCGGCGAGCCGATCGTCCGCACGATGGAGTACGAGTTCCCGCACGCGGGCTTCGCGAAGCCGACGACGCAGTTCATGCTCGGATCGAAGTGGCTCGTCGCGCCCGTCACGGCGGAGGACGACGCGGTGACCGTGGAACTGCCCGCCGGACGCTGGACGGACGACCTCGGCGAGACGCATGTCGGACCGAAGGCGCTCACGCTCCGGGATGTGCCGCTCGACCGCCTGCCGCGCTTTCGGCGGGAAGCCGCCACACGCGATGTGGCGGCGCCCGTCAAGGTGATTTTCGACACGGACATGATCTGCGACTTCGATGACGTCGGGGCGCTCGCGTGCCTGCACGCGCTCGCGGACGCGGGCGAGTGCGAGATCCTCGCGACGGTGAGCAGCACGCGCGGCAACGCCTCGGTTGGCGCGATTCAGGTCATCAACGCCTACTACGGACGCGCGCATCTCCCCGTCGGCGCACCGAAGGGCAGCTGCGTCCTCGGGGCCTCGCCCAGCGCGAAGGTGAAGGTCGATCCGTCGTCGCCGCTCGGCGAGCGTCCGTCCAAGGGCGACGGCGGACACTGGAAGTACCGCAAGCTCATCCGCGACTGGCCGGAGGCGGTGACGTTTCCGGACGCCGACGCCGCGCCGGACGCGGTCGCCGTCTACCGGCGGGCGCTGGCCGCCGCGCCGGACAAGTCGGTCGTCGTCTGCTCGGTCGGTTTCCTCACGAACCTCCGCCGTCTCCTGGAGTCTCCGCCGGACGCGGTTTCGCCGCTGGACGGCAAGGCGCTCGTCTCGCAGAAGGTCGTCCGCTGGGTGGCGATGGCCTGCAGCTATCCGGACGGACTGGAGTACAATGTGGAGAAGGAGGTCCCGTCCGCGCGTATCGCCCTCGCGGAATGGCCGACGCCGGTCGTCATCTCCGACTTCCAGTACGGCTACGACGTCTACGCCGGGCGGGCCGTGGCGGACCTGCCGGGGCCGCGCAACCCGGTGAAGGATGTGTTCGAGGGGCAGCTCCCGTCGAAGGCCGAGGTCGCCGCCGACCCGGTGAAGTGGCGGCGGGCGTGCTATGGCATGGGCGGGCGCTCGGCGTGGGACGAGACGGCCGTCCTGGCGGCGGTGCGCGGCATCGCGCCGTATTTCAACGCCTGTCGCGGCGCATACCGCATCGTCGGGCCGAAAGGCGAGGACGAGTGGGTGCCGGACGAGGCGAACGGCCCGCACCTGCGCCTTACGGAGAAGGTCTCGAAGGCCGAGGTCGGCCGGATCCTCGACGAACTCATGTGCCGCCCGCCGAAGGCGAGTCGGCGACGCTGATCTGACGTTCCACGGACAACTGAACGGAAAATGATAATGACGGAAAAACGAACGGAAATCGACAGGACAATGAAACGGAGAACGAACGAGATGAAATGGTGCCTGATGGCCCTGTTGGCCTTTGCCGCAGCGGACGGGGCGTTTGCGGCGGCGGACGTCCTCGTGCGCTATCCCGACTATCCGGCGGCGGTCGAGCGCGACGCGGCGTATGCGGTGCGCGTCCGCCAGGGGGACGAGACGCGCCGTCTTGTCGTCTGGAACCACTGCGAGAAGTCCATCCTCGACGGGCGGACGCGCGGCGGCGACGTGAACCGCCGCTTCTGCGAGTTCGCGTTCGCCGGAAGCCCCGTCACGGTGGACATCGCCGTGCGCGAGGACGTCCGCTGCTACAAGGTCTTCCCCGCGCGGAAGGGGCTGAAGCATTCGTTCCACAACGGCGTCATCTCCGTGACGCTGACCGAGCCGACCTACTTCGGCATCCAGCTCAACGACTACGACAAGACGATCCTCTCCGTCTTTGCCGATGCGCCGGAGAAGGCCGAGGACGTCCCGGCGCCGGGCGCGGCGGGCGTGCTGCGCGTCGAGGGCTGGGTAGACGCGAAGGGGGCGGACGGTGTGCTGGATGTGCCGAAGGACGTGCGCGAGGTCTACCTCGCGCCGGGCGCCGTCCTGAACGCGCGCCTGAAGATCACTCATCCTCACGTGCGGCTCCACGGGCGCGGCATGATCCTCGACCCGATGAGCGACATCTTCCGCTACGATCAGATCCAGAACCCGTCGCGCGGCTTCGTCGTCGTCAAGGCGACGGACGTCACGGTCGAGGGCGTCAAGCTCGTCGATGCGCGCACGTTCAACTTCATGGCCTGGAACTACGGTTCGCAGTCCGTCACCTTCCGAAACGTGAAGGTCCTTTCCTCGATGATGTGCTCGGACGGCTTCACGGTCGGCGGCAAGAACCTCCTCGTGGACAACGCCTGGGTCTACGTCGGAGACAACGCGCTCGTCGTGAGCGGCATCCGGGACGCGACCTTCCGCAACGTCGCGATCGGCACGTCCTGCAAGGCGATCTTCCCGCAGTGCTCGAACCTGCGCGTCCGGATGGAGAACGTCGACGTCTTCCGCGCGGACGAGGGCCTGATCGCGAACGAGTACAACGGCGTCCTCCGGCGCAACAACAAGTGGAGCGAGATGGGGACGGGCCGCCAGAAGCGCGAGCCGGGTCCGCAGGACCTCGAGCACCAGACGGAGGACTTCGTCTTCGACGGACTCTCGGCGGTGGACGCGACCTACATCGCCTACGTCTTCCGGTGCAAGAACATGGGCGACCTTCCGAAGACGTTCGCGTTCCGCAACCTGTCCGTGCCGCACGTTTCCGGCCGCGACAGCTGGCGGCTGGCCGGGCAGACGAACGGCGTCTCGGTCGCCGTCCTGAACGACCCCGCGAAGTGGCTCAACACGAGCAACTGCCGCTTCGCGGTGACGAACCTCTATCTCGCCGGACGGTGCGCGGCGGCGTTCCCGTCCTACGCCGTCGAGCCGAAGGACGCGGCGATCCTCGACCTGTCCGTCGTGACGGACGAGGCCCAGCCGCGCACCGTCCCGCTCGACCCCGACCGCGTGGAGGTCAACTGGACGTGTCCCGAGGAGCGCAAGGCGCGTCTCCCGGCGCCGCTCGCGAACCTGCTGGAGGACCGTCCGGCGACGCGGAGCATCTGGCAGCGGTGCCCGTCGTGGAACGTGAAGCTCGACGCCTGCACGCGCGACGAGACGGGCGCGGTCGTCTATCGCCTCCGCCAGTGCGAGAAGTGGTCCGGGATGCAGGCGGTCGTGACCGAGCGCGTCAAGGCGGCGGGCTTCGGCAAGTACCGCCTCGCGTTCGAGGCGAAGGCCACGAGCGAGACGCCGTTCGCCCTGCGCGTCTCGGCGATCACGAACGAGAAGCGGAACCTCGTCCACATGGAGGGCGACCGGAGCGGCACTTGGAAATCCTACGAGACGGAGATCGACCTCTCGTTCGATCCGGCGGTGACGGATCTCGTCGCGCTGATGCTGTCCGTGTCCAAGCCCGTGGACGAGCTCTGCTTCCGCAACTTCCGGCTGACAAAGGCGCAAGAGAGGCGTCCGCTTCGCGTCCTCGCGATCGGCAACAGCTACACGCAGTCGCTGCACCCGGAGTTCGCGAACGTCGCCCGCGCGGCGGGCTGCGACCTCGACCTGACGATCTTCGCCATCGGCGGCAACTCCCTGAGCAACCACTACGTGAACGCCGTGGCGGCGCTTGCGGATTCGGCGCTGAAGCCCTACTGGGTCAACGGGCGGAAGGCCAACCTGCCGGAGGTGCTCGCCGGGAAGGCCTATGATGTCGTGGTGCTTCAGGAGCAGAGCGCCGAGGGCATGGATCCCCAGTGGTTCGACCCGTGGGCCGACCGGCTCATCGCGTTCGTGCGCAGCCGCCAGCCGCTGGCGAAGTTCTGGCTCCAGCAGACCTGGAGCGATCCGGTCGCGTCGTTCCGCATCACCGACAGGGGCGTGAAGGGGACTTTGGGACTCACGCAGGACGATATGTTCGCCGCGCTGGAGAAAAACTACGCCGTTCAGGCGAAGCGGCTCGGCGCCCGGATCGTCCCCGTCGGTGCGGCGCTCCAGCTCTACCGCAAGGGACTGCCCGTCCGGCTCGTGAAGCCGACGAAGGCCGAGCTGGCGGCGCTGAAGGACGGCGAGGTGCCGGACCTGAAAGGCGAGCTTGCGGGCTGGTGGTACTGGGGGAAGGGGAAGACGTGGGAGAGCGACTACGGCGTCTACCGTCTGCGCCAGGACTTCCAACACCTCAACCCGGAAGGCCGCTACCTGCAGGCGTGCGTCTGGACGGCGGCGCTCTTCGGGGTCGATCTCGCGAAGCTCGGCTACGCGCCCGACCTTGGCGCCGACTTCGCCCGCCGCGCACCGTTCATCCGCGCGTGCGCGATGAAGGCCGTCAACGCGCAGTGAACGGCTTCTTTTGGTATACCGTGCGGAATAGGAGGCGGGACATGATGACGATCTCTGTTGGAATACATCCCGAACGGGTTAAAAAGACAGTTCGCAGGAAGAGATTGTCCCGAACGGGTTAAGAAAGCTATTTGCTCCCTCGAATTGACCCGAACGGGTAAATTTGGCCATGAAAGTCAAAGACATGAAGACAGTAAGGAACATTTTCATTGGCGCTGTGCTGTCGCTGCAGACGGCGTTCGCCGCCGTGCGTGGCGGCACGAACCTCTGGCACTACGCGCAGATGGATTTCGAGCTTTACCGTCTGGAGGCGATGCGCGACGAGGCGCGTCGTGCAGGCATGAGCATCGACCATCCGGGGCGGCTGCCGGAAGGACGCAAGCCATTCGCGTTCCGCATCAGGTGCGTGGAGGCGGCGCAGCCGCCGTTCCGCACGGTCCATGCGGCGACATCGGGTTGGAAGGACGGCTACCTGACCGTGACGTCCGGCGAAGGCTGGCGCGACGTGGGGGCGCTCTGCAGTCCCGTGCGCGGCTGGGAGGCGAAGACGTTCGACGGCACGTGGCGTCCGGCGGCGACCTATTCGGGCGGCGAGACGCCGCCTCACCGCGACGACCTGCCGGAAGACCGCGCGTTCACGGGCCTCGTCGCGACGAACGGCCTCTACGACGCGGGCGCGGAGACGCTGGCCTTCGTCGAGTGCGCGGCCTCCGCCGAGCCGCGCCTCTTTGTCGGCGAGTCCCTGCCGGAGCTGGCCGAGGAGGAGCTTTCGCGGCTGGAGCAGCTCCCGCGCCTACGGCAGGCCGCGGACGGACGCTGGCGCAGCGAGACGGCGCTCGCGTTCCGCTATCTGCGCTTCAAGGGTGCGCGTGTGTCGGACGTGAAGGCCGTGCCGGTCGGGTGGCCGCTGGCGGAACGCGGCACGTTCGCCTCGCCGGATCCGCGCCACGTGCGGCTGCGCGACGTCGGCGTGCGGACGCTTCGCCTCTGCGCGCTCGACTTCCTCGTGGACGGGATCAAGCGCGACCGGTTGCCGTGGGGCGGCGACCTCGCCGTCTCGCTCCTTGCGGACGCCTACGTTTTCGGCGACGCGGAGATCGTGCGCCGCTCGCTGTCCGTGCTGGACGCCTACGAGGGCGACGTGAACGGCATCGTCACCTATTCGATGTGGCTTGTCGTCTGCCACGACCTCTACCAGCTTCACTTCGGCGACCGCGCGTTTCTTGACGCACGGTGGTGGCGCGTGAAGGCGCGAGTCGAGGACCTCATCTCCCGCACGGACGCTCACGGGTTCGTCGCGAAGGGCCTCGACTGGGTGTTCGTGGACTGGACGGGGCCGAAGTCCCTGACGGCCCTGCAGGCGATCTGGGTCGGGGCGCTCGACGCGGCGGCGCGACTCGCCGACCGCGTGAAGGACGCGCGCGCGGCGGACTACCGCGCTCTCGCGGCGAAGGTGCGGACGAATCTCGATGCACAGGCGTGGGACGAGGTGCGCGGCCTCTACCGCGTCAACCCCGACGCGACGCCCGCCTTTTCGCGGCAGCCCAACGTCTATGCCATCGTCTTCGGAGTCGCGGACGCGGCGAAGGCGCGGCGCATCGGCGCGGAACTCGCGAAGGACGGGCTGCCGCCCGTGGGCACACCCTACGTGCGCGGCTGGGAACTCGTCGCGCTCAACCGCGCGGGCTTCCACGCGGCGTTTCTCAATGGGCTGGAGGAGACGTTCGGCGCGATGCTCGACGCGGGCGCGACGACCTACTGGGAGGGGTTTGACGCGGCGGAGACGGGCGACGCGCAGTATGCGTTCTACGGGCGACCGTGGGGCAGGAGCCTTTGCCACGCCTGGAGCGCGTGGCCGGCGTTCCTCTTCGTCTCGGAGGCGATGGGCGTGAAGCCGACGGCGGACGGCTGGGCCACGTTCGAGGCGAAGCCGATTCCGGGCGCAGAGGGCATGTGCGCGACCGTCCCGACGCCGCGTGGCGTCCGTGCGTTTGGCCCGGCGGGAGCGGCGTTTGTCATGCGCTTTGACGACAACAAGCCCGTTTCGCAGTGGCGCGAGGTCGCGGAGATATTCGAGGCGATCGGCGGGCGCTGCTCGTTCGCCGTGAACGCGGCAACGCTCGACGATGCGCAGTGGGCGGCGCTCCGCGACCTGTCGGCGCGCGGACACGAGATCATGGATCACACCGCGCAGCATGCCGTGTTCAAGCTGCTGTGCGCGACGGCGGACGAGGCGGCCCGGCATCGGCCGATGGCGTTCTATGACCATGTGGAGCAGGGCGGGCGGCTTGTCCTCTGCCGTCCGGAGATCGATCTCGGCTGCCCGGCGAACGTGCGGGTGCGGGCGACGATGACGAACGGCGTCCTGCGGTCGGAAGATCCGGCGTTCCTGCGGCTGCAGGGCGTCGGGCGCAAGTTCCACGTCCCGTCGGTCGGCAAGACCTATGGCCTCGGCAAGGACTGCGGTTACGGCCTGTTCAGGAAGGGGCCGGAGCAGCGCTGCTCGGACTTCTGGGGCCGCTGGACAAGCGACTCGTTCGGTCCGTGCGAGATCGTCATCCTCGCCGACGCCGCCGTCCAGCCGTCGCTGGATCTCCTGCGTGCGCAGGCGCAGGCGTCAGTCTCCCTGTTCGCGGCGCACGGGCTGCCGCCGCCGAGGACGTGGATCCGCCCCGGCGGCTGGGAAAGCGGCGTGGACGGGCGGCGGATGAAGGCCGTCTACGGCGATGAGTTCGGGTATGCGGTCGCGGATTCGACGCTCGCCAGGGACCTGCCGCCCGGCTCGCCGTGGTGCCGTCGGTCTGATTTCGAGTTCTTCGACCGCGTGCCGGATGTCGACAAGGTCTATGGCCGCGTGGCCGCCGCTGTCGCGGGCGGCAAGTCCTTCGCCTACATCAGCCACCAGTGGACGAAGGACCGTGCGCAGTTCCTGGAGCAATGCCGCGCGTTCGCCGCGCGCCTGAAGGCCGGCGGCATCCGCCTCACGACCTATTCGCACATCGCCGAGGGTCAGACACGAGTGATACAGTCAAAGTGATACAGTCCGCCTGCACCCCCTTGCAATCGCACGGAATAGATGGTACTATATCAATATCTTTTTACCCATAAAAGAAAATCAAGGAGGTATTCGACATGGCTCGTTTCACGCTTCCACGTGACATCTATCATGGCAAGGGCGCCCTGGCGACCCTGAAGACCCTCAAGGGCGCGCGCGCCGTCATCTGCGTCGGCGGCGGCTCGATGCGGCGCGGCGGGTTCCTGCAGCGCGCGGAAGAGTATCTCAAGGAGGCCGGCTTCGAGGTGAAGCTCATCGAGGGCATCGAGAGCGACCCGTCGGTCGAGACGGTGATGAAGGGCGCGGCGGTGATGCAGGCGTTCCAGCCCGACTGGATCGTCGCGATGGGCGGCGGCTCGCCGATCGACGCCGCAAAGGCGATGTGGATCAAGTACGAGCATCCCGAGGCGACGTTCGAGGACATGTGCAAGGTCTTCGGCCTGCCGAAGCTCCGCACGAAGGCGCACTTCTGCGCGATCTCCTCCACGTCCGGCACGGCGACCGAGGTGACGGCGTTCTCGATCATCACCGACTACGCGAAGGGCATCAAGTACCCGATCGCGGACTTCGAGATCACGCCCGACGTCGCGATCGTCGACCCCGACCTCACGCTCACGATGCCGCAGAAGCTCTGCGCGCACACGGGCATGGACGCGCTCACGCACGACCTGGAAGCCATCGTCGCCGTCGCGCACTCGCCGTATTCGGACGCGCTCGCAATCCACTCGATGAAGATGATCCGCGATTCGCTCGTCAAGAGCTACGGCGGCGACCCCGCCGCGCGCGCCGTCATGCACGACGCGCAGTGCCTCGCGGGCATGTCGTTCTCGAACGCGCTTCTCGGCATCGTCCACTCGCTCGCCCACAAGACGGGCGCGGCGTTCTCCGGCGGCCACGTCATCCACGGCGCGGCGAACGCGATGTACCTGCCGAAGGTGATCCGCTTCAACGCCGCCGTGCCGTTCGCCGCCGAACGCTACGCGCTGTGCGCGGACGAACTCGGAATCGCGGGCGCCGAGACCTCGCAGGAGGCGAAGATCGCCGCGCTCATCGCGTGGGTGCGGAAGTTCAACGACGAACTCAACATCCCGCACTGCATCAGGGACTACGCCGCGAACGGGCTGCCCGTCTACAGGACGGCGGTGAACGAGGCGCAGCCGCCGATGGTCGGCGCGGACGAGTTCGAGGCGAAGGCGGCGCAGATCGCGGAGAACGCGATGGGCGACGCCTGTACGGGCTGCAATCCGCGCAAGATGGACGCGAAGCTGATGGAGAAGGTCCTCAGGTGCTGCTGGGACGACTCCGAGGTGACGTTCTAAACCTGACAAAACCGAAAGGGAGGTCAACCATGAAGAAATACGTGTGCAAGATCTGCGGATGGGTCTACGATCCGTCCGAAAACAACAACGTGGCGTTCGAGGACCTGCCGGCGGACTGGACGTGTCCGGCCTGTGGCGTGGGGAAGGACGACTTCGAGCCGGTCGCCGACTGAAGCGGTCGCGGCAACCGTGCCGCCGCCCCTGCGGCGGCATTTTTTTGATATAATGTCCATTCAGTCAGAACAATCAAACACTAAGGAGACAAAACCAATGAACCTCAATCGTCGTCATTTCCTCCTCGGCAGCGCGGCGGCCGCCACGCTCGCGGGCTGCGCCACGAACAAGATGGGGCTGCGTCCGCTCAAGCCGGGCGAGAAGCGCGCCGTCGCCCTGATCGGCATCGGCATCCAGGGCCGCACGGCCCTGCTGACGCAGTTCCTGAACCAGAAGAACATCCGCGTCACGGCCGTCTGCGACTGCGACAAGGTGCGCTGCGACGACGCGAAGAGGCGCATCGACGCCTTCTACAAGGACGCCTCGTGCAAGGCGTACGCCGACTTCCGCGACGTCTTGGCCGACCCGGCGATCGACGCGGTGTGCATCGCGACGCCCGACCACTGGCACGCCTACATCTCGGTCGAGGCGATGAAGCACGGCAAGGACGTCTACTGCGAGAAGCCGCTGACGTTCTCCATCGACGAGGCGAAGAAGGTCATCGCCGCGCAGGAGAAGTACGGCCGCGTCTTCCAGACCGGCTCGATGCAGCGCAGCTGGCGCGTGTTCCGCACGGCCGTCTCGCTCGTGCGCGGTGGCGTGATCGGCGACGTGCGGTATGTGGACGCGAACTATGGGCGCGGCGGCCAGAAGCTCGGCGGCCCGTCCCACCCGGTGCGCTTCTTCGACAAGCCGGAGAACGCGGCGACGGAAAGCGCGCCGAATGCGGACGTCGACTGGAACATGTGGCTCGGCCCGGCGAAGTGGCGTCCCTACTCCGACCAGCTCGCGCCGCGCGGCGTGAACAAGTTCTATCCGATGTTCTGGCGCTTCGACGACGACCTCGGCTCGGGCTACAACGGCGACTGGGGTGCGCATCACCTCGACATCGCGCAATGGGGCATTGACATGGACGACGCGGGCCCGTACAAGATCATCCGCTCCGACGAGCCGTATTCGACCGACCTCTTCCACGGCGGCCGCCGCCAGTTCGGCATGCGCATGCTCTTCAAGTCGAAGCAGGACGGCGCGGACATCGAGCTCTACCACGGGCCGTTCGGCGTCTGGGGCACGGTGTTCTACGGCACGAAGGGCATCGTCGCGGTGAACCGCGGCAAGATCGCCGTCTGGGCGGGCTTCGACGCGACGGCGGCAAAGCCGACGGCGGAAATCCGCAAGGCCCTCCAGGACATGACGTTCAAGCCGGAGAGCGTCGTCGCCGAGTCCGTCGGCAAGGACTACGGCACGGACTCCTCGGTGAAGAAGGACAACCGCCTTGACGCGGCGCTCGACCTTCTGGAAAAGAAGTATGCGGCCGAGATCAAGAAGGCGAACCTGTACGTCAGTCCGAACCAGGTCGAGAACTTCTGCGCCTGCATCGAGACGCGCCAGATGACGATCTCGCCGGCCGAAGTCGGCGGTCGCAGCGGCGTCCTTTGCCTCCTCTGCAACATGGCCTACCAGTACGACACGGGCTTCGACTGGGATCCCAAGAAGATGGAGATCGCCGGCTGCAACGCGAAGGGCATCTCGCTCGAACGCGCGGACTATCGCGGCTGGGACATCGTGGTCTAATCCGACACAGGAGCCTCACATGAACCAGGCTGAAAAGGAGCGTCTCGCCCGCGTCGGCAAGACCTTCAACGCGAAGAAGTACGTCAAGGAGGAGATCGAAGCCATCCGCGCGCAAGTCGGGGACCGAAAGGTCCTCCTCGCGATGTCGGGCGGCGTGGACAGCTCGGTGTGCGCCGTCCTCCTGCACAAGGCGATCGGCAAGCAGCTCGTCTGCGTCTTCGTCGACCACGGCTGCATGCGCCTCAACGAGGCGAAGGAAGTGAAGCGGGTCTTCAAGGGCCAGTTCGGCATCAATCTCATCTCGGTTGACGCCGAACAGCGCTTCCTCGACAAGGCTAGGGGCGTGACCGACCCCGAGACGAAGCGCAAGATCATCGGCGGCGAGTTCATCAGCGTCTTCGCGGACGTCGCGCGCGACCTCAAGAAGAAGATGGGCGACATCGACTTCCTCGGTCAGGGCACGATCTACCCGGACATCGTGGAGTCGGGCGTCGGCGGCCACAAGGCCGTGAAGGCCCACCACAACGTCGGCGGCCTGCCGAAGGACATCCTCTTCAAGGGGCTTGTCGAGCCGGTGAAGTACCTCTACAAGGACGAGGTGCGCAAGGTCGGCAAGCTGCTCGGCATCCCGGAGGCGATGGTCATGCGCCAGCCGTTCCCTGGTCCGGGCCTCGCGGTGCGCTGCATCGGCGAGCTCACGAAGGAGAAGCTCGACATCCTGCGCCAGGCGGACTTCATCTTCCGCGACGAGATGCACAAGGCGAAGCTCGACAGGAAGGCCCAGCAGTTCTTCGCGATCATGACGAACGTGAAGTCCGTCGGCGTGAAGAACGGCGCGCGCACCTTCGGCTACGTGATCGGCATCCGCGCGATCTCGACGTCGCAGTTCGTGAAGGCCGGCGTCGTCGAGCTGCCGTTCAAGTTCGTGACGGCGGTCGCCGAGAAGATCGCGACGAAGGTGAAGGGCGCGAACCGCGTCGTGTGGGACGTGACCCCGAAGCCTCCGGCCACGATCGAATGGGAATGAGGCGTGCAGGGCGCAGTCCGGCGACGCAGGGAGCCTTGACGGAGGCGGCGACATGAGGATCCTCATGATTGGCGACGTCGTGGGCGGCCCC
Source organism: uncultured Kiritimatiellota bacterium (assembly GCA_934635385.1). Taxonomy (GTDB): domain Bacteria; phylum Verrucomicrobiota; class Kiritimatiellia; order RFP12; family UBA1067; genus UBA1067. The sequence continues at coordinate 59,777 of CAKTZI010000007.1, read as the reverse complement.
GGCCGCCGCATGCTGCAGACGCACCTGAAGGCGATCCGCGCCGAGCGGGGGCTCGGCGCGGTCATCGCGAATGCCGAGAACTGCGCGGCGGGGTCGGGCATCACCGCCGCGCTCGCGAAGGAGATCTTCGAGGCCGGCGTGGACGCGATCACGCTCGGCGACCACACGTGGAGCCAGAAGGAGTTCGCCGGGCAGATCGGGACGGTCGCGAACCTCGTGCGGCCGGCGAACTTCCCGCCGGAAGCCCCCGGCAGGGGCTGGTGCCTCGTCACGCTGCCGACGTTCCGCTTCGCGCTCCTCAACCTGCACGGGCGCGTCTTCATGAACCCGGTGGACTGTCCCTTCCATGCGGCCGACCGCGCGCTCGCCGAAATGCCGAAGGACGTTCCCGTCTTCGTCGACTTCCACGCCGAGGCGACGAGCGAGAAGATGACGCTCGGCCACTATCTCGACGGACGCGTGACGGCGGTCGTCGGCACGCACACGCACGTGCAGACGTCCGACGCGCGGCTCTTGCCGAACGGCACGGCGTACATCACCGACCTCGGCATGACGGGACCCTACGTCTCGTCGATCGGGCGCGACCTGAAGCCGGTGACGAAGAAGTTCGTCACCGGCATCCCCGCCCGCTTCGAGGTCGCCTCCGGCCCCTCGACGCTTGAGGGCGCGATCATCGACTTTGACCCCAAGACGAAACGGGCCGCGTCGATCGAGGCCTTCCGCCTGCACGAGTAAGAGGCCGCGCCGCCGTCGAATCGTGGCCCCCCCACTTGCGTGGGGGGCATCATTTTTGATATACTTTACAAGATTCTTGCCCCTTGCGTACAGTTAACAAAGTGGCTGCTTACCACACTTCAGGCGCCGAAAGGGCTGGGATTTGACGAATTTCACGATTTTTCTACAACAAAACAAGGTAAGCTAATCAGATGAGCGCAGAACGCAGAATCTTCGGCAAGCTCCATGGCATGGAGTCTCCGATGCCCGACCTCATTGACATCCAGACGAAGTCCTATGCGGACTTCCTTCAGGCCGACGTGCCGCCGGCCGAGCGGGCCGACAAGGGGCTCCAGGCGATCTTCAAGGAGATCTTCCCGGTCGCGTCGTACGACGGCCGCTACAAGCTCGACTTCGTGAGCTACCGTCTTGAGCCGCCGAAGAAGGAGTATCTCCCGGCGCTCCTCGACGGCGAGAGCTACGTGCGCCCGATGCGCGTGACGTTCCGCCTGCAGGACGGCGAGGACGTCCGCGAGGAGGAGGTCTTCATGGGCGACATGCCGATCATGACGCCCGACGGCGCGTTCGTGATCAACGGCGCCGAGCGCGTGATCGTCTCGCAGCTGCACCGCTCGCCGGGCATCTCGTCCGAAAAGCAGGTCCACGCGAACGGCCAGCCGCTCCTGTCGGTGCGCATCATCCCCGACCGCGGCAACTGGATCGAGGTGATGTTCGACACGAACGACATCATGTGGTGCTTCATGGATCAGCGCCGCCGCCGCCGGAAGTTCTACGCGACGACGCTGCTGCGCGCGTTCGGCTACGGCTCCGACGAGCAGCTGATGCAGCTCTTCTACGACTTCAAGCGGCTTCCGACCGACAAGCAGTACGCCGACAAGGACCTTCACATGCTCGTGATGAAGGACGACCTCGTCGACGCCGATTCGCAGGCCGTGATCGCGCGCCGCTACGACCCGGTCACCCCCGCGATGATGGAGCAGATCGCCGCCGCCGGGCTTGAGACGGTCGAGGTCGTCGACGTCTCGGTCGACAACGGCACGCTCATCAAGACGCTCCGCGAGGACGCGAAGGCGGGCATCCACAACGAGGAGGACGCGCTGAAGGAGGTCTACAAGCGCATGCGGCCGGGCGACCCCGCGACGGCGGCGAACGCGCGGCAGCTCCTGCACCGCATGTTCTTCGAGCTTTCGCACTACGACCTCGGCTACGTCGGCCGCCACAAGATCAACAAGCGCCTCGGCCTCGCCGGCAAGGTCGACGAGAACCTGCGCACGCTCCACGAGTCGGGCATCGACGTCATCGAGGCGATCCGCCTCCTGCTGAAGATCTACGTCGGCAAGGACGTGGTGGACGACATCGACCACCTCGGCAACCGCCGCATCCGCACGACGGGCGAGCTGCTGGAGAACCAGTGCCGCCTCGGCCTCGCGCGCACCGAGCGCCTGATCCGCGAGCGCATGACGGTGCACGACCCGAACGCGGGTCCGCTCGTGCCGTCGCGCCTCGTGAACTCGAAGACGTTCAGCGCGGTCGTCGGCGACTTCTTCGCGCGCAGCCAGCTCTCGCAGTTCATGGATCAGACGAACCCGCTCTCGGCCCTGGCCCACAAGCGCCGTCTCTCGGCGCTCGGTCCGGGTGGCCTCAGCCGCGAGCGCGCGGGCTTCGAGGTGCGCGATGTCCATCCGTCCCACTACGGCCGCATCTGCCCGATCGAGACGCCGGAAGGCCCGAACATCGGCCTGATCTCGTCCCTCGGCATCTACGCGCAGATCAACCGCTTCGGCTTCATCGAGACGCCGTACCGCAAGGTCGTCGGCGGCCACGTGACGGACGAGATCGAGTACCTGCCGGCCGACGAGGAGGAGCAGTTCGTGATCGCGCAGGCGAACGCGCCGCTCAATCCCGACCGCACGTTCGCCGAGGAGCGCGTGACGTGCCGCTTCAGGACGGAGTTCTGCGACAAGCCGGCGCACGAGGTGCAGTACATGGACGTCGCCCCGATGCAGGTCATCTCGATCGCGGCGGGCCTCATCCCGTTCCTTGAGCACGACGACGCGAACCGCGCGCTCATGGGCGCGAACATGATGCGCCAGGGCGTGCCGCTCCTGACGACGGAGCGCCCCTATGTCGGCACGGGGCTCGAAGGCGTCTCGGCAAAGGACTCGAAGGTCATCGTGACGGCGCTCGCCGCCGGCATCGTCGCCTACGTCTCGGCCGAGTTCGTGATGGTCACGAAGGACGGCAAGCTGCCGGAGGGCGAGGCGATGTTCGTCCACGACCCGGAGAACGGCGTGTGGCGCTACGACTTCCAGAAGTTCCGCCGCTGCAACGCCGGAACCTGCTTCAACCAGCGGCCGATCGTGAAGAAGGGCCAGCGCGTCCGCGTCGGCGACTGCCTCGCGGACGGCCCGGCGACCGACCAGGGCGAGCTCGCGCTCGGCAAGAACCTGCTCGTCGCGTTCATGAGCTGGCGCGGCTACAACTTCGAGGACGCGATCGTCCTCAACGACCGCCTCGTGCGCGAGGACGCGCTGACGTCGCTCCACATCGTGACGTTCGAGTGCGCCGCGCGCGACACGAAGCTCGGGCCGGAGGAGATCACGCGCGACATCCCGAACGTCTCGGAGGACGCGCTCAAGAACCTGGGGCCGGACGGCATCGTGCGCGTCGGCGCCGAGGTGAAGCCGGGCGACATCCTCGTCGGCAAGGTGACGCCGAAGGGCGAGACCGAGCTGTCGCCGGAGGAGCGCCTGCTGAGGGCGATCTTCGGCGAGAAGGCGGCGGACGTCCGCGACACGTCGCTCACCGTCCCGCCCGGGACGACGGGCGTCGTCATGGGCGTGCAGGTGCAGAGCACCAAGCCGACCGAGGTGATGGACGAGAAGCGCGCGAAGAAGGCGGCGAAGGACGCCGAGAAGAAGCGCAAGAACCAGATCACCAAGCTGGAGAAGGATCTTCTCGGCAAGCTCTGCGCGGAGCTCATGAACGAGAAGCTGCCGGTCGACATCACCGACTCCGATTCGGGCGACGTCATCATCCCGGCGAACAAGAAGATCAAGAAGGGCCAGCTCAACGTGCTCGCGAAGTCCCATGCCCACTGGGGCATGGCCGACGGCCCGGCGAAGGACAAGGTCGCGGCGGTCATCGAGCCGTTCGAGGAGGAGTTCGCCGCGATCGAGGAGGCCGCCGCCAACGGCGAGGGCATCTTCGGCGAGTACGGCGACGGCGAGATCGTCAAGTCCGTGCGCGTCTTCCTCGTCGACAAGAAGAACCTCTCCGTCGGCGACAAGATGGCCGGCCGCCACGGCAACAAGGGCGTCGTCTCGCGCATCCTGCCGAGCTGCGACATGCCGTTCCTGCCGGACGGGCGTCCCGTCGACATCGTGCTGAACCCGCTCGGCGTGCCGTCGCGCATGAACCTCGGCCAGCTCTTCGAGACCTACCTCGGCCTCGCGTGCCGGACGCTCGGCTTCCACGCCGCGACGCCCGTCTTCGACGGCGTCCAGGAGTCGGAGATCGACGAGCTCCTCACCCAGGCCCGCGCGGTCCAGGAGAAGGAGGAGGGCGCGCAGAGCTGGATCTGCCCCGAAGGCAAGACCGTCCTCTACGACGGCATGACGGGCGAGCCCTTCCAGCAGAAGGTCGTCGTCGGCGTCATCTACATGCTGAAGCTGCACCACCTCGTGACGGACAAGATCCACGCGCGTGCGGTCGGGCCCTACTCGCTCGTCACGCAGCAGCCGCTGGGCGGCAAGGCCCAGCTCGGCGGCCAGCGCATGGGCGAGATGGAGGTGTGGGCGCTGGAGGCCTACGGCGTCGCCTACGCCCTTCAGGAGCTCCTCACGGTCAAGTCGGACGACGTGCAGGGACGTACCCGCATCTACGAGTCGATCGTCAAGGGCACGAACGTCCTCGACTCCGGCATGCCGGAATCGTTCTCCGTCCTCATCCACGAGCTGCGCGGCCTCTGCCTCGACACGCAGCTCCTCGGCGGCGATGTCGAGCCGAAGGGCCGCAAGAGCGAAGTCGTCAGCGCGGGCGCGGCGGCCGAGACGGCCGAGCCGGCTCCGGCGGACGACCTCCTCGCGGGTGCGCTGAACCTGTAAGGGGGAGGAAATGATCGAATAATCGAATGATCGAATGAACGAATAATCGAATTAGTCGAATTTCAATTGGGAGTCTTAAAAGTCTATGAATCCTTACAATACGTCTGACATCTTCGGCGGGTCGTTCAACGCATCCGCCCACTACGATGCCGTCAAGGTTCAGCTCGCCTCGCCGGAGACGATCCGCAGCTGGTCGCACGGCGAGGTCAAGAACCCGGAGACGATCAACTACCGCACGTACCGCCCGGAGAAGGACGGCCTCTTCTGCGAGAAGATCTTCGGCCCGACGAAGGACTGGGAGTGCGCGTGCGGCAAGTACAAGCGCATCAAGAACAAGGGCATGATCTGCGACCGCTGCGGCGTCGAGGTCACGCTCGCGTCGGTGCGCCGCCAGCGCATGGGCCACATCGAGCTTGCGGTTCCCGTGAGCCACATCTGGTTCTTCAAGTGCAGCCCGTCCCGCATGGGGCTTCTCCTCGACAAGACGACGACGGAGCTCGAAAGCGTCCTCTACTACCAGTGCTGGATGGTCGTCGAGCCGGGCGACACGCCGCTCAAGGAGGGCCAGATCCTCACCGAGCAGGAGTACATCGACGCGCAGGAGAAGTACCAGGACATGTTCAAGGCCGAGATGGGTGCCGAGGCCGTCCGCAAGCTGCTGCGCAAGCTCGACCTCAAGGCCCTCATGAAGGATCTTGAGGAGCAGATGGAGAACACCCGCTCCAAGCAGAACCGCAAGAAGATCGCCAAGCGCATGAAGGTCGTCGAGGGCTTCCGCGTCTCGAACTCGAAGCCGGAGTGGATGATCCTCGACGTGCTGCCGGTCATCCCGCCGGAGCTCCGCCCGCTCGTCCCGCTTGAGGGCGGCCGCTTCGCGACCTCCGACCTGAACGACCTCTACCGCCGCGTCATCAACCGCAACAACCGCCTCCGCAACCTGCTCGCGCTCAAGACGCCGGACGTCATCATCCGCAACGAGAAGCGCATGCTCCAGGAGGCGGTGGACGCGGTCTTCGACAACGGCCGCCACGGCCGCGCCGTCACGGGCCCCGGCAACCGTCCGCTCAAGTCGCTCTCCGAGATCCTGAAGGGCAAGACGGGCCGATTCCGCCAGAACCTGCTCGGCAAGCGCGTCGACTACTCCGGCCGTTCCGTGATCGTCGTCGGGCCTGAGCTCAAGTTCCCGCAGTGCGGCCTTCCGAAGGAGATGGCCCTGCGCCTCTTCGAGCCGTTCATCATCCGCCGCCTGAAGGAGCTCGGCGTCTGCCACACCGTCCGCACGGCACGCAAGATGATCGAGCGCCACGACGAGCAGGTGTGGGACATCCTGGAGGAGGTGACGAAGGACAAGACGGTGTTCCTGAACCGCGCGCCGACGCTGCACCGCCTCTCGATCCAGGCGTTCGAGCCGGTGCTCGTCGAGGGCAAGGCGATCCGCCTGCACCCGATGGTCTGTACGCCGTTCAACGCCGACTTCGACGGCGACCAGATGGCCGTGCACGTGCCGCTCTCGATCGAGGCGCAGATGGAGTCGAAGCTCATGATGCTCGCCTCCACGTCGATCTTCTCGCCCGCGTCGGGCAAGTCCGTGATGACGCCGACCCAGGACGTGTGCTTGGGCCTCTACTTCCTCACGGTGCCCTCGCAGCAGGACAAGCTGGCGGGCAAGATCGCCGGCAAGACGGACATGTCCGACGAGCACCTGCCGCTCTTCAACGACATTGGCGAGGTCGAGTTCGGCATCGCCGAGGGCAGCATCTCGTACCACAGCCGCATCCGCTTCCGCAACCCGGACTTCGGGACGACGGGCCGTCCGCATGGCGTCGCCGACCGGCGCACGATCGAGACGACCGCCGGCCGCGTGATCTTCAACAACGTGTGGCCGAAGGAGATGGGCTTCTGGAACGACAAGTGCTCGAAGTCCACAATCGGCAAGCTGATCCTCGACTGCCACAAGGTCGCCGGCCATGACGAGACCGTGCTCGCGATCGACCGCCTGAAGGCGCTCGGCTACAACTTCGCGACCGTCTCCGGCGCGTCGATGGGCCTGAAGGACATGATCCGTCCGGCCGAGAAGGACGCCGAGGTCGAGAAGGCGCGCAAGGCCGCCGACGAGGTTCAGAAGCAGTTCCAGCAGGGCATCATCACCGACGGCGAGCGCCACAACAAGATCGTCGACATCTGGTCGACGACGACCGAGAAGGTCGGCGACGAGCTCTACAAGACGATTGACCGGAACATCAGCCCGGAGAACAGCAACCCGACGGAGCTCAACCCGGTCTACATGTTCGTGGACTCGAAGGCCCGCGGCTCGAAGCTGCAGATCCGCCAGCTCGCCGGCATGCGCGGCCTCATGGCCGCCCCGAACGGCGACATCATCGAGCGTCCGATCACCGCGTCCTTCCGCGAGGGCCTGTCGGTGCTTGAGTACTTCATCTCCTCGCACGGCGCCCGCAAGGGCCTCGCGGACACGGCCCTCAAGACGGCCGACGCGGGCTACCTCACGCGCAAGCTCGTGGACGTCTCGCAGGACGTCATCATCACGCAGGAGGACTGCAACACCGTCAACGGCATCGAGGTCGAGGCGATCATCGAGGGCGACGAGGTCAAGGTGACGCTCGGCGACCGCGTGCTCGGCCGCACGGCCCTCTACGCCGTCACCGACCCGAAGACGGGCGAGACGATCGTCCCGGCGAACGAGATCATCGACGAGGCCGCGTGCGCGAAGATCAACGCCTGCGGACTGGAGAAGATCTGGATCCGCTCCGGCCTCACCTGCGACGCGGAGCACGGCATGTGCGCGAAGTGCTACGGCCGCGACCTCTCGACGGGCAAGCAGGTCGAGATCGGCACGGCGGTCGGCATCATCGCCGCGCAGTCCATCGGCGAGCCGGGCACCCAGCTGACGATGCGGACGTTCCACATCGGCGGCACGGCGTCTGCGACGGCGGCGAAGCCGGAGATCGTCCTGAAGAACGACGGCGTCGCGAAGTTCGTCGACATCCGCAAGGTGCGCAACGACGAGGGCAAGGAAGTCGTCCTCAACAAGAACGGCTCGCTGGAGATCTACTCGAAGACGGGCGTGAAGCTCGACACCTACCAGCTCCAGATGGGCACGACGCTCCTCATCGAGGACGGCGACGCGGTCAAGAAGGGCCAGAAGGTCGCCGTGTGGGATCCGCACTCCGTGCCGGTTCTCTCCGAGGCGGCGGGCGATGTCGTCTTTGTGGACTTCGAGGAGGACATCTCGGTCAAGACCGAGACCGACCGCGCGACCGGCGCGAAGACGCTCGTCGTGCTGCCGACCTCCGAGTCGAACCTCCACCCGCGCATCGAGATCCGCGACGCCGAGGGCAAGATGCTCGACTCGCACGACGTCCCGACGGGCGCGATCGTCATGGTGCGCGACGGCATGAAGGCCACGGCCGGCATGCTGCTCGCGAAGACCCCGCGCGAGGCGGCGAAGACCCGCGACATCACGGGCGGCCTGCCGCGCGTCGCCGAGCTCTTCGAGGCGCGCCAGCCGAAGGACGCCGCCGAGATCGCGAAGATCGAGGGCGTCATCGACTTCGGCGAGAACGTGCGCGGCAAGCGCTGCATCAAGGTCGTGGACGACGTGACGGGCCTTGTCGAGGAGCACCTGATCCCGATGGGCAAGCAGATCGTCGTCTTCAAGGGCGACCGCGTGAAGAAGGGCCAGCAGCTCACCGAAGGTCCGGTCATCCCGCAGGAGATCCTGGAGGTCTCCGGCCCGCAGGAGCTCGAGAAGTACCTCGTCAACGAAGTCCAGCAGGTCTACCGCCTGCAGGGCGTCGAGATCAACGACAAGCACATCGAGATCATCGTCCGCCAGATGCTCCGCAAGGTGCGCATCACGAACCCCGGCGACACGGACTTCCTCTGGGGCGAGCAGGTCACGCGCCAGACGTTCCTGCGCGTCAACGAGGAGATGATGAACGAGGGCCGCCGTCCGGCGGAGGCCCAGCCCGCGCTCCTCGGCATCACGAAGGCCGCGCTGGAGACCGACTCGTTCATCTCGGCGGCGTCCTTCCAGGACACGACGCGCGTCCTCACCGAGGCCGCGACGATGGGCAAGGTCGACGAGCTCCGGGGCTTCAAGGAAAACGTCATCCTCGGCCACCTCGTCCCCGGCGGCACCGGCTTCCCGATGCACCGCTACCTCAAGCTCGTGCCGCTCTGCGACGCGATCAGCGACGAGGAGATGGACAAGCTCAAGGAGGAGCAGCGCCAGAAGCACGAGGAGCTCTACGGCATCCCGGCGGCAGGCCTGCCCGGCGAAGAGGAGGACGGCGAGAACGACCTCGGCGAGCCGAAGCTCGTCGCGGACAACGGCGACACCTCGGCGGACGGCGACGACATCCAGAACTCGGACGAGACGATGGGCAGCGAGCCCGCGTCGAGCGGCGACGGCGGCGAAGACCTCCTCGGCTGAAGCGGCAGAAACGCAGGGGCGCGGCACGATTTGCCGCGCCTCGCGTTTCAAAAAGGGTCAGACCCCAGTGATAGGGTTCGAGTGGTAGGGTTCATTTGGCAGGTATTCGCTTAAATGACGTTCGCGCTCTCCACCAACTGGAACAACCGTCGGCTTGCGGCTGGCGAGGCGATTGCCGACGAGGCGCAGGCGCTCGGCTTCGACGCGCTTGAGCTTGGCTTTCACACGACGGCCGAACAGGTGCGCGGATTCAAGGCGCGGCTGGACGAAATGCCCGTCGGCTCGATCCACGCCTTTTGTCCCGTGCCGCTCTCCGCACCGCGCGGCTACCCGGAGCTCTACCTCCTTGCCGATTTCGACGAGGCCGCGCGCGCGCTCGCCCGTGTGCATGTGCGAAAGAACATCGCGTTCGCGGCGGAGATGGGGGCGGATGCCGTCGTGCTCCATGCGGGGCGCGTGCCATGCCGCACCGTCTTCAAGTGCAATCGCCTCAGGAAGCGGAGCCGCCTCGGATGGCGTCTCGTCGACGTCTTTCGCCGTGAGCTGGATTGCCTGACACCAGAGCTGGAGAGGAACGGCGTGCGGCTGGGGCTTGAGAACCTGCCGTATCTTGAGGGCTTCCCGAACGAGGACGAGATCCGGGCGCTCGCGGGCGACTGGGTGCGGCCGTGGCTGGACACGGGCCACGCCTACGTGCGGCAGGCGAACGGATGGGCCTCGGCGGAGCTGGCGTTCAGCCCGTGTGTGCCGCCCCTCGGTCTCCATCTCAACGATTCGCGCGGCGGCGACGACCACCTTCCGCCCGGCGAAGGGCAGGTCGATTTCGCCGCGTTGGCGTCCGTGGCCCATGCCGCACGCCATCTTGTCCTCGAACCGCACGCCGACGTGACGCCCGAAGCCCTGAAGCGCGGGCTCGACTACTTGAAGGACCTCTGGCGCACGGCGTGAACGGCGGACGTGCCTTGGTTTTGATATAATACGGAACATGAAGATTGCAGTGATTGGCGATGGCGGATGGGGCACGGCGAATGCGCTCCTCCTGGCGGGCTACGGACATGACGTGACGCTCTGGGGCGCGTTTCCCGACTATATCGAGGAAATGAAGCGGACGCGGCGGAACGAGAAGTTCCTGAAGGGCGTCGAACTGCCCGCGAACCTCCGGCTGACGGCCGACCGCGCCGAGGCGGTGACGGGGGCGGAAGTCGTCGTCCTCGCGCCGCCGTCGAAATACTTCACGTCCGTCGTCAGCGGCTTCAGGGGCCTCATCACGCCGGACATGCTCGTCGTCTCCATCACGAAGGGCCTCTGCGAGAAGACGAACCGCCGCATGACGGACTTGGGCGCTGAAATCCTGGGGACAGGCCCCCTCGTCGCGCTCGCCGGGCCGACGCACGCCGAGGAGGTTTCGCGCGGCATCCCGACGGCGATTGTCGCGGCGTGCACGGACGCGGCAAAGGCGAAGCGCGTGCAGGAGATCTGGTCGGGCCCGCGCTTCCGCGTCTACACGTCGGCGGATCCCGTCGGCGTCGAGATCGGCGGCGCGGTCAAGAACGTCCTCGCGATCGCCGTCGGCTGTTCGGACGGCATGGGCTATGGCGACAACACGCGCGCGGCGCTCATCACGCGCGGCCTCGTCGAGATGAAGCGGTTCGTGCTGGCCTATGGCGGACGTCCCGAAACGTTGTCGGGGCTTGCGGGCATCGGCGACCTGATCGTCACCTGCACGTCCGTCCACTCGCGCAACCATGCGGTCGGCGAACGCCTCGGAAAGGGCGAGAAGATCGAGGCGATCCTCGGCTCGATGCAGATGGTCGCCGAGGGCGTCTGGAACTCGAAGGTCGTCCACGAGATCGCCGAACGTCTGCACGTCGAGATGCCGATCTGCGAGCTGGTCTACGCGCTCTGCTATGAGGGCTTTGACGCGAAAGAGGCGTGCGCGGCGATGATGGGGCGCGCGCTCAAGGCGGAGTAGGGATGAGAGGTGAGGGATGAGGTGTTGGGGGATGAGAGATGAGAACGGGTGAGACGCTTCTGCCGATTCTGTCGCTGTTCAGCTTCGCGTTCGGCGCGTGTGTCGCGAGCTTTCTGAACGTCGTCATCTGGCGCGTGCCGCGCGGCGAGTCGATCGTGCGTCCGCCGTCGCACTGCCCGAACTGCGGCGCGGCAATCCGCTGGTACCAGAACATCCCGATCCTCTCGTGGCTCGCCCTGCGCGGCAGGTGCGCGAACTGCCGCGCGCCGATCTCGCCGCGCTACATTCTCGTCGAGCTTCTCGGCGGCTGCCTCTTTCTCGCGGCGTTTTACAAGTACGGGCTTGTCTTCATCGGAGGCGAGCCGCTTTGGCGTTGTCCGTTCGTGCTGAATCTGGTTGTCATGTGGATCTGGATTTCCCTGATGATTGTCGGTTCGATGATTGACTTCGACCACAAGCTGCTGCCGGACTTCGTGACGGTGGGGGGCATGATTCTCGGCGTGACGGAAGCTCTCGCCTTCACGGCCTTCAACTTCGCCTACGGTGGCGAGGGCCCCTTGCTCTTGCGCCTTTCGTTTCTCTTGAACTCTCTTACGGGTCTTGCCTTCGGCTTTGGCCTTCTTTGGCTGATTCGCTATCTCGGCTCGAAGGCGTTTAGGCGCGAGGCGATGGGGCTTGGGGACGTCTTCCTGATGGGGGCGGTCGGCGCGCTGTTCGGGCCGGTTGCCGTGCTTGTCACGCTGATTCTCTCGTCCGTCTTCGGCTCGGTCGTGGGGCTTTCGATGATTGCGCTGTCGAAGACGAGGTTCGGGCGGTTCGTCGAGATTCCCTACGGGCCGTACATCTGCCTCGGCTGTCTTGTCTGGATGTTCTACGGTTCCGCGCTCGTGCGCGGCTACCTGCGGTTCCTGGGCTGCTGATTTCGTGTCGGGCGAAACGGGGCCTCATTGACATTTTCGGACAGAAAGGGTATTCTATGCGTGTCTTTTCGGTGATCCAGCGGATCGACCGAAGGGCGTGTTTTGATTTTTGACAGAAAAAAGGAGTGAAAAATGGCGATGAACAGTCAGCTGCTCGCGGTCGTGCAGCATATTGAGAGTGAGCGTGGCGTGAGCCGCGAAATCGTCCTGACGGCGATTGAGCAGGCGATTGCCCAGGCGGCCCGCAAGAATTCAACCGTGACGAACGACTTGCGCGTCGCCATCGACCGCAAGGATCTTTCACTCCACGTCTACGACACGCTTGTCGTGTCCGACGAAGACACGGGCGTCGGCTTCATCTCGACGGCGCGCGCGACGCGCTACAACCACGGCAACCCCGTGGCGGAAGGCGAGACGATCGAGGTCGAGATGCCGGCGTCGCGCCTCGGCCGCATCGCGGCGCAGATGTCGCGGCAGATGATCAACCTGAAGATCCGCGAAGCCGAGCGCACGAACACCTTCAGCGAATACCGCGACCGCATCGGCGACATCGTGTCCGGCACGGTCTCCGCCGTCGTCCACCGCGACACCTACGTGACGGTCGGCAAGACCGAAATGGTGCTGCCGGCGAAGGAGCGCATCCCGACGGAGGACTATCAGGTCGGCGACCCGATCCGCGCGATCATCAAGCGCGTCGATCCCGATGCGAAGGGGCCGTCCGTGACGCTGTCGCGCGCCGACGGCAAGTTCGTCGAGGCGCTGTTTAGGCTGGAGGTGAGCGAGATCGCCGACGGCGTCGTGGAGATCATGGGCGTGAGCCGCGACCCCGGCTACCGGGCGAAGCTCGCGGTGCGCACGTCGAACGAGTCGGTCGATCCGGTCGGCGCGTGCGTCGGCCAGCGCGGCAGCCGCGTGCGGTCGATCGTCAACGAGCTCTCCGGCGAGAAGATCGACATCGTGCGCTGGAACGAGGACATCCGCCAGTACGTCGCCCAGGCGCTCGCGCCGGCGAAGCTGGAGTCCATCGAGATCGACCCGTCGGTGCCGAACACGGTGCGCTGCACGGCGGCGGCCGACCAGTACTCGCTCGCGATCGGCAAGCGCGGCCAGAACGTGCGCCTCGCGACGAAGCTGACGGGCTGGCACGTCGAGGTGAAGAAGTCGATGGCGACGGCCTCGTTCGAGGACCAGAAGGCCGCAGCCATCAAGGAGCTCGCCGAGATGTTCTCCGTCTCGACGGCGGTCGCGACGCAGATGGCCGACGCGGGCTACCTCACGGTGGACGGCATCGCGGAGGAGGACGAGGCGAGCTTCATCGCGGCGACGGGCCTCGACGAGGTGACGGCGAAGGGCGTCTACGCGGCGGCGAAGGCCGTGGCGGCGCTGACGGCGGATGCGCACGAGGGAGAGGAAGCCTAAACCCATGAGAGTCTGTGAAATTGCCAAGGAGGCGGGGCTCACGAGCGCCGAGGTGCTGCGCGTGGCCGAAAAGGCCGGCGTCGAGGTCACGAGCGCGATCAGCTCGGTCGAGGAAGGCGAACTCGCCGCGCTGAAGCTGGCGCTCGCGAACGCGCCGAAGACCGACGTCGCGGCGGCGCGCGCCGCCAAGACGAAGCGCGTGGCCGACTTGAACGCCGCGTTCTTCGCCGCGCAGAAGGCGAAGCTCGCCGAGCACCTGAAGATCGCGAAAGACGCGGCGGAAGGCAAGCCCGTCATGGTCGCGGCGATGGCGGCTCCGGCGGCGGCTGTCGTGACGAGAGAGACGGAAGGGACGCGAGGGACGAGAGAGGCGACGCCATCCTCGAATTCCACCTCTCAACCTCTCACCCCCTCAACTTCTCAACCTCCCAAGATCCGCATGGCGCCGGGCGTGAAGCCGAAGGTCATTCCGACGATCTCCGCCGCGAAGACGGGCTTGACGGCGGCCGGGTTCCGTCCGCTTCAGCACGCGCGGCCGGCGGCGACGATCTCGATTTCCGTCGCGGCCGCCCCGAAGCCGAAGCCGCCGAAGCCCACGATTTCCGTGGGCGGCGCCGGACGTGACGGCGGCAAGGGCCGGAAGGACCGCGAGGGCGGCAAGGGCTTTGACAAGGGCGCGCCGCGCGTGGTGGCGCCGAAGGTGATGGAGCAGGGCAGCCGCATTTCCGTTGACGAGGCGAACAAGGAGATCTCGATTCGCGGCGCGGTGATCGTGAAGGATCTCGCGGCGAAGCTCAACATCAAGCCGAACCGCCTCATCGCCGACCTGATGGGGCTGAAGGTCCTCGCGTCCATCAACCAGCGCGTCGAGCCGGACGTCGCGACGAAGGTCGCGCAGAAGTACGGCTTCAAGGTGACGATCGAGCACGCCCGCGACAAGGCGGCGGCGAAGCCCGTCCTGAAGGCGATCGACGCGGATGACCTCATCCCGGAGGATCCGCCCGAGACGCTGAAGCCGCGCGCGCCGGTCGTCACGTTCCTCGGCCATGTCGACCACGGCAAGACGACGCTGATGGACTACATCCGCAAGGAGCATGTCGCGGCGGGCGAGGCCGGCGGCATCACCCAGCAGATCTCCGCCTACCAGGTCGAGATCGCGGGCAAGAAGATCACGTTCCTCGACACGCCCGGCCACGCCGCGTTCAGCGCGATGCGGGCGCGCGGCGCGCAGATCACCGACATCGCCGTCCTCATCGTGGCGGCCGACGACGGCATCATGCCGCAGACCGAGGAGTGCATCAAGGTCTGCCGCCAGACGGGCGTGCAGATCATGGTCGCGATCACGAAGGCCGACAAGCCGACGGCGAACGTCGACCGCGTCAAGCAGCAGCTCCAGAAGAAGGGGCTGACGCCGGAGGACTGGGGCGGCGACATCATCTGCTGCCCCGTCTCGGGCGTGACGGGCCTCGGCGTCGACGCGCTCCTCGAGAACATCCTCGTGCAGGCGGAAGTCTTGGAGCTTCAGGCGAACCCGAACCGCCGTGCGAACGGCTTCGTGATCGAGTCCGAGCTGCAGCAGGGCCTCGGCCCGTGCGCGACGCTGCTCGTCACGGGCGGCACGCTCAAGGTCGGGGACGCGATCCTCATCGGCGAGCACTTCGGCAAGGTGCGCGCGCTCATCGACGACCACGGCCGCCGCATCAAGGAGGCCCCTCCGGCGACGCCGGTGAAGTGCACGGGCCTGTCGGGCGTGCCGGAGGCCGGCAGCGAGTTCCGCGTCATGCTGGACGAGAAGCGCGCGCGCACGCTCGCCGAGCAGACCGCGCAGGAGAAGAAGGAGGAGGCCCTCTCGACCTCGAAGGCCGCGACCTTGGACGCGCTCATGAGCGCGATGGCCGCCGAGGGCAAGCGCGAGCTCAACGTGATCGTGAAGTCCGACACGCAGGGCTCGCTGGAGGCGATCGTGCAGGCGCTGAACGAGATCAAGTCCGAGAAGGTCGGCCTCAACATCATCGGCACGGGCACGGGCAACGTCTCGCTGACGGACGTCAAGTCCGCCGCCGCCGGCAAGGCGATCCTCGTCGGCTTCGACATCGGCAACGACTCGGGCGTCCAGCAGCAGGCGCGCCACGACGGCGTCCGGATCAACTCCTTCCGCATCATCTACGAGCTTCTGGATCACGTCAAGAACTGCATGCTCGACCTGCTGCCGCCGGAGTACAAGGAGGTCGTCCTCGGCCACGCCGAGATCAAGGCGATCTACGACATCGGCAAGCTCGGCAAGATTGCCGGCTCGCAGATGCTTGACGGCCGGCTCGTCGCCAAGGAGCGCTTCCGCATCCTCCGCAACAAGGCGCAGGTGTGGGACGGCAAGGTTCAGACGCTGCGCCACTTCAAGGACGAGGTGAAGGAAGTGACGGGCCAGCAGGAATGCGGCGTGTGCTTCGCGAACTACGAGGGCTTCCAGGTCGGCGACACGATCGAGTGCTACTCGCTGGAGGAGCTGCCAAGGAGCCTGTAAGGAAAACAACGACAACGAGAGAGCAAACGGGAGACCAGACGATGAACTACACCGAGGCCGAGAGGCTGCTGAAGTCGTGCGGGCAGGAGCATGTGCTCGCCTATTGGAAGAGGCTCGCGAAGAACGAGCGCAAGGAACTGCTCGCGCAGATCGCGACGATCGAGCCGAAGAGCCTGAAGCAGTGCGCGGCCGCGCTGGAGACGGGCGGCGACCGCTTCGATTCCTCGACGGGCTTGGCGCCGAAGGTCGCCGAGCTGTCGGGCGCGGCCCTGAAGAAGGCGATCGCCGCCGGCGAGAAGGAGCTGCGGGCCGGACGCGTCGCGGCGCTCCTCGTCGCGGGCGGACAGGGCTCGCGCCTCGGCTACGACGGCCCGAAGGGCTGCTTCTCGATCGGCCCGATCACCGGCGCGCCGCTCTTCTACTTCCACGCGCGCAAGATTCTCGCACGGTCGATCCGCTACGGCGCGACGATTCCGTTCTACGTGATGACGAGCGAGGCGAACAACGCGGCGACGCAGCGCTGCTTCGAGGAGAACGACTTCTTCGGCCTCGACCCGAAGAACGTCTTCTTCTTCACGCAGGGCATGTGGCCCGGCATGACGAAGGACGGCAAGATCATCCTCGACCGTCCCGGACACATCTTCATGAGCCCGGACGGGCACGGCGGCCTGCTCGCGGCGCTGCGGCGGTCGGGCGCGCTGGACGACATGCGCGCGCGCGGCATCAAGTCCGTCTTCTTCTTCCAGGTCGACAATCCGCTCGTCGAGATCGCCGACCCGGCGTTCATCGGCTATCACGTGCTCCAGAAGTCGGAGTATTCGCTCAAGCTCTGCGCGAAGCGCGATCCGTTCGAGAAGGTCGGCATCCCGATGCAGTTCGGCAAGACCTACCGCATGGTCGAGTACACCGAGATGACGAAGGAGCAGTGCCTGCGCGAGAAGGACGGCAAGCTCTACTTCCTCTACGGCTCGCCGGCGATTCACGTCTTCGACCGTGCGTTCCTCGCGCGCGAGGCGGCGAAGGCGATGCCGCTCCACCTCGCGTTCAAGAAGATCCCGTTCGTCTCGGACGGCAAGGTCGTCCAGCCGAAGGAGCCCAACGGCTACAAGTTCGAGAAGTTCATCTTCGACATCCTGCCGAAGGCGAAACGCGCGGCGTTCCTCGCGTTCGATCCGAAGGAGGAGTTCTCGCCCGTCAAGAACGCCGAGGGCAACGACTCGCCCGCGACGTGCCGGGCTGACCTGCGGGCGAAGTGGGCGAAATGGTTCGCCGAGATCGGCGTGACGATTCCGAAGGATCTGCCGATCGAGATCGATCCCGTCTACGCGCTGGACGCGAAGGATCTCGCGAAGATCGGCCTCGCGCTGGGGGCGGAGTGACGAGAAGCCCGTGATCGCCCATATCCGAGGCATCGTAGTCGAAAAGGCGCCGACGCGCGCGGTGATTGAGGCGGCGGGCGTCGGCTATGAGCTGCTGATCCCGATTTCGACCTACGAGAAGCTGCCGCGCGAGGGTTCGGAGGCGAAGCTTCTCGCGTACCATTGCGTACGCGAGGACGACGAGTTGCTCTTCGGCTTCGCGACGGCGAACGAGCGCGAGCTGTTCGTGAAGCTGACGGGCGTTTCGGGCGTCGGGCCGAAGATTGCGCTCGCGATCCTTTCGGGTGCGTCCGTCGGCGAACTTGCGCTCGCGATCGCGGCGCGGGACGCGAAGCGGCTCGCGGCGGTGAAGGGCGTCGGCAAGAAGACGGCGGAGAAGATCTGCGTCGAGCTGAAGGACAAGGTGGACGCGCTCGCGTTCGCGGCGCGCGGGGGCGACGGTTCGGTCGCCTCGCCGGTTGCCGCCGATGCGGTCGCCGCGCTCCGCGCGCTTGGCTTCGGCGACGAGACGAGCGCGAAGATGGTGACGGACATCCTCGCGAAGAACCCTGCCGCCGATTCGGTCGAGCAGGTCATCAAGCTCGCGCTTGCGAGCCGTTAGCGGAAGAGGGAAAGATGTTCGGAAAATGCTTGAAGCTTGAGGTGCGCGGCGCATCGCATGCGCGCGCGATCCGGTTTTCGCTGGAAGGGTTCCCGAAGGGCTTCGCCGTCGATGCGGCGGCCCTCGCGGCGTTCATGGAGCGGCGTGCGCCGGGCCGCGACCGGCTGTCGACCCAGCGGCGCGAGACGGATGCCGTCGTCTTCACGTCGGGCGTCGCGGGCGGCGTCACGACCGGCGGGACGGTCTGCGGCGAGATTGCGAACGCCGACGCGCGGCCGCGCGACTACGGCACGGCGCGCACGGTGCCGCGTCCCGGCCACGCGGACTTCGGCCAGTGGGTCGAGACGGGCGTCATCCCGACGGGCGGCGGCAAGAACTCGGGACGCCTCACGGCGGCCGTCTGCGCGGTGGGCGGGCTCTGCAAGCAGCTCCTCGCGGCGCGCGGCATCGAGGTCACGGCGTCCGTCGAGTCGATCCACGGCCAGACGGGCGAACGGCAGATGGTGCGCGAAATCGAGGCGGCGCGCGACGCGGGCGATTCCGTCGGCGGCTGGGTCGGCGGCACGGTGACGGGACTGCCGCCGGGATTGGGCGGCGCGCTCTTCGACGGACTCGAATCGGAGCTCTCCGCCGCGCTCTTCGCGATTCCCGGCGTGAAGGCCGTGAGCTTCGGCGACGGGCTTCGTGCGCCGGATCTCCTCGGCAGCGCATTCAACGACGCCTTTGTCGTCGGCAAGGACGGTGTGCGCACGAAGACGAACCGGCAGGGCGGCATCCTCGGCGGTCGCACGAGCGGCATGCCCGTCACGTTCCATGTCGCGCTGCGGCCGACGCCGACGATCTACCGGGAACAGCGGTCGGTCGACCTCGCGACGATGAAGCCCGCGCGGCTCGCGATGAAGGGCCGCCACGACCCGTGCATCGTGCGCCGCGCCGTGCCGGTCGTCGAGGCGGCGGCGGCGTTCGTGCTGGCGGACGCGATTCTTGCGGACGAGGCGGCGCGCCCGCGCATCTGCCTCACGTTGACGGGCAAGACGCTCGCGGAGGACTTGGCGCAGTACGCTTCACAACGCTATTTTACGGACATGGTCGAGCTGCGCATCGACCTCCTGAAGCCGTCCGAACGCGCGCGGGCGAAAGAGTTTCCGAAACTCCTTCCGAAGGGCGTGCCGGTCATCTTCACGCAGGACATCGACCACACGGTGCTGTCGGACGGACGGCTCATCAACCCCGTGCACAACTTCAAGGGGCCCGTGAAGAACCTGCCGGCGAAATGCCGTGCGCTGTCGGGAAAGGCGGGCGCGATTGCCAAGGTCGCGTTCCAGCCGAAGTCGATGGCGGACGTCGCGCGGCTCTTCGCGGAGACGAAAGACCTGACGGACGTGCCGCACGTCACGCTCGCGATGGGGGCGCAGGGGCTTGCCTCGCGCGTCCTCGCGGGGCGGACGCATTCGCTCTGGACGTACTGCTCGGTCGGCGGGCTGGAGGCGATCGGCCACATCTCGCCGGAGGAGCTGGTGCGGACGTACCGCTTCCGCGCGGTGACGCGCGATGCCGCGCTCTACGGCGTGACGGGCTGGCCGCTCAAGAAGACGCGCTCGCCCGAACTGCACAACGCCGCGTTCGCCGCCGAGGACGAGGACGCGGTGATGGTGCCGTTCCCGTCCCAGACGGCGCAAGAGGCCCTCGACTTCATGAAGGCGATGGGGATGAAGGGGCTTGCCGTCACGATTCCGCACAAGCAGGCGATCATGCCGCTCCTCGACCGCATCGACCCGCTGGCGAAGAAGGTCGGCGCGGTCAACACGGTCACGCTTGTGGCCGGCAAGTACGTCGGCTCCAACACGGACGTCGCGGGCTTTTCCGAGGCGCTGGTCGCCTTTGCGGGCGACGTGCGCGGCAAGACGGCGGCGGTTCTCGGCGACGGCGGCGCGGCGCAGGCCGTGAAGGTCGCGCTCCGCGCGCTCGGCGTGCGGTTCGAGGTCTTCCACCGGCGGACGCCGCGTCCGGGCTTCGACATCCTGATCAACGCGACGCCGGCCGATCCGATTCCCGACTACGCCTTTTCGGGCAAGGAGCTTGTCTACGACCTCGGCTACGTGCCGGAGGTGACGCCGCTCCTCGCGCGCGCGGCGGCGGCGGGCTGCCGCGTCGAGAACGGCTTCTCGATGCTCCAGGCGCAGGCCCGCGAACAGCGGCGCATCTGGGGCGTGTGACGGACGCTCCGTCAACTTTGGTATAATACGCCGCATGATTTTTCTCACAGGAGCGCCCGCTTCGGGCAAGACCACGCTCGGACGCCGTCTCGCGACGGCGCTTGGCGTTTCGTTTGTCGACCTTGACGCGGAGATCGTCCGGGTCGCCGGCCAGACCATCCCCGAAATCTTCGCGACGCAGGGCGAAGCCGCGTTTCGCGATCTCGAAGCGCAGACGCTGACCCAGATCAGGGACGCGGGCGTCGTCGCCCTCGGCGGCGGCACGCTGTTGCGGGAGGCCAACCGCGCGTTCTGCGAAAAGACGGGAACGGTGATTTGCCTTGACACGCCGTCGGACGACGAGCTCGCGCGCCGTCTCGGCGCGGCGCAGGGGATGCGTCCGCTGGGTGACCGGGCGAGGGAGCGCGCGGCGCATTACGCCTCGTTTCCGAACCGCATCGCGGGATGGTTCGACCTTGGCGATTCGCTTGTCCTCTGCGGCGAGGGGCTCGCGCGCGTCTTCTTGGCGGGGCGTCCCGTTGTGGCGGACGCGACCGTGGCCTCCCTGTGGGCGGAGAAACTGGGCATCGATCCGATTGCGACGATTCCGTCTGGCGAACAGCACAAGACAATCGGCACGGTGACGTCGCTCTGGGGCGCGTTCGCCCGTGCGGGCCTCGGTCGCCGTGACACGGTGGCGGCGCTTGGCGGCGGCGTGACGGGGGACCTCACGGGGTTCGCGGCGGCGACGTGGATGCGCGGAATCGACTGGATCAACGTGCCGACGACTTTGCTGTCGATGGTGGACGCCTCGACAGGAGGGAAGACGGGGTGCGATCTGCCGGAGGGCAAGAATCTCGCCGGGGCGTTCCACGCGCCGAAGCTCGTCGTCATCGACGTCGCGTTGCTCGCGACGTTGCCGCCCGCGACGTTGCGCGACGGCAAGGCCGAAATGATCAAGCACGAGATCATTTCCGTGGGGACAGCCCCCCGAGGCAGTTGCAAAACCTTCGCGGTTGCGGACGGGACAAGCCCGTCCCTCCCGAAAAACGCCGGATTTTTGCGATCTTGCGAAGATACGGGAGGGTCGCGCTTGTCGCGACCGGGGTTTTGCAACTGCTTCCCCCAAGAAACGGGGCCTGTCCCCGGCGAAACTTCAGAAAACGTGCCAAAAGCGGCTGAAATCGCGCGAAATCTCGCCGTCAAGGTCGGAATCGTCCGTGAAGACCCGTTCGAGCGGCTGGGGCGGCGACTTCTGCTCAACTGCGGGCACACGGTCGCCCACGCAATCGAAAAGGCGACGAACTACGCGGTTTCGCATGGCTCGGCCGTGGCGATTGGGTGCGTCGAGGAGGCGCGGATTGCGGCGCGCCGGGGTCTGTCCCCAGCGGGGTGGCCGGACGAGCTGGCGGCGCGGTTTGCCGCAGTGGGGCTGCCGACGGCGTTGCCGAGGGGCCTGTCCCTCGCTGCGCTTGTGCCGCTCATGAAGGGCGACAAGAAGCGCGCGGGCGCGGTCGTCACGTTTGCGTTGCCGTGCGGTTGGGGCGACGTGCGCGCCGTGCCGATTGACCTCGAAAAGGAGGCCCTGTGACCCGACTCGAACCCGGTCTGCGGCGCGGCACGATGACGGTGCCCGTCTCGAAATCGCACGCGCACCGCGTGCTGATCGCCGAGTTTCTCGCGGGGCGTACGGCGTGTCTGGCGCCGATCGCCGAAGACTGCGACGACATTTGCGCGACGAAGCGATGCCTGACGGCACTCGACGCACGGCTTGCGCCGCGCGCACGGGACAAGGAGGCACGGGAAACGCCGCGCGCACGGGACAAGGAGGCACGGGAAACGCCGCGCACACGGGACACGGGCACACAGGGTATCGGGGGGCTGCCCGTGACGCTAGACTGCGGCGAGTCGGGAACGACGCGGCGGCTTTTGGGCCCGGTCGTCGCCGCGCTCGGCGTGACGCCGAACTGGGTGATGAAAGGCCGACTCGCGACACGTCCGCAGATCGACTACGCGAAACTCGAACCGGGCGTTCAGGTACTGCCCGGCGACGTCTCTTCGCAGTTCGTGAGCGGGCTGCTCCTCGCCTTGCCGCTGCTGGCCGGCGATTCCGAGATTCGCCTGACCTCGCCGCTCGCCTCGCGCGGCTACGTCGACATGACGCTGGACGTCCTGCGTGCCTATGGCGTCGTCATCGACGAGACGGCGACGGGCTTTCGCGTGGCGGGTCATCAGCGGTTTCGCGCGCCAGTGGACGGCCCGCACATTGAGACGGACTGGTCGGGCGCGGCGTTTCCGCTCGCGATGAATGCGTTCGGCAATGCGATTCGCCTGACGGACGCCTGTGAGGCGGGCCTGTCGGCGGACTCACGTCAGCCCGACCGTGCCATTGTCAGGATTCTGAAGGACTTTGCTCGCGTGGACGACGTGACGATTGACATCGATGCCTGTCCCGACATCTTCCCCGTCCTGACGGTCGTCGCGGCGAGGCGTACGGGCGCAACGCGCTTCACGGGCATTCGGCGGTTGCGTCTCAAGGAGTCGGATCGCGTGGCCGCGATGACGGACGTGCTGACGCGCTTCGGTGTCGAGACGACCGTTTCGGAAGAGGCTTTTGTCGTGCATGGACGGATGGCTCCGCTCACGGGCGGCGCGTTCCGCTCATTTGCCGACCACCGCATCGCAATGTCGATTGCCGTGGGCGCGACCGTGGCGGACGCCCCTGTCGAAATCGACGATACGGCCTGTGCGGCGAAATCGTATCCCGGCTTCTTCGCGCAGTTCGCCTCGCTCCGGCGGCTGATGCCGTAGCCGCAAGGCGGCGGCTGGGAGATGGTGGGCGCAAGAGGTACGGCCCCGGTGTCGCTTGCATTTCGGACACAAAATGTAGTATAATCATCACACCATGACATCCAAGGTTTCTACAATCATCGCACTGGCGGCGTTTGCGACGTCGCCGCTCTTCGCCGAGGAACAGGCCGCAAATGCGGCCGAAGCCCCGAAGGAGAACCCCGAACTTGAGGCCGAGATGAGCTATGTCGAGGCCCTCGTGAACTACGGGTATCCCGACCTCGCGGGGCCTCTGATCGAGGCGACAAAGAAGAGGTGGCCCGAGTCCGAGGCGCGCTTCTTCGCGATCGAGATCCGCGGCATGCTCGCGCTTGGCCAGTTCGACGCGGCCGAGAAGAAGATCGCGTCCCTGCCCGACCGCAAGTCGACGAAGTACTGGGCGGCGCGCCTCGAGATGGCGAACAACTACTTCGGGCGCGGCCAGAAGCCGGAGTGCATGAAGATCTACGACGAGTTCTTCAAGGTCTTCGCGAAGCCGCCGGCCGAGATCCGCAAGTTCTACCTGGAGGCGTGCTACGCCTACGGCCAGCTTCTCGCGGGCGACAAGCAGTACGCGAAGGCGGCCCAGCGCTACGAGTCGCTCCTCTCCCAGCTGGAGCAGGGCAGCGACGCCTGGTGCAACCTCGGCTGCGAGACGGTCGACCTCTACCTGCGGCTCGCCGACCAGCAGGCCGACCCGAAGCAGAAGAAGGCGCGCGACGCGAGCCTGAAGGCGGCCGAGAAGATCGTCGACAAGCTCCTCTGGCAGCTGGAGAAGCCGGTCTACTTCGGGCGCGCGGTCTCGATGAAGGCCCACATCGAGCAGATGAAGGGCGACCTCGACAAGGCCTCGGCGATCATCGACGAGTACAAGCCCCAGCTGCAGGAGATCCACGAGCAGATCGTCCAGTTCGACCCCGACGGCAAGATGGGGCTCCTGAAGCAGTCGCCGCTCCCGGAGTGCATGTTCCTCCAGGCGAAGATGCTGTGGGACGAGGCGCAGGCCGAGTACAAGAAGCCGAAGCGCGACGACGAGAAGGTGAAGACGCTCATGTTCGGCCCGCGCGGCAAGAACGGCAAGCGGCAGGTCGCGAAGGGCGCGTTCGCGATGGCCCAGACGGTCTTCCTCGAATACGAGGCCTCCTCGTGGGCGCCGCAGGCGGGCGACCTCGCCCAGGCGGTGAGCGAGTTCGCGAAGGCGAAGTACAACGCGAAGGTGAAGTGCAAGATCACGCCGGAGCAGATCGCGAAGGCGCGCGCGCGGCAGTTTGCGGACGCGAACGAGAAGTTCCTCGCGCAGGACTACGAGGCGGCGATCGAGGGCTACTACCAGGCGCTCGCGAAGTACCCGGAGATCAAGGAGTCCGTGATGGCCGTCGAGAACATCGCGTCGAGCTACCTTGACCTCATCCTCCAGACGAAGGACCAGAAGAAGAAGGACGAGTACCGCCTGAACGCGGACGCGGTCGAGGGCTACCTCGCCGAGCGCTTCGCGGGCAGCAAGGACCGCCTCCTCATGATGGCCGCCGGCGACGCGACGATCCGCCTCGCGGCGAAGGAGTCGCAGTACAGGAATCCGGC
This sequence comes from uncultured Kiritimatiellota bacterium, assembly GCA_934635385.1. GTDB lineage: Bacteria > Verrucomicrobiota > Kiritimatiellia > RFP12 > UBA1067 > UBA1067. The sequence goes on along the minus strand of CAKTZI010000007.1, from coordinate 35,066 downwards.
GCGCGCCGACCGCCTCTACACCGAGTTCTTCACGAACTACCGCCGCCACACGAACGCGGGCACGATGGCTGCCGCGAAGGCGAACGAGTGCCAGCAGGCCGGCCGCTACGACGACGCGATCAAGTTCTGGAAGCTGATCGGCGAATACTACACGAACTCGGCGCACTACGCGACGTCCCTTTCGCAGCTCTCGACGTGCTACGGCAAGGTCGGCGACAAGAAGGCCGAGATCGAGAGCATGACGAAGTACCTTGCGGTCGAGACGGTGAAACTCCGCCGTCTGCAGGCCCAGTTCAACCTCGCCCAGATGTACCAGAAGGACGGACTCGCGATTCTCGCGGCGGCGGCCGAGAAGACGGATCCCGCCGAAGTCGAGGAAGCCGAGAAGCAGGGCACGGCGCAGATCATCCGCGCGATCAAGAACTTCTCCGGCTTCGCGAAGGAGGCCGATGCCGCGCTCGCCGACCCGACGACGACGAAGGAGGACGCCGCGAGCTACCGGAAGCTGCGCGAGGCGGCGATGTTCATGGTCGGCGTCTGCTGGCGGCGCATGAACCGTCCCGAGAAGAACCTGGAGGCCTACCGCAAGCGCGCGGCCGCCGGCTACGAGGCCTACGTGAAGGAATACCCCGAAGGCCAGTACGCGAAGTCCTGCTACGTCGACCTCGGCACGATCTACACGGCGCTCGGCGACATGGCGAAGTCGAAGGACGCGCTCGACCGCCTCTCGCAGAAGTATCCCGACTCCGACGAGGCGAAGAACGCGAAGCCGCGTCTCGCGAAGAACCTCATCGAGATGGGCATGAAGCGCGAGGGCGCCGAGATCTACGCCGAAATGCTGCGGACGGACGGCGCGTACACGGCGAACCAGTTCGTGAACGCGGGCGAGGCGCTGATCGACGGCAAGAGCTGGGATCTCGCGGGGCAGGCGTTCGAGAAGGCGATCCGCCTCGCGGGGACGAACTCGGCGACGACCGTCGCGAAGGCGCGGCTCGGCCTCGCGAAGAGCGCGTGGAAGCAGGGCTCGCTCGCCGAGGCGCGCGAACAGCTCGACCGCTTCCTCGCCGACCCGAAGATGTCGCGCATGGCGATTGCGGCCGACGCGAACTTCATGCTCGTCGAGGTCGCGTCCGACCAGGGCCGTCAGGAGAAGGACGCCGTCATGCGCGGCAAGTGCTTCGGCGCGGCGATCGGCGCGCTCAAGAAGGTGCGCCAGTACTGGGCGAAGAAGCCGCAGTGGGAGCAGGATCAGCTCGACCTCCTCTCCGGCGACGTGCTCGTCGACCGCATGAACGCCGAGGAGGCGATGGGCCTCAAGGAGGAGGCGAAGGAGACGTGCGGGCGCGCGGCGTCGACGTTCCAGGCGTTCATCCAGTCGCACGGCGCGACGGAGTCGCATCCGTTCGACAAGATGGAGCCGGGCGAGCTCGCGAACCTCGAACGCGCATATGCGTCGCTCGTGCCGCTCTTCTCGAAGATGGGGGCCGCCCAGGCCGATCTCGTCATGCGCTACGGCGAGCAGTATCTCGACTTCTTCCCGAACGGAAAGGCGCGCACGACGATTCAAAACTGCATGAACCAGGCCAAGGCGGATCTGCCGGCCAAGAAATAAAAATCTGATGAAAGGCAACAAAATGAACAAACTGACGATCATGAGTCTGGCGGCCCTCGCAGCGGCGGAGGTCTTTGCCGTCCAGGGTACGCTCAACACCGAAACCGAGTCCCTGACGGGCGACATCAAGTGGCGCGCGCGCGACAAGCAGTACGTCGTGTCCGTGAAGAAGGGGCAGACGATGGTGGACATGGAGCGCAAGAAAGACGATGTCGTCTCGCTCGACATCCCGAAGCCGCAGGGCTACGACAAGGCCGTGCAGATGGTCGAGAGCGGTTCGGGCGCGGCGGCGATCGCGATCCTTCAGAAGATCGTCGACGAGTACGGCATGCTGCAGTGGGACAAGCCGGCCGGCCGCTATCTCGCGCTGGCGCACCTCGCGGCGGGCCACGCCCAGAAGGCGTATGACATCTGCTCGAAGATCGTCGCGGCGGACAAGGAGGCGGCCTACACGGGCGACCTCGCGGCGGCCTACTGGCAGACGCTGCTGAAGCTCGGCAAGAACGACCAGCTGGAGGGGCTTCTCAAGAAGGCCGCGACGTCCGGCGACCGCACGGCGTCCGCCGCCGCGCTCGTCATGCGCGGCGACATCATCGTCGCGAAGTCGAACGACGCGCCGGAGGCGCTGAAGGACGCCCTGCGCGACGGCTACCTGCGCGTCGTCCTCATGTACCAGGACGCCGCGTGCGCCCGCGAGCGCGGCGAGGCGATGATCAAGGCCGCGCAGTGCTTCGACAAGCTCGGCCAGTCCGCGCGCGCCGAAGCCCTCCGCGCCCAGGCGAAGGCGCTGTAGGAAATGATCGAATGATCGAATGATCGAATAATCGAATGGTCGAATGATCGAATTGCGAATTGGCGAATTTCGGACAAAGGACAAAAGACGAAAGACAGCGGCTCTCAACTACTCAACTTCACAACTTCTCAACCTCTCAACTTCTCAACCAAAAGGAAAAAACATGAACAAGATCAAGAAATCACTGATGGCGATGTCGATTCTCGTGGGAACGTGCGTCGCGCCGATGGCAGCCCTCCAGTCGTTTGGGCAGGAAATCACCGATGCGTCGGGCAACGTGGTCGACACGAACGCGGCGAAGTCCCAGAGTTCCAGCGGCGGCGGCTTCTACGAGATCGTCTTCGGTTCGGGCATCGTCGGCATGCTGCTGTGGTTCGCGCTGTTCGGCGACGGCGCGCTCGCGCTCTACTTCGCGATTGACTCGGCGATCCTCATCCAGAACGACAAGCTCATGCCGAAGAAGCTCATGGACGGCGTGCAGGGCGCGATGATGGAGGGTGACGTCGTCAAGGCGATGGAGATCTGTGACCAGAACCCGTCCGCGATGGCGTCCATCGTCAAGGCGGCGTTCCAGCACATCGAGGAAGGCTTCGAGGCCATTCAGGAAGCCGTGACGGCGGCGTCCGACCTGGAGCAGGAGAAGATCCAGCAGCGGCTGAACTGGATTTCGGTGTGCGGCAACCTCGGCCCGTCCCTCGGCCTGCTCGGCACGGTGCAAGGCATGATCCTGACGTTCCAGGCGCTCGCCTCCGGCGGCGCCGGCGACGCGGCCGCGCTCGCGAACTCGATCGGCCAGGCACTCTGGACGACGGCCGCCGGCCTGATCGTGTCCATCCCCTCGATCTCGATCTTCTACTCGCTCCGCAACAAGGCCAACCGCCTCATCCTGAAGATGACCGCGATGACGATGGAGATCCTGAACGGCCTCCGCAACGTCGCCGTCGATCCGGGCGCGGAAGAAGCCCCGGCGGAGGCCTGAACTGAATAATCGAATTGTCGAATGATCGAATTGTCGAATTGTTCGATTAGGCGAAATTTCAAACCGAGACTATGGCAAGGAAAGCACAGGAGAATCCGGCCCTCGACATGACGCCGATGATCGACGTCGTCTTCGAGCTCATCATCTTCTTCGTCGTCACGCTGACCGAAGCGCAGCGCAAGGACGAGACGATCGAGCTTGAGGACGGCCGCCACGGCATCGTGCTCGTGCCCGAGGAGCTACCTCCGACGCACATGCAGATTGACATCGCGAGCCGCGACAAGCGCGGCAAGCGACTGCCGCGCGGGCGCATCTCGATGGGCGACCGCGACATCACGCCGGAGGAGATCGGCCGCCGCGTGAAGGAGCGGATGCGCAAGGTCGGGGAGTTCCCCGTCCTCATCCGCGCCGACTACGACGTGCGCCACGAGGTCGTCGCGCGCGTCATGAACGCCTGCACGGCGAACGGCATCTGGAAGATCTCGTTCATGGCGACGGCCGAGGACAAGCGCTCGAAGCCGGGGCATCCCGCCCGCCGGCATCTCGACGCGCTCAAGAGGAGGGGAAGGTAAGTCATGGCACGCAAGCCTCAGGAGAACCCTGCGCTCGACATGACGCCGATGATCGACGTCGTCTTCGAGCTCATCATCTTCTTCGTCGTCACGATCAAGCAGGAGGACACGCTCTCGAAGCTGAACGCGAACCGTCCCGCCCCGTCGTCCGGCCCGTCGAGCTCCAGCGAGTCCGACACGACCGTGACGATCGAGATCGGGCGCGGACACGACGCGAACGGCCTCCTCGTCTACAACAAGCGCGAGGTGCGCCGGGCGGAGCTCGACCAGAACCTGCGCGAGATCGCCCGCACGTCGACGAAGACGCCGATCATCATCCGGTGCGCCTCGGACTCGCCCCACAAGGCGCTGGTCGATGCGCTCGACATCTGCTACAAGAACAACCTGTTCAGCGTCAGCATCTTCACGATGTGAGCGCGCGGGGTTTGGCAGGTTTGGGAGGTTCGGAAAGTTTGGAAGGTTTTGAAAGTCTGGAGGTCTGAAAATGGCAGACGAAATCGTTGAAGACGAAATGCTGGAAGAGGAGGCCCCGCTGAGCGCGGAGGAGCTGTTCGAGCAGCACAAGGCCGAGATCGACGCGGCGTTCGAGGAGAAGGGCTTCTTCCGCCGCATGGCGGACATGGTGACCGGCCTCTCGAAGCCGCATTCCTCCGCCGAGTTCAAGCTCGCGAAGACCGAGCTGCAGCGCCTGATCGCCCCGATCGCGGCCATCACGCTGCCGGTTCTCGGCGTCATCGTCCTCATCGTCGTGACGGCGGTGCAGGGGCAGGTCGGCAAGAAGATCGAGGTCGAGGTCGCGCGCGCCCAGGAAGAGGAGGCCGAGCTCGAGGAGGAGCAGGAGCCGGAGGAGATCGTCGAGCAGACGCCGCCGGAGGAAATGGTCGACGTCGTGGTCGACACGCCGGTCGTCGGCCCGGTCACGGACATCGTGACGCCGAGCGCGACGCCGACGGCCGAGCCCGTCACGGTGAAGCCGGCCGCGCAGGATTCCGTCGCGCTCATCAAGTCGCCCGTCACGATGCGCTCGATGACGGGTTCGCGGACGCCTGGCATGATCGCCAAGTACGCAGGCGGCGGCAACATGTACGGCGACGCGACGACCGAAGGCGCCGTGCTGAAGGCCCTGCGGTGGCTCAAGAAGACGCAGCAGCCGAACGGCAGCTGGGGGAACGGCGGCAACCCGATCTCCAACGCCGGCCTCGCGATTCTCGCCTTCCTCGCCCACGGCGAGACGCCCGGCTCGAAGGAGTTCGGCCCGACCGTCCAGAAGGCCATGCAGTTCCTGATCGATTCGCTGACGAAGCGCAAGGACAAGACCGGCCAGGAGGTCGTTTCGTTCAAGGGGACGGACGGCAACGAGTACGCGACACTGATCGCGACCTACGCCCTCTGCGAAGCCTACGGCATGACACGCAACCCGAACACGAAACTCGTCGCCGAGCAGACCCTGCAGCGCATCGTCGACAACCAGTCGCCGACCGGCGGCTGGGACTACGGCATGAACCGGAAGTCGACGCGCGACGACATGTCCTACGCGGGCTGGGCGCTGCAGGCGCTCAAGGCCGGCAAGATGGCGGGTATGCACCCGAAGGGGCTGGACGCCTGCATCAAGAAGGCCATCAAGTGCCTGAAGACGCGCAACTTCAAGAACGGCGGCTTCAACTACACGGCGGGCGGCGCCCCGACGGGCCTCACGGCGACGGGCTGCCTCGCGATGCAGCTGCTCGGCTACATGAACGAGCCGGAGGTCAAGGCCGCGCTGGACACGATGCGCGCCTGGTCGCCCTCGTTCGACGGCGTGAAGGGCAAGAAGCTCGCGGAGGCCCTGCCGCCGCAGAACCCGCAGTACTACTGCTACTACGCCGCGCAGTGCAAGTACCAGGCCGGCATGTGCCAGGGCGCAACGCCCGCGAACGTGAAGTCGTGGCAGGACTGGAACCTCGCGATGAAGGCCCTCTATCCACGTACGATCATCACGCTCCCGGAGAAGATTCCCGGCCCGGACGGCAAACCGCGCCCGATCGGCTACTGGAAGTTCAAGGACCAGACGTGCGGCGGCGAAAAGGCCACCACGATGGCGACGTGCCTCGCCGCGCTCCAGATGATGGTCTACTACCGCTACCTGCCGACGACCCAGACGAAGGCCGCCAAGGCCATCACGTCGGGCGAAGACGAGGAGAGCGCAGGCAAGAAGAAAAAGGCTGACGAACTCGACATCGAGGTCGATATTTAAGAGCGTTGAGAAGTTGAGAGGTTGAGAAGTTGAGAGGTTCGGTGAGTCTTTGAACTTTCCCCTTTTCCTTGCGCTGAAATACCTGAAGCCGAAGCGATCCGTCGCTTCGGTCATCACGCTCGTCTCGATTCTCGGCGTCATGCTCGGCGTGGCGGTCGTCATCATCGTGCGCAGCGTCATGACGGGCTTCGGCGACATCTGGGAGGAGAAGATCCTCGACTTCAAGCCGCACGTCTCGCTCGTCCCGCAGTCCGGCAACGTGATCCGCGGCGAAGAGGAGCTGGCAGCGAAGCTGCGGCAGATTCCGGGCGTGACGTGCGTGACGCCCGAAATCGACACGCGCGTCCTCCTCGCGCACAAGGGACGCGTCCTCGCGCCGGTCATCCTCGGCGTGGACGGCGACGACTTCACGCGCGCCTACCGCATCGGTGCGCCGCGCGCCGGCACGTTCGACCTCTCCGGCGACTCGATCGTCCTCGGCGTCTCGGCGGCGCGTTCGCTCGGCGTCTGGGTCGGGGACGAGGTGACGGTCTACTCGCCGAAGACGCTTGTCGCGAAGGACGAGGTGTTCCTGCCGGTCAAGTGGAAGGTCGTCGGCATCTTCTCGTGCGGACAGCACGAGTACGATTCCGGCTACGTCGTCGCGTCGCTCCCGAACGTCCGCGACCTGATGGGCATGGAACACGGCGTGTTCGCGATTCACGTCAAGACGGACTGCCCGACAGACGCGGCGAAGTTCAACGCCCTCGTCGAGCAGGCTACGCATGTGACGGCGCAATCCACTCTTCGCGCCATCTCCTGGCGGGAGGCCGACCGCGAGATCTTCAACGCGCTGGCGGTCGAGAAGAACATGACGGCGCTTCTTCTCTCGCTCATTTCGCTCGTCGCGGTCTTCTGCGTCATGAACACGCTGCTTGTGCTGACCGTGCAGAAGACGCCGGAAATCGGGCTCCTGAAGGCGCTCGGTTTCCGCAAGCGCGAGATCATGAAGGTCTTCGTCGTCCACGGCATGATCCAGTGCGGCCTCGGCATCGTCCTCGGCCTGCTCGCCTCGTGGGCGGTTCTCGCGAACCTCCAGAACATCGTCGAGTGGTTGGCGAAGGTGGGGCTGGAGGTCTTCCCGGCGTCCGTGTACGGGCTCGCGGCGATTCCTCACCGCCTGATCGTCTCCGACATCTTCTGGGTCGTCGGGCTTGTCTTCGTCTTCGGCCTCCTCGCGTCGTTCATCCCGGCGCTCTTCGCCGCCGCGAAGGATCCGGTGAAGGCCCTGAACCAGTAGGGGCGCGATGATCGAACGCAGGGCCTACCTTCTTGCGGGACCGACGGCGAGCGGCAAGAGCGCAATCGCTGCGGCGCTTGCGCGCGAGATGGGCGCGTGGATTCTTTCGGCAGACTCGATGAACGTCTATCGCGGCATGGACGTCGGCACGGCGAAGCCGTCCGCTGACGAGCGTGCCGAATTCCACATGGGCGGCGTCGATGTCGTCACGCCGGCGGAGGAGTTCTCGGCGGGGGCCTGGCTGCGCGCGGCGGCGGACTGGGCGCGGACGGTGCCGACGTCGACGCCGATCGTCATCGTCGGCGGCACGGGGCTCTACTTCTCGGCACTGCTTCGCGGGCTGGATCGCGCATGGGAGAAGCCCGCGCCCGAATACCCCGTCATCCAGATCGACCGCGCGGTTGTCCGCGCCCGCATCGCCGCGCGGCTCGATGACATGTTTTTACGGGGCCTTGAAGACGAGAAGCGGCGCCTGCGCGCACGGTATCCCGTCTGGTCGAAGACCGCCGCGCTTGCGATCGGCTATCGCGAAGGCGATGACAGGGAGAAGATCCGAACGCGCACCTGTCAGCTCGCGAAACGGCAGGACACGTGGTTTCGCCATCAGGCGACGCCTCTCTACGTCGAGCCGACTGTCGAAGCCGTCCGTGCCTGTTGGCAGGCGCACGGCCCATGGACGGTGCGGTTCGCGGACGACTCCTAAACGGGAGGGACGCGCCCTGTCGCGTCCGGGTCTTGCGATAGCCTCTAGACGGCGGCGGACAGTTCCGCGAGCTTGCGGGCGGGCGTCTTTCCCTTGAGGTCGATGACCTTGGCGATGTCGCGCGAGCCATTCTTGTAGAAGACGGCGCGTGTGCCCTTGACGTCGATGTGTCCGTAGCCCGCGTTCGCGCAGAGGACGCGCAGTTTCGAGATGCGGACGAATTCCTCGGCTTCGGGCGGCAGGGGTCCGAAGCGGTCTTTCATTTCGGCGGCGAGGGCGCTGACGACGCGGACGTCCTGCGCTTCGGCGAAGCGCTTCATGAGCGAGAGCCGCTGCACGTCCTCCTCGATGTAGTCGTAGGGCAGGCGCGGGTTCGCGAAGTCGAGGTTGAGCTTCACGTCGACAATGGCCTTCACCTTTTCGCCCTTCATCTGCGCGATCGTGCGCTGGAGAAGCTGGCAGTAGAGGCCGAAGCCGATGGCGGCGATGTGCCCCGACTGCTGGGAGCCGAGCAGATTGCCCGCGCCGCGCAGCTCCAGGTCGCGCACGGCGAGGTTGAAGCCGCTGCCGAGGCCGCCGTGTCGCTTGAGCGCCGAGAGCCGTTCCCGCGCGTCCGAATCGATGTCACCGGACGGCGGCAGGAGGAAGTAGGCGAATCCCTGTTGCGCGGCGCGTCCGACGCGCCCGCGCAGCTGGTAGAGGTCGGCCATGCCGAACGTGTCCGCCTGATCGACGAGAATCGTGTTCGCGCGCGGGATGTCGATGCCGGACTCGATGATCGTCGTCGAGAGGAGAATGTCGTAGCGGCCGCGCTCGAAGTCGCGCATCTTCTTCGCGAGCGTCTGCGTGTCCATCTGCCCGTGCGCGACGACGATGCGCGCCTTCGGGCACAGGGCCTTCAGCCGCCGCTCGACCTTGCCGATGGACATCACGCGGTTGTGCAGGAAGTAGACCTGTCCGCCGCGCGCGATTTCGGCCTCGATGGCCGCGCGGACGGTCTCGTCCGCATCGCGCACGATGCGCGTCTCGACGGCGACGCGCTCGCGCGGCGGCGACCGCAGCAGCGAGAGGTCTCGTGCGCCGGTCATCGAGAGGTAGAGCGTGCGCGGAATCGGCGTCGCGGAGAGCGTCAGGATGTCCGCCGTCGCGCGCAGCCGCTTCAGGAACTCCTTGTGGCGCACGCCGAACCGCTGCTCCTCGTCGATGATGATGAGGCCGAGGTCGCGGAAGCAGATCTTCGCGGTGAGGATCGCGTGCGTGCCGATGACGATGTCGCAGGCCCCGGTCGCGAGCCGCTGGAACGTGCCCTTGTGCGTGCCGGACGTCTGGAAGCGCGAGACGGACTCGATGCGGATGGGCGTGCCGTCGAAGCGCGAGGTGAACGTCTCGAAGTGCTGCTCGGCGAGGACGGTCGTCGGCGCGAGGACGGCGACCTGCTTGCCGTTCATTGCCGCGACGAACGCCGCGCGCATCGCGACTTCCGTCTTGCCGTAGCCGGCGTCGCCGCAGATGAGGCGGTCCATCGGCTTGCGCGCGGCGAGGTCGGCGTCGACGGCGGCGATGGCGGCGGCCTGGTCGGGCGTCTCCTCGTAGGGGAACGCCGCATCGAAGGCGTCGCGGCCGTCGCAGTGGACGTCGTAGGCGAAGCCCGGCACCATCTCGCGCTTCGCCTGCGTCTCTAGCAGGGTGGCGGCCAGGTCGGTGACGGCCTTCTGCGCGTCCTTCTTGTCCTTTTCCCAGCGCTTGCCGTCGAGGCGGTGCAGGTGCACGGCCTCGCCCTTGACGCCGACGTAGCGCGAAAGCAGGTGCGCGTGCGCGGCGGGGACGTGCAGCTTCGCGTTGTCGGCGTATTCGATCGTGAAGACTTCGCTCCGCTTGCCGTCGAGGAGGATTTCGGACGAGCCGATGTAGCGGCCGACGCCGTAGTCGATGTGGACGACGTATTCGCCGGGCTCGAGATCCTCGAAGTCGTTGAGGCGCGGCCCTTGGACGACGGCGGCGTTTGTGCGGACGTGGATCTTGCGCTTGGCGAAGACGCGGTCGGCTTTCGTCACGACGACGAGGTTGCCGATCTCGAATCCGCCGGAGAGGTCGTCGAGGCGGACGACGGTCGCGCCGCGCCGCTCGGCGGCGGCGAGGTGCTGGTCGAGACGCTTGCGTGCAGCGTCGAAGAGTTCGGGATGATGCGCCTCGTCCGCGCCGAGTTCGGCGAAGCCCGGCAGGGGGGCCGTCGCGAAATCGTAGGTCGGCACGCCCGCCGGCGGCGGATCGCCGGTAAAGACGACCGAACAGCCGAGATCGGCAACTTGATTCGCGCGGTATCGTTGTCCGTTGTCTGCGGTCTCTTGTCTCTCAAGTTCCTCGCGTCCCATTAGCCCATTGACCGCCGTCCGTCTCAGGGTCGGTTCAAGCGAATAGGCGTTGTGTTCTATCGCGAGAACGACAGAGCCTTCCGGCAAGAAGTCAAAAACCGTGCCTTTTTCCCCGTTCCTCGCTCCCGCTTCTCCCCGAATCGGAAGAATCTCGGCTTCCTCTATGCGCGCAATCGAGATCTGCGTGGCAGGGTTGAAGGTGCGGAGGCTTTCGAGGTCATCGCCGAAGAACTCGGCGCGTACGGGAAACTCGTCGCCGGGACTCCAGACGTCAACGATGCCGCCGCGCACGGAGAAATCGCCCTCCTGTTCGACCTGCGGCGTTCGCGTATAGCCAATTCCTGTCAGCTTTTCGACAATTTCGCTCAAATTCAGCCTCTTATCGCCCTCTTCTCCGGGGCCTGTCCCCACATATTCGCCTCCAACCACGGGGCCTGTCCCCACGTTCCCCCCCTCGTTTCCCTTGGGGCCTGTCCCCACGGTTTTGAGTACGATGCTGGGGACAGACCCCGTGGGAAGGGGCGTCGAAAGGGCGGAGAACGAGGCGACGATGACACAGGGATACGGGGAGAGACCCCAGGCCTTGAGTGCCGCAAGTGTCTTCAGCCGTAGGCCGAGTGCCCCCTTGTCATTGTCGATAAGTGGCGGAAATTCGAGAATTCGCAGTTGATTTGAACATGTCGCAGGGGGCCTGTCCCCATTTTTCGGGGGTCTGTCCCCACTGGTGTCACCGGTATTTTGGGGTCTGTCCCCAAGGGGGGCGTTGGGTTGGGCGAGGATGCGGAGGTCATCGACGAGGCGGTCGGCTTCGGGTAGACCGGGCGTGATGGCGAGGACGAGACGCGCAGGGCGGGCGAGTGTCGCGGCGAGAAAGGCGTCAGCCGACCCTGTGAGCGAGGGAAGGGAAATCGTGGGGACAGACCCCAAGGTTTGGATGGGGACAGGCCCCGAAACCGTGATTGGTGTGGGGACAGGCCCCGGAATTTTGGGGACAGGCCCCCCTTGCCCCGTGGGGACAGGCCCCAAGGGACGAAACAGTGACGCGAAAAGGTTGAGCGCATCCTTCATGTGAATGTGCGATAGTATAGCACAAATTCGCGCGTTCGCCTTGACGGGACGGAGCCAATTGTGATAACATTCACATTCATCTGCGTGGGGAACTCCCTCTCCGTGTAACTGAAAGAGGTCAAAAATCATGAGAAAACTAATTAAAATGTCGAGCAGAGCGGCTGTTTTGCTCGCTTATACGCTGGGGGGGGGGGGGGGGGTAATCTCCGCTTCCGCTGAATCGGTCGAACAGACGTGGCGCTACTTCGCAGCAGATGCTGCGGACAATCCGCACGGCGGACTTGCCTGTTTGACAAATGGCTTGGGGTGGGCTCTTTCCGTGGATGTCATGGATGCCAAAGCGCGCACAGTGAAGATCATCGGCCGAAGCGCGTCCGAGAACGCTTACTTGACAGACCCAGCCGAAGGTTCGACGCTTGACTTGCGCGGCACGGTTTTCGGAACGGACGACGCGGAGACATGGACAATCGCCGCAATCGAAGAGAATGCGTTGGGTGCGGACGCGACGCGCGGCACGGCCTCGGCCGTCATCACGCCGGGGACATTGACCGGAAATGTGGAACGCTGGTTCCGCTGTGCGACGCGCGACACGAGTGGCCGTGACGTTCATGTGTCCGGCTACACGTCCATCACGATTGACGAGCCGAACATCACGGGATACCTTGCCAACCATCTGACGCCATTGACGGAGGCGGCTTTGGTTTGGTCGATTCGCGTCCCACAGGCGACCAGCATTCTGCAGTGGGCGTTGGCGGAGGATAACGCGAGTTTTCCAACCTCGTCCGGCTCGTTTGCGGAAGACAGTTTCCTGTCCGTCAAGAAGGTTCAGGGCAATGGCATGGGCAAGCGCAAATGGAGCGGCCTCCTGAACCTCCCTGTTGTCGAGGAACTTGGTTCGTATGCTCTCGGCGGCATGTATCCGGGCTATCAAGACGTTCGGTTGGGGGCGGAGGCCCGGTCTGTCAAGACCGTGGGTGCCGGTGCTTGCGGATGGCTGGACAGCGGGCCGACGAATCTCGTCGTTGGGCTTGCGGCGGAAAACACGGTTGAAAATCAAGCATTCTACTGTCTGCCGAATCTTCGGCGCGTGGAGTTTACCGGTGCGCCGCCGAACTTTGCGGCAAATGCGACGAGCGTATTCTTGGGTGGCGCGGGGAAAGAGACGGAGAAGGCCGTCACCTTCATCGTGCCGCCGACGGCGTCGTGGGCGGGTTTCCTCGCACCGTTTGTGGCGAGCGGTGACTTCGTGCGCTGGTCGGGCGACGAGATCCGAGCCTACCGTGAAGCGAATCCCGACGGGCCGATCGTGATCGGCACGGTCTCGAAGAACGTGTTCCGCAGCACGCAGACGCAGTATCTCGCCGTGTCCGACCGCGTCAGCTCGTGGGTCGGCACGTTCGACTTCGACACGACGCAGGGCACGGTCGAAGCCGAGGACTTTGTGATCGACGATGCGGCGCCGTTCAATGTCGCGCTGCGCCTGATGGCACGCGCGAACGATGGTGTGACGTTTGCGGGCTGGTACGGCGACGTGCCGGACGGCAAGTGCGCGGACGCGACGCTCGTCGTGCGCGAAGCCGATCCGTTCCACGCGAACTGGGTGTTCGTGCGCTTCACGCGTCCGTGGACGCTGACGACGGACGACGCGGACGCGACGGCGGCCATTTTGGACAACGGGCTCTTTCGCATTCAGGCGACGGTCGATCCGGCGACGCGCAACCTGACGCTCGGACGTGGCACGGCCTGTTCGCTCTATGCGTCCGACAACACGGGCGACGGCACCCTCGACCTCGGTGGCGCGATCACGGACGCGGCCGGCAACGCCTACACGATCGTCAGCTTCGGCACGAAGAAGTCGGCGTTGTCGTCTTCGGCTGACGGCGCGGTGCCCAGTGCGCGCGTGCTCGTCACGCCCGGCACGTTGACGACGGTGGAGGCCGGACAGCTCTTCCACGCCTCCGACAAGACGGTGCGCGCCACCTACGAGTCGGTCGTCTTCGACGAGCCGACGGCGACGGGCGGGCCGTGCTCGTGGTTCTTCGCCGACCAGAACAAGTTGCGGCACGTCATCTTCCGCAGCCCGTCGTGGACGTTCCCGTATACGATTGACGGCCTGTTCTACGGCACGCGCGTGTCCGAGACGGATGTCGGCTGGTGGAAGCTCGATGGCGTCAAGGCGTTCGGCACGGGCCAGAACAACAACATGAACAAGGACTACAAGGCCAACGGACGCAGGGCGTGGCTGAAGGGCTCGCTGAAGCTGCCGTCGGTGGCGGTGATCAGTCCCTGCGCGTTCCAGACCAATGCGCTGGACGAGGCCTGGCTCGGACACGGTGCCGCGAAGTCGCGCGTGACCGAGATCAAGGCCGGCGCGTTTCAGGCCTCCGGCATCACGAACCTCGTCTTGAATGCCGCGCGCAGCCTGGTCGTGGGCGAGAACGCCTTTGGCGACCTGCCGAACCTGAAGGCCGTCACGTTCCTCGGACACGTCGTGAGTGCGGACGCCTTTGCGGCGATTCTGGCGAGCGCGACGGCAGAGACCCCGGTTGTCGTCTACGCCTCGGACGCCTACGGCTGGGGACAGGCCCCGTATCTCGCCGCGCCGACGGAGGCGGAACTGGCCGCCGCGCCGACGGGCGAGACGGTGCTGGGCGTCTGGCGCGGGGCGGACGGCTCGGACGGCGTGCGCGCCTGGGTCTGTCATCGCGACAGCCCGTTTGTGCGCAAGGGCGCGCTTCTGCTCATTCGATAACCTTTACCACGGAAAATGCGAAAAATGAAAATCCCCGTTTCACTGCTTGGAATCTGTCTCGCGGCGTGTGCCGCGCGGGCGGATGTCGTGCGCTGTGCGCCCATGGGGCGCATCCTCATCCCCGACGCGGACGTGCGGATCGTGCCGACGGTCTTCTATCCCGGCTGGATCGCGCGGACGCCCTACGGCGGCTACCGTCCCGAAGCGGACGGCTCGCGCCGCTGGCGGATTTCCGAGAAGTGGAACTGGGGCGACCCGAACAACGGGACGAACTTCCTCGGCCGCACGTCGGCGAAAGTCGCCGCCGACGGTTCGCTGGACGTCTCGCTTGAGCTGGAGACGGTCGCCACCAACGTCGAGCAGATTGTCTCCGTCGTCTGCGCCCGTCTGCCGATGGCGCGCTACGCGGGCGGCAAGGCCGTGCTGGACGGCGGCACGGAAAAGCCTCTCCCTGTCGCCTACGAGAAGGGGAAAATCGCCGTCTTCCGCGAGACGGTGCGATCCGTCGCGGTATTCGAGAAGGACGGGCGGCATGCGTTCACGCTGCGCTTCCCGCAGCCGACGCAATGCTACCTGCAGGACAACCGCGAGTGGAAGGGCGACGACAGCCGCTTCTTCACGCTGCGGATTTCCTTCGACGGCAAGGGTCGTGCGCCGCACCTCGTCCGGGGCGATTCGTTCGCGCTGGACTTCAACATCCAGACGCCGGGGCCGGTCGAATACTCGTCCGGCGAATACGTGATCGAGGCGGGCGGCGACTGGGTGCCGCTCAAGGCGATGAACGATCCTGTGCCCGGCTCGGCACTCGACTTCTCGTCGGTCGTGCCGCATGACGCGCCCGCCGGGAGACACGGCTGGCTCGTCGTGCGCGACGGACACTTCGAGTTCGAGAACCTTCCCGGCGTGCCGCAGCGGTTCTACGGTGTCAACTTCGTGGGCGACGCGAACTATCCGCCCGCGAAGGACGCCGATCGGTACGTCGCGAACCTTGTGCGCGTCGGCTACAACGCCGTCCGCTTCCACCACCACGACAACGGCCTCGCCGACAGCCGGGGCGAGCTGAAGCCGGAGGGCATGGCGAAGTTCGACGCGATGGTCGCCGCCTGCATCAGGCACGGCGTCTACATGACGACCGACCTCTACGTCTCGCGCAAGGTGGCCTACCGCGACATGGGGATCGACAAGCCCGGCTTCGCCAGCATCCGCGAGTACAAGACGCTCGTCGAGACGCACGAGGGCGCGTTCTCGAACTTCCTCAACTACGCGCGGAACTTCCTCTCGCACGTCAACCCGCACACGGGGCGGCGCTATGCGGACGAGCCGGCGATGCCGCTCTACTCGCTCGTGAACGAGGGCAACAGCGCCAGGGATCTGACGCTTGCGAACGAGCGCGACTTCGCGCGGCGCATGACCCGCTGGATTCGCGAGGACATGAAGAGCCGCATTCTCCTCACCAACATGAACAACTACGCCTATCCCGCCGCGTTCGACGAGGTGCGGGCGAACGAGTACGACTACGCCGACGAGCACTTCTACGTTGACCATCCGCACTTCCTGGAGGAGAGCTGGAAGCTGCCGAGCGAGCTCATGAACGTGAATCCGCTCACGCGCGACCGGCACGGGCTCTTCTGGGCGCTTGGCAACCGCCGCCGCATGGGCAAGGCGATGCCGTTCGTGATTACGGAATACAACTTCTCCGGCCCCGGCGCGTATCGCAGCCTCGGCGGCATCGAGACGGGCGCGCTTGCCGCGCGCGAGGGGCTGGACGGCCTCTGGCGGTTCGCGTGGAGCCACGGCATCAAGGGCGTCTATGGCCCGAAGGCGATGACCTATTTCGACATGAGCGGCGATCCGCTCGCGCTCGCGGGGGAGCGCGCGTCGCTCTGCCTGTTCCTGCGCGGCGACCTGAAGACGGGCGACCCGGACGCGCTTGCGATCGACGCGGCGACGGGTGCGCTCCGGATCGTGACGGATCGCACCTGCGGCGGCTTCGCCGAGGCGGGGACGGTCAAGGCCGGACGGCTGGAGGCGCGCCTCTGTGACGCGCCCGCGACGGTGTGGGCGAGCGCGGTCGATGCCGAGCCGCTGGCGACGTCGCGGCGCATCCTCGTCTGCCACCAGACGGACGTGCAGAATTCGGGCGCGGCGTTCGCCGATCCCTCGCGCACGGTACTGCTGCGCTGGGGCTCGCTGCCGCACCTGATGCGCAAGGGCCGGGCGGGAATCCTCCTCGCGGTCGCGCCGGGCGACTGGACGGTCTACGCGCTCGACTGCGCGGGCAACCGCCGGGGCGTCGTGCCGAGCCGCTGGCAGGACGGCCGCCTCGGCTTCTTCGCCGACGTCGCGCGCGACCCGTCCGACGCGACGATGAACTACGAGCTTGTGAGAAAGTGAAACGTGTGGTCACGGCGTGCTGCGCGCCTGTGCGCGGTAGGCTCCGGGCGAGAGGCCGAAGCGTTCGGCGAAGAGGTGCGAGAGGCGGTTCGCCGAGCCGAAGCCGCAGTCGGCGGCAATGCGCGCGAGCGGCGCGTTCGTCTGGGCGAGCTTCTGGCGGACGAGCGCGAGGCGCGTTTCGAGAATCGTCTCGTGGATCGGCTGGCCGTGCATCTGCTCGAAGCGCAGGTAGGCGAGCCGCCGCGACACGCCGAGGTGGCGGACGACGTCCTTGACCTTGATGCCTTTCGCGGCGTTGGCGCGGATGTAGGCGAGCGCCTCGCGGACGAGGTAGCCGGCCGGCGGCACGATGCGCGTCGAGTCGCGTTCGACGACGCCGAGGCTCCTGATGTGGGTAGGCGCGCGCTTCGGCGGACGGTGCCGCGCCATCAGGCTGTCGAGGATCTGCGCGCCAAGGCGTCCAAGCCCCTCGTGGTCGGGCTTGACGCTGGAGAGCGTGGGACGGACCGAGTTGCAGAGGAGTTCGTCGTTGTCGACGCCGAGGACGGCGACCTGTTCCGGCACGGCGAGGCGGGCCGCGTGGCAGGCTTCGACGACCCTCACGGCCATGTAGTCCGTCGCGGCCATCACGGCGGCCGGCCGTGGCAGGGACGCCAGTTCGTCGGCGAGCGCGCCGCCGGGCCGCAGGCGGCGCGGGACGATGCCGGCCTCGCCGAGCTGGAGGCGGAAGCCGCGTTCGCGCAGGACTGACCAGCGGTGCGGCTCCTGCGTCGGGACGAACGCGAACGCGCGGAACGTGGCGCGGGCGAGGAGGTGGCGCGCGGCCTCGCTCCCGATGGCGACGTCGTCGTTTCGGATGAGAAAGTTGCGCTGCGCCGGATCGGGCGACTCGTTGCGTGGGTAGTCGGTGAAGACGACGGGGATGGGCGCGACCTCCAGCGCCGCGAGACCGTCCGTGCGGGTGCGGAAGCCGGTGAGGATGCCGTCCACGCCGTCTCGCACGGCCGCCTCGACGAACGGCCGCGTCAGCTCGTCCGGATTCTGGATGAACTGGATGTTCCAGTCGTGCCCCTCGTTCACGTAGTCGAAGACGCCCGACAGGCAGTTCCGCCCCGCCGTGCCGCCGAGCGTGAACGCCACAATGACCTTTCTTGTCGCCATGACGGGAAGTATAGCATATTTCGACAGAAAAGTGTTGCACAGTTCGACACCTATTCGCATTGACAGCCGCGCGTGGATTGGTGTACAATTCGCGCCGTCAACCCAAATCAGGCAAATGGAAAGGCCATTCAGATGAAATACAAGTCGATTGTTCGGCACATGTCAATTGCTGCGGTTTCAGCTTCGGTTTTCGGGCAGGTCGCGAGCGCGGCGCCGGACGTGACCGTCACGTCCGTTACGCAGACGCCCACCCGTTCGGTGCTTGTCTCGTATGATCTTGCGGGCGAGGATGCCGTCGTGACGCTTGACGTGCAGACGAACACGTTGGCGGACGCCAGCGGCGACTGGGTGTCGATCGGCCCGGAGAACGTGCGCTACGCTTCGGGCGACGTGAACCGCAAGGTCGCGGCGGGCACGGGCAGGACGATCCGCTGGTCGGCGCGCAGGAGCTGGCCCGACCAGAACATTCCGACGCCGACCGTCCGCGCGGTCGTCAAGGCCTGGCCGCTCGACGATCCGCCGGACTACATGGTTGTCGACCTGTTGGGATCGAAGAACGTCCGCTACTACGAGGACGTTCGCCAGCTGCCGGCGAAGAACGGCATCGACGACGACCTCTACCGCACGTCGGAGCTGGTCATGCGGCGCGTCCACGCGACGAACGTCGAATGGTACATGGGTTCGCCGACATCGGAACTCGGAAGGGATGCGACGAACTGGGATGCGCCTGAAACGCGCCATGCCGTCACGTTGACGAAGGACTATTACCTCGGCGTGTTCGAGCTGACGGGGCGGCAATATGCGAACGTCGGTGGCGGCAAGGCCGTGGCCGAGGACGAAGACACGCTGCCGTTGATGGGCGTCTCGTGGAATTCGATGCGCGGCAGCTGCCTTTGGCCGGATGCCCTGCACGAGGTGACGGCGGGCGGACTCAAGCTTTTCCGCGACAAGACGGGCATCTCCACGTGGGATCTGCCGACTGAGGCGCAATGGGAGTTCGCCTGTCGTGCGGGGACGACGAGTGCGCTCTACACGGGAGAGGAACTGGAGGCGACGGACGTCTCCGCGCGGTTGGATGCGCTCGCCTGGTACAAGGCGAATGCGGACGATGTGCGGCATCGCGTCGGCGAGAAACAGCCGAACGCCTGGGGCTTCTATGACATGCTCGGCAACGTGTCGGAGTTCTGCCTCGACTGGTTTGACCTCGATCTCGGCACGGCGAGCGTGACGGATCCGATTGGCCCGACGGAGGGCTCTTGCCGTGCAGTGCGAGGCGGAAGATTCAATCGTGATGCGCTGGAGTGTCGAAGCGCGGCGCGCGAAAACTGGATGAAGCCAGACGACGCCAAGAACTATCTCGGCTTCCGTCTTGCCTGCGACTGCCGGGCAGAATGATGATGGGCATCATTTCTCTCGCGAATCTTGCGGCGGTTCTCGCGTCCGTCGTCGTCGCGCCCGGTACGGACTGGGTGCCGATGGCGCCGGCGGGGATGATCGAGGCGGGCTCGGCGCTGGACTTCTCCGCGCTGCGCGGCACGGACGCGCCGGCGGGACGGCACGGCTACCTGGTCGTGCGCAACGGACATTTCGAGTTTGAGAACCTGCTGGGCGTCCCTCAGCGGTTCTACGGCGTGAACCTCGTCGATTCCGCCAATGTCCCGCCGGAGGATCAGGCGGAGGCGTTCGCCGAGCGCCTTGCGCGCATCGGCTACAACGCCGTCCGCATCCACCACCACGAGCGCGTGCTGACCGAGGGGACGGGCGACCCCGGCTGCGTCCGCCTGAATCCGTCGGCGCTCGCGCGGCTGGACGCCCTGGCCGCCGCCTGCATCCGGCGCGGCATCTACCTGACGACCGACCTGTACGTGTCGCGCCGTCCCATCGCGTGGCGGGCGATCGGCGAAGACCGCGACGGCAGCGTGCCGCGCAACGTCTTCAAGCTGCTCGTCTACGTGCACGAGGGGGCGTATTCAAACTACCTGGCCTTTGCGCGCGGCTTCCTGAATCACCTCAATCCTCACACGGGGCGGCGGTGGGCGGACGAGCCGGCGCTGAACCTCATCGCCCTCGTCAACGAGGGGACGCCGTGCTTTCAGGGGCAGACGAAGGGCCTGCGCGCCCTGCCCGACTGGCAGCGCGCATGGCGGGACTGGCTGCGCCGCAAGAAGGCGGAAGAACCGGCGCACTACGCCGCGCTGGCCGAGACGATTCCCGAATCCGTCGAGACGGAGGACTGGCAGCGCAATCCGGGCGACGCGGGGCGCGCGTTCATGCTGTTCCTGGCGGACATGGAAGAGCGTTTTGCCCGGCGCACCCGTGCCTTTCTGCGAGACGAGCTTGGCTGCCGTGCGCTCGTCTCCAACCTCAGCGCCAACTTTTTCCCGGCCGTCCACCAGCGTTCGCGCGCGCGGCTCTACGACTACGCCGACGACCACTTCTACGTCGACCATCCCGAATTCGCGGAGAAGGAGTGGGCGCTTCCGTCGCGGCTCGCGAACGTCAATCCGCTCAAGGGCGCGCGCATGGGCGTGCCGGGCGTGGCGGTTCGCCGCATCCTCGGCCAGCCGCTCGCCGTCACCGAGTACAACTATTCCGCGCCCGGACGGTATCGCGGCCTCGGCGGCATCCTCTGCGGCGCGCTGGCCGCCCTGCAGGAATGGGACGGCCTCTGGCGGTTCGCCTGGAGCCACGGCGTCGCCGGCGTCGTCTCGCCGGAGACGCGGCCGCTCTCGTATTTCGACATGGCCGGCGATCCGCTGTCCCTTGCGGGCGAACGGGCCAGCCTCTGCCTGTTCCTGCGGCGCGACCTCGAACCGCTGAAGCGCACTTACGCGCTCGTCTTCCCGGAGGAGGACTTGCTGCGGTTTGAGGATGCGTCGAGCGAGTTTCCGGGGTACGGCTTCCTCTGGACGGCGTGGTGGGCGAAGTTCGGCACGGCCGTCGCGTCCGACGTCGCGAAAGACGTCACCGTCGCCGGACGCTACTTGCCGCTGAAGCGCGGCGAAGGGCAGAAGAGCCGAGCGGACGTGTTCGCCGACTTGGGGATTCCGCCGACCGGGACGGCGGAGCTGCCGCCGGCGGGAGACGGACAGATTCGCGTCGATCCGGAGCAGGGGCGCTTCGCCGTCGTCACGGCGCGCACCTGCGGCTTCTTCGCCGAGCGCGGCCGCTTCCGCGCCGGAGATTTCGCGGCGGACATCGGCGACGTGCCGGCGACGGTCTGGGTGAGCGCGCTCGACGGCCAGCCGATTCGCAATTCGTCGCGCCTTCTGCTGACGCACCTGACGGACGTCCAGAACAGCGGAACGACGTATGCGGACGAGACGATGACGACTCTGACGGACTGGGGACGCCTGCCGCATCTCATGCGCAACGCCGAGGCGCACGTCACCGTCGTCGTGCGGGACGGCGCGTGGCACGTGTACGCCCTCGCGGCAGACGGACGTCGGCGCGGCGAAGTCGCCGCGCGGCAGGCGAACGGGCGGCTGTCGTTCACGGCGAAAATCGACGCCGATCCGACGTCCGCGACGTGGCTTTACGAACTGGAAAGGGAACGGGAATGATGTTGAAACGCTATTGGGTGGGATGTGCGGCTGTCGCTGGTCTGGCGGGAATTGCCGTAGCCGGGTCGCTGTCGATCGAGATCGAAAACGGCGAACGCTGGTGGGGCGGCCTCAATGCGCGGGGCTCCGAAATGCCCTACGGACGCGACAGCCTCGTTTCGGAAGATTTGGCGCGCGACCACCGGTGCAACGTGGGTGCGCCCCTGCTGCTGTCGTCGCATGGCCGCTACGTCTGGAGCGACGAGCCGTTCGCCTACGTGTTCTCGAACGGCACGTTGACCGTGACGGGGCGCTCGTCCACGCCGACGAGCGGACGTCCGGCGACGGATCTGCGCGGCGCGTTCGCCTACTGCTCGCGGACGTTCTTTCCGCCGAAGGGGAAAGCCCCGCCTGACGAGTTCTTCGCGACGCCGCAGTGGAACACGTGGATCGAGCTGACCTACGACCAGAACGAGAAGGACATCCTCGCCTACGCGGAGGCGATTGTCGCCCACGGGTTCAAGCCCGGCCTCCTGATGATCGACGACACGTGGCAGTCCGGGTACGGCACGTGGACGTTCGACGCGGGACGCTTCCGCGATCCGAAGGCGCTGTGCGACCGGCTGCACGCGCTGGGCTTCAAGGTCATGCTCTGGACGTGTCCGTTCGTGTCGATGGACTCGCCGGCGTTTCGGACGCTGGAGAAGGCGGGCGGCCTCGTCTTGCGCACCGACGGGCGCGCCGCGCCGACCCGCTGGTGGAACGGCTGTTCGGCCCTGCTGGACTTGACGCATCCGAACGGCGCGCGGTGGTTCGCGGACGCGCTTTCGGACCTGCAGCGCCGATTCGGCGTCGACGGGTTCAAGTTCGATGCCGGCGACGTCGAATACTACAACGGCGACGATGCGCGGACGCACCTTGGCGAATTCGTCACGGCGGAGTCCCTGCCGGCCGTCGCGCACACGCAGAAGTACGTGCGCTTCGGCGAGCGTTGGCGCTACAACGAGTTCCGCGCCGCCTGGGGCGCGGCCGGCGAGCCTGCCGTCGTGCGCCTCTGCGACAAGGACCATGCGTGGCGCGAAGTGCGCCGCCTGATTCCCGACCTGATCGCGACGGGACTGCTCGGCTACCCGTTCGTCTGCCCGGACATGATCGGCGGCGGCAACTGGAAGACGTTCCTGCCCGGCTCGGCGTTCGATCCCGAACTCTTCGTTCGCTCGGCGCAGGTGCATGCGCTCGCGCCGATGGCGCAGTTCTCGGCCGCGCCCTGGCGCGTTCTGGACGCGCGGCACCTGTCGGCCGTCCGCAAGGCGATGGAGATTCGCGAACGCTTCTCGGCGCGCATCGTCGACTTGGCGCACGTCTGCGCGGCGAGTGGCGAGCCGATGCTGCGCAACCTGGAGTACGCCTATCCGGGGCTGGGCTACGCGAATGTCGTCGACGCGTTCATGCTCGGCGACTTCCTGCTTGTCGCGCCGCAGGTTGAGAAGGGTGCGACGTCGCGCTCGGTGCGCCTGCCGCCGGGTCGCTGGCGCGCCGACGACGGCACGGTGCACGAAGGCCCCAAGGTGCTGATGGTCGAGACGCCGTTGGAGCGTCTGCCCTACTTCGAGAAGCTGGACGCGACGCGACTGCTGAAGGCGACGCGCGGCGACCTTGGCGGGACGGATCATCTGGGGCGGACGCTGCCGTCGCACGCCGAGGTCGGCGACGTGCGTCCGAACCGCCAGGTCGGCCTGTTCTACTACCTGTGGCTCGGCCAGCACGGTACGCAAGGCCCGTATGACGTCTCGAAGATGGAGGCGGCCGATCCGCAGGTCCTGGACAAGCCGGACTCGCCGCTCTGGCCCGACCCGTCGTCCGCGCCCATGCTCCACTGGGGCGAGCCGCTGTTCGGCTACTACCAGTCGACGGACGAATGGGTTCTCCGGCGGCATGTCGAGATGTTCATCGCGGCCGGAATCGACGTCCTCTACTTCGACACGACCAACGGCTACCACTACCGGGAGGTGACGGATCGCCTCTTCCCGATTCTTCAGGAGTATCAGGAGAAGGGGTTCAAGGTGCCGAAGTTCTGCTACTACATGGCGCCGGGGCGTCGCGGCTCCGGCACGTCGAACGTGCTGGACGTCTGGCTCAACTACTACCGCGACCGAAAATTCGAGAGCCTCTACTTCATGTGGGACGGGAAGCCGCTGATGATCGCGCATCCCGACCGTCCCTATCGGCAGGAGATCCGGGACTTCTTCACGTGGCGCCGTCCGACGTGGGGCACGCCGTCGGAGCCGGACACCTGGTACTGGGCGGGCATGCCGACGCAGAACGTGGCGCGGGCCTCGTCGGGCGCGCGGGAGATGATGGCGCTGACCGTCGGCTCGCCGCACCTCGCCGTGGACGCGCCGGACGAGCCGAAGCGCGGCGACTCCGTCGGCTGCAGCGAGTTCCACTGGGGGCGGCCGATCCAGTCCCGCAGCTGGCATGACGGCGCGCTGGACCGCCGTCCGCAGGCGTCCGAATACGGCTTCTTCTTCAAGAGCCAGATCGACTGGGCGCTCGATCCGGCGCGCGCGGACGTCCCCCTCGCGTTCGTCTGCCAGTGGAACGAGTGGATCGTGCCGTTCCTGACGCGGCAGACGAACATCCACTACGGCATGCCGCACTGGCTCATCCTGCAGGACGAGTACAACCAGGAGGCGAGCCGGGACATCGAGCCGATGCGCGGCGGCTACCGCGACGCCTACTACTTCCAGCTGATGGACTTCGTGCGCCGCTTCAAGGGCCTGCCGCCGCCGACCGTCGCGCGGAAGGGCGACGTCGTCGCCTACGACGAGCCGACGGGCGACCTCGCGCCGCGCAACCATCCCGGATACGACGCCTGCGGCGTCTACCGGAACGAGACGGGGCGCAACGAGTTCGCGCGCCTGTTCGTCTCGTGTGACGGAGATGCGATTTCCTTCACCGCGCAGACGGTGGCGGATCTGACGCCCTGCACAGACGCCACGTGGATGAACCTGCTCGTGCGCGTGCCGGGGCGCGCGGTCGATGCGATGGGCTACACGCACGTCGTGACGAACGGTGCGCCGGACGTCACGTGCCGCGTGACGCGGCGCGAAGTCGCCTATCGTCTGCCGCTCCGCGCCTTGGGGCTGGACGGACGCAAGGAATTCAGCCTCGCGTTCAAGTGGTCCGACAACCGCCAGGCGGACGACCCGATGGACTTCTACGTCAACGGCGACGCCGCGCCGCGCGGCCGCCTCAACTGGATTTTCCGCTATCAGGAATGAAAGGAACTGAAACGATGAAGAAACTGACGCTTGTCGTAGCCGCCTTGATGGCGGCATCTGTGCTGGAGGCCGTGACGGTTGCGCCCTCGCCGCCCTTTGCGCTTGATTCGCGGCGTGTTGTTTGGAGCGCGGGCGCGCCGATGCCGCTCTGCACCGAACCGACGGGCCTCGTCATGGTCGTTCGATGAAAACAGTCGCCTCGTTCTTCTCCCTTCTTGTCCTGTTCGGCGGTGCGGCGTTTGGCGTACCTCTGAACGACGGCTGGACGGCGGACGGCGCGCCCGTCACGCTGCCGCATTGCTGGAACGTTGCGGACGGCACGGACGGGCCGACCGACCCGACGTGCTGTGATCATGACTCGGTTGCGGGCACGGGCTACGCGCGCCAGAAGGTCGTCTACCGCCGCGACCTGCCGCCGGCATCGCTGGGGCTGACGCGCTATCTGCGCATTCACGCCGCGTCGATCCATGCCGCCGTCAGGGTCGACGGACGCGAAATCGGCCGCCACGCCGGCGCGTTCACGGCCTTCACCTGTGCGCTGCCGCCGGACGGCAAGACGCTGGAGATCGAGGTGGACAACTTCTACGACCCCGACGTGCCGCCGGTCTGCGGCGACTTCACGATGTACGGCGGCCTCTATCGCGGCGTCGAGCTGATCGAGGCCCCGCCGTCTCGCACGTTCGTCGCGGCGGACGGCCTTTTCGCGGACGAGCTTGCCGCGCCGACGGATCTGCCGCGCTACGAGTTCCGTGACGACGGCTTCTATGTCGACGGCAAGAGGACGTTCCTGAAGGGCGTCTGCTACCATCAGGATCGAGAAGGCAAGGGCTGGGCGATCTCGGACGCGGACGAGGAGGAGGACATCCGGCTCATCAAGGCAATGGGCGCGAACGCGATCCGCACGAGCCACTATCCGCGCAGCGAGCGCTTCTACGACCTCTGCGATAGGTACGGACTCTACGTCTGGACGGAGATTCCGCTCGTGGACGCGACGACGGACTCGGCCGCGTTCTGCTCGAACACGCTGCAGGTCGCGCGCGAGATGGTGCTTCAGCACCGTCGCCACAAGTGCATCGCGATGTGGGGCATCTTCAACGAGCTCTACCTGAAGAAGATGCCCGACGGACAGGCCGAGCCGCTGGTGCGCGAGGTGAAGGAGCTGATTCGTTCGCTCGATCCGCGCCCGATTGTCGCGGCGAGCAACAGCCCGAAGAGGACGGAGCTGAACGCGATTCCTGACGCGCTCGGCTTCAACCTGTATCCCGGCTGGTACGGCGGCCGGTCGTCCGAGCTCGGCGCGAAGATCGAGGCGTGGCGGACGGCAAACGGGCGCTCGTGCGTGGCGATTTCCGAATATGGCGCAGGCGGCTCGCTGGGACAGGCGATGCCCGCGCCGGATTTCCGTCCGAAGCCGAACGGCCGGCTGCACCCAGTCGACTACCAGCTGGAGCACCATGCCGAAAGCTGGGCGGCGATCAAGGCGAATCCGCACGTCTGGGGCGCGTTCGTGTGGGTGATGTTCGACTGCGGCAGCGACAGCCGCCGCGAGGGCGCGCGCGACGGCCTCAACGACAAGGGCCTTGTCGCCTTCGACCACAGGACGCTCAAGCCCGCCTATGAGTTCTACCGGCGCGAGTGGACAAAGCCGGATGCCCCCCTTGACAGGTGACAATCCGATTTGGTATCATACGCGCCGTTTCTGCAAAAGAAGACATGAACACGATGAACATGAACCTTGGCCTCGAGCTGAACATTGCCGCGATTATTATTAGTCGCGGGGTTGTTGGCTGTCGTTGAGGTGAAGGTTCACGTCAAGCAAGCTAACGGCCCCGCTCGGATGACGAGAGGGGTCGTTTTGATTTAAGAGACAAGACGGGAAACCGAACAAGAAAACAAGAAAGAAAGCAGACGAAATGAATACGGTCGAAACACAGGAAACGCTCAGGGGCATCGCGGCCCGCGTCCGCGAAATGCGCGAGATCGAGGGCCTGACGCAAGCCGAGCTGGCGGCGCGGACGGGCGTGACGGAGGCGGAGTGCCGCGCGATCGAGGCGGCCGAGAGCGATCCGCCGTTCTCCTTCCTGCACAAGTGCGCGCTCGTCTTCGGCGTCGACCTGATGGCGCTCCTGGAAGGTCGCACGGCGAAGCTCGCCGACCTGCAGGTCACGCGCGCCGGAGAGGGCGTCGTGACGGCGCGCGAGGCGGGCATCGAGATCCGCAACATGGCGGCCCTCTTCCGCAACCGACAGGCGACGCCCTACTTCGTGACGTACGACTACGACCCGGCGCTGCAGAGCCGCCCGATCGCGACCTCGACGCACGGAGGCCAGGAGTACGACTACATCCTGAGCGGCGAGATGCGCCTCAAGGTCGGCGACCACGAGGAGACGCTGAAGGCGGGCGACTCGGCGTTCTACCGCTCGTCCGTGCCGCACGGGATGATCGCCGTCGGCGGCAAGCCCTGCACGTTCCTCGCGATGATCATGTCGGCGGACGGCGAGGAGGTCTCGCTGCCGACGGCCCAGGCGATCTTCCACCGGCTCCAGCCGGCCGTCGCGCCGAAGGCGGTGCAGCGGTTCGTCGACGTCGAGGAGGACGAGGCGGGCTGCCTGAAGCACATCTCCTTCAAGAACACGGAGCACTTCAACTTCGCCTTCGACATCGTCGATGAGATCGCGCGGCGCGACCCGGAGCGGCTGGCGATGCTGCACGTCTCGGATCACATGACGGAGCGCCGCTTCACGTTCAAGGACATGGCGGAGGACTCGAACCGCGCGGCGAACTACCTGACCGCGCTCGGCATCGGCAAGGGCGACAAGGTGATGCTCGTCCTGAAGCGGCACTACCAGTTCTGGCCGGTCGTCCTCGCGTGCCACAAGGTCGGCGCGGTCGTCATTCCCGCGACGAACCAGCTCATGACGCACGACTTCACCTACCGCTTCAAGGCCGGCGACGTGAAGGCGATCTTCTGCACGGCGGACGGCTCGACGGCCGAGCAGGCCGAACAGGCGGAGAAGGAACTCCTGTCTCAACCCTCATCCCCCACATCTCATCCCTCATCCCTCATCAAGGTCCTCGTCAACGGCAAGCGCCCGGGCTGGCGCGCCTACGACAGCGAGATACACGGCTACTCGTCCGTCTACGTGCGGCCGAGCGACGCGCCGGGCGGCAGCGACCCGATGCTCATGTTCTTCACGAGCGGCACGACGAGCTACCCGAAGATGGCCCTGCACAGCTACACCTACGCGCTCGGCCACTACGTGACGGCGAAGTACTGGCACCTCGTCGAGCCGGACGGCCTGCACTTCACGATCTCCGAGACGGGCTGGGGCAAGGCGCTTTGGGGCAAGCTCTACGGCCAGTGGCTCTGCGAGGGCGCGGTCTTCACCTACGACTTCACGCGCTTCGACGCGGAGAAGATCCTGCCGATGTTCGCGAAGTACAGGATCACGACGTTCTGCGCGCCGCCGACGATGTACCGCATGCTCATCAAGGAGGACATCTCGAAGTACGACCTCTCGTCCATCCGCCACGCGACGACGGCGGGCGAGGCCCTGAACCCGGAGGTGTTCGTGCAGTTCGAGAAGTCGACGGGCCTCAAGATCTACGAGGGCTTCGGCCAGACCGAGACGACGCTCGCGCTCGCGAACCTCGTGGGCGACAAGCTCAAGCTCGGCTCGATGGGCAAGCCCGTGCCCGACTACGGCATCGACCTCGTGGACGAGAACTGCCAGAGCGTCACGCCCGGCGAACACGGCGAGATCGTCGTCCGCACGCCGCGCGACCATGCGCACCCCGGCATCTTCCTCGGCTACTACAAGGACAAGGAGAAGACGGACGAGGCCTGGCGCGGCGGCGTCTACCACACGGGCGACCTCGCGTGGAAGGACGAGGACGGCTACTACCACTACGTCGGCCGCGCCGACGACGTGATCAAGTCGTCCGGCTACCGGATCGGCCCGGCGGAGATCGAGAACGTCATCATGGAGCTGCCCTACGTGCTGGAATGCGGCGTCTCGGCGGCGCCCGACCCCGTGCGCGGACAGGTCGTCAAGGCGACGATCCACCTCGTGAAGGGCACGGAGCCGTCGGAGGAGCTGAAGAAGGACGTGCAGAACTACGTGAAGTCGCACACCGCGCCGTACAAGTATCCGCGCATTGTCGTCTTCCGCGACGACCTGCCGAAGACGATCAGCGGCAAGATCCAGCGCAACAAGCTGTAAGCGCGCAGGATTGGCGACGTACATTCGCATGACTTCGCGCCGTCCGTCGCGACACGTGCCATGAACGGCATGTGTCGCGGGCGGACTCCCGGAAACGCCTAGAACGTGGTCGCCCGGCATGCTCCGTTGCGTTCAGGCACCCGAATATGCTATACTTCACTGCGGAAATTAAATGAGTGCTTAAATACAATGTTTTAACCAATCGTTCATAATTCCTTAACAAAAGAGTGCTACACTACACGCAAAACACAAAGGAAAGGAAAACACCATGAAAAAGTCATTCATCGTAGGAATCGCGGCGGCCACGGCTGCGCTTGCCGCCTGCGGCGACGCTTCGCCCTGGGTCTACCTGTCCGAGGAAAGCGTCATCTCGAACAACAACGCGGTCGGCCGTTCGACCGACTGGGTGCTGAACGTCTCGGTCGTCGATCAGGCGAACCACACGCTCGCCATCGGCAAAGGCACGCCCGGCGATGCCTACGTGCTGCGGGACGGGGCGATTGTCGGCGGCGCGACGCTGGACCTTTCGGAGACGGTTTCCGACAGCGGTGGAAACGCTTGGACGATTGAGCGGTTTAAGGGCTCGTGCTTTCGTCGGACGGAGGCGCCGACCTCTCCCATGCGGACATTTGTTGCGCCCAGGGAACTGGTCACGATCGACGGAAAGATCTTTGACTATGACATTCCTTCGGACGAGAAGATCGAGGCGACGTTTGACTGTCCGCTTTTGACGGCTCTCCCGAATGGGACTTCGGGGCGGAGCTGGGTCACGCTTCACCTCAAGGTGCCAAGTTGCACGTATGTAGACCAGTATGCGCTCAGCAAGTTTGAAAAGGTTGACGTGAGCGCATGGGATTGGACGGGTGTTGAGGATATTGGCGGACTCGCGCTCCCCTGGCCGAACTATCCGTATGGCACGATGAAGTTGCCGAGATTGAAGACAATTGGAAACTCGGCGTTCGGACAGGCCAACTATACGCGGATGGAATGGGGAAACCGCTACAACACGCTGACGAGCGTTGGCGAAAAGGCTCTTAATGCGTCGTGCGAAGAGATTGTGCTGGGGTGCGCAAAAGGATGTTCGTTTGCTCAGAACGCAATCAACGCCGGCAATCTGAAGCGTGTGTGGATGACGGGTTCGGTTCCTGTTTTCGCAACGGAGGAGATTACCTTTGGTGTCAGCCAAGGAGAGAAGTCGATGGTCTTCTATGTGCCGGACACGGAGGAGTGGGCGGATATCCGCGCGGCCGCAACGCCGCTGACGGAAGACGAAATTGCCGCCTTTAAGGCTGCTCACCCGGATTGGGATGCTCCGTTTGGCGTGGTCGATTCAATGGTTTTCCAGACGAGGAACGCCCAGTACATCGGCACGGTCGATCTTGCCGCCATGGGCGTCATGAGCAAGATCACGGTCACTTCGCGCTCTCAGGCTCAGTATGGAGACTCGTGGGAGATTTCCGCAGATGGCAAAGTCGTCGAGGATGGCGAAGTTCCCGTTGGCACGGAGGTCGCCGTGAAGGCAATCCCCGAAAAGGCGACGACGCTCGTTTCGTGGGAAGGCAAGCTTCCGAATGGTACCCCCCCCCCCCCCGAAAATTCTTTTACATTCAAGGCGACGTCATCCTCATCGCTTTACGTGTGCTTTTCCCATGCGTGGGAGTATGATGCGGAGGCCGCGACGATTTCGGACGGCTATTGGACGCTTCCTGTCGAGACGACCGCGAATGCGCGCGAATTGAGCATTCCCAAGGTGGCAGGGTCGATGAATGCCAGCCAATCGGGCGAGTTGAACCTTTCGGGGCCGATTTACACGAAGGGGGCTGTTGGCAACGAGGACGAGCGGTGGTCGATCGTTCAGTTGTCGTGGCAGGCGTTTGGTTCGATCCCGGCCAAAGTGACTTCTTTTTACGCGCCTCAGACGCTGAGAACCGTTGGCGGTCAGTTGTTCAACGGGTCTTACAATCTGGAAAATTATGTGTTCAACTGTCCTGAACTGACGGGCAACTTCGGCGATTATGGCTTTATGCTGGGCGGTTCAAAAGCGTCACGCATCGTGCTGAACGCGCCGAAACTGACGAGCATTGGTCAAGATGTCAAGACGCGCAGCTTTGGGAGTGCGACGTTTTTGGAGACCGATTTGTCGGAATGGGATTTGACGGGTCTGAAAACCGTGAGAGCGGGAGGGTTTGGCATATCGACAGCGGATGGCCCCACGGGCGATCTTCTGCTTCCGAACGTGGAAGAGGTTCAGGCCAGTTCCTTTGACGGTTGGACGCGCATCTCCTCCGTCGCTTTCGGGACGAACGGTACGCTCAAATCGCTGGGGGCGACGCTCTTCTGGAATCCGGGGGCTAAGAACGGCATGCCGGCTGGTCCGACGAAGATTGATTTCGGAAAGAGTTGGGACTTTACGGTGGATGCGCAGGCGTTCTATGCCGAGCTGCCAAATAAGGTTAATGCCTATCCGGACGGACAGCCCCTTCCGATCGAAGAGGTCTGGTTCGCGGACAAGGCGCCGAGCGTGGAGACGCTCGACAATATCCTCGCGTTGCGGACGGTCGGCGAAGACGGCTCGAAGCCCGTGAAGATCTACGCGCCGATGATGGAGGATTCCTGGAAAGCGGTCTGCCGGTCGTTCACGTCGGAGGAACGTGCGGCCGCGCGGAAGATCAAGAAGCAGACGGGTCACCGCGTCGTCGGCGTCTACCGGACGCAGGACGGTCGCCGCGTCGCCTGGCTTATGCAGAACCCGAACTTCGCGTACACGACAGGCGTCCTGTTCATCATCCGATAAGACCGTCTGATCGGGTAGGGTACTTTAAACGCTCGCATGGAGGGTCGGAGGCACGGGGTTTGGGTGAATGTGGTTTCTCCGTGTCCCCGTCTCTCCGTGTGAGCCCTTTCTTCATGAACAAGATTTTTCCGCAGCCAATTCTCATTTTCGCGTTCGCGCTCGTGTCGCGCGCCGGAATCGAGTTCGCGCCGGGCGGCGGATTCGTCGAGAACGGTCGTCCCGTCCAGCTGATCGGCAACCTCATCTACGAGCTGCCGACGGCGGACGACTACCGAGCCTTCCCCGGCGAGCCGCCAGACTGGGAATGGCTCTACGAGACGCCGCCGAACCGGGCTCAGTTTGACCGCCTCGGCTTCAACGCGACGGGCGGCGAAGTGCCGACGGACTGGATGCGCAAGTACCGTCCCGAACCGAGTTTCTGGCAGGCGAACCGCACGTTGGACTGGTCGATCGCCGCCGGCTACTACAAGAACGGACTGCCCGTCTGGGTGGACTACACGTGCGCCGGCTGGTCGCATGGCGGCCTCGCCCACGACCCGAAGCGTGCGCCGTCCGCCGCCGCGTTTTCGGCGGGCGACTGCCATTTCCTGCCGTATTCGCTCGTCACGGAGGAGGGCCTGTCCCTCTATCGTGAAATGTGGCAGAGCGGCGCGCGCGAGCTGCTGCGACATGGCGTGAAGCCGTTCGTCTACGAGCTTTTCAACGAGCCGGCCTACGACGACCGGTCGCCTGCCGCCGAGGCGGCCTTTCGCCGCTATCTCGCGACCCTGCCGACGCCGCGTCCCTCGGTCGCGGAAGCCGTCGAGCGACGTAAGTTCAATCAGGCGCGTTTTGCGGATGCCGTGGCGCGCGGCAAGGCGGACATCCGGGCGGTCGATCCGGCGGCGCGCACATGCTTCCAGCCGCTTCAGTCCGTCGGCTTCTACATCTGCGCCGACATCGACCTTCTTGCCGCGAACCGCACGACCGACCTCGTCGTCGCGCAGACGGGCGGCGGCGACGCCTGGGATGCGCTGCTGCTCCTCGCGGTCGCGGGGACGCGTCCGATTGTCGATGGCGAAGCCTATCCCGGCGCGACGCGCGCGAGCCACCGCGCCCGAATCCTCGCGGAATACGCGCGCGGACTGAACGGCACGTACTACTTCAAGTGGGATCGCCGCGCCCGCAGCGTCGTCTGGAAGGAGCCGGACGGCCCTGCGCGCTTGGCCGAACAGTATCCGTACTGCGCGCTCAATCCGGCGTCCGTGCCGCCGGAGTCGTTCGCCGGACTGAAGGACGCCGCACGGGACATCGCCGCCGTCAACGACCTCTTCACGCCGCGCAACCGTGGCGTACCCGCGACGGTCGCCGTGCTTGTCTCGCAGTCGACGATTCGCCTCTGCGCGGCGGAGGGGCGCACGGATGCCATCCGCATGCGCGAGGCGGGCGAGACGCTGCTGGCGGCGCGTCTGCCGGTGAAGGCGATTTTCGAGGAGCAGCTCGATGCGGATCATCTGAAGGGCGTCAAGCTGCTCGTGGCGGCCGGCATCGACGCGACGTTGGACACGACGAACGCGCGTCTGCGGCACTGGGTCGAGAAGGGCGGTACGCTCGTCGCCGTGGGCAAGGCGCTGGATCGCGACGAGTGGGGACGGGCCCGTGCGGACGCCTTTGTGCCGCAGCAGAAGAACCGACGGCTCGGCAAGGGGCGCGTCATTTTCGTCGATCATCCGCTCGCGCCGGCGAACGCGCGGGCATTCTACGCCAAGATCGCGAATCGGCTCGGCATTCGCCCCGTGTGCCGCCTGACGGACGCGCTTCAGGGCACGGAAGTTCCCGAAATAGAGTGCTATTCTGCACAAAATTCGCGAAATTCGTCTGGTTTCATCCTCCTCAACGGGGGCCTGTCCCCACGGGCCGTGCGGCTTCTGCCCGTGGCGGTCGGGGCGGCGGCACAGCGGTGGACGGACGTGACGACGGGGCTTCCCGTGCCGTGTACAGCGAGGGGCGAGCTGCTCGTGCGCCTCCTGCCCGGCATCCCCGTCATCCTGCGCGGCGAGGTGGGGACAGACCCCAAAACCGTGGGGACAGGCCCCATGGCGACGGGCGTGAAAATGGGGACAGACCCCCAGAATGTGGGGACAGACCCCATGGTGGGGGGTGGAAAAGTGTCTGAAAATGCGTTTTTTGCGTCACTTCCGGCATGGTTGGCGGAAAACAACGGTTCAGACCTCTCGTCTGCGCCGTATTGGGTCGAACCCGACAGTGTCGCGTTCGTCGACTTGCGTACGGTGGCCAACGGGACGCTGGAGAAGGTCGTTGCCTCCGTGCCGTGGGGGTGGCAGGTTCTGGCGGGCGTGCCGTTCGACCTCATCCGTTTCGACCAGAACGGCAACCGGTCGGGCGTGTGCCTCGATCGTGCGGTCGCGCCCGTCGTGGCGGACGGGGCGGTGCGTGCGCTCGATTTCCTGTTTACCGTCCCGACAGCGGCGGATGGTGCGCTGTTCACCTGTGAATTGGCGTTTGCGGACGGGGTGCGCGAGACGGTCTCGGTGTCCGCGCCGGACGACGTGCGGTTCGTCGGCTGGCGCAATCGCGACGGCACTCCTCTTTTCGTCGTGCGCAAGCCGAGTCCGCGTCTAGACGCGGCGGTTGCCTCGCTCGGCTTCACGGGTCGGACGAAGGGCGTGTGGCTCGCCGCCGTGTCGCTGGAGCGTCCGCCCGTGTCATCGTCTGTCTGCGCGTTTCAGGCGGCGAACCTGAAGGTTGGCGCATGGGGCGGTCATGTGGCCTCGGCGACGGACGAGGGGCTGCGTGTGCGGATTGCGGCGGATGCCCCCGACTGGTCGGGTGCGGCGGCGGAACTCCTGACGCCGCTTGCGTTGTCGGACGGCGATGTGGCGAACCGATCGCTCGTCCTGGACGTTGCGTTGGGCGAGACGGCGCACGGCCCCGTGTCGCGTCCCCTGCCCGTGCCGCAGTTCCAGCTCGGCTACCAGACGGCGACGGGCGAAGCGAAGCGCGGCGGGTTCGTCTGGCCCGGCACGTCCGTCGAAAGCGGCGTCTGGCGGACGGTGCGCATTCCGCTTCGACGGCTCGTCCCGGCGGACGCGGCAAAGCTGACGCGCCTCGCGATTCAGTTTCGTCCGTTCGGATCGGAGCGCGCGGACTACCGCTTTCGCGGCCTTCGCATCGAGTAGCCGAGATCTGGACGCGACGAGTATCTCATCTCCATAGCTTCGTTTTCAAGGCTTAGCCGCAAAGGTATAATGTAGAACCAGTTCCTTTTTCACGGTGGAGAAGGACTCGTTCCTTGACAACTGGCT
>CAKTZI010000006.1 GCA_934635385.1 uncultured Kiritimatiellota bacterium | reverse complement strand
TTTTCCGGGAAAATACCCCCCCCCCCCCCCCAGAAATTGCACGAAACACGCAAATATCAAGCGTTTTATTTGAGTTAACGCTCCAATAACGCAACGCACCGTCCGGCTCGACCGTCACGAAGTCGGCGTCTTTCCCGTACGGCGTGTAGACCTTCTCATGCGTCCGCCGCAGCTTCAGGTACAGCTCGTTGACCGCGACGCGCTCCGCCTCGAACGTCGGCGCCGCGCCAAACCGCCACGCCCGCAGCTCCAGATCCGTGTAGAACAGGCGCACGCCGCATTTCGGGATGACGCGCTTCTCGAACACGTCGAAGACCTCCGACGCCTCGACGAGATAGCACAGCTCCAGCGCCTTGCGGTAGGCGCGGATGGAGTTCGCCGCAATCGCCCGCCCGCACACGCGCAGTTCCGCCGCGACCTCGCGCAGCGTCGTCCGCTCGCCCAGGTGGTCGGACAGGTACTCCGCCAGCGCCTCCTTCGCCCGGATGTCCGGGTGGTTCACGCAGCAGGCGACGTCGCGCATGAAGATCTCGCACCAGATCCGCTCCAGCACGCAGGTCGAACGCGGCTGGCTCGAATCCGGCCACAGACGGAACGCGCACACCCACGGGTACGGACAAAACGCCTCGTCATCCGCGCCGACGGCGGTCGCCGTGGACGACGCGACCCAGACGTTCCACGCCGTCAGCTCGTGCAGGCGACGCAGAAGCTCGGCGTGCGCGCCGACGCGGCTGATCTCGTCGAGGAAGAGGAAGCGCGGCATCGCGCACCCCGGCAGGCGGTGCAGGAATGCCAGCACGTCGTCCGCCGTCTTCAGGTGGCGGAACCGCACGTCCTCGAAGTCGATGGACACGAGCCGCGACTCGTCCACGCCACGTGCGCGGATCAGGTTCCGCACCTCCGCCAGCGCGCCCGTCTTGTTCGCGCCGCGCACGCCGACGATCGCCTTGACGCGCGCATCGTCCAGATGGGCCGCCGCCCAGTCCGTCAGGCCCGACGGCATCACTTCTCCCCGAACGCGCCGAGGAAGGTGAAGTGCTCGATCTCCGGGTCGGACGACAGTTCCGCGAGGAGCGCGCGCACCTGCGGGTCGGCCGCGCTCGCCTCGAAGTCGAAGATGAAGCTGAACTCGAAGTCGCGTCCCGGCACGGGCCGCGACTCGAGCTTCGTGAGGTTCACGTCGATCGCGGCGAACTTGGCGATGATGCCGTTCAGCGCGCCCGGCCGGTGCGGCAGGCTCAGCATGAGGCTGATCTTGTTCGCGTCGGGACGGATCTCCAAGTCTTTCGCGATGCAGATGAAGCGCGTGTAGTTGTAGGCCGCGTCGCAGATGTCCTCGGCGATCACGTCGAGGCCGTAGAGCTCGGCGCAGGCCCGCGAGGCGATGACCGCCGCGTCGCGCCGTCCGCTCGCCGCGAGCGCCTTCGCCGCGACGGCCGTGTTCGCCCCCGGCTCCGCGTGCATCTCGGGGTGCGCCTTCAGGAAGCGACCGCACTGCGCGAGCGCGTGCGCATGGCTCGTGACCGTGCGGACGTCCGCGAGCTTCACGCCGGGCGGCGCGAGCAGCACGTGGTCGACCTTGAGGCGCAGGGCGCGCACGATGTGGAAGCGGTGCTGGCGCATGAGGTCGTAGACCGAGGCGACGGAGCCCGCCGCCGAGTTCTCGACCGGCAGCACGCCATACGGGCAGAGGCCCTTCTCCACGGCCTCGAACACCTTCTCGAAGCCCTTGAAGTAGAGGATCGTCGGAATCGGGAAGAGGAGCGACGTCGCCTGCTGGGCATACGAGCCCTCCACGCCCGCGCAGGCGACGACCGCCTTCTGCGGGAAGCGCGCGTCCGTCGTCGCGTGCGCGATTTCGTCCAGCAGCGCGCCGCCCACGCCGATCCGGCTGCGCTGCAGGGCCTTCGAGAGGCCGAAGAGCGTCGTGAAAAGCTGGCGCACGCCGATCATGTGGTCGGGCGGCACGAGGCCCGTCACGCGCGTGAGGATCGCCCGCTCGCGCGCCGGATCCGTGACGGGCCGGCCCGCCGCGCGCTTCAGCTCGGCGACGCGCTCGGACACCGCGAGCCGCTTCTCCATGAGCCGCGTGATCTCGCCGTCGATCGCGTCAATCGCGTCGCGGCACTGCTTCAGGTCGTTCAGTTCGTTCATCTGCTCTTCCTTCCGGGGGCTTTCCCGCCCCCATTTCTCACTTCTCATTTTTCGTCCCCCACTTCTCGACGAGCGCGCGCACCTCGCGCACCTTCGCCATCGTCTGCGCGAACATCTCCGGCGTCTGGCTCTGCGCACCGTCGCACTTCGCGTGCGGCGGGTCGTTGTGCACCTCGATGATGAGGCCGTCCGCGCCGATGGCCGTCGCCGCGACCGCGACCGAGTCGACCATGTAGGCGTGGCCCGTCGCGTGCGAGGGATCGACGACGATCGGCAGGTGCGAGAGGCGGCGCAGCATCGTGACGACGCCGAGGTCGAGCGTGTTGCGCAACGCCGTCTCGAACGTGCGGATGCCGCGCTCGCAGAGGATCACGTTCGGATTGCCCGACGCCATGATGTACTCGGCGCTCATCAGCAGCTCCTGCAGCGTCGCGCTCATGCCGCGCTTCAGCAGGATCGGCTTCTTCGTGTAGGCGCCGACCTCCTTCAGGAGGTTGAAGTTCTGCATGTTGCGCGCGCCGATCTGGATGACGTCCACGTCGTTGAAGAGCTCGATGTCGCCGAAGTCCATGAGTTCCGTGACGATGGGGAGGCCCGTCTCCCGCTTCGCCGTCGAGAGCATGTCGAGGCCGACCTTGCCGAGGCCCTGGAAGGCGTAGGGGGAGGTGCGCGGCTTGAACGCCCCGCCCCGGAGAAGCGTCGCGCCCGCCGCCTTGACGGCCTTGGCGATGCCGACGACCTGCTCCTCCGACTCGACGCTGCACGGGCCGGCGATCACGGCGAACCCGCCCGCGCCGATCTTCACGCCGCTGCAGTCGACGACAGAGTCCTCCGGATGGAACTTGCGGTTCGCGGCCTTGTAGGGTTCCTGCACGCGCTGGACCTGCTCGACGACGTCCAGCGCCTCCAGGATGCCGGGATCGACGTGCGTGACGTCGCCGACGCAGCCGATGACCGTTTCCGACGAGCCGACCGACTCGTGCGGCTCGATGCCGCGGGAGCGGAGCAGGCTCTTCAGGTTCTCGACCTGTCCCGCGTCCGCGTTTTTCTTCAGTATGATGATCATGGTGAGTTGTGAGTTGAGATGTTGAGTGGTTGAGAGGTTTCGAATTTGAGATTCTATATTTGAAATCTGAGATCTGAAATCTGAGATCTGAAATTTGAGATTTGGAATTTGAGATTTGGAAAATCAAAACGGCCTCGCTGTTCGATTCAGCGGGGCCGCCTTTGCCGTATCTGCTTTTTCACCTTTCTTATCGGCACGACAAATCCGCCCCGCGCGGAATAAACGCGAAGTTCACGTACCAAAAGTAATAAAGCCTGTTTTTCATAAAACGGCGCGTAGTTTACCAAATTCGCCGCCGCCGTGTCAAGGGCGACGAGAATACGCCGACAGTTTCGGCATTTTTAGACCAAAATCGCCAACTCAATCGGCGGATTTATCTGTTCAAGCGAACCCCCGCATTTATATAAATGCGGAGGTTCCGCTGCCCGCTCATTTCCGCGTCCATGCGCCCAGTTCGGAATAGAATCTCCCGAAGCACGAATGGGCCATGCCGAGGCCGTGGACGATGCCCTTGTCCGCGACGTGAATCGCGTTGTAGGCCGCGTAGACCGCCGCCGGCGGACACGTCGTGTCCGAGAAGCCGACGGCGACGCGCACGGGGCACGCGATGCGCGCGGCGAAGTACGGATGGTGCGGAAACGGAGAAAGCCGTCGAGCCGCCTTGCGATCTTCAAGCTGTTCTTGATGGAGCACGTCTGAAACTTCCCGACGACGAGGTCCGCGCTTGCCGAAGTGCGCCGTGCGCCGTCCATGAGGCGGCTCTGCGGATGGAAGTCGCAGTCGATGATCCCGTCCGCCGAGAAGGTGCGCTTCCGCAGCCGCTCCCATGCCTCGCATTCCCTTCAGTCCGTTTCCCGCTCCCTTTCCGGAAGAGACTGGGCTGGATTGTCAGCCAATGGCTCGCAAACCGCGATTCTGCGCCTTTCCCGGCCTTGTCGTCCATGTTTCCGCTCCCTGTCGCACTCGTTTCGTCTCAATAAAGAAACCCGAGTCGAGAGCGACGCGACCTATTCCGCGCGCTCCAATGCGCCAAACATCTTCAGGCCCAAGTTCCGATTCGTCTCAAGCTCCCGGTACAGCGCCGACATGTTCGGCTGGTGGGGGCAGCTGGACGCCAAGACCATCAGCATCCTCTTCGTCTTTCGGATCGTCGCGACCGTCACGTCCTCGACGGCAGGGAAGTCCACGTCCAGCACCGTGTTGACAACCGCGACAAGCCGCTCCGTGAATTGCGCGGAAACGTCATTGAACAGCGGATAGTATCCGGAGACCAGGTATTTCTCGATTTATAAACAATATTCCTCAATCAGTCATTCAAACGGGGGGCCTGTCCCCGCATCTCTTCCCTCGCTACTGGGGTCTGTCCCCACGCTTCCCTGCGTTCGCAACGGCCATGGGTCTCCCGCCCTCCTGACGCTTGACGCAGACGGATGGGAGGCCACCTCCGAATTGAGAATTTTCCGCAGCAGATTCTCATTTCTCGGTATCTGACAAAAACAAATGGCTTTCTGTCATTTTCAATCAACTCTCATGGGGACTCTCATGGGGGCAGGCCCCGCCAGTGGGGGCCTGTCCCCACGTAGACCGTCCCCACGCAGACCACTGCCAAACGGGCGCTCCACCACTCGAACCCTACCACTGGGGTCAGGCACTTTCCATCCCAGTGCCGCTACATGGGAAATTTGCTATAATATCGTCCAAAAGGAGGTTGACATCTATGTGCATGCTCGACGTGATTCGTGCTAAACGCGATGAACTCTATGCCATCGCACGAAAGCACAAAGCCGAAAAGCTTTGGGTTTTCGGTTCGGTCGCCCGCAAAGAGGAAACGCCAAGCAGCGACGTCGATTTCCTCGTGAAGTTCGAGCCGCAGACGTCGTGGCGGGATGACGAGGCCCTCAAAGAGGAATATCGCGCCTTGTTCGGTCGTGGCGTTGACGTCGTGCGCAATACGGCTGTCCTGAGAGATCCCTATTTTGCGGCCCAGGTCTGTCCAGAGGCGATCCGGATATGAACGACAGGGAAAACTACCGTGACGAAGCTCGCATTCGCCACATGAACATCGCCCTCGGCAAGATTGTCGAGAAGTCTGCCGGATTGACGAGAGAGGATCTTGTCGAGGGCGAGGACAATACGGAGCTTATCATTCATTACCTGACGATCCTCGGCGAGGCGGCGAACAACGTCTCAAAGTCTTTCGTGCAGAGGCACGAGGACATTGATTTTGCGGCAATGGCCGGCTTGCGCCATCGGCTCGTGCATGATTATGCCAATATCGACCTCGACATCATCTGGGAGGTCGTCAGCAGGGATGTCCCACAGCAGTATCCTCGGATCAAGGCCCTTGCAGAGGCGCTCCCAAAGCCTACCGTCCCTCCGAACATTGACGAGTTCATGTGATAGAAAACAAAGGTGGCGAGGGCCATGACCGAAGAAGCGAGAACCCCCGCATTTATATAAATGCGAAGGTTTCGCTGTCCGCTCATTTCCGCGCCCATGCGCCCAGTTCAGAATAGAACTTGCCGAGGCACGAATGGGTCATGCCGAGGCCGTGGACGATGCCCTTGTCCGCGACGCGAATCTCGTTGTAGGCCGCGTAGACCGCCGCCGGCGGACACGTCGTGTCCGAGAAGCCGACAGCGACGCGCACGGGGGCACGCGATGCGCGCGGCGAAGTTCGCGCCGTCGAAGTACGGCGCCCACCTCTCTGCGGCGGCGCGCGCCTGTGGCGTCTTCTCATGCCGAACTCCAGAACTCCAGCCTCCCGCCCTTCTGACGCCAGACGCAGACGGCAGGGGAGCCACCACCGCATTGAGAATTTTCCGCAGCGTATTCTCATTTCACGGTATCTGCACGAAATGTGCGCCGTTCTGACCGTTTTTCGACACACGAAACAGGGGACAGGCCCCCATTTGAGAGGGTCTGTCCCCAATAAGCCGCCCCAAACAAGCCCCAATAAGCCGTCCCCGATAAACCCTACCACTCGAACCCTACCATTGGGGTCTGACACTTTTCTAGATCGGTCACGGGGTAGTAGGCCCCGTACTGGTTGCCGTCCGCGAGGTGCGCGGGGGTTCGCCACGGGAACATCGCGAGCCGGTCGCCCATGAGGAAGGTCGCCTTCAGGTGCGCGGCGTAGGCCGCCGGATCGCCCGGCGCGAGGTCGCGGGCGAAGGCCGAGACGTGGAAGAGCCCGTACAGCGGCTCGTGCGGCCGGCGCTCGCCCCGCGCCATATCGAACGAATCGGCCCAGCGCCCCGCCTGCGCGTCCCAGAGCGTCGCGACGATCGCCCGCCCGACGGCCTCCGCGTCCGCCGCGCCCTCGCCCGTCAGCTCCGTCCACGCGCGCAGCCCCTGCCAGTAGACGGCGCAGTTGATGAGCGCAATGTCGTCCGCGCGCTGCCCGACCGTCCCCGGATAGTCCGGGAAGTAGCCGACGCCGCGCGGCAGGACTTCGCCCGCGCGAACAGACGCCTTCGCGCGCGCGACGAGGCGGCGGGCGAACGGCAGGCACTCCGCCTTGAACGCCACATCGCCCGTCGCGTTCACGTAGTCGTTCAGGAGGATGACCCAGAAGAGCTGGACGGACGGCGCGAGCGCGGCGCCGCCGATGGCCTCGCCGACGCCGAAGGACGTGCCGTAGGCGTGAAGGATGCCCAACTTGGGGTCGGCGGCGTCGCGGTGGAACGCGAGCATCCGCTTCACCGCGTCCGCCTGGCCGCAGAGCGCGAGCGCGCCCGCGTGCACCATCGCGTCCCATCCCCAGACCCAGTAGGTCGGCGACGCGCGGAATGCGCCGAGGCCGTCCACCTCGTAGGCCGCGCTCTGGGGCGCGACGTAGCCGAGCCAGCCGTCGACGAAGGCGTCGCCCGTCTCGAAGCGGGCGTCCTTCGCGTGCCGCGCCGCGAAGTCGGCGAAGACGCAATCGACGCGCGCGGCGGACAGGTCCTCGTCCGGGGCACGGTCGAACGCCCACCAGAAGAGGTGGCTGTCGCCCGGCTCGGACGCCACCAGGTCGAAGCGGAAGCGCGCCTTCTCGGCATCGTGCGGCGTGGCGAAGTCCTGCGCCGGACGGATGTTCAGCGGGAAGTCCACCGGCGCGGACGAGCCGACTTCCTGCGGAATCGACACGCCCTCCCCCTGCCATTCGGCGACGAGCGCGTTGCGCGCCGCGTCCGCCCGCCACGCCACGCCCTTCGCGAGTCCCGCGTTCATGTGCGCGACGCCGACCCTGACCGACTTCTTCGAGGGGTTCGCGACGACCGTGACGCGGCGGAAGGCGACGTTGCGGTCCAGCACGAGCTCGTGGCGCAGCGTCACGCCGTCGAGCGTGCAGGCGCTGCGGTAGCCGAACGGGTAGTACACCGTGTCCGCGAACGTCAGCCGGCAGGGCCTGTCCCCAATCAGGACATACGGCGTGAACTGGTGCGTCCACGCGCAGTTCTCGGCGGCGGACGCGAACATCCTCTGCTTCGTGAACGGCTGACGGCCGACGTAGTTCAGCTCGAAGAGCCCCGCGATGTCCGAGACCTTCGCCGAGATGCGCCCGGACTGGTAGAAGCCGCGCCGCACGCCGAACCCCTCCCGCGCATACGGCAGGCCGTCCGCGTCAAACCCGTCGATCGCCCCCTGCGCGGCAAGAGCCGCGACGCCCGCAAAAAGAATTCCGACAGATGTTCTCATTTTACGTTCTCCTTGTCTTCTCCTTGTTTTGCTTTGCGTCAAAAAAGCATTCAGTAAAGGAACCCGAACAGCCACAACGGGATCTTGTTGCCAAATCCGACCTCAACCCCGTCGTTGACGACAAAACTGTCCGGCATATCCCGAATCTGGTCAAAGCCCTTCCCCTTTCCGCCAACCTCGAAAAGATATCGGTCATCAACCCGAAAATCGCCCGCAGGGGGACAGGACACCTGATGCCCCGCCGCACGAAGCTGATTGAGGAAGCACGTCTCACGGACTGCGCCCACCTGCGGAGTGCCTTCCAGCGCATACATGAGGTTGGTGTCCCCCAGAAATATCTTTTCGGGCCTGGAGAGGTTCTTGAGCTTGTCAGCCCCCGCCGAGAGCGACGCGACCAATTCCGCGCGCTCCAATGCGCCAAACATCTTCAGGCCCAAGTTCCGATTCGTCTCCAGCTCCCGGTACAGCGCCGACATGTTCGGCTGCTGGGGGCAGCTGGACGCCAAGACCATCAGCATCCGCTTCGTCTTTCGGATCGTTGCGACCGTCACGTCCTCGACGGCAGGGAAGTCCACGTCCAGCACCGTGTTGACAACCGCGACAAGCCGCTCCGCGAACTGCGCGGAAACGTCATTGAAAAGCGGATAATACCCCGAAACCAGGTATTTCTCGAAGAGCGGCAGTATCTTCACCCGCGCGCAGATGTCCCCGGCCATCTTGCGGTGCGACACGAGTATGTCCTCCAGACGAAACGAGCCCGACTCCAAGACCGACGTAAACGACAGGAACTCGCGGAACGACAGACCCTTCAGGTTATAGACGGCCTGTCGCCGCGACAAGTCCGCACTCCCCTTGCTCAGCTTGAGTATCGAAGAGCCGCTGTAGACCACATTCAGCTGCGGGTAGAAGTCCGCGATCGTCTTGATGACCCTTGACCACTCCGGCAGATGGTGGACCTCATCGATGAACAGGTGCGTGTAGCCATGCGAATTGAAGTAATCGACGGCCCCCATGATGTCATGCGACGAAAACCAGATGTGGTCGGCCGCAAGATAGACAGCACGTTCGCTCTGCGCGCCAAACGTCTCGCGGATGTGCTGAAGGATCATCGTCGTCTTGCCCGTCCCCTTGGGGCCCTTGATGCAGATGAGGCGGTCATTCCAGTCTATCTTGGCCTGCAAGTATCGGCGGAACTTCATCGGCACCAAGGAAACAAGGCGCACCGAAGAATCCAAGAGCGCCCTTATGTTCGTATCTGCATCTTCCATATCGTATTCAACATTAGTATTTACAAATACTAAATAATAGCATTGTTTAGCATTTTCAGATACGAATAGTATATCATATTTATTGTGCGTCCTGCGTTCATCTCCCACATCCCTCAATTTCAGTCACTCGAACGGGGGCCTGTCCCCATGCAGACAGCCCCCACGCAGACCACGACCAGACGGAGACCCCACCGCTCGAACCCCAACCCTACCACTGGTGTGACACTTTCTAGAAGAAGCGAGAACCCCCGCATTTATATAAATGCGAAGGTTTCGCTGTCCGCTCATTTCCGCGCCCATGCGCCCAGTTCAGAATAGAACTTGCCGAGGCACGAATGGGTCATGCCGAGGCCGTGGACGATGCCCTTGTCCGCGACGCGAATCTCGTTGTAGGCCGCGTAGACCGCCGCCGGCGGACACGTCGTGTCCGAGAAGCCGACAGCGAC
Source organism: uncultured Kiritimatiellota bacterium (assembly GCA_934635385.1). Classification (GTDB taxonomy): domain Bacteria; phylum Verrucomicrobiota; class Kiritimatiellia; order RFP12; family UBA1067; genus UBA1067. The sequence continues at coordinate 111,978 of CAKTZI010000006.1, read as the reverse complement.
GCGCACGGGGGCACGCGATGCGCGCGGCGAAGTTCGCGCCGTCGAAGTACGGCGCCCACCTCTCTGCGGCGGCGCGCGCCTGTGGCGTCTTCTCATGCCGAACTCCAGAACTCCAGCCTCCCGCCCTTCTGACGCCAGACGCAGACGGCAGGGGAGCCACCACCGCATTGAGAATTTTCCGCAGCGTATTCTCATTTCACGGTATCTGCACGAAATGTGCGCCGTTCTGACCGTTTTTCGACACACGAAACAGGGGACAGGCCCCCATTTGAGAGGGTCTGTCCCCAATAAGCCGCCCCAAACAAGCCCCAATAAGCCGTCCCCGATAAACCCTACCACTCGAACCCTACCAATGGGGTCTGACACTTTTCTAGATCCAATCAATTCATATGGGGACAGGCCCCGCCATGCGGGGGCCTGTCCCCATGGGGTCTGTCCCCATGTGGCCATTCCAATCCTATCGGATGATGACCGCCAGACCGCGCTTCACGCAGTCAAGAAAGACGGCCTTGTCTTCGACGCGCAGCCTGTAAAGGCGATTCTTCGGCAGACCGTCAAACGTCCACGAATCGAGGTTCTCCACGCCCTCGAGCGTCTCGGCCTCAAGCACGCGCACCGATTCGCCGCCCCGCGTCGGCAGATCCGTCCCCGTGTAGGCGAAGACGCCATTCGGCGCGAACGCCACCGTGCCGTCCACCGTCAGCGTACCGGCCAGTTCAAGGCTGGCCACGTTGATGGCCGCGCCCAGTCGAATCGTCCCCGCGCCCGCGAGCTTCGGGACAGAGACGGTCGGGCGATTCCCGAAGTCGAGCGTCGCCCCCGCCGATGCCGACAGCATGTCCACCGCATTCGTCCAGACGGGCGCCGCGACATCGCCAAACCACTTGTGCCGAAGCTGCTGCTGGATGAAATCCGCGACCTCCGTCGTGTTCGTCTGCCCGAACGCGATGACTTCGCCATACCAAAGTCCGCCCGTGCGATAGCCGCGATCATAGGCCAATGCCGTCAACGGGACGGACTCACGCGGCGCCACCATCAGCAGATGCCCGTCATAGTCCGCGACCTTCGTCTTGCGCGTGGCGTCTTTTCCGTCCAGCCGCAGGACGCCTTGGTCAATGGCCGCGGCCGCCTCGGATTCCGCATCCGAAGCCAGTTCGCCGTTCCACCCGCGCGCGAACGGATACTTGGCGCTGTCGCCCAGGATGAAGCCCTTGTGTTCGCCATCGCCGCTGTTGACGTCGCCGAAGACGACATGGATCTCGCGGACGTCAGCCGCCCCGAACGAAATGGCGGCCGCATCCACACCCTGAAAGGAGGAACCGGTGCGATACGCCCCCAGTCGGACGATCGGACGAACGACGCCCGTGCGCGTCTCGACCGTCGCATAGGTCGGATCTGCAACGGCCAGGCTGGCCGTCCCCTTGAGGGACGTTCCGGCCACGCCGTTCCGCCGCACATCCAGCCAGCGCGTGACATTCGTCTGGACAGTCCCGTCGGCGCGCGCCTCCGTCGTCCCCTCCAGCGAGGCGACGTCCGAGGCATCGACGTGATAGATCGCGTCACGTCCCGGATCGCCGAAGTTCACCGCCAGCGTGCCCGCCTCAACGGCAAAGGACTTCGCCTCTCCGTCGTAGAGGCGCGGAATCGTCGCCGTACCAGCGCCGCGCTTGACGACCGCCCCATTTCCGCCCGTCGGACGCGACACGTCCACGTCGGCATCCGTATCGATCACGACCGCACACGTCTCCGCATAGGTCAGCGTCGGCAGCGCCGCACGCGCAGACGGCAGGGACTTTCCGAGCCAACGCTTCATCAGGTACGATTCCGTCTGGCGGCGTTCGGTCTCCGTGAGCGCACGGTCATAGAGGAGCATCTCGCCGACGCGGATGCCGCCCACGCTGTCCGCACCATCGCTTGCGAACGAATCGACCGTGCGCGCGGCATCCGCCGCGAACGAGACGACGTACCAGTCTCCACGGGCGAAGATCGTCTCCTGTCCGCCGTCATGCGGGTCAAGGAGGCGTCCGTTGACGTGCCACCGCGCACCCATCGAGGCGACGCCCGACTCGTATGTGCCGGTGAGAAGATACTTCAGGTTGTTCGGACGCTTGAAGTCTGCGCCGCCGAAGACGTTGATCGCGCGCGTCTCATCGCCGGTGATCTGGACGACGATGAAGCCGTCGCGCGTCTTGTCCTGCTTGTCCGACAAGGGCATGCCGCCGTCGAACGCGACCGCCTTGAGGGAGGCGTTCGGCCCCTCGACAAGTTTCGCGACCCCACTGCCCGACGCTTTCGCCGCCAGCGTGACGGACGTGCCGTCATAACGGCTGTCGCGCCATTCAGACACCGCATCCCCTGTCGTTTCCAGAGATGCGTCCACATTGGCGTCGAACCAGGCCGTCGGCGCGGCGGCCGGCTGTGCGTCATCCGCCATGGCGAAGGCTGGACGGAGGGCGACGCTGCCCTCCCGGACGTCAACCGTCGACACAGCCGGGTCGAACCGATCGACCGCAAGCGTCCCCGCACCCGTCTTGACGAACGAGCCCGCCTTTGCCCGCAGGTAGCCCACCTGCGCCTCACGTCCGGCGGGGACTTCGACGGTCTGTGCGGCGGCGGCCTTAAGATTCAGGGTGCCGAGATCCGTCCGCTCGTCGCTCGTCTCGGCCGACAGCCACTTCTTCTTCAGGTAACGGACGACGCGAAGCCGCTCGGCGTGCGTGAAGGAGTTCGTGTAGACGATGAACTCGCCGACGCGGATGCCGCCCGCGCGCTTGACGCCACGGTCGGCGGCAATCTGGCAGACCGCCCCCTTGACCGTCTCGACCGAGGGATCAATGCCGACGCTCAGGACGCGCAGACGCGGTGCGTTGGCCGTCGCGTCCCAGGTGCCCAAGGGCGTCTTCGCACCGTCCGCGACGCGGACGCCATCCAGCGTGATGGCGCCGGCACGAACGTAGTCTTCCGTGGCAGTCCCGTCGTCCTGGTGGAAGATGTTGCCGCCCTGATGGCGCGCATACGTCAAATAGGCGCTGCCCTTCTCGCCAAAGAAGTAGCCGCACGACGCCGCCGAAGTGTCCTCGAACACGATAAAGAGCTCGTGATTCGGTTCGACCCCTCGAACTGGACGCCGCAGCTCGGCCCCCGGTCTTCGCTCTTGTCGTTCACCCAAGACCCGAAGTCCATCAGGTTCAGCCCGTTCGGACGGCGCGTCTCGTTGACGAACGGCGCCGACTCGACGTAGGCGTTGTCGCTCTTCGTCGCGTGGTGTCCGTTCCCCGAAAGGTCGCCCCACTTCGTCACGTAGGTGCGTCCGTCCGCGCGCGTCTCCGTCTCCAGGTAGCTGTCCGTCGCGCTGGCGTCGAAGTGGACCCACGCGCCTCCGATCGGCAGCCGCCCGTCCGCTTCAGGGTCGTGGCCCTCCAGCGCGACATCGCCTTCCGCGACCGAGAGACGCGCACGGTCAGCCGATGCCGCCGGGCCGACGACGAGCCGACCGGCCCCCGTCTTCGCAATCTGTCCGCCGCCGTACAAGGCGCCCAGACGCGCGCTCTTGCCGTCGGTCACGCGGACGTTGACGCGCGCGTTTTCCGACAGGACGGCGCCGAGCGTCGGTTCGACGTCCGCCGTCGGCGGATCCAGCGTAAGGAACGTTTCGGCCACGCCAGATTTAGACGTGACATTCCAGACGCCTCTGAAGTCGGTCGGGTCGCCGACCGTCACGTTGGCCACGCCGAAGGGAAAGTGAAGCAGATGCTGCACCGTGCCGACGAGGCTTCCGATCGCCCAGTCAAGCCTGGGGAGGCCAACATCCTGCGCACCGCCGCGCGGACGGAGCGACAGGTCTGCCCGATCCTCGCCCGTCTTCGGGTAGTCGGTGGCCGCCGCGCCCCCCACCGTCCAGGACGAAGACGCGTCCCAATTCTGGCTCGCCCCGCCGCCTGTCTGGTTCACCCAGACGTAATCCGTCGCCACTGCCGAGCAGGCTAGCCCGGCGATGACGACACCCGCCGCCATCCATTTTCCCGTGTACGGCTTTTCGCCGCCCATCATGATTGTCTTCATTGATGTTGCCCTTTCTTTTTCACTTTTCCTTGACTGCCAAATGCGTGTCCGCCGAAGCGTTTCCGCCCGGACTGCCGCCCGCGCGTGTGCGGATCGGCGTGCTGTCGACGAAGCCGTCTGCGGCGAACGTGTTGAAGTAGTGCGCCGTCGCGTCGGACGGGATGTCGGCGACTGGACGACCGCCGACCAGTTTCGCGGACGCCGTCTCCCAACGACGCGCCGTCCAGTCCGTGGCGTCGTCGCGCGTGAAGCAGAGCTCGGCGCGAACCGGCTTTGGAAGCGGAATGCCGCGCAGATGGAAATCTGCCCACGTCGTCAGCTCAACGGCCTCTTCGCTGACCTTGCCGTGCGCATGCGCGAGCCTGACCTTCACCGCCAACGACTTGGGCGTCGGCACGGCGGCATAGCTCGCTCCCAGCGCCGGCAGGGAGAAGGCCCGGTCATTCGTGCCCGCCAGCCAGTGGACGGGCATCTTCGCCCGCGCGAGAAACCGGATCGGATCCCACAGGGCCTGCCACGCGGCCGTCTTTTCGACGCCCATGTCGCGAACCGTCTTCGCCCACGCCGGCGAATTCTCGAGAAACGCCCCGCAGCCGTAGACGGGCGCGGCAAACGCGAACCGACTGTCCACGCCCGCAACGATCGAGCTGATGACGCCGCCCCACGAGACGCCCGTCACGCCGATGCGGGTCGGATCGACCCCCTCCTGCGAACGGAGAAACGAATGGGCGATGATCACGTCCGCGACGGCATGGTACATCCACTGGTCGCGCACGTCAGCGCCCGTCTGCCCGAAGCCGCCCCAGCCCGGCGGACCGCCGGCCGGATGGCGAAAGTGACCGTCCTGCTCACGTCCCCGCACATTGCCGCTGACGCATCCGCAGGTGTCCATCGCGATTGCCGCATAGCCGCGTTCATTCCAGAACTTCACCCAGCGGGCGAACGCCGATCCGCCGCCGCCGTGAACCAGCACCATGCCGGGCACCTTTTCGCCCGCCTTGCGCGCGGGAACGTCATAGTAGCAGAAGACCTTCGTCGGCTTTCCATGAAAGGGAACACCCTCCAGAAAGGCGACCTTGACGCCATTTGTCCGATAGGCGTCGGCCGGGAAGGTGCGCGGCGTCCGATACAGCGTCTCCAGCGGCCACGCGACCGGCTCCGCGCCCGACGCCCCGGCGTCTCCGCGCGGATCGGCAATGCGCGAGCCTTTCTCCAGTCCGAAGCGCTGAAGGTCTGCGAGCGTGTAGCGTTGCGGCCCGAACGTGACGGGGCCGTTTTCGCACCAGTAGGTGTTGTTCCGCCAGACGCCGCGCGTCGAACGCGGGATGTAGCCGCGAAACACCTTGGCCGGCGCACGGTAGACGATCACGTTGTCCTCGAAGAGGATGTCGTCGTCGTCCGCCGGCTCGTCGCCCAGCTGCGTGTAGCGCCCGTAGAGGAACTGGTTTCCGCGCACGACGTTGCGCACGCCCTGGTTCTTGAAGAAGCCGCCGTCGTCGCAGTTCTCGCAGCGGTTCGACTCGACGAGATAGTAGCCCGCGCGCGAGTCGAGGTAGATGCCAAAGCCGCCGTAGTTGCAGCGACGGATATCGCGGATGTCGTTTTCGGCGATGACCGAGCCGTAGGACTCCGCTCCGAGCGCGTAGACGCCCGCGAGGTCGTCGATGACGCCCTGTCCGAGGTTGGAGATGCGGTTGCGCACGATGCGGTTGTTCTGCGTATGCGCCTTGAGGGTGTGCCATGTCCACCCGACGGACACGCCCGAATAGAACCCGTCCGAGATGTCGTTGTCCTCGACGCGGCAGTTCCCGACGTCGAAGAGCGTCACGCCGCAGCCCGACCGGTTCCAGCGCCCGTAGCCGCGAATCGTGTTGCCGACAATGGAGACGTAGCCGCTCTGGCGCGGGTCGCGGCGGTCGTCCCCGTCCGGCACGATCGTGTAGTCGACGCCCACGCGCACGCCGCCGGAGCCGCAGTCGTCCAGTGTCGAGCCGACCAGCGCCGAATCCCACACGCCGCCCGCAAACGCGATGCCGTAGACGTCGCAGTGCTCGACGCGAATGCCCTCCAGACGCACGCCCTCGGCATTGGAGACGTGCAGGAAGCCTCCGCACGCGGCGGCAGACTGCGCAGCGGGCGCGAAGCCGTCCGGCGCGTTGCGGTCCTGCCGTCCGTAGCGGAAAGTGACGTTGCGGATCGTGACGTCACGGACGCGCGCATCGGGCGAACCGCCGACGATCTCCAGCGCGCGCTCAAGCGTCGCGAAATGCGCCGTCACGTTCGCCGCCGTCTCGCCCGCACGCGGCCAGTACAGGAGCTTCCGCGCCTTGCGGTCGAAGAAGAACTCGCCCGGCGCATCGAGCAGGCGACGCAGGTTGGAGACGACCGCCCCGGCCTCGCCCGACCACGTGCAGTCGTAAGGGCCGAAGTTGAACCGCGTATAGCCGACGGGACGGCTTGTGCCCGAAAGGCAGGGGACGTTGCGCGCGAAGAGATTGGCCGTGCCGTCACCGTTGGCATACGCCTGGACAAGTCGGCATTTCGGCGTGAACCAGGCGATCGTGTAATCGACGAATGCCGCGGCGCGCTCTTCATCGGAAGACGCGAGGACGCCCGCGATCTCGTCGGCCGCGACCGTCACGCCGTCCTTCTTCGCGTTGAACGGATAGGGGCGCGCCAGCGGCTCCTTCAGCGGCGCCGTCTTCAGGCGCGCGCCGTCACCGTTCGGCGCCTGCGCGAGGATGGCGCGGCGTCCGTTGACCCACAGGGAGAGGATCTCGCCGTCCCAGTCCGGCACGTCGGCGACCAGCAGATCGCCCTCCGCGCGCCAGCCAGTGACGGGACGTCCGGCCTCGACGACGGCTCCATTGCCCTCGACGACAAGCCCAGAATGGCGCGCGTCCAGGCTCAGGGGCCGCGTCAGGCGATGGATTTCGCCGGTCGCGAGCGTCAGCGTCCGGCTTGCCGTCCCGACCGCGCGGTCGAGCCACCGCTGCAGGGGATCGGCGTCGGGCGCCGACGGCACGGGCACGTGCGCGGCCCGTGTCCGGCGGCGGTCAATCTCCTTGAGAAGGTCGCCGACCGGCTTGCCGTAGACGCACGAGCCGTGCATCTCGCCGACGTCATTGCCGTGGACATTCAGGACGAACCGCGTATGCGGCTTCTCGTGCGCGCCGATTTCGCGGTAGGCGACGCCGGCTCCGTCCAGATGGGCTTTCACCTCGGCGTGCTTCGCGGCCGAGGCCTCGCGGAGACCCGGCTTGGCATTCGGGTCGAGGCGGCGGAACTCCAGGTCAAGCGACGCGGGTTCGCCGACAGGCGAAAGGCCCTCGAAGTCCCCCTCGTCACGGAACAGCCCCGCCGCGTAGTCTTCGTCGCGCGGCGACTTCCAGAACGTGACGTCCCAGTCCGCCTGAGGACGCTTCACGTCGCCCAGAATGTTGACGGCCGGCGTATAGATCGACACCTCAAGCGTTCCGGGCGCGTCCGACGGAAGGCGCCAGTCAAACGGTGACCATCCGCGAACGCCCAGATCCCGGCCGTTCCACCGGACGCGGGTCAGGAGGCCGCCCGTCAGGACGCGAATCGTGTCCGATGCCGGCGTCACGCGGCCAATCCGGTAGGTCAGCTCACCGCAGTAGTCGCCGAGGCCGAAGTCCGCCAGGGCGCCAAAACCCAGCCTTTCGGGCAGCGGTCCCAGCGCCGTTTCCGCCGATCCGCCGACGGATCGCGCGACAGCGCCCGACACGAACGCCGTCGGCAGGAAGTAGTTGCGGTCGTCCTCGCCTGTGACAAGGCGCAGCTCGTGCGGCCCCGCATCAAGCTCCAGAGGCTGCGTCTCCCGGTAGAGCGGACAGTACTCGACCGGCAGCGCCTTCGTCGGCAAAAGCCCGTTCAGGCGACGGCCGTCCAGCGCGAACGCATAGGGTTCGGCGGTGTGGCGAAACACCTTCTCGTCCGGCGAGGGCGCCTCGAAATCCACGGGGCGCCCCGTCGCGGTCACCGCATACGACAGCGCGAAGTCGCGCAGCACGAGCTTCAGCCGAAGCGGCTTCGTCAGCGTGAACCGCGCAACACGGTCGGCGCCAAACCCCAGACGGATGACATTGTCCCGGTCAAGCGCATAGGGAAACGTCTCCGCGTCCGGACGCCAGCGGCGCGGCTGCGGATCGACCGGCGTCGGCGGCAACGCACCGGGCGCAAGCCGCAGGATGCCGCGCTTCGGAAGAACGCAGACGCGGCGCGAACCGTTCGCGACGAACGTCAGCTGCCGGTCACCGCAGTTGCGGATGTCCAGCGCAACCGACGAGCCGTCCGCATACGTCCGCACGATCAGGTCACGCGCCGGCGTGCCGTCCGCCTCAAGATAGCGGATGCGCTTCTCGGCGCGCGCAGAAAGCCAGTCGGCGGCTTCCGCCGGCGCACGGAATGACGTGCCCGTGCGCTCTTCCTTCAGCGTGCCGTCCGGCGCGACGCAAAACACGTAAGGCAGGTCAGTCGCCTCGTCCTCCTCGATCAGGATCGGCGTCAGCTGCAGACGTTCCAGTTCCCCGATCAGGCCGCGCACGTTCGGAACCGGCCCGTTGGCATAAGCGCAACGTGCGGACATGCGCTGCGGATAGCGGACGGCCGCATGGAAAACCAGATCCTTCCGCCGCGCGAGGGAGGCCGCCGCCTTTGCGTCAGCGACCAGCGCACGCATCTCCCCGTGACCGGGATAGCCCTCCTGGATCGGCGGCAGATAGCCATGCTTCTCGACCAGCCCCCTGTGATCCAAGGCGTGCATGCTCAACGCATAATGGTCGATTCCGAACAGCGCCGTCAGCCAGATCATCTGGCGCACACGCGCCGGCGACATATCGTTCGGCCCCAGGGCAAAGAGCTCGACAAGTCCGCCGTTTCCGTTCCGAACCGCCGCATGCTGGGCCACGGCCAGCGTCAGCCATTCGGCATTCGCATCAGCCCGTGAACCGATCTCGTCCATGCCCGGCAGCGAGAGACCCTTCAGCGCAAGAAGCGGATTGCCGTTGTACAGGCAGCTTCCCGCAACATCGTCCTCGCTGATCATGTGGCCCGTCGCCAAGATGCCGACCTTGTCACACCAGGCGCGGATACGGTCAAAGTAGTTTGTGCGGAATCTCTCTCCCTTAAGCGCCGCGTAAACCTCCCAGACGGCATCCGACCCAGCCCCCGAACTCCAGGCCTCAATGTCTTTTCGGATGTCCCGTCCCGTCTTTTTCCGATAGGCCTTCTCCAGTCCATTCCAGTAGGCGAAATGGCAGAGGGGCTTTTCGGGGAAGCTGATGGACGTCGGATGCCCCGGCTCGTCGGTGAAGATGCCGACGATCGTCTTTTTCGCGAACCACTTCGCCAACCGACGTTCATAGACCTCATGCGTCAGCTCGACAAATCTGGACATGGCCCCTTCATCCAGCACATTGACCCAGCCGGACGGCGCAAAGACCTTTTCCCATGTGAACGCGCCCGAAGCGTCACGGTAAAGGGCCAGTTCGGCATAGCGCCACGCCTCCTTCTCGTTCGGAACACGGCCTTTGCACGTCCCGCTCGGCCAGTTGTAGTCGTCATAGAGCCAGACACGGAGACCCTGCCGATCCGCCTCGCGGCAAAGAACGTCCACGCATTTCAGCCAATCTTCGCCCATGTACTCGATCTGGAGCCCACTCCGCGCATAGATCAGGAAAGATCCAAACCCATCCGCCTTGAGCGATGCGACCTTGCGCACGAGATCGGCCTCCGTTGGCCGTCCCGTCACCGCCAGGAAGGGAATCAGCGGATTCTCCACCATGCGTTCCGTCGCCGCTACCGCGCCCGACGTCCCAGCGGCCAAGGCCGCCAAAACAACGGCCAGTCGGCCGACTTTTTTCGCTATCTTTCTGTTTCCGTTCATTTTCTTCACTTTCCGTTCATTGTTTCGGGGGCCTGTCCCCACGTTTTCCTCGCTTCTCCGTGCCTCCGATCCTCCAACACCTCCGTGTTAAACGCCGTAGGCATTCTCCACTTCTCACCCTCTCACCTTCTCACCCGACCTCCAGCACGACCTTGCCGCGGTTTTCGCCGCGCTCCAGGATCGCGTGGGCCTCGGCGGCTTCCGCGATCGGCAGAACCTTGTGGATAAACGGCGCGAACGTCCGCGCCTCGAACGCGGGGAAGACGTCACGGACAAGCCCCGCGAGGATCGCCGCCTTCTCCGCCGGCGTGCGCGAGCGGAGCGTCGAGCCGATGACGCGCAGGTTCTTCCGCCAGAGCAGGTTCACGTCCAGCACCGTCTCCGGCCCCGCCATCGACGCGAGCGAAATCCAGCGTCCGCGATACGGCATCGTCGCGATGCACTTGCCCATCAGGAGACCGCCCACCGGGTCGATCGCGACGTCCGGCGGATTCGCCGCGAGCGTCTGCACGAGGTCGCCCGTGAAGCGGTTCACCGTGACGTCCGCGCCGACTTCGCGGCAGAACGCGCCGTTCGCGTCCGACGCGACCTGCGCGACGACCTTCGCGCCGAAGACGTGCTTCGCGAGCTGGATCGCCGCGATGCCGAGACCGCCCTCGCCGCCGTTGATGAAGAAGGTCTCGCCCGGTCGGATTTCGCCGACGAGCTTCAGGTTGAGGTAGGCCGTCGCGTAGACCTCCGGGACGCCCGCCGCCTCGGCGAACGAGAAGCCCTTCGGCATGGGCATGACCATGCCCTCCGGCACGACGACCTCCTCGGCGTAGCCGCCGCCCCCGAGGAGCGCGCAGACCCTGTCGCCGGGCCTGAAGCGTCCGTTCGGCGGACATTCGAGGACCTCGCCCGCGCACTCGAGGCCGGGCCAGAGCGGCCAGCCCTCCGGCGGCGCGTAGATGCCCTGCCGCTGCATGAGGTCGGCGCGGTTGAGGGCGCAGGCGCGGATGCGGATCTTCACGTCGAACCCGCCGTGGCAGACGGGATCGGGCACGTCCTTCCAGACGAACGCCTTTTCTTCGAGACACATGGCTTTCATGTTGATGGTCACTCCTTGATTTTGTGGTTACTGACAGGTTTTGTTTTCAAACGCAGAGCCGCTTCGCGGGGCAAGGGGAGGGTCGCGGGAGAGGGGCTTCGCGCGTTCAGCGAGCGCCTCTTGCGCCAGGAAGATTCTTTCAACGCAAAGGTCGCAAAGGTTCTGACGCAAAGGTCGCAAAGGCTTGCACACCAAGAAGCCTCTGGAATCTTCGCGTCCTTTGCGTTCTTCGCGTTAAACCAAAAACACCCTGAAGGCGCGACGAAGCCGGGATGCCTACATATCCCCCTGCGAAGCAGCCCGAAGGGGCCACTAGGCGGGGTGCGTTTAACGCGGAGGCGACGGAGTTCGGGAGACACGGAGATCAGAGGGGCATGGCTACGTCCGTTTCCTCCCTGTCGACCCGCCATTCTACCTTTCTCTCTCCGTGCCTCACCTCCTCCGACTCCTCCGCGTTCAGCGCCGCAGGCACATCGCGCAGGGCCACCGAGCTCGCAGAGATTCGACACACCGGTCTTCTTGACAGGATTTACAGGATTCACAGGATTTGAAAGGCTCGGCAAATCCGTCCCGGCAATCCTGTCAATCTTGTCAATCCTGTCTAAAACCATCGCCGTCTGCCTCATTTCTCCCCTCCGTGGTTTTCCAAGCCAAGGCCGCAGGCTTTCAATGTGAGCTCGTGGACACGCAGGTCGCGGTCGTAGTCCTGACCGTTCGGCCGCTCGCCCCGCACGATTGCCGCAAGCTCCTTCAGTTGCGGCGCGTAGCGGTCGGCCTGCACGCCGAAGCTGACCTCATGCCGTCCCGAAGCATACCCGCCCGCCGCCGCCTTCAGCAACAGCGTGAGTTTCAGCTCACCTCCGTCGAAACGCTCGATGGGGCAGAGGTCGAGCGTACCGTTCGTGCCGTCCACGCGCAGACGACGACAGAGGATGCCGCCCGGCATCCGCGACGACGTGCGCAGCAGGACGTCCGTCCCCGCGAAGCGCAGGAACGCCGCGCCCGCCGTGCGGCTTCCGGCCGGGTCTCCCGGCGCGTCGCCGAAGAACGGATGCGCCGCGCGCAGCTCGCCGCGAACCAGCGGCAACACCATGTCCACGAGATGACAGCCGAGGTTGTAGAGGATGCCGCCCTTGAACGAGGCAATGTAGTCCGGATAGTTCGGCTCGCCGTAGTCGTGGTTCATGTCCGCCTCAATGAAAGCGACGTCGCCGAGGCCGCCGTCCGCGACGAACTGCCACGCGAACCGGATGGCCGGATTGCCGCGATACATGTAGCCGATCTGAAACGGCAGGTTGGCGGCGCGGCATTTCTCCACGAGCGACCGGTACGGCTCCGGCGCCTCGCCGCACGGCTTGTCGCAATGGAGCGGGATGCCGCGCGCGACGAACTTCGCGGCAACTTCCATCAGGTCGGCGTTCGCCGTCTCGACGAACGCGACGTCGATTCCCCCGCCGTCCAGCAGCGTCTCCGCCTCGGCCTCGGACACGACGCGGAAGCCGTCGCGGACGGCCTGTTCGACGTCCAGCTTCTCGTTCCGCGAGCAGACCGTCCCGCGCGGACGGTCGTCGACCAGCGCGACGACCTCGAAGTCGTCCGAGAGGCGCTTGAGCGTCTCGAACTTGCCGCAGGCGTGCTCGTGCGTCACGCCATAGAAGAGCGTCCTCAGCCGTCGTTTCACGCCGTCAGGCGAGCTGCTCGGAATGCGGAGACTCATTTCAGCAGTCCTTTCTGTCGTTTCGCGCAGAGCCGCAGGGGTCTGGTCACGCACAGAGAGACGGCGCTGCGCGCGAACACGAAACGAGGAGGAGAAAACCGGGTGCCTACGGCGTTTAACACGGAGGCTACGGAGTTCGGGAGACACGGAGGAAAGTAGGCGACAGCCTTGGTTGAGAGTGTCCGATCGAGAGAAGCCGCGAAGCGTTTTCGTGTTTCGACGAAAGGCTTGTTCGGGTTTCGTGTCCGCGCGACGCGCGGCGTTCGTGCCGACGCGACCGCGTTCCGACCCGAAGGGTTGACCGTGGCAGGACAGCAACGGGCGAAGCTGGGATGCCTACATATCCCCCTGCGAAGCAGCCCGAAGGGGCCACTAGGCGGGGTGCGTTTAACGCGGAGGCGACGGAGTTCGGGAGACACGGAGATCAGAGGGGCATGGCTACGTCCGTTTCCTCCCTGTCGACCCGCCATTCTACCTTTCTCTCTCCGTGCCTCACCTCCTCCGACTCCTCCGCGTTCAGCGCCGCAGGCACATCGCGCAGGGCCACCGAGCTCGCAGAGATTCGACACACCGGTCTTCTTGACAGGATTTACAGGATTCACAGGATTGGAAAGGCTCGGCAAGTCCGTCCCGGCAATCCCGGCACCCCTGTCAATCCTGTCCAAAGCCATCGTCGGCTGCCTCATTTCTCCCCTCCGCGGCTCACGACGCCCGCCCAGTCGAACTGCACGATTGGGAACGCGCCGCCCGCCGCGAGCCGCGCGTAGACGGCGCCGCAGTCCTCCGGCGCGTGTACCTCGTCGACGAAGCCGTCCAGCGAGAGCCGCCCCAGCGCCAGAAGCCGCAGGAACGCCTGCGCGTCGTCGCGCGTCGTCCACCAGCCCGGCGCGGACTCCGCCTCCGGCCGGCACGCCGTGTGCGCGCCGACGAGCGTGACGCCGCGTCCATGCACCTTGTGGTAGTAGTCGATCGTGAAGTTCGAGTCGCGCGTGCAGCCGAGGAGCGCAATGCGTCCGAACGGCGCGATCGCGTCCAGCACGCCGTCCAGCGCCGCGCCGACGCCCGTCACCTCGATGCCGACCTGCGGCCCGCTCATCGGCACGCGCCCGAAGATCTTGCGCCACTCGCTCGGGCAGAGCGCCTTCGCCTGCGCCGCGAAGTCCGGCGCCGTCGGGTCCAGAGCGAAGTCGGCGCCCAGCGCACGCGCGCGGTCGCGCTTCGCGGCGACGGGATCCGCCGCGAGGACGGGCGCCGCGCCCGCCGCCTTCAGCAGCATCACCGCGAGCTGTCCCAGCACGCCCTGGCCCATCACAATCGCGCTCTCGCCGATCTCCAGCCGGCACTTGCGGATCGCCGCGAGGGGGAAGGTCGCGATGTGCGTGAACGCCGCCTGCTCGAACGACACGCCGTCGGGGATGAGATAGGCGTTCGCCGCCGGGACGCAGACGAACTGCGCGTGGCGCGACCAGCTGAGGGCCACGCGGTCGCCGGCCTTGAGGGACGTGACGCCCGCGCCCACCGCCTCGACGACGCCGGCGGAGCTGTAGCCGCTCTGGCGCGGCCACGTCGTCGTCGATGGCGCGCCGAAGATGCCGACGCCGCTGTCGGGCACGCCAACCAGGTTCGCGCGCTCCGTGCCGCTCGAGATGCAGCTGCGCACGAGCCGCACCAGGGCCTCGCCGGCCTGGGGCCCGGACGCCGGACGCGCGACAAGCTCCGCCACGCCGGCGGACGTGAACAGGATGTTCGGATTCTTCATTGGCTGACCAGATCCCTCTTGAAGGTGAACAGCCGGGCGGGCAGCAGGACGAGCGCGCCCAACAGGAAAAAGACGGAAAGCGTCGCCAGGCCGAGGCGCAGCGAGAAGGCGTCGTGGATCCACCCCAGCACCGCCGGCGCCAGCGAGCCGACGGCAAAGGCCAGACAGCCGGTCAGACCCGTCGCGACGCTCCGGTAGCGCGGCACGATGCAGTCGAACATCGACGGATAGTGCCCCGCCTCGTAGAGGCCGCAGGTCAGGCCCAGGACGAAGAGCCAGAGGCAGCAGGCGGCCAGCGACGCCGAGGCCGAGACCGCGTACATCGGGGCGACGCTCAGGACGAGGCCCAGGATCGACGCGTCGAGCCGCACCGTCTTCGCGCGCCGCCCCAGGAAGTCGAGGACGCGCGCGGAGACGACGAGGCTCACAAGGGCGCCAAGGTAGTACCAGAAGACGGCATGGAACGCGGCGGACGCCAGCGACACGCCCCCAAAGCTGCGGACGAGGAAGGTGACGGCCCAGAGCCGGAAGCCGCACATCACGTACATGAACATCCCGAACGCGACGGCGATCAGGATGGCCGTCGGCTTCTTCAGAAGCGCGGCGAAGCCCTCGCGCAGCGTCGCCTTCGGCGCGCCGTCCGCGACCGGCTGCGGCGTGTCGCGCATCAGGAGTTGCATCACGAGCGACCAGAGGGCGGCCAGGCCGCCGACCGCCCAGAACGCCCAGCGCCAGCATCCGGGACCCAGGCCCGCCAGCGCGCCGGCAGCCACGCTCGCGAGGCAGACGCCGAGGTAGTTGGCGCTCTGGAAGACGCCCATCGCCGTCGCGCGGGTTTCCGTCGTGTGGTACTGGGAGATGAGCGAGTAGGAGGCGGGCGCGATGCAGCATTGGCCCAGCGCGTTGACGACGCCGTAGAACGCGACCAGCGCGGCGAGGCCCGTCGCGCAGCCGCCGCCGATGACGCCGACGGCGTACAGGAGCGTCCCCGCCACCAGCACGCGCTTGCGGCCGAGGAAGTCCGCCGCGAAGCCGGCGACGACGAGGGAGAGTCCGAAGACCAGCGTAAAGGCCGAGCTCACGAGCCCCAGCTGCGAGCCCGACACGCCGCGCGCGGCGAAGTCGAGCCGGATCTGCGGCAGAACGGCGCCATAGACCTGCCGCGCCCCCTGCTCGAGGAAGAAGGCCACGAACAGGAAGACCAGCAACAGCCACTTATAGGGTATTCTCGACAGATGCGCCATACGGGGTGAAGTGTATCAAAACATTCCCGTCCGCGCAATAGTTTTATATAAAACTTTCCGACTCGCGGCAGCATTTCCAACATTCCTCTCTCCTCCGCGCCTCCTCTTCTCCGTGCATCTCCGCGTTAAGCCCCGCAGGGCATTTCACCCTTCCGATGGCGGATGAGCAGACGGTCATAGATTAGATGGGGATCAGATGGGGACAGGCCCCTCCGAACGTGGGCTGTCCCCACAGCTGTCCCCACAGAAGCCGCGAAAGATGGTATAATGTCCCTTGTTCAGAACTGCTCGGTTCGGAACTGGCCAGTTCCGAACAAATCCAACCTAAAGGCGAATGCAACCGACATGAAATTCTTTGACCGGGAAAACGAGATCGCAAAGCTGCGGGAAATCCGCGCACGGTCGCGCGAGTCCGCGACGCTGACGGTGATGACCGGACGGCGGCGCGTCGGCAAGACCGAACTCGTCAAGCGGGCGTTTGCGGACGAGCCGTTCGTCTACCTGTTCGTCACGCGCTCGGCGGAGGCCGACCTCTGCGACGGCTTCAAGAGCCGCATCGAGGCGTTTACCGGGCGAACGATCCCCGGCCGCGTCACGAAGTTCCGCGACCTCTTCCGCCATTTGCTCGAACTCGCGCGCGAGCGTCCGCTGACGGTCGTCATCGACGAGTTCCAGGACATCTTCCGCGTCAATCCGGCAATCTTCAGCGAAATGCAGCGCGAATGGGACGATCTGTCGGCGCACGCGCAGATCAACCTCGTCGTGACAGGCAGCGTCAACACGCTGATGAACAAGATCTTCAAGGAACGAAAGGAACCCCTCTACGGACGCGACACCGACCGCCTGACCGTGCGTCCCTTCGGCGTCTCTGTCCTGAAGGAGATTCTCGACTTCTACCATCCCCGACATACGGCAGACGACCTGCTCGCGCTCTGGACATTCACGGGCGGCGTCGCCAAGTACGTCTCGCTCCTCATGAACCGCAAGGCCTTCTCGCGGCGCAAGATGATGGATGTCCTGATCGAGGAAGACTCGTATTTCCTCGACGAGGGCTGGGCCGTGTTGGTTGAGGAGTTCGGCAAGGACTACGGCACGTACTTCTCGATCCTCTCGGCCATCGCGCGTGGCAAGACGTCACGCGCGGAGATCATGAACGAGATCGCCGGCGACGTCGGCGGCTACCTGACGCGGCTCGAAGACCAGTACGGCCTCATCGCCAAGAACCAGCCGCTCTTCGAGCCGACGGCCAACAAGAACTGCCGCTACAGGCTGAACGACAACTTCTTCCGCTTCTGGTTCAGGTTCGTCTTCAAGTACCAGTATCTCGTCCAGGTGCGGATGTTCGACGAGCTGCGCGAACTCGTCGTGCGCGACTACGAGGTGTTTTCCGGGCTGGCGCTGGAGGGATTCTTCCGTTCGCGCTTCGCCGAGCGGCACGCCTATTCGCGGATGGGCGGCTGGTGGGACCGCAAGGGCGAGAACGAAATCGACCTCGTCTGCGAGAACGAGTTCAAGGGGATGCTCGACTTCTACGAGGTCAAGCGCGACGCGAAGCGCTTCGACCGCCGCGCGCTTGAAGCGAAAGTCGAGGCGTTCTTTCGCAAGAACCCCGAAAAGCGCAACCGCGTCGTCTCTCTCGCCGGGCTGTCGCTTGCGGACGTCTAACCGTACTACGCGCATGACGTTCATGTACCAGAAAGCCGTCGACGCCCTCAAAGGCGAAATCGCCTCCGGACGGTGGTAGCCGGGTGACGCCTTCCTCGGCGTGAAGGACATCTGCGCGCGCTTTCAGGTGTCCCACCTCACGGCCGTCAAGGTGCTGGATGGCCTGAAAGCCCTGCGGCTGGTCGAATCGCGGCGCGGCGCCGGGACGTTCGTCGCGCAGACGCGCCGGCTGATCGGCTTCCTGTCGCCGGATTTCGGGCTCGCCCCCTTCTTCCCGCTGATCCGCAAGGAGGTCTCCGACCTCTGCCGGCGAAACGGCATCACGTTCGAGGTCCACGAGATCGACCACATCTCCCGCCCCGATTTCCCCGTCCGCCTCGAAAACGCCGCGCGTACGCTCGTCGAGCACAGGCCTTCCGGGATCATCTACCTGCCGGCCGCCAACATCACGCCCTTTCAGGACTGCGACAGTCCGCCCAGCCGCATCGACAGCCAAATCCTCGAGACCTTCGCACGGGCGAAAATCCCCGTCGTCCTCCTCGACAGCGGCATCGAGAGCCCGATGGAAGACCGCTACGACCTCGTCGGCGTCGACAACCGGGCGATCGGCGTCAAGCTCGGGCGGCACCTCCTGGAGCAAGGCGCCCGGCGCATCCTGTTCGTCAGCTGGCAAAGCGGCTCGCCGAACATCCAGGACAGGCTGTCGGGGCTGAAGGAAGTCATCTGCGCGAGCGGAAGGGACATTTCCGCCTATGTGCTGACGAAATCCAACATCCGGGACTTTCGGCTGCGCTTCAAGTCGTCCGAACGCCCGGACGCCGTCGTCTGCAGCAGCGACCGCGTCGCGCTCATGGTCCTGAACCTCCTGCGGAAATCCGGGATCCGCGTGCCCGAAGACGTCCTGCTGGCCGGAATCGACGGCATCGCCCTCGCCAAGGATTCCGACCTGACGACCGTCCAGCAGCCCTTTCGCGAAATCGCCCGCGCCGCCTGCGAAACGCTGCTCAACCGAATCGCCCGCCCGAACGCCCTTCCACGGCATCTCACGCTCGCGACGACCCTCCTGCCGAGAGCCACGACGGGCTGCCATTGAACCTTTAGAGCCAAGACGTTCGTTCCCCTGTCATTTCTTCGGCAGCAGACAAGTCTGCCTCCCGGCGTCACAGGAAGCGCCGCGAACCGTCATCCCGCGAACGGAACGCGAAGAGGATCGCGTTCAGGGCGTCGATCGACTCGGAAATCTCGGCCTGGCCGGACACGGCGATGCGCAGGACGGCCGTCTCGAACTGGGAGTAGAGCAGCGCCGTTGCCCGATTCGCGTTGATCGAGGCGTCGTACTCGCCCCGGTGGATCGCCTCGACCACGAAAGAATGGAGAATCCGCTTCAGTCCCATCGTGTGCCGCAGGATGTTGTCCACCGGAATCTTGCCGCCGCGCCGGACGGCACAGAGAAAGTCGACGATGACGCAGAGGAAGTCGCGGTTGTCGAAGAGCAGCGCAAAGACCGAAATGCAGATCTGGCGCAGTTTCGCGTCCGGCGACAGGCGCGAGCGGACGATTTCGCGGTAGCGGACGCCGATGACGCCCGTCGCCTCGTCGATCGCCTCGTTGAAGATCTGCCGCTTGTCCTTGAAGTACGTGTAGAGCAGCGTCCGCGAAATGCCGCAGGCCTCCGCGATCATGCCGAAGTTCACGTCGCCAAAGCCATGACGCGCGAACAGCCCAAGGCTGATCGCGCGTATCTCGCGCTTGCGCTCCTTGTGATTGACCGTCTTGTTCGCCATTGGGAACGCATTATACCAAAACTTCCGTCAGAAGTCCGTGGTCACATTTTCGTTGCCAAAAACACGGCGGACGCGCGCGTCGAAATCTGCGCGGATCCTGTCCACGTCAACGGTCGGGAACGTCCTGTGGTCGTAGAGGAGCCGTCCGGCCACGACCGTCTGCACGACATCCGACGCGTGCATCGAATGGACGACGAGGTTCGGGATGTCCAGCGCCGGGCGCAGGTGGAGCCGGTTCAGGTCGACGACGCAGAAGTCGGCGGGCGCACCGACCGCGAGCCGGTTGCCGTAGGTCGCCATCTCGATGACGTCCCACGGCGAGAGGACGGTCGGGTCTTTCGCCAGCCCCTTGTGGATGAGCGAGGCGAGATGCATCTCCTCGAACAGGTCGAGGTTGTCGTTTGACGCGCAGCCGTCCGTGCCGAGCGCGACCTTCACGCCCAGCTCCCGCGCACGCGGAATGCGCGCGAAGCCCGAACCGAGCTTCATGTTGCTGGAGGGGTTGTGCACGAGGACGACGTTCTTCTCCTTCAGGATGCGGAAGTCGTCATCCGTGCACCAAACGCCATGCGCAACGAATCCGCCGCAGTCAAAAAGCCCCGTCGCCGCGAGATAGGCGACCGGCGTCATCCCGTGGCGCGCGAGGCAGTCGCGATGCTCCTTCTCCGTCTCGGAGGCGTGGACGTGCACGGGCCGCTTCAGCTCGCGATTGTTCGCCTCCGCGAGCGCACGGCAGAACGGCTCGTCCGTCAGGTATTCGGAATGGATGCAGACGTGCGCGCGCGGATGCGCCCGCGTGAAGGCGATGCAGTCCGCCAGACGGCCGGGCACGAACGAGAGCCCCACGCGCGAGACGGACGCCTTGAGGCCGATCTCGTCGAACGCCGCCTCGCCTGCGTCCGGGAAGTCGTACATGTCGAGCACCTGCGTCGTGCCGCCCGCGAGCATCTCCAGCGCGCCCCAGAGGACGCCCGCGCGGATGTCGTCCGCCGTCATCCGCGCCTCGACCGGGAAGAT
This sequence comes from uncultured Kiritimatiellota bacterium, assembly GCA_934635385.1. GTDB lineage: Bacteria > Verrucomicrobiota > Kiritimatiellia > RFP12 > UBA1067 > UBA1067. The sequence continues at coordinate 91,732 of CAKTZI010000006.1, read as the reverse complement.
CGCCTCCTCCAGCCACCGCTGCAACGGCAGCCCGCCGCCCACGCCGCGCACAAGCGTCATCGCCGTGTGCCCGTGGCAGTTGACGAGGCCAGGGAGGATGAGACGGGAGGGGGTGGGGTGAGAAGCGGAGGCAAGCTCGATTTTCGAGATGCGGGAACCTTCCGTCTCCAGATTGCCGAACCCAACCGTGCGGTTCGGCAGCAGCAGCGCGACATTTTCGAATTTCATGTTCGCTTCTCCTCTTTCGACATCTCGACAGGCCGATTCGTTCCGATGATGCCGCCACCGACGACTTCATCTCCCCGGTAGAAGACGGCGGACTGCCCCGGCGCGAGGCCGGCGATGCCGTCCTTCAGGAGGCGCGGCTCGCCCGCGCTCCGCACCTTGACAGGCAGCGACAGGTCGATTTCGCCCACGCAGTCGCACAGTTCAAGGTCATGCCGAACGGCCTCTTCCTTCGTGCCGACGAAAACCACGTTCCGTGCGGCATCGAGTCCAATCACGTAGTAGGGCGTACCCCCGCCGATGCCGAGGCCCTTGCGCTTGCCGATCGTGTAGTTCCAGTAGCCGTTGTGCAGACCGAGAACCTTGCCGTCCGACGCGCGCACGATCTCGCCCGTGCGCGGCGCAGCGCCGATGAGCGTCCGCACGTCGCCGCCGCAGAAATCCTGGCTGTCCGCACGGTCGGCGGCGGCGAAGCCGGCTTCGCGACCGAGCGCGCGCACCTCCGGCTTCGTCAGCGCACCAAGCGGGAAGATCGTCCGCGCCAAGATGTCAGGCGCGATGCGGTAGAGGAAATAGGACTGGTCTTTCGACTTGTCGACCGCCCGCAGAAGCCGCATGCGGCCGTCCGCCCCCGGCTGGAGCCGCGCGTAGTGCCCCGTCGCGAAGCGGTCGCAGCCCAGCGTCGCGAAGGCCCAGCGCGGCAGGAGGCCAAATTTCACGCGCTCATTGCAGCGGATGCACGGGTTCGGCGTCCGCCCGCCGCGATACTCGTCCGACACATAGCGCAAGACGTCGCGAGCCCAGTCGGCCGCGAGGTCTGCGACGGCGAAAGGGATGCCGAGGCGCGCGGCGACTTCGCGGGCGTCGGCCTGCGTCTTCGCCTCGTCCGCACGACCGAGCGACATCGTAACGCCGACGACCTCATGCCCCTGCTCCTTCAGGAGCAGGGCCGAGACGGCGGAATCGACGCCCCCTGAAAGGCCGACGGCGACTTTCATGCGGCACCCCCTCTCGATCTCAAGCCTTCGGCTTGCGAGCCGCCGATTTCCTCCACATGCGCCTCGCCGGCGTAGACGCGCGTCTCGCCGACCAGCAGCGACCCGTCGGGCTGGACGCCCCCGCAGACGCCGCGCACGGGCTCCGCATCGTCATCCGTCTGCCGCACCGCGAGGGCCTGTCCCCAGAGGAAATCGACCTTACGCATCGCCGGATAGACGACGGCGAAACCTCGGTCGCGCCATGTCTCGTACAGCCGTCCAAGCGCACTCAAAACCGCCTCCCGCACCATGGGGACAGACCCCGTAAAATTGGGGACAGACCCCAAGGAAATCGCCTTATTTGCAAGTTCTGGCGAAAAAACGCGCTGTTTCACGTTGATTCCGACGCCCACGATGACCGTTTCGCCATTACGTTCGCACAGGATGCCCGCAACCTTGCGTCCGCCGATCAGGACATCATTCGGCCACTTGAGGGCGACCTTCCGCGTCCCATCTGCGGGCAACAGGTCGCAAATCGCCTGCACGACGGCCAAGCCAACGACAAGCGGCAGCGTCGCCACCGCCTCTGGGGACAGGCCCCCGACCGAGAGGACGGCACTCATCATGAGATTTGCCCCCGGCGGCGAGAGCCACTTGTGGTCAAGCCGTCCGCGTCCCGCCGTCTGGAAATCAGCCGTGTAGACATCGCCGTGCGTCCCGGCGCGCGCGTCCAGGTTCGTCGAAACCGTCTCGGCCTTGTGATGAAGCCGCCAGTTGATCATGCCGGGCCTCCTAGCAGGTGCTGCCCGCCATCGACGGGAATGACCGCGCCCGTCGTCGCGCGCGCCGTCAGCAGGTACGCGACAGCCTCCGCCACGTCGGCCCCCGTCGGACGTCCGAGCAGCGTTTCGCCCGCCTTTTCATGAATCTCCGTCGGCGGCAGGACAGGGCCGGGCGCGACGGCGTTGACGCGCAGGGTCTCCGCAAAGAGCGCCGCCGCCTTGCGCGTGTCGTCCAACAGCGCGGCCTTGGTCGCCGCATAGGCATCCTGCCCGTCGCGAACACCGCCCAGGACTCGCGTGTCGAGGATGTTGACGGCCGCGCCGCGCCCCGTCTCGCGTCCCGCCATCAGCCTCGTGAGCTTTTTCGGGGCTTCCAGGTTGACGGCGTTCAGCCGCGCCGCCTCGCCCACGAAGAGCGCGGCGTTGTTGACGAGCGCATCCGGCGGCTGCCCGCCCAGCAGACGGAGCGCGGCCGCATACGCGCGCGCGGGTCCCAGCGGGTCGGTGAAGTCGGCGACGATGTCCGCCCCCGCGTCGGCGCGGTGCGAGGTCGTCAGCACACGCCAGCCGCGCGCGCGAAGGCCCTCGGCAATCGCCCGTCCGAGGCGAGTCGTCCCGCCCGTGACGAGCGCCGTCTTCCTGTTCTCTTCCTGATTCTGCATCTCGGCGTAAACGATACCAAAACGGCGGACTGAACTCAAGTGCCCCATGCGCGGAAGAACGCCTGCAGCCGGGGCACCGACTTGACGCCGCGCGCCGACTCGAGGCTGCCGGACACGTCGATGACGTCCGGGCGCTGCGCGCGAAACGTCGATACGTTCTCCGCCGAGACGCCCCCGGCGAGAACCGTCTTGAACGCGCCGCGCCGCAGCTGCGTCTCGCCATCGCCGTGAGACGAGTCGAAGAGGACGGCATCCCCTTCCGCGCCGCCCGCAAGCGTCCAGACCTCCAGTCCGGCGGCCTTCAGCGCGGTGACGTCCGCCGCCGTCGCCCGGCGGTGGAGCTGGACGATGCCGAGGCCGCACGCGCGCGCCGTCCGGCAGACCTCGGCGACGGCCGCCGTCGTGAACACGCCGACGCACCGTGCGCGCCCCGTGAGGCCCGCGCGGATGCACACGACGTCCGGGACGGTCACGCGGCGCGGACTCTCCGCCGCAAAGATGAAGCCGAGATAGTCCGCGCCGAGCCGTTCCGCCTCCTGCGCAAACGCGGCGTCGTTCACGCCGCAGACCTTGAGCGCCGGACGCATGCGCACGCTACGCCTTCATGAACCGCTCGACGAGCGCGCTGCCGATCACGAAGCCGTCGCAGTGCGCGGCGATCTGCGCGCCCTCCTCCGGCGTGCGGATGCCGAAGCCCGCCACGACGGGGACGTTCACGAGCCGCTTGATCTCCGTCAGGCGCGACGCGAGCTCCGGCGGCAGGGCGGTGCGCTGACCCGTCGTGCCCTTCACCGTCACGGCGTAGAGGAACGAGTCCTCGACGCCCTTCGCGCTCGCCCGGATCCGGTCCGGACCCGTCGTCGGCGCGAGAAGCGGCACGAACGTGAGGCCCGCCGGCTTCAGCACGTCGAGGAGCTCGTCGCGCTCCTCCAGCGGCAGGTCGACGACCAGCACGGCATCCACGCCGCGCGCCGCCGCCGCGTCCGCGAACCGCTTGAGGCCGTAGCTGAAGATGATGTTGTAGTAGGTGAAGATCACGATCGGCGTGTCGGGATGGCGCGCGCGGAGGGCGGGCACGCCCGCGAGAACGTCGTCCAGCGTGACGCCGTTCGCGAGCGCCGTCTGCGCCGCTTTGCGGATGACCGCGCCGTCCGCCACGGGGTCGGAGAACGGCACGCCGAGCTCCAGGATGTCCACGCCCTCGCCGAGGAGCGTCTCCACGGCCTGAAAGCTCTTCTCCAGCGTCGGCGCGCCCATCGTGAGGTAGGCGACGTACGCCGCCTTGCCCTCGGCCTTGCACCGCGCAAATGTCTTCTGAATGCGATTCATCTTTGAATTCCTTTCCTTAGGTTATTTGACTTGAGCGACTGGAGGGTCACGAGAGACGTGAGGCGGATTCGCCGACGGCGCTTCGCGCGTGATCCCTCTTATATCTCTCAACGCTGTCCATGTCCTTGTCGCCGCGGCCGGAGAGGTTGACGAGCAGGATCGCCTCCTTCGGCAGCTTCGGCGCGCGCTTGATCGCCTCGGCGACGGCGTGGCTCGACTCCAGCGCGGGGATGATGCCCTCGTAGCGGCAGAGCGCGTCGAACGCGGCAATCGCCTCGTCGTCGTCGATGGTCACATATTGCGCGCGCCCCGTGTCCGCGAGATAGGCGTGCTCCGGCCCGACGCCAGGGTAGTCCAGCCCCGCCGAGACGGAGTACGTGTCGATGATCTGTCCGGACGGCGTCTGCAGCAGGTACGACTTCAAGCCGTGCAGGACGCCAATGCGCCCGCCGTTGATGCTTGCGGCATGTTCGCCCGTCGCGAGGCCCTTGCCGCCCGCCTCGACGCCGACGAGCTTCACGGACGCATCCTTGAGGAAGCCCGCAAAGAGGCCCATCGCGTTCGACCCGCCGCCCACGCAGGCGATGGCCTGGTCGGGCAGCTTGCCGTACTCCTTCAGGCACTGCCGCCGAGCCTCCTTGCCGATGACGCTCTGGAAGTCGCGCACCATCGCCGGATACGGCGCCGGACCCGCCACCGTGCCGATCACGTAGAACGTGTCGTCGCAGTTCGCCGTCCAGTCGCGGATGGCCTCGTTCATCGCGTCCTTCAGCGTCGCGCTGCCCTCGCTCACGGCGTGGATCTTCGCGCCGAGCATCTTCATGCGCGCGACGTTCGGCGCCTGCCGCGCGACGTCGATCGCGCCCATGAAGACCTCGCACTCCATGCCGAAGAGCGCGGCCACGGTCGCCGTCGCGACGCCGTGCATGCCCGCGCCCGTCTCGGCGATGAGCCGCCTCTTGCCCATCCGCCGCGCAAGCAGCGCCTGGCCGATCGTGTTGTTCACCTTGTGCGCGCCGGTGTGGTTCAGGTCCTCGCGCTTGAGGACGATCCGCGCGCCGCCGAGGTGTTCCGAGAGCCGCCGCGCATAGGTGAGCGGACTCTCCCGCCCGACGTAGTGCGTGAGGATGTCGCTAAATTCGGCCTTGAACGCCGGGTCGCGCTTCGCCTCGGCATAGGCCTGTTCGAGTTCGTGCAGCGGCGTCATCAGCGTTTCCGCGACATACTGCCCGCCATAGATTCCGTAGTGTGTTTTCATGGTTTTGTTGTTTTAGTTGAGGTGGAGAAGATCTTGCAAAACTTTGCCCGGACGCGTCGCCCGCATGAGCGCCGTGCCGACGAGAAAGCCGTGCACGCCCGCATCCGCAAGCCGCCGCAGGTCGTCCGCCGTCTTGAGTCCGCTTTCGGCGATGCGCACGCGGTCGTCCGGAATCGTCCCGATCAGCCGCGCGACGATTGCCGGATCCGTCCTGAACGTGCGCAGGTCGCGGCAGTTGACGCCGATGATGCGCGCACCCACCGCGACGGCGCGGCGAATCTCGTCCGCGTCATGCGTCTCGACGAGCGCCGCGAACCCGAGCTCGTGGCAGAGCGCCAGCAGCTCCGCGAGCCGCGTGTCGTCCAGCACGGCGGCGATCAGCAGCACCGCGCTCGCCCCGGCGGCCCGCGCGGCGGCGACCTGATACGGCGTCGTCACGAAGTCCTTGTAGAGGACGGGAATCGCCACCGCGTCCCTTGCCGCGCGCAGATACGCCTCGCTGCCGAGGAAGCGGTGCGGCTCGCAAAGGACGGAGAGCGCCGCCGCGCCCGCGCCTTCGAGTTCGCGCGCCAGGGCCGTCGGCTCGAAATCGGCCCGGATCAGCCCTTCGGACGGCGAAGCCTTCTTCAGTTCGGCGATGACGTGCAGCCCCGGCCCAGCGAACGCGGCGGCGAAGTCCGACGGCACGGGCGTTGCCTGTGCCCGTTCCCGCAGTTCCGCGAACGGCTCCTGCAGTTCGCGCAACGCGGCGTCTTTCCGCCGCAGCGCGCTCAGCTCTTCTAGAATGTCTGTTTTCATGGATTGTCTGTTTCAAGTGTTTTTTTTGGAAAACAAAAAGCGAACCGTCTTCATCTGACGATCCGCCTTTGGGCACTGGGCTTGGCTTCGCGTTTCGCAACTACACGGCAACCGGCCCGCGGATCTTCGACCCGTGACGCCACCACCAAATCTTGCTGAACGTATTGCGATTCATGTCGTTTTCAATTGCCCTTTTCCTGACAACGGCGCGAAGTATACCAAATGCGTCTCAACCGCGTCAAGCCCCCTGCCGAGAAAACTTTGTCCGAATCATCTTGAGGGGATGGAAACGACGCGGAAGGCCGAAGCCGCGCCGAGGCGGACGGGTTCGAGCGTCGCGAGAGGCTTGCCCTTGCGCCACAGCGTCAGCGCGGTCGGCGGCGGCACGGGCGGGAGCGCATCGTCCGCAAGCTGCGCGAACGAGAGCGTGCCCTTCGCGTCGGCGATTGCGCGCACATGGTCATCGCTCGGCAGATCCAGCAGCCACTGCGGCTGAAAGTCCGCTTCCGGCACGAGGCAGTCGCCGACAGCCAGCGCGGACAGATCCGCGTCGGCAAGCATCCATTCGGCGTGGCAGGCGAAGGCCTCGCGCGTCAGGTCGCGAATCGACGGATGCGTGACGTCGAGATTCGCGAGCGAACCGAGGCGCTGCTCCATCTCGGACGTCAGATCAATCGCCAGACGGGCCTCGCCCGCCGTGCCCGAAACGGCGAACGCCGTGTCGGCCGGCACGGGCTTCCCGGAGAGTCCGACAATCGACAGCTGCCGCTTGGCGACTTCTTCCACGAACTGGAAGACAACGCCACATTCCTTTTCGACCAGCGCGAGCAGGACTTCTTTTGGCAGGGCCGACAGGCGGTCTTTCAGCAACGTGAGGTCGGGGAAGAGCGGCGTGATTTCAAGGGCCAGCACATGCGGCTCATCGTCAAGGCGCACGTCCAAGACAATCGGCGAGCCGGACAGGTTCGCGCACCGCGTCAGGCGGGCCGGGTGTCCGCCGAAGCGCGTCTCCAGCCGCCACGCGGGCGACGCGAGCACCCGTGCGGCATTCGCCTTCGACCAGCCCGGCCATTCTTTCAGCAGTTCATTCGCATCCATGGTCAGCCCCTCTTCTTGCGCACGTCAACCGTGACGTTGAACGTGGCGATTTTCGCCGTCAGGTGGTTCGCGATCTGCGTCCGGCAGTTCTCCAGAAGCACGGCCATGTCCACCGTCTTCGGCTGGAACTGGACATCGAGCTGACGGCCCGTCACGGCAATGCGTACCTCCGTCCCCTCCAGCACGTCGGGACGCAACTGGACGACGACCTCGCCTTGTCCGCGCAGCAGCCCCGGCGAAACCAGCAGCGTGTCCGCCACGGCCTGGGCCGCCTGAACCAGCACCTGGGTCGGGAGCGGAGGCTGCGCCGCCTGTGTCCGCACGACCTCGACCGGCGTGACGGCGGGCGCAGGCGACGCCTCTGCCGCGAGAGGCGCAACCGGCGGCGGCACGACAGGCTGCGGGACGGCCTGAGGCGCAACGACGGCGGCTTCGGCTCGTTCGGTTCCTTCGGTCTCCGTGCCTCCGTGCCTCCGTGTGAGATCTACGGCAACAGGTGCAGACGGCAGAGGTGAAATCTCACACGGAGGCACGGAGGCACGGAGCGGTTCTGACGGGGGCGGGGGCGAGAGGGCAGGTTCACGCAGAGCCGCAGAGGCCGCAGAGGTTGAGGATGAGGACAAGGGCAGAGGCGAGGGCGTGGAAATCTCCGGCACGGGCTTGCCCGTATCTAAACAGCTCTGCGCACTCTGCGGCTCTGCGCGCGTTTTGTCTGTTTGGGAAGCGACCTCAACCTGCGCACGAACCGACACGTTCTCTCCCAAAATCTCCGTGACTCCGTGACTCCGTGTGAGGTCTACGGCAACAGGCGCAGACGGCAGAGGGGATGTCTCACACGGAGAGTCGGAGGCACGGAGCGGTTCTGACGGGGGCGGGGGCGAGAGGGCAGGTTCACGCAGAGCCGCAGAGTCCGCAGTGGTTGAGGATGAGGTAGAGACCGTCTCTCCCGGAATCTCCGTCTCTCCGTGGCTCCGTGTGAGGCCCACGGCAACAGGTGCGGACGGCAGAGGTGAAATCTCACACGGAGGCACATATCCCCCGAGCGAAGCGAGCTGCGAAGCAGGCGCTATGCGGGGTGAGGCACGGAGCGGTTCTGACGGGGGCGGGGGCGAGAGGGCAGGTTCACGCAGAGCCGCAGAGGTTGAGGATGAGGTAAAGACCGTCTCTCCCAAAACCTCCGTCTCTCCGTGGCTCCGTGTGAGGCCCACGGCAACAGGTGCGGACGGCAGGGGAGATGTCTCGCACGGAGAAGCGGAGGCACGGAGCGGGAAAGCCGCATCCAATGAGGCAATGGCCTTCCGGATTTCCCTCGTCAATGCCGCGTTCTCCGCAATCGGTCTCGCCAGCGCACGCGCGAAGGCCGCCACGGCCGTGGCATCGGGACACGGCGCAAAGGCAGAGGCCGCGACGTCTGCGCCGCCGACAGGCACACCACCGACAGGAGCCTCCACCGCAAGGCCGCCGCTCGACACATCCAGATTCAGGTCAATCGAAGCTGTCGTCATCATCTGCCGTCATCCTCCTTCCCGTGAATTCGTCCATCTCGGCGTCCGTCCGCATCTCCTGCATCCGCCGATCCTCCAGCTCCCATGCGAGCCGGTGCTGGTCGATCTTCGCCTTCTTCTTGCTCGCGGCGACGAACCGCATGTGCGCCGCCTCGGCCGCCTGGTCGCGCTTCGCCAGCTCGTCCTGCGCCTGCCGCTCGGCTTCGGCCAAGAGCATCGCCTCCTCGTCAATGCGCGTGACGGCCGCCCGCGCGCGGTCGAGGTCGTCCCGCGAGACGACACGCCCCACGACGGCGTCGTAGATCCTGTCGCGGCGTTCGTCCTTGGTCGCGTCGAACCGCCGCCGCGTCTCGGCCTTCTCGTCGCGGACGCGCTCCGCCGCCGACCGCGCACGCCGCGCCCCCGTGAGCTCGGTGCCGGCCCGGTCTTCGCGCATCGCGCGAATCTTCAGCATGTCGTTCAGCGCATAGGCCACGGACGCGACCTCCTTTCGGCGGCAGAAGCCGAGGAACCCTCGAACCAGACGACGCACGGGCCGTGGAACGAGTAGGCGAGGCTCTTCGGCCCGCGCGGCAGCACGATGTCCAGCACGGACAGCTTGGGACAGAACCCGGTCGGATCCTTGCCGATCCACGCGACGAGCGATTCGGGCCGCACGGTCAGCGTCTCGCCCTCTTCCAGCGCGACGCGCGTCACGCGCCCGCGCGTGGCCGTCACGACCCAGCCGAAGCGGAACGCCGTCACCGGCGTCGCCCGCCGGAAACTCATCGGCACGAGTTTGAGCGACCTTGCGCCGACACGTGACGCGAACGGCGCGACCAGAACCTTCGACGACGCGACGAACAGCGACTCGTCCGGCAACGCCGGAATCCGCGTCAGGAACGGCGCATCAGCGGACGCAAACCACGCAGTCCCCTCAATCGTCGCCGTGCGCACCCACGCGCGATCCGGCACGACGAAGCCCTTGAGCGACCGAAGAACGGCTTTGCCGAGGCTCGCCGCCGGCTGAAGGCGGCCGCAGAGCCACGTCCCCGGCGGCACCTTCGCCGCGCCGTTCTCGATCAGGGCCTCCGTCATCACTGCACCACCTCGATCAGCTGGCGCACCGTCTCGTCGTAGACGGGGCGCTCCTTCAGTCCCTGGCAGAGAAAGGCGTTCACCTTGTCGATCTTGGCAATCGCCTCGTCCGTCGCCCGATCGGCACCCTTCTGGTACTCGCCGATCTTCAGGAGCAGCTCGACCTCCTGGTATTTGGCGAGAATCTCGCGCAGCTTCGCCGCCGCCGCCTTGTGCTCCGGCGGCACGATGGCCGTCTGGCAGCGGGAGATCGACTGGAGGATGTCGATCGCCGGATAGTGGTTGAGCTGGGCGAGCTTGCGCGAGAGGATGATGTGGCCGTCGAGAATCGAGCGCGTCTCGTCGGCGATCGGCTCGGTCATGTCGTCGCCCTCGACGAGGACGGTGTAGAGCGCCGTGATCGAGCCCTTGTCCGAATTGCCCGCGCGCTCCATCAGCTTCGGCAGCTCCGAGAAGACGCTCGGCGGGAAGCCGCGCCGGGTCGGCGGCTCGCCGGCCGCGAGGCCGATCTCGCGCTGGGCGCGGCCGAAGCGCGTGACGGAGTCCGTCATCAGCAGCACCTTCTTGCCCTTGTCGCGGAAATACTCGGCGATCGACGTCGCGACATACGCGGCCTTCAGGCGTTCCATCGAGCTGCGGTCGGACGTCGCGCAGACGACGACGGCGCGCTTGAGCCCTTCGGGGCCGAGATCCTTCTCGATGAACTCGCGCACCTCGCGTCCGCGCTCGCCGATGAGCGCCAGCACCGAGACCTCGGCCTCGGTGTTGCGGATGATCGAGGCGAGGAGCGTCGACTTGCCGCCGCCGGCCGCCGCGAAGATGCCCATGCGCTGGCCTTCGCCGCACGTGAGAAGCCCGTCCAGCGCACGGATGCCGAGCGAGATCGGACGCGAGATGATCTTGCGCTTGAGCGGGCTCGGCGGATCGGCGTAGACGGGGTAGTAGGCCTCCGGACGGATCGGCCCCTTCACGTCCGCATCCAGCGGACGCCCCAAGCCATCGACCACGCGGCCGAGGAGCGTCTCGCCGACGGGCACCATGTGCACGCGGCGGGTCGGGATGACGTCCGTCTGCGCGGAGATGCCGGTCATCGTGCCGAGCGCCGTCAGCAGCGCGGCGTCCTTCGTGAAGCCGACGACCTCGGCCTGCACCTCGAAGTCCTCCCAGGGATTGCGGAGAATGCAGATCTCGCCGACCTTGACGCCGGGCACGGAAGCCTTGATGATCGTGCCGACGACCTGAATGACGCGGCCCTTGATCTCGACCGGCTGGGCGTCCTCGACGGCCCGGTCGATCATCTGCGCGATGTAGTCGAATGCCGATGACATGGGTTGGCTCAGCCCTCGCGGTTCAGGTTCTTGCGGATCGACTTCTCGATGGCGGCGAGCTGCCCCTCGACGGACGCCTCGACGAGGCCGGCTTCCGTCTCGACGACGCAGGCCGTGCCGGAGAGGTGCGCGTCCTCGACGACGCTCGCCGTCGCGACGGACGGGAAGTCCTTGAGGATCTGGTCAAGCCGCGCCCGGACGACCGGCACCATCTCCGGGGCGACCTTGATCGTGATCTGGCGCTGGTTGCGCACGACGGCCTGCATCGACTTCCTGACGATCTGGACGACGAGCTCCTTGTCGCCGATCTCGGCCACGCACTTCTTGAGCGCCTTCATCACGATGTCCGCCATCTTCAGCTCGACGGACTCCATGTAGCGCACGCTCTCGTCGAGAAGGTCGAGCTTCTGCATCAGGATCTCCTGTCGGCCCTCGGCAAGTCCATCGGCATAGCCGCGCTGGCGTTCGCGTTCGGCGTCGGTCTTCGCCGCCTCGGCGATACGCGCGGCCTCCGCCTCGGCGGCGGCGACAATCTGCTCGGCCGTGGCGATCGCCCCGGCTTCCTCGGACGAGACGCGCGCGCCGGCGGCCTCGACGTCAAAACTCTTTGTCTTCAGGAGTAGCATAGCCTGTACGCCTCCGGGAACTTGATTTTCAGCAATGTGCGGGTGACGTCCTTCGCGCCCGCGAAATACGGCCGGTAGCGCAGGGCCTCCGGATAGACGCCGGGATAGTCGGCCTTGAGCTGGCGGACGGCCTTCCCGTCGATGACCGTGCGCCAGGCGTCAAGCTGGGGAATGGCCTTGAGCCACAGCTCGATCTCCGCGCGCACGGACGCGTCCAGGTAGCCGAGGCGGCGCAGGTCGCCCTTTTCGTAGACGGCGAACGTGCCCGTGGCGCGGAACTCGTCCCGCACCTTCGGCCACAGGGGGCCGTTCACCAGCTCGCGTGCCTCGTCCAGCGTCATGTCGCAGCCACCCATTGACGGTTCTTCCTCTGCGAATCGAGATGCCGCCGCCACCGGCGGTCGGCCTCCTCGTCACGGCCCAGCATGCGGAGCGCGCGCGTCTCCAGCAGCGCGGCGGGGCGGGCGAGGGCGTCGGGATAGTCCGCCGCCCGCAGGACGGCCAGCGCGCGTTCCGGCTCGTTGTCCTCGACGAGCCGTTCGGCCAGGGCCGCCGCCGAGACGCCGTCGCGCGGATCGGCCTCGACCAGCGCCTCGCAGAGCGTCCGCGCCCGCGCGCCCTGCCCGTGCCGGGCGAAGACCCACGCCGCCGTCAGAATCAGCTGCCTATCTTCCGCATCCATTGTCACTAAGATAACTCCTTTTGGAAAGTTCCTGTTGCAGCAATTGAGAAACTCCGATCCGTGTGGCTCTCGCGGCCTTCGGCTGTCTCGCTTCGCTCGGCTGTCCCGCTCTGCAGAATGGCTGGGCTACGCGCCCCGCATTCAGCATTCACGGCCGTAAAAGAGGCTTTTGTCCGAGACTTCGTTGCAGGGGCGGAGCCGTCAAGAACGGACACGGCCGGCAAATGGTCTATGTCGAACGTGTCGTATTGAATCCGCTCGCGTCCGAAATTGACGAGAAGCGCGCACTTGATCTGGGTCGCACGCATGTAGTGAATGACCTGCGCCCATTCGATCTTCGTGATGGCCCGAACGGCCTTGAGTTCAACGATGTATTCTCTCTCATAGCACGTGAAGTCGGCCCTGTAAGCCGTCTTCAACGGCTGTCCGCCGTAAAAGATGCGGACTTCATCCTCTCGGACAAAAGGGATTCCCGCATTCGCAAACTCGATCTCAAGGGCATCGCCGTATGCCGACTCAAGGAAGCCAGATCCAAGCGTGCTGTGGACACGCATGGCACACCCCATGATGGCATAAGCCTTTGGATCTTTCTTAAGTTTCATCCGCGTATTCTATTGCTCCGGCAATTAAGCAGGGAGACTCTGTTTCCTATGAATAATAAACTCCGATCCGTGTGGCTCTCGCTACCGCTCCGCAGAATAGACCGACGAAAGGCGGCCTATTCCCCAAAAACGGTCTGGATGGCGATTGCTTTGGAGGTTGGCTTCTGCGAAGTCGACACGAACCAGCGAAGCGGTAGCGAGAGCCTTAATCATCGGAGTTAACCTTCTCATTTGAACAGAACCTTCTCAAAGTCTCAAAGCGACGTCTTTTTCGGCGGGAGGTCCTGGAAGATCGTCACCGTGATCTTCTCGTAGGAAAGCCCCTCGATCGCGTTCTTCACGAGCGACTTCACCTGCGGGACGGAATCGTTCAGGTCGACGTCCCACCGGCTGCGGATCGCCACGGCGGCGGAACTTGGCAGCGTGTTCTTCGCGAACGGGTCGTTCTCCGGGAGGACGACATGGACGCGCGCGTCCACGACGCCGTCGATCATCGAGATCGTCCGCGCGAGATCCTGCGCGATCGCGTCCATGAAGCGGATGCGTTCCTCGCTCGGGCTCGACACCATGCCCGTCTTCTTGAAGACGTCGCCGACGCCGTTGAACTTGCGGCGCGGAATGCCGCGACGCTCGCAGAGGTTCGCAGCGGCGGCGAAGTCGGCCTGGCGGATGGACACGTTCCACGTGCCCTCGTCGCCCGGCTTCTTCGCCGCCTCCAGGCCCGCGTCAATCAGGGCCGCAATCACCGCGTTCGCCTGCGACTCCTCCAGACTCGAATAGAGCGTCGCCTCCTTGTCGCACCCCGTCAGGGCGACCGCCAGCGCCACCGTTCCCAAAAGTCTTTTCATGTCGCTCACCCTCCTTTACTACCCGTTCTTGACGAGCGTCGAGATGGCGTCCGTCGCCTTCTTCGCGATGTTGGTGACGAGTTCCTGCTGGAAGGCGAAGTTCGCGACCTCGTACTGCAGCTGCGACAGCTGCGCGACCGAGGCCCCCTCCATCTGCGCGATGTCCGCCAGCGCCGTCATGCGGTGCAGCATGCCCTGCTGGTCGTTCTGGGCGGCCCGCCACGTCTCGGCGACCTGGCTCGCCATCGGAATCGGCGTGGCCGCCTCCGCGCCCATCGCGCGCTCGAACGCCGCGACCGCCTGCGGATCGGCCGCCTGCGGCACGGCCTGCGCGGCCCCGACGCTCCCGGCCCCGCCACCGGCGGCGCGCACGGCCTCGACTATCATCGCTTCTGTCATGTCATCAGTCCTTTCGCCAGCTGCGCGGCAGCCGGGTCCTCTGTCTGTTCGGACGCCACCTGCAGGATCTCGGCCGCATCCCGTTCGCGTCCGAGCCGCTGGAGCGCCATGCCCTTGAAGGCCAACAGCATCGCATTTCGCGGAAAGCGCACAAGCGCCTCGCCGTCGATGTAGTCCACACACGGTGCGAACTGCTGCGCGCTGATGAGCAGGATGGCCTTGCCGACCGCCACGGACGGCGCATCGGGGCGAAACGACTCCAAGACCGCGAAGATCGTCTCCGCAGACTTGAAGCGGTTCGCGCCCGTCGCCATCAGGGCCACGTTCAGGAGAAGCCGCGCCTCTTCTGCCGTCAGGTCGAACATCGTGGATTAGCGGAAGTTGCTGGAGATCGACTTCAGCGCGTCCGCCATGTTCTTCTGGATGTTCGTCATCGTCGTGAGGGCGAGGTTCCACTGCTGCAGGTCGTACTGGAGCTGCTGGAGGTTCGCCTGCACGTCCGGGTGTTCCTGGTAGGTCTTGAGCGAAGCCGCCAGGCGGTTTTCCAGCGTCTGCGCCGCGTTGAAGAGCGCGTTGTAGACGTTGTCCGTATGGACGACGTTGCCCGTCGTGCCGTCGACGCGCTTAATGTCGCCCACAATGTCCGTGACTTCGCAGAGTCCGGCGCTTGCCGCGTTCGCGTAGGTTGCCATTTTCTTCTTCTCCTGTCTGTTGTTCTTTTGCTGTTTTCTTGTTTGTGATGTTCGACCACTCGGCCGAAAGTTGAAATCCTATTTCCTCAACTGAAGCCGCAGAAGCTTGCGGGCGAGCGTGACCGCGTTTTCGAGCGCCGCACACCGCTCGAACTCGTCGCGCGGCAGCCCCTTGTCCCGCGCCGCCTTCGCGCGCGCGGCAAGGCCCACGAGCACCGCGTCGTAGCGCGCCATCGCCGCCGCGCCGTCAGGTCCCGAAAGCTCCTTCTCGATCTCCAGAAGCTGCATTATGGTCTCCATTCGACGGTTGCGCCGCCGTCCTTCAGCGTCAGCCTGTCCGCCGCGATCCTGACGAGGCGCGCCGTGCCGAGCGACGCGCCCTCGGTGAGCCGCGTCCCGTTGCGGAGGACGACGCACGGATACGGCGCCGTCAGGATGCCGGCAATCGGATAGTCGGGCGACGACGGCTTCGCCGTCCGCCGCAGCGGCTTCGCCTCGGCCTCGTCCGCCGCCGCCGGGGCGACCCCGCCGACCGCGACCGCCGCCGTCTCCAGCCGCTCGATTCCCTTCACGTCGGCAGCGAGCGCGCGCACGGCCTTCGTCAGCGCCGCCGCCGTCGGGATGCGCCCCGACAGCGTGACGACGCGGTTCGACGCGGCGACGGCCTTCAGGGCGCCCTCCGTCACGACGAAGAGCAGTTCGTTCGCCGCCGCCTTCAGCGACTCGTCGTCCGTCAGGTCGAAGCGCACGTTCGGGTCGTCCGCCAGCGCCAGCGAACGAATCGCCAGCCGCTCGGTGCGCCGCGTCAGGTTGCCCGCGAGAAGCGGCGCGCCGTCACGTTCCGTCAGCGTCAGGCCATGCTGCGCGGCAATCTCGGCGAGGCTCGGCCCCGGCACGACGACAGGCGCCGCCGACGCGCCGCGCGGCCATGCGGCACGGCACAGGCCCCTCGCCCAGTTCCACGCGAAGCGCGACTGCTCGACGACGGCGACGCGCGCCGTCTCGGCGGCCGGGCAGGCCGCGCGCACGCGCGGCCAGAAGAGGAAAAGGAGTCCGGCCAAGAGGAAGAGGAAAAGAATGACGAGGAACGCCGCGAAGAGGCAACCCCGCCTCCGCCTCTCGCTCGCGTTTCCGCTCGCTTCGGCTTCGCCGGGTTTCACGCCCGCCGAATCGGGTCTTGCGCCCGTCGCGTCTGCGGCGGGCTCTCCGGGTTTCGCCCCCGTCTCGCCCGAACCGGGTTTTGCGCTCGCCGCCCCCGAACCGGATTTTGCGCCCGTCGCGTCTGCGGCGGGCTCTTTCGTCACGCGGGCGAGATTCCAAGCCCCTTCGGCGGGGCCGACGGCAAACGCCGTCGTGCCGACGTCGACGATCTCGAACGGCGTCAGCGTCTGCGTCTCGTCGCCCCTGACGAGCGTGACGGCCGTCGCCGTGACGTCCAGCTCAAAGGCGCGCGCCGGCAGCGAGCCGTCCGCGAGAACGATGTCGCAGTCGTCGCCGGAGCCGACCGAGACGCGCAGCCCCTCGACGAGCGCGATTTCCGCGCCCTTCATCGGCCCTTCGACTATCTTTAACAGAAAACCCATCTTCTTTTAAACCTTCAGTCGCCCAAGTGGCTGGATGTTGATTTCGCTCGACAGCTCCTGGAAACTCAGCACGGGAATCTCGTAGTAGTCCTTGTCGATCATCTTGCGGAAGTAGCGGCGGATGTCGACCGAGACGATGAAGACCGGCTTCTGGACGACGCGCGAGAGGTCGCCGACCGTCTTCCGGACGGCCGCGAGAATCGACCGCACGGTCTGCGGATCCATCGCGAGATAGCTGCCGCCCGACGTCTGCCGCACCGACTTGCGGATCTTCTCCTCCAGCGACGGGTCGAGGAGGTAGGCGGCGATGATGTTCTGCCCGCCCGAGAACTTGTAGGAGATGTAGCGGCTCAGGGCGGAGCGCACGTACTCGACGAGCAGCACCGTGTCCTTCTCCTTCTGCCCCCACTCGACGAGCGTCTGGGTGATGCGCTTCAGGTCGCGGATGCAGATGCCCTCCTGCACAAGGCGCTGGAGGACGTCCGTGATCTTCTGGATCGGCAGGACGCGCTGGACTTCGCGCACGAGCTCCGGCGCCTCCTTCTCCATGTGGTCGAGCAGCAGGCGCGTCTCCTGAATGGACAGGAACTCGTTCGCGTAGCGGCGCAGCACGCCCGACAGGTGGTACGTCAGGACGCCGTTGAGGTCGAGGTAGCGGATGCCGGAGTCGTCCAGCGCCTGCCGGTTCGCCTCCGCCACCCAGCAGGTGTCGTGTCCGCTGATGAACGCGCGGTCGGCCTCGAAGGGGATGCCCGCCGCCTCCAGGTTGCCCTTCGACTCCAGCGCGAAGAGGAAGCCCTTGCGGAGCTGCCCTTCGGAAACCGGCACCTCGTTCACAAGCAGCCGGTAGCGCCCGTCGTGGAGGCCGCCGTTGAGCGACAGGTTGATGCCGGGGAACGGCACGCCGAGGTCGTGGTAGAGCGCCCGGCGGATGTCCATGATCTTGTCGTTGAGGTCCTCGTAGGTCAGCGCGCCGCGAATGTCCGCGTCGATGTCGACCATGAGCGGCGTCACCATCGAGAAGTCGTCTTCGGACGACTTCCTGCGCTTCGGCTTCTGCCCCGGCTCCGTCGCCGGCGCGGCGGCGGCGAGCGGATCCTCCCGGTGCGCGGCCTCGGCGGCGGCCCTGTCCGCCTTCTTCTTGAGCGACCAGCCGACGCACGCGACGCCGGCGGCGAGGCCGAAGAGCTGCACCTTCGGGAAGCCGGGGATCAGCCCGATCGCGACGAGCACGCACGCGCCGAGCAGCAGGGCCTTCGGCTGCGCAAAGATCTGGTTCACGATGTCCTGGCCGAGGGGCTTCGACTTCTCCTCGCCGACGCGCGTGACGATGACGCCCGACGTGATGGAGATGAGAAGCGCGGGAATCTGCCCGACGAGGCCGTCGCCGATCGTCAGGATGCCGAAGCGCTTGACGCACCACGCGACCTCCTTGTCGAACATCAGCATGCCGATCAGGATGCCGCCGATGATGTTGATCGCGGTGATGATGAGGCCCGCGACCGCGTCGCCCTTCACGAACTTCATCGCGCCGTCCATCGCGCCGTAGAGCTGGGACTCCTGCGCGAGCTCGCTCCGGCGCGCCTTCGCGGTCTCCATGTCGATCGCGCCCGCGCGCATGTCGGCGTCAATGGACATCTGCTTGCCGGGCATCGCGTCGAGCGTGAAGCGCGCGGCGACCTCCGACACGCGCTCGGCGCCCTTCGCGATCACGACGAACTGGACGATCGTGATGATGAGGAAGACGACCGCGCCGACGACGAAGTTGCCGCCGACGACGAAGTTGCCGAACGTGTTGATGATCGCGCCCGCCGCGTTCGGGTCCTGCGAGCCGTGCAGCAGGATGCAGCGCGTCGTCGTCACGTTCAGCGACAGGCGGAAGAGCGTCGTGAACAGCAGCATCGACGGGAAGGTCGAGAACGCGAGCGCACGTGGCAGGTAGAGCGAGAGCATCAGCAGCACGGCCGAGATGCAGATGTTCGTCGAGATCAGCAGGTCGACGATCGGCGAGGGCAGCGGGACGATCAGGAGGCCGATGATGCAGACGACGAGAAAGGCGAGAATCAAGTCGCCGTATTTCGCCATGCCGCCGCCGATGTTGAAGATCTTCATGTGTCGCTCACCCTAACTTTCCAGGAGCGACGCCCGGTAGAAGTCCAGGAGCTCCGTGTCCTCCAGAAGCGCCGCCAGCTCGTCCGCCGCCCGCTGCGCCGCCGCGCCCTTCCGCCCGCGCAATGTCCGGATCGCCCGGCGCGTCGCGAGCCGGAAACCGTTCGCCGAGCGGAGCTGCGTCGCGTTTCCCTCGGCCGCCAGCATGCCGAGGATCGCGCCGTCGACCGTCGGGTCTTTCGGGAAGATGCCGTTCAGGGCCTCGGAAACCGTCGTCGACCCCGGCAGGACCGTCCCCTGGGTCATCCCCTTGGTCTGCCCCGCCGGCGCCTCGTTGTACTCGGACATCGAGATGCCCGTGTTGAAGCTGACGCCCTCCGTGACCCGGCTCAGGTTCATGCCACGGCCCTCCCGAAGTAGTCCGCCGCCGCCCAAAGCGCGCGGAACGCCTGGTCCAGTCCCGCCGCCGTCAGGTCCCGTTCGTCAAGCCGCGCCACGAAGCGCGCTTCGCCCGCCTTCTCGATCCAGACCGCCCGCACGCGAAGGCCGAGCGCCTGCGCGGCAGGATGCGCGCGCGCGAGCAGCTTGCGCATCGTGTCCGCCGACGGATCGGCCGCGACGCCGACCGAGACCATCAGCCCGCCCTCGCCACATTCGAGGTAGAGCGCGCGCCCGTTCTCGAAGCGGACGCCTGCCGCGCCGCGTTCGTTGAGCGCGAAGGACGAAAGCCCCAGCGCGCGCCCGAAGGCGCGGACGGTTTCGGCGATCCAGGACGCGATCATGCCGCACGCCCCCCTTCCCGTTCCCTGCTCTTGCGGTCGGCCTCCTCCTGCCGGGCGACAAGGCCGTCGAGATGCTCCTGCGCGGCGTCCTCCAGCCGGAAGCGGTCGGCCTCCTGGTCGAAGAGGCGCGGCGACAGCTGGCGGAAGACGTCGATGAGGCCCGTGCAGAAGTAGATCTGCGCAAGCAGCTGCGAAAGGCCGCACGTGGAAATGAGCGAGGCAATGTTCGAGGCATTCACGAACGGCATCTGCGTGAAATCCATCACGCGCCCCGTCAGCTTCTCGCCGTTCAAGAGGCACGGCTCGCCGAACTGCGAGGCCATCTTGCCCGCAAGGACGCTGAGCTTGTCGAGGCAGGTCTTCAGCACCTGCACGCACTGGAGGTCGCCGAGGATGCGCCGCAGCTCCTCCGGGCTCTGCGACGGGGACGGGCTCTGCAAATCGACGCCGCAGCCCTTGATCAGGAAGTCGATCGCGTCGGCGAGTCGCCCGGCCCCGCGCGTCTGCAGCAGCGACGCGAAGCAGTCCTGCGGCGACTTGAAGCCCAGCACCTCGCCGCGATAGAGGTCGCGCAGGCCCTGCATCTCCTCCGGGCTCTGCGCCTTCGCGTTGACGACCGACGCGAGGTTGATGCCCGCGCGGATCTCCGCCCCCTTCGTCCGCGTCAGCTCCTGCTTCGCCGTCTCCAGAAGCTTGTGGAGGTCGGCATCCGCCGGCGCGAGCGCCTGCTCGAGGATGTCGATCATCGCGAACTGGTGCGAGGGGTCGCGCGAGCCTTCGCCCAGCATCTTCAGGAGCGCGCCCGCATCCATCGGCTGCCCCGCCCGCGCCATCTGGCGGAGCGCCCGGAGCATCCGCTCCATGAACTGTCCGCCCGGCAGGTCGGGCATCGTCTTCTGCCAGGTCTCGACCGCCGTCACGTAGGCGCTGCGGCCCGCGCGCGCCGCGCCCAGCTTGCGCTCGGCGACGGACTTCATCTCCTTCTCCTCGAACTGGAACGACAGCTCCTCCATCGAGTCCATGAGGTCGGCCATCGGATCGTCCATGACCTGCAGCGTGAAGCCCATCGCCTGCCCCGACTCCACCGCCGCCTTGTTCGTCTGGGCGGCGGAGAACGCCTCGTTCTGCAGGGTGTCGAAACGTCCTGCCTGAAGTGCCTGGCGCATGATCTGGGCCGCGTCGAGCATCCTATTTTCTCCGCGCCTTCTCGCGCGCCTCCTGCTCCTTGCGGAAAGCCTCCTGACGGCTCTCGAAGTCGCGGTCCCATGCCGCGCGGCTCTCCTCGCGGGCCGCCTCGCGCTGCTCCTGGCGGAAGTCGCGCTCCTTCTCGTTGCGTCGGTAGGTCTCGTCGAACTGCTCGTGGCGGATCGTCCGCTTCTCCTTGAGCGCCGCCTCGCGCTCCTTGCGGGCCATGTCGTCGCGGTCGGCCGCGTCGGACATCAGCTCGGCGCCCGTCACGTCGCGCTGGCGCAGCAGCTGGACGGTCGAGACGTCCTGTGTCGGCGAGCTGAGGCTGAAGAACGGGTCGATCACGTGCGGCGTCAGCACGAAGAGCCGCTGAACGGTCTGCTGCGTGCGGGAATGGCCGCCGAACAGCCAGCCGATGAACGGGATGTCGCGCAGGTACGGGATGCCCCAGCCCGACTCCTCGTCGATGTCCTTGAAATAGCCCGCGAGCAGAAGCGACTCGCCTTCCGGCAGGGACGCCTGCGTCTCCAGCGTCGTCGTGCGCTTCGTCGGCAGCGAATCGACCGTCGCGAGCCTGTCGAGCCCGCCGTCCTGCAGCTCCAGCGTCAGCCAGACCTGCCGCGCGACGTTGGTCGCCCCCGCCGGCGGCTCGACGATGCGCGGCTTGACCGCGAGGCGCGTGCCGGCGCTCGTCTCCGCGACGCTCGCGACCTTCTCGCCCACGAGCTTCGCGGAATAGCTCTCGGTGTCGGACAGCTCGGCCGTCATGTTGTTGAGCGTCAGGAGCGACGTGCGCGCGATGTTGCGGGTCTTGCCCTTCGACTTGAGCGCCGCGATGCTCGCCTGGACGTTCACGTGCTTGCCGAGATAGGAATAGGCGCCCGACGCGCCGAGGCCGGCCAGCGTCTCCGGCGTCATCAGGTTGCTGACGTTCTGGCCCGCGCTTCCGCTGTGGCGGTCCTTGCTCGCGCCGACGCCGAGGGACAGCTGCCAGTCGAGGGCGTCCTCACGCGAAAGCTCCAGCACCGTCACGCCGATCTCCACGAGCTTCTGCGGACGGTCCAGTTCGCGGATGAGCTCCGCGTACATCGGCATGCGCGGCGCGGCGTCGCGGACCAGCACGGCGTTCAGCCGGTTCTCCGGGCGGATGATCGGCTGGGGCACCGCCGAGACGGCGCGATCGACCGCGTTTGAGCCTTCCTGAACCTTCTCGCCGCCGATCTGCATGATCTCCTGCAGGAGCGCCGCGACGCCCCGGATCGACGTGTACGTCTCGACGCCGTTGCCGGACGACCGCTGGAAGCTGACGTTGTCCGCCCACGTGTACGTCAGCGGAAAGAGGCGCGTCTCCAGCTGCGTGAAGGTGCGCTGCTCGCGCAGACGGTCGGCCTTCGCGATCATGTCGACGACGAGCGTCACGTAGCGCGGCGGGCCGGACACCATCACAAGCTCGCCGCCCGACGCCGACTTCAGGGGGAAGCGCGCGTCCTCGACGCCAAGATCCCGCATGAGCGACAGCACCTCGTCCGCCTTCATGTAGCGCAAGTCGAGGAGCGTCGTCAGAATCTCGCCCGAACCGTAGACCCAGATCGTCGCGCCATCGTAGTACCAGGTGAGGTTGTTCACCGTCGCGACGCGATCCAAGAACGCGCGCGCCGGCACACGGTCGAAATCGCCCGACAGCTCGCCGCGCACCGCCTCGCTCAGGACGATCGGCACGCCCTCGGCGACCGCAAACGTCTCCAGCAGGTCGCGCACCTTCAGGCTGCGCGCCGTCAGCGAATATTCCGGAACACGCCACGGAATCTCCGCCGCGCCGAGGTTCAGCGCCGCACAGGCGACAGTCAACAAGGCCAATCTCTTCATAAGTCCCGCTTGCTCCCCCTACGGACGAATCATCAGTTCGGGAATCGCCGCCGCCGTCTCGGCCCCCCTGACACGCGCCAGCCACCAGTCGCACGAAGCGGCGAACACCTCGAAAAAGCGGCGCTGCAACGCCGCGTCGGCGGACGTGGGCAAATCCTGCCAGAGAATCACGCGATCCGTCGCGGGATCGCAGGCCAGCACCGCCTCCTCGCGCAGCACGCGCCCGGCCGCATAGCCCGCGAACAGCGCGAGATCCACGTCCGACGCGGCGGCCAGGTCGCGCGTCAGGATCAGCCGGCCGTTCGCGACCGTCGCCTCGACAGCCCCGCCATCGACGGAAAAAGCGAACGAAGCGGAGCCGAGGGGAACCTCCTCCGGGTAGCCAATGGCCTTGGCCAGCGCATTTAGAGCCGTCTCTTTCACAAGGAATTTTCGGACATTATATCAAAATTCGGCATCGGCGGGGGCGCGAAATCGAGAACGGACTTGATGAGCGCGTCCAGCTTGTCGCATGAAGTCGCCGCCGCATCACAGGCGGGCTCCAGCCGCCGCGTCGCCTCCGCCGCCGGATCCTGCGCCGCCGCGCGCACCGTCAGGGGCCTGTCCCCCGCCGGGGCCTGTCCCCCGACCGCGGGAGAGGACGGTTCGCCGCCCGCCCCGACGACCGTCGGCCGCCCGTCAACCGGCCTGGTATAGTTTTCGACATTCATAGCATTCCCCGCTACGAACCGGACGGGAAAAGGTTACACGCTTGGCCGCCCTACCGCTCCCACAGCTCCCTGACCCAGGGACAGGGGCGCGTCCAGGTGTTGAGGTGCTTGCCGCGAAAGCCGGCGATCGCCTGTTCGGGCGACGGACTGCCGTGGAAGCAGAGGATGCCCGTGTCGGGGTTCAGGCGCGGCGTCAGGAAGTGGTTCAGCGGCCAGGGCCACGTGCAGCTGCGCTTGAACGAGCGCACGAAGTTCGCCGGCCAGAAGTTCACGTTCCCGAAGCCGACGGCGTGCGTCATGTACTGCTGTTCGGTGCTGAAGTGGGACTGGTCAAGCGCGATGTCGCCCTCCCGGAGGAACGTGCGGTAGATGTAGTCGCTCGCATCGCCCGCATCAAAGCGGAAGCAGGACGAGTTGCCGCAGAATGGGACCTTGCGGAAGAGTCGCTTGCGCCATTCGATCCAGTTGTGGATGATGCAGAACTTGCCCGGCCTGTAGTCGAAGAAGCGGTCGAGGTCGCCCGTGACGATCTGGTCGATGTCCAGGAAAAGCGTCGGCCCGGAGAGATTGGCAAACCCCTTCTCGAAAACGAGCAGCTTGACGTAGATGTTCGGCCAGCCCGCATACTTGCCGGGCATGCGCACGCCCATGGGACGCGACGGAAACGGCACGACGTCAATGCCACCGGCCAACCCCGTCGGGTCGTCCGTCACGCAGACAAAGCGAAAGGGTCGATGGAGGTTTCGTTTCACGCCGCGATAGAGGCGGTTGACGTAGTCCGCCGAATAAAGCGTGCCCCACTTGAGAGTCAGGACGTTTACGGGTTGGAGTTCCATGTCAGGGATCCTTTCTGTTGCACAACGAGCCTTGGGCCAACCGCCGGAGACGTGCGGCGGCAATCCGACGCAGGATGCCATGGTAGACGCGGAAGAAGAGGCCTTCCATGCGGCGCACAACCGTCGTGCCGGGCAAGGCCCCCTTCAGCAGCCCCGTTTTGCGCAGGACGGCCTCATAACGCCGCCCTTCGGGACGATGGTTCCACTTCCAGGGCTTCCGGGGGCCCCAGAAATGCAGAACCGCCGGATCGCAAATGGCCTCCAGAATCTCCTGCGGCGGGCATCCGCGCCAGTAGGCGTCCGAGGCGTTCTGCCGCAGCTGCCGTTCCAGCCAGCCGTCACAGTGGTTGTCGCGCGCCGGCAACCAGACCGTGCGGTTCCAGAACAGGGCGTTCAGCGTGTCCTGATCGAGGCGCGTCGCCTGTTCGCGATGCGCACGATACCAGTCGACGATGCGCGCCAGCAGGTTCTCTTCGCGAAACGCCTCCAGATTCAGAACCAGCACGCCCGCATTGAAATAGACAGTCGCCTCCGGCGGCATGAGCCCGGAATCCCAGATGTCATCACGCCCCCGGCAGGCGTCCCGCCGCGTCTCCGGCACGGCAGCCAGCACCTTTCCAGCCAAGTCCAGCTCATAGAGGTCGGACAGGTCGCGGCAGACAAGCGTATCGATGTCGAGATAGACGATGTTCCCGTGCGCTTCGGGAAAGAGCTCGGCGACAAAGACCCTCGCCCACGTCATGCGGCCCCACGCCTTTCCGCCTCCGAAGACGTCCTGGTGGCGAGACATCTGCTCGTCGCAGTTGATGACTTCCACGCGGGCGAACGGGAATTCCGCCGCCTGTCGCGCAAGGGCCGCCTCGTGATCGCGCGTCAGGGCGCCGCAGCCGGTCAGGACGGAAACGCGGAGCGGACGCGATGCGTCAGCGGACGCCAGCAGCGAGCGGACGGCCACCATCAGCGGCAGGAAGCCGCCGTCATCCGTCGCGAAGACGACATGACGCGGCTTCGGAGAGGCGTCGGTCTTCTTGTCGACGGTCAGTGGTGGAGAACAGGGCTGAGGCTCGTTCATAGGTAGGTCTCCTGTTGGCGCGTGATGATCTGGCGCGGCAGCAGATGGTCGTCGGACGCATCCGTCACGGCAAACGGCGGATTCCGGATGTCACGCGTCGCCCAGTCGAAGTGCGTACGGACGAGCGCCAGGGCCTTCGGACTGAAATGCCCATACGGATAGGAGAACGTCCGGCAGGGGAGCCCCGTCCACGCCTCGATCTTCGCTTTCGACTCGACCAGCTCGCGCGCGACCGACCGAATGCGATCGACGTGCACGTGACGCACGGTGTGCGAGCCGATCTCGCACAAGCCGGACGCGGCCATCTCCCGGACTTCCGCCGGCGTCACGACCGACTGGCGAAAATAGCCCTCGAAATCCAGCCCGGAGCCGAAGATCAGCCGCATGACCGCGCGCCCGTCCAGAAACGGGAAATAGCGCTTGAGCCGACGATAGCGGCGGAAACAACGATCAGGATCCTTGCCTTGCGCAAGTGCCGTGTCCACCAACAGCATCATGCCGTCCAGCTGCGCGTAGGGGCAGATGCGAAAGCCCTTTTCGACCAGCCCCGTCGCGAGGTAGAAGACAAACGGCACGTCCAGCCGCCGGAAGAGCGGGAACGCCTCGGTGTAGACGTTTCGGAACCCGTCGTCAATGGTGATGAGGATGTTCCGATGTTCAGCCACATCGTGCTTGTCCGTCAGGAAACGTTCGCCCGAAACGAACGTCCAGCCGTCACGCCGCGCATCCAAGATTTTCCGTTCAAGACAGGCGGGCGAAACCGTCAGGTTGCGGAATATCTCGCACCGCGCGGTGCGCGGCGAGTCGTCCTCCACCGAATGGAGCATCCAGATCAGTCCCTTGTTCATCGGTCGAGTCGATTGTGCGTGAAGATGCCGTCCGGAAGGCCGATGCGAAACTTCTGCGCCCGCCACCAACGGCAGTTGAGCGGCTTCTCGAAGTCCTGGAAGCCGCCGACGGTCCGATGGGACGGATGCGCGTCCGCGTAGTCAGCGATCCTCAGAAAGAGCGCGCGACGGATGAGCACGGGATTGTTCGTCCAGTTGAGATAGGCGGACGTCGTGACAAGGCCTTCCGGCTCGCGCATGAAGACCTTCGGAAACATTTTTTCGGGCGCACGCTCCACGTAGGCCCCGCGCGCAGCGATTCGCCGAGCCTTGAAGGGCCTCAGCCAGCGCACGAGCGGATTCGCCGCAACGAGCTGGTCGCGGAACCGAAAACGCGGGTCAATGTCCTTTGGACGGAAGACCGAGGAATATTTTTTCGGATCCGTGCACGGCAATCCCGGATTGAAAAGAGACCTCAGCCGCACCATGTCGACGCGCCCGCTTCGAATCCAGTCCAGCGCCGTCGCGAGCGCCGACATGGCGGCCTCCACCGGCACCGCGAGATTGAAGTCGTTTTCGAGATAGAGGACGAATTCGCTGTTCAACGTCTCGACCACCCACCGCATGCCGTCCTGAATGCCGATGTTGTCCCGGCGTTCCTCGAAATCGACGCCGAACTGCGCCGCGACCTGACGATCCGCCGCCGAGCATTCCTGAAAGAAGATCTTGAACTCGGCGAGGCGAGAGGGGAAGCCATCCTTCCCGCCGCCATATTGGGCCAGCGTGTGTGCCACCGTCTGCGGCGCCCGCCAGGAAAGAATGCCTGCGCTGATGGGAAGTTTGTTCATGTATTTCTCCCCACAATCTGCTCCAGTGCCGAGACCTCCGCCATCAAGTCACAGACCGAAAGCGAGAACTCTTCAACAAGCCGAAGATATCCGATGGATTCCATGTGGGTATTATAGCATATCTGACATAGAGGGACTTTCAGTCTGCCGAGCCCATTACGACAGCGCCTTGAGCCCCGGACAGATCTCGGCGGAGTCGGCGTTCGTCCATGCGAAGGGGAAGGTGCGGCACTTGTCGGGCTTCACAGGGTGGATACGGCAGCGGTTGTGCGCATCCAGCCAGACGCACGCGCCGGCGGACGTGTTCCGCAGCATCAGCGAGCGGCGGTCAGGCGCGACTTCGGTCTCGTGCGCGATGAAGTCCGATTCGCTTTGTCCGAGAAAGGCCGCGATGCGCGCGATCTCCGCCTCGCTCACGCGGCAGATGCCATCTGGGATTCGGCAGCAGGCGCCACAGCATCGGCACTGGAAGCTGATGTTCATCTTGATCTTGTCACAAGCACGAGGATGACGGCGGAGAGGACGAGGGCCAGTCCGACGGCCAACCGGAAAGTAAACGCCTCGTGAAAGGCGAACACGCCGACGGCGACGGCCGTCAGGGGTTCGAGTGCGCCCAGAATCGCCGTGGGCGTCGCGCCCAGCAGACGCGAGCTGTAGGTCATGAAGACGAGCGAGAGCAGCGTCGGGACGATGGCGAGGAAGACTGACGCAAGCCACGCCGTGCCGCCGCTCGGCAAGCGAAAGGCGGACGGTCCGTCCGCCAGCGCCGACCAAGCGGCGAGGCCGAGTCCGCAGAAGACCAAGACCCAAAACGTCATCGCCGAGACGGGGAGCGTGAGCCGCGCACGGTTCACGATCACGATGTAGACCGCGTAGGTGAGGGCCGAGACGACGACGAGCGTCACGCCAAACGCGCCAACGCGGTGTTCGCCGCCGCCGAGCGAAAGGAAGGCGATGCCCGCGAGCGCGAGGGCGATTGCGGCCACTGTCGGCAGCGTCAGGCGCTCGCGGTAGAAGACGGCCATGATGAGCGCCGTCAGGATCGGATAGACGAAGAGGATCGTGCAGGCGATGCCCACGTCCATGACGCGGAAGCTCTCGTAGAACGTCAGTGACGACACGGCGAAGAGGAGTCCGAGCGAGGCGACGACGGCCCATTCGCCGCGCTTCGGCCAGAAGGCGCCGCGCCGCACGGCGATGAAGGCCGCGAGAATCGCGGCCGCGAAGCCGAAGCGGTAGAGCAGCACGCTCCCCGTCGTGTAGCCTAGATGATAGAGCGTCACGGCGCCCAGCGGATTCGCCCCGTAGCAGACAGCCGCGAGAACCCCACACAGCGCACCAAACGCGCCGCCCCTCAACAACCTCGCCTCAACCGTCATGGCGTACTCTCCACAAGACGTTCATCGCACAGCGAGGCCGCAAACGGCGCACGCCACGAGAATGACGGCGACGAACCACGCGAAGGCCGTCCGAAAGACTTCGCCCGCCCGGCCCGCGACAAGCGCGGCGGCCGTGCCGATGGCGATGGACTGCGGACAGATCATCTTGCCGATGCCCGCGCCCATCATGTTCGCCGCCGCGAGGAGATCCGCCGAGACACCGAGCTTCGCCGCCGCGCCGGCCTGCAGCGAGCCGAAGAGGACGTTCGCGCTCGTGCCCGAACCCGTCACGAAGCCGCCGAGCGCCCCGACGAGCGGCGCGAAGAACGGATACGCCGCGCCCGTCGCCGCCACCAGCGCGTCCGCCAGCGTCGCGATCATCCCCGCCGCCGTCATCACGCGCGCGAGAACCAGCACGAAGCAGATCGTCGCGAACGCCGTCCAGTAGGACCGGAGCGTCCGCCCCAGCACCCGGCACATCCGCACGAAGGGCAAACCCTGCACAGCCCCGCCAAGGAATCCGGCGAGCAGCACGAGCGCGCCCGGCGAGGCGTACCGCTTCAAGTCCGGCGGCAGGCACGCCGCGCCCGTCAGCAGCGCCACGACGAACCCGAACGGCGCCCACGCCCGCGCCGCCGCGCGCAGGTCGCCGCCGACGCGCCCCTTCGTCGCGACCAGCGAGACACCGAGCAGGACGGAAAGTCCGCCCAGAATGTCCGGCAGCTCCGGCCCCAGGAAACGCGCGGACAGGAACCACGGGACGAGAAACGCCGCGTCCGCGACCAGCGCGAGGCCGACCAGGCCCCGCAGGGCGGCGCGACCGCCGTACACGAGCAGGACGAGGAACGGGCCAAGCGCCGTGACGGCGAGCTGAAGCGCGGCGACCGTGCCCGCCAGCGCGTCCGCGCCGCAGCCGCTCACCTTCGCGAGCACCGCGATCGGCACGCCGACGGAGCCGTAGGCGGTCGGCGTCGTGTTGGCGACGAGGCACATGAGGACGGCCTTCAGCGGATCGAAGCCGAGGCCGACGAGCATCGCGGCGGGAATCGCGACGGCCGTGCCGAAGCCGGCCATGCCCTCCATGAAGTTCCCGAATCCCCAGACGATGAGAAGCGCGAGGACGCGCGGATCAGGCGAGACGCGGGAGAGGCCCTCGCGGATCGTCCGCATCGCGCCGGACTCGACCGTGAGCGAATAGACGAACAGCGCGGCGAGGACGACGAGGCAGATCGGGTAGAGCGCGAACGCGACGCCGTCCGCCGCGACCGGCACGACCTGCGCGAGCGGCAGGCTGTCGCGGAAGAAGAGGGCGGACAGCACGAGCGCCAGCCCGGCCGCGCCAAGCGTGGCCAGATGCGCCTTGACCTTGAAGACGGCCAACGCCACCACCAGGCAGGCGATCGGCAGGAGGGAGAGGATGTTAGCGGAACAGCACATCGTTTCAACTCACAACGCAGCATACTCCTCAATTGAAAAGAACCCCCTGCCGTCTGCCGAATCGGGTGCCCCGATTACAAGGTGGTCTAGGAAGTTGACTCCGACAACCTTTGCCGCGTCTTTCAGCCGTAAGGTCGCTTTCACATCTTCTTTGCTTGGTTGAGGATCACCTGACGGATGCGTATGGGCAATGACAATCGACCGAGCATTCCAACGCACGGCCTCACGGAATATCGCAACAGGATCTATCATCGCAGTGCCGATCGTTCCAGTTGTGACACGCACGGGTGTGCAAATCGGGCGATTCCTCGAATCGAGCGGCAAGACAAAAACCGACTCAACTCCCTCCGACACCGGGACAGATTCCGAGAACACGGCATACGCATCAGCAGGCGTCTTGACCTGCATTTTCGTCAAGTCCTGATATGTCAGCCGCGCCCCGCGCTTGCCAAGTTCAAATGCCGCCGCCAATTCAAGACACTTCACCAGTCCGACACCAAGGATTCGTCGCGATGGGTTTTGTTCATTATAGGCGGCGATTCTCTCTTGCAGCTGCCGCCAATCCGAATTGACGAGATGCTTGAGTGAACCAAATGCGGAAATCATCCTTCGAGACAGCTCAACAACATCACAACCGCAAACACCCGTCTTCAAAAGTATCGCCAACAACGAATCATCCGGGACATCAGAAGGTGAAGCCGCCCGCATCATTTGTTCGCGCGGCTTCAGTTCGTCGCTCTTGCCCCGAAAGTCGTTATTTCCCATCTGCCAGCACAAAACGTCTCATTCGACGAGTCTCGTATTTCACAGACTGCTCAAACACCATCAGTTCTTGCACAGGGCGAGACACCTCGTCAGGCACTTGATAGGCAACACCCTTCCCCGGCATATCGACGATTCGATCCCTGCGATCAAGTTCTTTGATCGCCCTTCCGACAAACTCGCCTAGTTTAACAGGCACGGCATTCCCGACAATCTGCTCGACATCCGACTTTGCGCCAACAAGATTCCATTCGTTCGGAAATGTCTGGATAAGGCTTCTCTCTTTCGTCGTCAGCGGGCGCAGATTCGGGGTCGTAATGGGAGCTGCATCGCCTGGATGCCCTTCATACCCACCTGGGATTGGGCGATTTACGCCGCGAACGGTTGGACTTGGCTCGTCTACACTAAAAACACCTCTTCGCGCATAACTCCGCGGATGCCTGTAATAAAAGTCAATCCCAAGAGAATCCCCAAGATAATCGCGAATGGTCATTGGTTCGCTGGACTGCATTGACTTGTAGATTTCAACAAGCGAAGCTGTCGGTTTTTTCAAACTTCCGACGACGACCACACGCTTTCGCTTCTGCGGAACGCCGCAGAGCGAAGCATCAAGAACGGCAATCGTCATGTGATATCCCTCATCGGAGAATGTCTTGATGGCCTCTCGATAGGTCACGGACTTAAGTGCACGATCGACATTCTCCATAACGAAGACTTGTGGGCGAACAGAAGTGACAATCTTCGCATAGGCTGTCGTGAGTTCTGCCCTTCCGCCGTTCTCGTCGCGCTTCCCTGCAGACGAGAAATCCTGACACGGCGGGCCCCCGACAATGACAGCAGGCTTCCATTTCCGGATCCGATCCACAGACTCCTTCACATCTGAAAGGTCTTGCTGATAGGCGGCATGCCCTTTGATGTTCTGATTGTAGAAGTCGATAGCAGGCGGCCAAAAGTCAAATGCCGCAACAATATCAAAGCCGGCATCTTGCAACCCTTTTGACAACCCGCCTCCACCACAGAACAAATCGACCGTGCGGAATTTATTCATCAAAGATGTCCTTTGAGAAGAAGAGTATCGAATCAAAGCGGCGTTCGGGACTTAGATACTTCTGTCCGCCGCCCAGCACAATTTTCTTTATCTCCGCCTTGGTTACGGCTGGCTTCAGAAGACGCGAGCATGCCATGTGCAGATTGGTCTGTCGACCCGACACGGCAAACTCCTTGTCATTGAGCGTATCATACGTCATGCCGTCATAAATCGGCTTTTGGAAAACGCCATCACCCCGCGACGCCTCGTAAAGGAAACGCGCAAGCCGAAGAGCCGCCCGTTGAGGGCGAGTAATCTTGCCGGGCTTGTCGTCTTCCATTGCATCAAGAACGAGTCGCGTCAATGCAAAGTCCGTCCACACAAAGACATCAAGACAATGTTCTGCCAGTCGCGGTGCCTTTCCGACCGTCTTCCAGATCGGCTGAACGAGCAATGGCTTTTGCGTATGGCAGAATTCAGACAGGAACTTACGCAACGCAGCAAAAACACGCTCTTGCCGCGACTTCATTTCAGCGATGTTCTCCCAATTGTCCACACATTTGCAGGAAGAACCAAATATCGCCTTGATGCGGGCAAGGCTATCGCTGTTCGACGCAAGCATGCTCAACGCTACATAGCGCATGGTGGGAGAACGAACGACAATCTCCGATCCGTATTTCTCCTCCGTGAAACTCGACGTGCCGTCATCTGGAAGAGTCGTCAACTTGATCTCAAGCGGACGAATCTCCTCGTGGGTCACGGCATCGACAACAACGACATCAATCTTTTCAAGAGAATCCTCGACCAGGGGCTTAAACCGCTCAAACGGCGACTCAAAACGAAAATAGATCTTGTCGTTCGACAATTTTGTTCCGAACACGTCATTAAATGACATATCCCCAACCGCTGTCGTGAGATCGGGGCGCATTGAAATGCCAAGGGCATTCAACCCCTTATCCCTCATGTAGCAGCATAGGGCAATCGGAAATGAGGAGTTGAACTGGTTTTTGCCCCAGTAGAACGGGTCTTTGAAATTGCGGTTAGAGTGCTCAATTCCATAAAGTGCCGCATCGGGGCATTCTCCAGCAAATTGATTTCTCATTGCCATTTGCACTTCCCTTTCTGAAATCTTACCTCTTCCCTCCGGCCAGGGTTTCCGCGCAGTTGAGGTAGTAGGCGCGGATGCGCTCGTAGGCGTTGATGATGTCGAGCTCGCCGAGGACGCGGGTCGACGAGCCGGGATCCTCCGGCCCGATGCGCCCAAGCTGGACGCGGCGGCTTTCGCGGATGAAGTCGTGCAGCGCCGAACACCGCCTCTGCAGGGCCTCCAGGTCGAACGGCACGCGCGGCGACGTGATGAGCGGCGTGACATCCAGCGCGAACGCCGCGACCTTGTCGTGGACGTCGAGGAGAAGCGTCATCGACACGTCGGAAATCCGCTGCCCCTGCTTGCGAAGCCGCTTGACGACCTTCAAGACCTGCGCACACTCGTCCGAGACGGACTCCAGCTCGTCCGTCAGGCGCAGGAGCCGCCGCGCGCGCTCCGCAACGTCCCACGACAGCCGCTTGGACATGATCGAGCCGAGGAACTCCGTCACCTCGCGCTGCACGTTGTCGAGGATGTCCTCGCGGTGGACGATGTGCTTCTCCGGCCCCTCGTCGCCTTCCGTCGCGCCGGACAGCACCTTGCGCGCGCAGTCCAGCAGCTCCAGGTTCGACTGCTTCATGAAGTCGATCTCGCTCAGCGCCTGGTCGCACGCGATCACGGGCGAGATCTTCGCGCCGATCTTGAGCGCCGAAAGGTGCGGCTTCTCGTTCTCCGGCTGCTTGACGAGCCATTCGATGAGGCGGCAGAACGGCTTCACGAACGGGAAGAAGAGCGCCCCGCGGCAAATGGCGAACACCGTGTCCGTCACGGCGATCGGCGCCATCATGTGGACGTATGCCGGCACGCCCTGCCCCGAGACCGTCATCGTCTCGGCGACGCCCCAGTTCGGGAAGAGCGCCTGGCCGAGCTTCACGAAGAGCGGGAAGAACCAGATGAAGACGAACGAGCCGATCACGTTCGAGAGCGTGTGCGCGAGAGCCGTCCGCTTCGCGTCCGCCGTGCCGCCGATCGCGGCGATCCAACCCGTCGCCGTCGTGCCGACGTTCGCGCCGAAGAGGACGGCGATCGCGACCTCGTAGGTGATGAGCCCCTGTGTCGCGAGGGCCATCGCGATGGCGATGGTCGCCGCCGAGCTCTGGATCACCGCCGTCAGGAGCGTCGCCGCCGCCGCGACGAGGAAGACGTCCGCCATCGTGTGCGCGCTCATCTCCGTGAAGACGTGCGCGAAGTCGGGGTTCTGGCGGATGGGCTGAACGCCCTTCGACATGAAGTAGAGGCCGAGGAAGACGAGGCCGAGGCCGATGATCGTGAGGCCGAGGTGGTGGACGCGCTCGCCCCGGAAGAAGAAGTACATGATGCCGCCCGCCGCGAGGCCGCAGAAGCCGAGCATCTGCGGATCGGGCGCGTAGGCGATGATCCAGATCGTCGCCGTCGTGCCGATGTTCGCGCCGATGAGGACGGCGAACGCCTGCGGGAGCGTCATGATCGCCGTCGAGACGAAGCCGACGAGCATGACCGTGATGATCGACGAGGACTGCACGAGGATCGTCGAGACGACGCCCGAGCCGACGCCGACGAGGCGGTGGCTCGTCGCCCGGGCCATGAACTTGCGCAGCCCCCCGCCGGCGGCGGCCTGAAGACCCTCGGAGAGGTGCTTCATGCCGAGGAGGAAGATCCCAAGGCCCCCGAGCACCGTCAGGAGGATCGTCAGGGCTTCTTTCATTTCGACTCCTCCGCCGCCGCGCCGCGCGCCGCGCCCTTCGCCCCGAAGAGGCGCCGCAGCGCCGCCTCGACCCGCCATGGGTAGAACATCCCGTACATGCCGATGACGACGAGGACGTAGGCGAAGGCGACGAGGATCTGCACCGGGGCGAAGCCGCCGTCGGGCAGGTGCGGACGGAGAACCGGGAAGAGCTCGGCGGGAATCAGCATGAAGATGCCCATCACGGCGCGCGTCAGGAGATGCTTCGGCATCCAGATGATCGTCAGGTACGACAGCACCGCCGCCATGATCCACACCTGTCCGGGAAAGCGCTTCAACAGCATGTCGAAGACGTCAATGCCGATGGTGTGGCATTCGTACGCGGTCCAGAACCACGCGAAGACGACAAGAAACCAGGTCAAGGCCTTTTTTGAATTCATCGGCGCGTATTATACCAAAACTCGGACACGACCGCAGAAATGCGGACACAGACTGGTTCTCCTTGAAGGAACTTACCTGTACTGCTGCGGATTCTTCGACAGCGCACAGGCCGTCTCGGCCGTGATCAGCCCCGCGTCGAGCAGCGCGTTCAGCGACTGGTCGATCGTGCACATGCCATACGGGCCGCCGACCTCCATCGCCGAATAGACCTGCTGGCTGCGGCCGGTGACGATGAAGTTGGAGATCGCGGGATTGTTGACCAGCAGCTCGCAGACGGGCACCCGTCCGTCGCCGTCGGCCCGCCGCACGAGGTGCTGGGTGAAGATGCCGCGCAGGACGAGCGCCAGCTGCTGGCGAACGCTCGCCTGCTCGTCGGCGGGGAAGACGCCGACGAGCCGCTCGATGGTTCCGGCACAGTCGCCGGCGTGCAGCGTCGTCAGCACCAAATGCCCGGTCTCCGCCGCCTGCAGCGCCGTCCGAATCGTCTCCAGGTCGCGGATCTCGCCGACGAGGATGACGTCGGGATCCTGCCGGAGCGCGGCGACCAGCGCGTTGTTGAAGCTCGGCGCGTCGCGTCCGATCTGCCGCTGGTTGACGATGCAGCGGTCGGAGCGGTGGACGAACTCGACGGGATCCTCGATCGTGACGATGTGCGCGTTGCGCGTGTGGTTGATGCGGTCGATCATCGTCGCCAGCGTCGTCGACTTGCCGGAGCCGGTCGGGCCCGTCACGATGAACAGGCCGTCCGTCACGTCGCAGAACGTCTCCAGCATCGGCGGCAGCCCCAACTCGTCGAACGAGCGGAACGTCGAGTCGAGCCGACGCAGGGCCACGGCGTGGCGACCGCCCTCGCGAAAGACGTTGAAGCGGTAGCGCACGCCGCCGGGGGACGTCAGGGCACCGTCCAGAGACCCTTCGGCCAGCAGCGTCCGGCGGATGCGCTCGGTGCCGTCCGGGCTGCCGGGCGGCAGCGTCAGGAGGCCGAGTTCCATCGCAAGGCGGTCGATGGTCTCCTGGTCAAACGGACGATACCCGCCCTTCTCGACCAGCGTGCCGCGCAGCCGGAAGCGCGGCGCCATCTCCGCCGCCAGATGCACGTCGCTCGCGCCATAGTCTTCGCATTGCTCAAAGAGATTTGTCAACAGGGCATCCATGATTCAAGCTCCTTATCGGGCTGTAACTGCGGTGGCAATCGTTTTCATGCGGCGTATTATAGCAAAACGCCATGCCCAAAAACTATCGCCGACCGCGAACTCGTCAGCCGGCAGAAGTCCGCAGGCTCCGTTATATAGACCATCCGTTTCCTCTTGATGTCCTGAAAAGCCCTTAATCACTCAGCGCAAACATCTAACCCTACCACTCGAACCCTACCAATAGGGTCTGACACTTTCATCACCCTACCAATAGGGTCTGACACTTTCATCACCCAAAGAGTCAATACCATCCCAAATGCAATTATGGAATGGTATATACCAAACCATAATTGCATTTGGATTCGACTGCCGCAGCGTCACGACATCTTCGGCGACCTTGCCCAAGGCACAGCCGCTTCACGCTGCTGAAGTGAAAGCCTTCTCCCTCCCGTTTGCCCTCACGCACACGCGGCGAACCGCACCCACGCGAAAGAATAATTGAGCATACCATATTTTCGTCTGCTCGTGGTGTAGCGGCAGAACGACCGACCGGTACGCATGGAAAATCCGACGAATCTGGCAGACGACGCCGGCCGACCAAAGGGATGCCATACCCCTATCAGCCGACGGTAGTCCGTTCGGCCCAATTCGGCACACGACTGCCGCCAAACGCTCGGCGCAAACGAAGGTCGGACGTTCCGACAGGCGACTTCCGCCGAGAGGGCGCGTCAAGGCCCGCACGGCGCAAAGCCTCACGCTTCATTTCACGAGCCGCCCGCCATTCCTCCCATTCGATGACAATCGGCTCACGCACGGGAAATCTCCTCTTTGAGTGTCCGCAACTGCGGCAGAACCTTAAAGTCCCGGAGATCCGCCAAACGCTCGGCCTCCGCCCAGTCGAACAATGCGTCGTGCAATGCCGCGCACATCATCTGCCGCGCGGAAGGCTTGCACTCAGCATCCTGCTCCGCATACAAAATACGCTCGACAAGCGCGAGTTCCGGCGGAATGACTCGCACTTCTCCAAAGGGTGTCCGTAGCGTCCGTTCCGGGACAAGCGACTCGTTCTCCAAGATTCCGAGCAGATCGACGTACAAACCGCAGATCATCCAACTGCGACCCATTCCCTTGCCGCCGAGGGATTCGGCAATCTCCTGCATGAGTCGCGGCGGAATGGTTTTCAGCGTCTTGCGGCAGAAGTCAATGTCTCCGCTCATGTAGCCGCCTTCGGTGTAGAACTCAACCGCACTTCCACCAACGACGACAAGGGGGAAGCCTCGCTCCTGGAAGAGCGTTGCCAGAAGTCCGGACAGCTTCAAGGCGCGTTCCAGCAAATCAGCCGTCGCCTCGATGTCGGCTCGTGCCGCAATTCTTTCTTCCGTCGTCATTCTCGTAGATTATATCAAATTTCCGTCCGTTCAGGTACGCAGCGCAAACGGCACCCTATCTGCCGACACACGGGGCGAAGGATGGGGACAGGCCCCACTTTCAGGCGGTGGCGCTACTTCTTGCTGCCACGGAGGCGGCCTTGGGCATCGCGGTAGGTCGTTTTCCCGTAGCGATCCGTCGAGGACGTGCCTTGCAGACGTCCTTGCGCGTCGCGGTAGGTCGTTTTCCCATAGCGGTCGGTTGACGAGGAGCCCATCAGGCGCCCCTGCGCGTCACGGTAAGTGGTCTTGCCATAGCGGTCGGTCGAAGCCGATCCCATGTTGCGGCCCTGCGCATCGCGGAACGTGGTCTTTCCGTAGCGATCGGTCGAACTCGATCCGTGCTTGCGGCCTTGGGCGTCTCGATAGGTTGTCTTGCCGTAACGGTCGGTCGAGACCGAACCCATGTTGCGCCCCTGTGCGTCACGATACGTCGCTTTCGCGTCCGCAAAGCCAACCGCACCCAAGGTCGCAACCACAACTGCCAAAAAGAGTTTCTTCATAATCTGTTCTCCTTTTCTGATTGGGCATCACACGATGCATTCTTTCTGCAAGGAAACTTTGCCGTGAAAATCTGACAACAGAAATCGAGCCTGAGACCAGTTCTCACTTTTTTAAAAAAGTGAGAACTGGTGCCTACTCATCCGAGACCTTCAGCAATTCCCAGTCCACAAGCTCCTGATGCGTCCCATCGTCCGACGGCACGACAGCGGGCGAGACGAGCGCAGGGCTCACCAACTTGTCACCACAGTCATCCGCCCGCGCGCGTTGAATCACGCCGCCGCACAGCACCCGGTCGTCTCCGCACGGGCCGTAGAACACGGCGCTTTGCCCCGGTGCCACGCCCACCACGTCCTCGGACAAAACGCACCGGCCGTTCGTGAGCGTCGCGGGAACGAGCCGCCCCGAACTGCGGACACGCACACGGCAGGCCAACGGCGCTTCCGTGGGGGACATCGCGACCCAGTTCATGTCTGCCACCGTCAACGCGCGACGGACGGCTTCCGCCGCAGGGCCCACGACAACGCGATTCCGACAGGCGTCCACGTCGATCACGTAATAGGGTTCGCCCGTGCCGCCTAGCCCCAGGCCCTTGCGCTGGCCGACGGTATAATGCCAGAACCCGCGATGCCGCCCCAGCACGCGGCCATCGACCGAGACAATCTCGCCCGGCCGATCCGCCGCCCCCACCAGCTCGTCCACGTCACCCGCGTAGAAGTCCTGCGAATCCGGCTTGTCCGCGACAGCCAAGCCGTGCGCACGGGCAAAGGCACGGACTTCGGGCTTCGTCCGGTCGCCCAGCGGGAAAAGCTGCTGCGCCAGCTGCTCCTGCGAAAGGCGGTAGAGGAAATAGCTCTGATCCTTGGCGAGATCCGTGGCGCGCAGCAACGCCCATCGCCCGTCACGCCGCTCGACACGCGCATAATGCCCCGTGGCGAACTTGTCAAAGACGAGTCCCGATTCCCGTGCGAGGCGCGGCAAAAGGCCGAACTTCATCAGCGCGTTGCAGCGGACGCAGGGGTTGGGCGTCTGTCCGGCCAAATACGTCTCGCGGAAATAGGCGACGATGGCGCGGTCATATTGCGCCGAGCAGTCGAAGACATGATAGGCGATGCCCAGCGACTTCGCGAATTCGGCCGCACGCGCAATGTCCTCGGCCTCCCCGGCACCGAAGCAGGCATCGCGCGGCCCACCGCGATACTGTCCGCGCCAGAGCTTCATCGTGAGGCCGACGACCTCATGGCCCTGCTCCTTGAGGAGCAAGGCCGCGACGCTCGAATCAACGCCTCCGCTCAATCCGACTGCGACTTTCATGCCCTGCCTTTCAATCAAAACCGTCGGCAAACTGCTGCGCCTCGTCTTGCAGCTTACGGCGTTGCTCACCGATCGCCGACACGCGGTCGATGGACTGCGAGACGATGTTGGGTGAAGATCCGAGTCCCAGCGTCAGCCGACGGGCGAGATTCGTTCCGGCAAGACCCGTCAGCCGCGCGCGCGCCGAACGCCCCCATTCGGACAAGGCGTCGACCGGCTGCGCGCAAACGGCCAATTCAGGCATTTCCTTCGTCAGCGGACGGTCATAGAAATACCCGTAGGCAACGACAGCGATTGTAGCAACGGCAATCGCGGCGCACAACAGGAAGACGAGCGATCCGCATCCGCAGGCAAGCGACCGCTCCGGCTTGCGTCGGCGCCGAGACCACCGCCGACGCGGCCTTTCGTCCGACGGCAGTTCGGGCACATCACCAGCGTCCACGACAGGATGCGCCACCTTCACGGGCACATAGCCGGCAAAGGGATCTTCAGCCGCAGAGCTGTGAGGGGCAACCGGATCCATGAGGCGTCTTATGCCAGAAACAGACGTCAGGGCGCGGCAAGTTCGTCTGCGGCCTTCTTCAGGCGCGCGAGCGTCTTCTCCTTGCCCAGGAGCTGCAGCATCTCGAAAAGCCCGATGCCCTCGCCGCGCCCCGAGACGGCGACGCGAATCGGATGCACCCACGGCCCCATGCCGTTGCCCTGCGAGAGGCCCTTCACGAGCTCCTCCAGCTTCGGCGCCGTCCAGTCCTCGACCGCCGCGAAGCGCGTGACGAGATCAAGCAGAATCGCCTTCACGCCCGGCTTCTTCAGCCGTTTCTCGACCGCCTTCGCGTCAAACGGGTAGTCGTCGGTGAAGAAGCAAAGGCAGTTGCCCGGCAGGTCGTTCAGGACTTTCGTGCGCGGCTGAAGCTGTTCGGCGAGGTAATCCCACCAGGACTCATCATGCGCCTCGACAGGCGCATGCGCAAGACCCACGCCATTCGCCGTGTTTTCCTTGTCCTGTGCGCCGGCCGCAAGGCCGGCCGCCGCGACGCGCCGCTTCAGTTCGGCCTTGAACGCCTCGTGCGGGATGCGCTTGATGTACTCGCCGTTCATCCACGCGAGCTTCTTCGGGTCGAACATCGCCGCCGTGACGTGAACCTTTTCGAGCTCGAAAAGCCGAATCATCTCCTCGCGCGTCAGGATCTCGCGGTCGTCGCCCGGATTCCAGCCCAGGAGCAGCAGGTAGTTGAACAGCGCCTCCGGCAGGTAGCCCTGCTCGCGGTATTCGCCGACGAACGCCGCGCCGTCGCGCTTCGAGTAGGGCTTGCCCTGCTGGTTGACGATCATCGAGAGGTGGCCGTACTTCGGGATCGGCGCGCCAAGCGCCCGGAAGAGGCAGATGTGCTTGAACGTGTTCTCCACGTGGTCGTCGCCGCGGATGATGTGCGTGACGCGCTGGTCGATGTCGTCCACGACGTTCGCGAGGTGAAAGATCGGCGAGCCGTCGGAGCGGACGATCGCGAAGTCCGGGATGTCCTCGGCCTTCTTCGCCATGTGCCCCTTCACGATGTCGTCGAACTCGATGACGCCCTCCTTCGGCATGCGGAACATCGTGACGACGCCCGTCTTGCCGTCGCGCGACGTGCGCTCGACCTTGTAGGCGTGGCCGGAGGCGAGCAGCTGCTCGGCGACCGCGAGGTGGCGCGGCGCGTTCTTCGTCTGGTAGAAGACCTCCTCGTCGTAGTCGAGGCCAAGCCACTTCATGCAGTCGAAGAGGACCTGAATCGCCTCCGGCGTCGACCGTTCGAGGTCGGTGTCCTCCACGCGCAGGAGGAACTTGCCGCCCGTGTGCCGCGCGAACAGCCAGTTGTAGATGGCCGCACGGATGTTGCCGATGTGGACCTTGCCCGTCGGTGACGGGGCGAAACG
Organism: uncultured Kiritimatiellota bacterium; assembly: GCA_934635385.1. Classification (GTDB taxonomy): domain Bacteria; phylum Verrucomicrobiota; class Kiritimatiellia; order RFP12; family UBA1067; genus UBA1067. The sequence goes on along the minus strand of CAKTZI010000006.1, from coordinate 50,878 downwards.
CACTCTGATCTCTTCCATAATTGGAGCGTATTATACCAAAAAGACGTGCGGCGGCGGCCTCAGTTCGCATCGATCAAGTTGCCGGTCAATTCGGCGACGGACGCGAAGCCGTGACGTTCGCAGTAGGCGACGATGCCGTCGTAGACCGCCGCGACGACGCCAGGATCGGAGAACGTCGCCGTGCCGACCGCAACGGCCGTCGCGCCCGCGAGCAGGAACTCGATCGCGTCCTTCGCCTCGTACACGCCGCCCATCGCGAGAATCGGCAGCTTCGTCGCCCGGTGCGCGTCGTAGACGAGCTTCACGGCGGCCGGATGGACGCCGCGTCCCGAAAGTCCGCCCGTCCGATTCGCCAAGACGGGCACACGCCGCTCAATGTCGATCACCATCGCGGGGATCGTGTTGATCATCGACAGGCCGTCCGCCCCCGCATCCTCGCACGCCTTCACGTACGGAACAATCGACGGCACATTCGGCGCGAGCTTCACGAGCAGCGGCAGTCGCGTCGCCTTCCGCACGGCCGAGACGACCTCGAAGAGAACCTTCGGATCCTGTCCGAACGTGTGCCCGCCCGCCTTGACGTTCGGACACGAGACGTTCATTTCCAACGCGTCGACCTGATCGCCCAGCCGTTCAGCAACAGCCGCGTACTCCTCAATCGATCCGCCCCAGATGTTCGCGATGAGCGGCACGGACGTCGCCCGCCGGTAGGCCGGCACCGTCTCGTCCAGAAAATGCTCGACGCCCGTCCCCTGCAGGCCAATCGCGTTGACGAGCCCGCCGAAGACCTCGGCATGGCGCGGCATCGGATTCCCCGGCCACGGGTCGACGCGGATGCCCTTCGCCGTCACGGCACCAAGCTTCGCGTAATCGACCGCGCCGAGGTACTCTGTGCCGTAGCCGAACGTCCCGCTCGCCGTCGCGACCGGCGTCGGCAGGACAAGCCCCCCCAGATTCACATGTGTGTCAATCATACAGTCCTTTTGAGCAAGCCCAGCCGATTGCCCGGCAGAAAGCGCACGAAGCCCTTCAGCCGCAGCTGGAGCGCGAGCGAATTGACGCGCGCGACCGGCAGCTTCGTCTCGCGCACAAGCTCGTCCAGCGACACGCCCTCCTCGGTCACGTGCAGCATGACGAGCGCCTCCTCGACGGAATAGGGAGGCTGTTCGGGATCCTTCGCCGCCGCCGCGTCCGCCTTCTTCGCCGCGCCCTTCGGCAGCAGCTCGCTCATCGCCTCCAGCACGTCGTCCGCGTTCCGCACGAGAATCGCCCCGTCGCGGATCAGCTGCAGACAGCCGGCTGACATGCGGCTGTCGACGCGCGCGGGCACGGCCATGACCGTGCGGCCGAGGTCGGCGGCAATCGACGTCGTGATGAGCGTGCCGGAGCGGACGGGCGCCTCGACGGCGACGACGCCGCGCACGAGCGCCGCGACGACATGGTTGCGGATCGGGAACGTCTCGCGGTCTGGCGGACGCCCGAACGGGAACTCGCTCACGACCGCGCCGCCCTTCTGCACGATTTCGCGCGCGAGTTCGCGGTTCTCCTCCGGATAGAAGCGGTCAAGCCCGGAGCCCAGCACGCCGACCGTCACGCCGTCCGCCGCGAGCGCGCCGCGATGAGCCTCGGCATCGATGCCGAGCGCAAGCCCCGACACGACCGACCACCCGGCTTTCGCGAGGTCGAAGGACAAGCGGTTCGCAAGGCCCTTGCCGTACGGCGTCGCGCGGCGTGTGCCGATGAGCGCAAGCGACGGCTTCGCGAGCGCGGACACGTCGCCCTTCACGTAAAGCGCGAGCGGACGCCCCGGCGCGGCGAGCAGCTGCTTCGGGTAGTCCGCATCTGCCGGGGTGAGAATCGTCACGCCGAACTTCTTCGCCTGCTTGAGTTCGCCCTGCCAGTCGACATCGCCGCCCGTGCGGGAGATCTTCTTCGGATACGCCTCCCACGCCGCGACGACCGAGCCCGCCGTCTTCGACAGTTCCTCGACGGTCGCGAACCCGACGTTCTCCGTCAGGTTGAAGGCAATGTAGGCCTCACGGTCGGTCATGGGAGATTTGCGCGCCACGAAGTGGCAGCCCCAAGGAGAGTCGAACTCCTCTACCAAGCATGAAAAGCTCGTGTCCTAGCCGATAGACGATGGGGCCATGTTCAACGGGGGCGTAGTATATCATATTCGACGCGCTTCGCGCAAGTGCGACCGTTGCCGTCAGCCCTGCTGCTGCTGCTTCAGGGCCTGGCTCACCGCGAGCATGCGCTCGGAGAGGTCCTGGAAGCCCACATCGCTCGAATAGACGTCCTTGTAGTACTGGTAGGCCTTCTCGAGGTCGCCCGCCGACTCGGCGCAGAGGCCGAGCTGGTAGACGACGTTCTTCTTGAGCTCGTCCATCGTCGGAATCGCGTCGCGCGCCGTCTCCAGCTGCATGACGCCCATGTCGGTCTGCCCCTGCGCGAGGAAGCACATCGCGAGGTAGTAGAGCGCCCAGAGGCGGTCTTTCGGCGACTTCTGCGCGAGCTGAAGGTGCGTCAGGGCCTCCTCGTAGTAGCCGTAGGTGTAGTACTGCTTGCCGAGCTCGAAGCGGAGGTGCAGGTCGTTCGGGTAGCGCTCGACGCGCTGGGCGAGGTCGTCGAAGACGAACTGGTTCTTCTCGCCCTCCATGTTGACGGCCTCCTCCTCGCGGCCTTCCGCGCGCAGGGCCTCGATCTGCTGGTCGTAGTACTGGACCTTCGTCTGCGAGAGCATGCGGTCGAGCTCGGGGTCCATCGTGCCGGACGCCGCGATCGCCTGCTGGAGGACGTCGATCGCCTCGTAGTAGCGCTTGCCCTGGATGTAGATGCGGGCGAGCGCGCGGCGGGCGTTCATGTTCTTCGGCTCCGCCTCGATCTGCTTAAGCTTCTCCCGGATGAGGGCCTCGGCGTCGTCGCCCGTGACGACCGCCTTGTTCGCGGCGTCGAGCTTCGCGGCCTGCTCCTTGTTCGCGATCAGGTTCTGGAAGCCGCCCTTCTTGCCGACGGACTGCTCCCAGCCCTCGTTCATCGTCGCGCGCGCCTCGGTGTTCTTCAGCAGCTGCAGGATGCGCTGGTCGCCGGGCTTCAGCTCGGAAAGCTTCTGGTAGGCGTCGCGCGCCTTGTCCCAGCGCTTCGCCATCGTGTAGTACGTCGCCACGCGCTCCAGAAGGGCCGGATCCTTGTTCGAGCACTCGTACGCCGCCTCGACCGTGATCGCCGCGTGGTCGGCCTTGCCGGCCGCCTCCGCCGCCTTGACGGCCGCCTCGATGTTGTCCGCGTCCAGCGGATTCTGCGACAGCAGCTTCTCCGCTTCGGCCATCGCCTCGGCTGCCTTCCCCTTCTTGATGAGGCCGGCGATCTTCTGCCGCGCCATCATGTAGCCGAGCTTCGCGCCGAACCCGGCCTTGCCGTTCTTGCGGAAGTTCGCGATCTGCGCCGCGCGCAAAAGCTTGCGCGTCTCCAGGACGTCCGGCGCGGCCGCGACCGCCTCCATCAGCATGTCCACCGCAAGCTCGTAGCGGCCCGTCTCAAGGGCCTGGCGCCCGCGATTCGTGAAGTTCTGCGCCTTCTGGGCAAGATCGACCGCCATCACGACACCTCCAGTCGCGCGTCATCCAGCTTGCCGAGCACGCCGCCGGCCTTGTAGGTCTTCAGCATGAAGTGCGTCGCCGTCGAGAGCACGCCGTCGATCGTCGACAGGTCCTGCGCGACGAACTGCGCGACGTCCTGAAGGCTTTCGCCCTTCACGAACACCAAGAGGTCGTACGCGCCGCTCATCAGGAAGCACGCCTCGACCTGCTCGAACTTCGAGATCCGTTCGGCGAGCTTGCCGAACCCGCAGTCCCGCTGCGGCGTGATCTTCAGCTCGATCACGGCATGAACTTCATCATTCGTTTCCATGTTCAGTTCTCCCATTTGAGATTGAGGACATCGTCCACGACCTGACGCGCCAGGTCTTCGGCCAGACGCCCGGAGGCGTCACGCTGGGCCGTCGTCAGATCCTGCCCCGTGGCAAACGTGGCCCGTGCCGTGTAGGTGCGGTTGTCAATCAGCACCTTGCCCGCGCGCTTGTCGATGACGGACACCCGAAACGACCCCGCAAGCTCATAGCCGGCAATCCGCAGTCCCGAACGGCGGTCGTAGGCGACGTTGTTTCCGACGGCAGACTGCACGGTCCCCTGAATCTCCAGCGCCGCGTCGCCCGTCGGACGAATCTTGAACGTGCCTTCGCGCTGGAACTCGCGCAGCAGCTGCCGCGCGGCAATCGCGCCGATCTCCTGCAGGTCGGAGTCGTTGCGGAACGTCGGCACTGCCACTGTCCGCATCGTCGCCGGGACGGTCGGACGCCATCGGTAGTTTGCGCCGCAGCCGCAGAGCGCGCCAACAAGGAAGAGAGCCAGCAGAAGACGAATCGTTTTCATTTTTCCGAGCCTTTCAGTTCCGCCAAGCGCGCGCGCGCCTCGTCGGCGTGCGCCCCTTCGGGATACTGCGCGAGGAACTTCTCGTAGGCGTTGATCGCGCTGCGCTTCGTGCGCGTCTTTGAGTCGTAGAACTGCGCGCTGCGGTACGCCTCGTCCGCCAGCAGCGTCTCGACGCGCGCGAGCATCTCGCAGATGGCCTCGCGATCCTCCGCGCGGCACGACTCACGCGCCAGCCTGAGAAAGCCTTGCGTGTCGAGCGCGCGCGAGCGGTTGTAGGCGTGGTCATCCAGCAGGACGAGACGCGCCTTCGCCTCGCTCACGAGCGCGGTCTTCGCCTCGTCCGCATCAGGATAGATGTTGCGCAGGTTCTCGTAGACCTGCACGGCCTTGCCGTACTCGCCCTCCTTCTCGCGCAGCGCGCCAATCGTGAGCAGAGCCTCCGGCACCCACTTCGCGCCCGGCGCATGCAGCACGCACGCCTCGAACGCGCGGCGGACGTCCACGACGTTCTCGAAATGGATGAACATCACCTCCTTGCCCTCGGCCTTCAGCTGCCACGCGATCTGGTAGAGCTTGTCGGCAATCCGGTCGTAGTCGGCCTGAAGCGAGTAGAAGTCGAGCAGGTAGCGGTACTCCGCAAACGCCTCCTCCGTCTCGCCCAGGCGCGTCAGGCAGAGCTCGGCCAAGGCCTGCTGGGCCTTCGGGGCCTCCGGCGCCGTCGGCCACTCGCGCACGAGCGCGTCGAGCTGGCGGCGCGCCTTCGAGAAGTCGCCCGCGCGGATCAGGTCGACGCAGTAGGCGAGCTGGCTCTTCGCGTCCTCTTGGTTCGGGCCGAAGATGAACGCGAACCAGCGCGGACTCTTGCGCTGGGGGCTGACGATCGTCTTCTCGTTGTCGAAGCCGGGATAGGCGTCGGTCGCATAGCGGATGGCCGTCTGGGCGCCCGAACCGGCGCCCGGCGTCGGCTCTTGCGCGCGGGCCAAGCCGCCCGCCAGCAACGCGGCCGTGGCCGCAAGGAAAATGGTCTTTCTGTTCACGCGCCACATTATATCATAAAAGCGGAATCTCAGTCGAGGACACCCTTGGACGGCGCCTCCTTGTCGTCCCACCACGAGCCCTTCGTGAAGGAGGCGCGCGCGATCGGCTTCGTCGTCAGCTGCTTGCCCTTCGCGCCCGCCGTGCGCACCTCCACGACCGGCTTCTGCTCGGACTTGCCCGTCTCGCGGTTGACGCGCGCGACGGGATCCGTCGGACGGAAGAACTGCTGGTGGATCTTCTGCCCCTTCGCGGGCTTGTACTTCACGTACAGCGTCTCGCCGCACCCCTCCGAGAAGAGGATGATCTTCGACTTCGGCTTCTCCGGCGCGAGGCGGTATTCCTTGTTGCGGATAAGCCCGCCGAACGTGAAGCGCTTGATGTAGCTGAACCCGTAGCCACCCTCCTCGTAGATGCAGGTGAACGTGCGCGTGTCGCGGTCCTTCTCCTGGTTGTAGCGGAGAATCGCCAGAAGGTTCTTGTCGACGAAGATCTTGTCCTCGGGCTGAACCTTCTTGAAGCGGCCGTCCTTCCAGACGAGGATCAGCTCGTCAAGCGACGAGCACTTGAACACCTCGTCGCCGCCCCGGAGGCCCGATCCGACGTAGCCGTTCTCCTTGTCCCACCGCACCGTCAGCTCCGACGCCGTGATTGCCCGCACGTCCACCTGCTTGAACGCGCCCTTCGCGATCTGCGTGCAGCGCGGATACTTCTTCGCGTATTCGCGGACGAGCCCCTTCAGGTACTTGACGACGAACGCCCGGAGATGCGCGAGATTGTCCCTGACCTCGCCCTCCTCCTTCTCGATCGCCTTGATCTCGTCGCGGTTCTTGTCAATGTCGAACTGGGAGATGCGGCGGATCGGGATCTTCAACAGGCGCTCGACGTCCTCGTTCGTGACGTCGCGCCGCAGCTCGCCGCGAAACGGACGGAACCCCTCCTTCACCGTCGCGAGGATGCCCTCCATCGTCTTCTCCTGCTCGATGCGCTTGTAGATGCGCTCCTCGATGAAGATGCGGTCGAGCGTCCGCGCGTGGAAGAGGTCGTCAAGCTCCGCAAGGCGAATCTCCTGCTCGCGCTTCGTGAGTTCCGTGAGGCGCTCGACGTTCTTCTTCAGAATCTCCGAGACGCGCATCAGCTTCGGCCGCCCGTCGTCCAGCACGATCGGGCGCGACGTCAGCGACTTCTCGCAGTTCGTGAAGGCGTAGAGCGCGGTGATCGTCTTCTCCGGGTTCGCGCCGGCCTGCAGCTCCAGCTCGATGCGCACCGTCTCGGACGTGAGGTCGTTCAGGTGGCGGACGGGCACCTTCTTCTTCTTGATCGCGTCCTCGATGGACTCGGCGAGCGAGTCCGTCGTCTCGCCCCACGGCAGCTGCGTGATGACGAGGCGGTTCTTGTCCTGCGGCTCGATGACCGTGCGCACCTTCACCTTGCCGAGGCCGTCCTGGTAGTCGGAGACGTCCATGACGCCGCCGAGCTGGAAGTCGGGGTAGACCGCGAACGGCTTCTTCTGGAGGATCGCGATCTCCGCCTCCAGCAGCTCGATGAAGTTGTGCGGCAGGATCGCCGTCGAGAGGCCGACCGCGATGCCGTCCGCGCCGAGCATCAGCAGGAGCGGGATCTTCGCGGGCAGGTAGACCGGCTCCTCCTTGCGTCCGTCGTAGTTCGGCACGAAGGTCGTCGTCTTCTTGTTGAAGACCTCCTTGCGCGCGAGGTCGGTGAGGCGGCACTCGATGTAGCGCGTCGCGGCGTGCGGCATGCCGGTGTAGAGCGAGCCGTAGTTGCCCTGTCCGTCGATCAGGTAGCCGCGGCCCTCGCCCCAGAGCTTGTTCGCGAGGACGCAGATCGCGTCACCGATGGAGGCGTCGCCGTGCGGATGGTACTGCATCGCGTGGCCGACGATGTTCGCGACCTTCGTGTAGCGGCCGTCGTCCTTCTCCCAGAGGGAGTGCATGATGCGCCGCTGCACGGGCTTCAGGCCGTCCTCCACGGCGGGAATCGCGCGCGAGCAGATGACGTACGCCGAATACTGGCGGAAGTTGAAGTCGTAGAGCGCCTGCATCGGCCCCGTGCCCGTCAGGCCGGCGGGAGGAAGGGCGGGCTGGGAGGTTTGGGAGGTTCGGGAAGTTTGGGAGGTTTGTGAGGTTGAGCCGCTGTCGGGCGTCCCCTGTCCGTTGTCCCTGTCCGCTTCGCCGGCGGCCCCTTCGGGTTTCGCCGCGAACAGGTCGAGGTTGTCGAACAGGCTCGGCGGCTGGTTGTCGTTGGAATTCTTGTCTGCCATTGTGAAAAAGCTCCGCTTAGATTCGTTCGTTCGCCCGCACGGCTTTCGGCATCAGCTGGGCGAGAAGCGCAATGGTCGCCGTGTCCGTGCGCAGGATGCGCGCGCCCAGCGAATGGCGCACAAAGCCATGGACCTCCAGCAGCTCGACCTCCTCGTCCGTCCAGCCGCCCTCCGGCCCGATGGCGAGGAGCAGCCGTCCGTCCCTTTCGGGAGGGGCAGGCTTGTCCCGTCCGCAGTCAAGGGGCCTAGCATCGCCCCCATACGGATGCGCGACCAGCCGCGTCGCCGTCGGGAAGAGTGCGTCCAGCTCGTCCGCCACGAAACGCCGGAAGTTGCGCCGCGTCTCGACCGTCGGCAAAAGCGAAGAGACGCAGCCCTGCATCAGCCCGTCGACGAGCAGCGGACGGCAGTTCTCCTCCCTGAGCAGCGTCGCCCCCCAGAAGTCCTTCTCGACCTTCTGCGCCCCGACGAGAAGGATCCGTCCAACGCCAAGTGTCGCAAGCTGGGGAAGAAGGCGCTTCAGGATGCGCGGACGCGGCGGCGCGAGGATGAGATCGACCCACGGGCGAAGCGGCTCCTCCGTGTGGCGGACGCGCACCGTGACCTGCCGCTCCGTGATGTCCACGATCTCCCCCGTGCCGAGCTTTCCGTTGACCTCGCCGGTCTTGAGGATCTGCCCGACCGTTCCATGCAGGACGTTCCGCACGTGTTCGGCCCGCGCGCCGCCGAAGACGGCGACGTCTCCGGCGATTTCGGCCGACTCGAAGAGCACGCGATTCATCTCTCGACGCCGCCTAGTCGTCGTCCGAGAATCCGCGCGGCGTTTCGCCTTCGTCCTTGGCCGCCGGCGTCTGCGTCGCCGCCTTGCCGTCCTTGGCCTTGGTCTTCTTCGGCTGGTAGCCGTAGCCATAGCCATACCCGTAGCCATACTTGCCGTAATGGTTGCCGTGCGCGTGCGGCGTGAAGGCGTGGGCGTTCGAGACCTCGATGTCGTTGACGATCGCGCCGAGGATGTTCGCCCCCGCCTCGGTGAGCGAGCGCGAGCAGTACTGGATGGGCTTGAAGTGCGTCCGGTCGGGGCAGCACATGATGAGGACGGCATCGACCAGCACCGAGAGCGACACGACGTCGCCGACGATGCCGTACGGCGGCGAGTCGACGATGACGTGGTCGTAGTTCGCGCGCGCCCACTTGAAGAACTCCGGCACGACGGACGAGCCGAAGATCATCGTCGGGGAGACGCCCTCCGGCGCGAGCGAGGCGATCACGTCCAGCCCCGGCTGTTCCGTCCGGTTGACGAGCTGCGCGAAGTCGGGCGTCGTCTTCCCGGCGCGCTGGAGGACGTGCGAGAAGCTGTGCGCCTCGTCAAGTTCCAGGCCCCAGATGCGCGCGAGGCGCGGCCGGCGCAGGTCGAAGTCGACGTGCAGCGTGCGCCGCCCCGCCTGGGCGTAGGAGATCGCCAGCGACGTCGAGGTGATCGTCTTGCCCTCGCCCGGCTGGGTCGAGATCACCAGCAGGCAGTGCGACAGCGCCTCGTAGCGCGGCGAGTCCAGGAGGTTGCGAAGCCCCGCGACCGCCTCCGCGAACTGGGAGTACTTGTCCTCGATCAGGAACTTCGCGACGTCCTCGCGCTTCTTGCGGCGCACGTGCGGCAGGACGGCCAGCACCTTCAGCGCGAGACGCCCCTCGATGTCCGCAAGGTTCACGACCGTGTCCTCCAGGTTGTCGATGATCAGCACGAAGAGGACGCCGAGCGCGAGCGAAAGGACGATGCCCGCGCCGAAGATGATCGCGGGGTTCGGGAAGACCGGCTTCGACGGCACGGCGGCCGGACGCCCGACGCGGACGATCTCGTTGTTGGACTCCGCCTCGATGCGCGCCTTGTTCTCGTCCATGATCAGGCCTTCGAGGACGCGGTTCGCGACGTCGAACTCGGCGTCGAGCTGCCCCAGCCCCGACTCGGCGAGGATGATCCGCTGCTCCAGGGACGAGAGCTCGTTGCGGAGATCTTCCTGCTTCTGGCGCAGGTTCGCGAGCTGGTTGCGCGTCACCTGCAGCGTCGAGCGCCCCGTCAGGAGCGCGCGGGCCGCCGCGTCGAGGAAGCGCTGCTTCGAGAGCTCGACCGCGCGCTTCGCGGCGATGACCTCCGGGTGGCTGTCGGTGAAGGTGAACGTCAGCTTCTGGTACTGGCCCTCCGCGTCCTGGTAGGCGCGGAACTCCTCGGCGATCTCCTGGGCGCGCGGCACGCTCGTCGAGAGGTTGCCGTAGCTCGCGGGATCCTTCTGCACGGCCGAGAGCATCTTCTCCCACTCGATGAGCTGCGTCTCGACCGTCTCGAGGGCGAGGATGTCCGCCGTCGTCTTCGAAAGCCCCTGCTGGACCGTGTCGCGTGACGACCGCAGGTTGTCCACCTTGTGGGACGTGCGGAACTCGAGGCGCTGCTGCGAGATCTTGTCGACCTCGCGGCGCTTGCGCTCCGCGTTCTGGTGAATCTGCGAAACGGCCTTGTCGCAGCGCAGCTTGTTCTCCTCGTCCGTAAAGGACTCGATCGACTCGGCATAGGCGTTCGCGAGCGCGGCGCACAGCTCCGGCGACTGCGAGCGCACGGAGATCGTGATGATGCGCGAGTTGCGGATGAGCTCCAGCTCGGAGTCCGCCAGCGCCTCGATCAGCTCCTCGTCCGTGACCGTCGAGTTCGGTCGCCCCGCGCGGTACTGCTGGAGGACCTTGGTGATCACCTTCTCCGACCGCCAGTCGGAGATGCGCGTGTTGAAGATCTCGGCGTAGGTGTTGCCGTAGTCCGGCGTGATCTCGGCCAGCGCGCTCTGGCCGCGCCCGACGCCCGTCGTGCGGCGCATGTCCATCGTGAACTCGCTCTTCGCCTCGTAGATGGTCGGCGAGATGCGGTAGACCGCGAACGCGATGATCAGGCCGACGATGAGGAAGACGAAGACGGAAAGCCACCGCTGGGAGACGACGCGGATCATGCGGCTCAGGGTAATCGTGCCGACGACCGAGCCGTCCTCGCCGCCGCCGTTCGCCGGGTCTCCGCCGTAGGCCCCGCCATAGACGCCGCCGTAGGCCTGTGCGCCGTAGTTCTTGCCGGCCCCGTAGTACATCGGCTTACGCCCGCCATAGGACATCGGCGCGGCACCCTGCCCGCCGTAATAGATGGGTTTGTCAGACATTCGAATGCTTCTCTAACGTTGGAAATGACTTGGCGGCGACCGCCAGCTCGGCACACGCGGCGAGCAGGACGTCCGCCCGCAGGAAGGAACAGTCGACGAGCGCGTCCAGCCCCAGGAGGACGAGGACGAGCGGCGCGAGAAGGCACGCCGGATGCGGCCAGCTGACGCCTTTCGCCCAGGCGGCGAGCCGGCGCGCGTAGGTGAAGGCCAGGAAGCCCAGCGGCAGGACGAAGAGCGCCGCGCCGACGATGCCGCGTTCCGCCAGCAGCAGCCACCCGCCGTTCGGCACGGCCGCCTGCCCGCGCGGAATGACCGCCCAGTCCGCCGCGAGCGCGTGGAAACGGATGTCGAGGCCGAAGGAGCCAAGGCCCGTGCCGATCCACGGCGACGTCTTCCAGGCGCGCAGCGCAAGGTCGGAGAGCGTCCGCCGCAAGGCGAGAAAGCCGTCCGGGACGAACGCGCGCCGCGCAAAGGCGTCCAGCCGCGCCGAAAGGGCGGCCTCCGGCATCAGGAACGCCGCCAGCAGCCCGCCGATGGCCAGCGAAAGGGAGAAGACGACAAGCATCCGGAACTCGGCCTGCCTGCGGAGATTCCGCAGGGCAAAGACAAAGGAAAGCCCGAAGACCGCCAGCCCCGCCACGGCCGCGAGCGCGGCGAACGCCGGCGGCGCAAACGCGAAGGCCCCCAGGGCCGTGCCGCCGACCGAGAGCGGGGCCAACAGCGTCGCGGACGTCCACTTGCGCTCGAATGCCGCCAGAAGCGCGGCGATGCCGCCGAGGAGATGAAGGCCAAACGCCACGCCGACGAAGGAGGCGTTCGCGTTCGGGAACGCCGTCAGGCGCACGCAGGCCGCCTGCCCGAAGTGCGCCGCGACGAGCAGGGCGACGGACGCCAGCCCCGCCCCGGCCGCCGCCATCAGGAGAAAGGCCAGGCGTGCCGAACGCCCCAGCGCATGGCGCGTCGCCACGAACACGGCGACAAGCGCGAGCAGAACCGCGAACGGCAAAAAGCCCGCACCCTCCGTGCCGCCGGGATAATACGGGAAAGCCGTCGCCGCGAGGTTCCAGGCCGCCTTCTCGGCGTCATACGCCATCCGCACGCCGTCGTTCAGCGCCCGCCCGCCGGCAAAGGCGGCGAGGGCCAGCGAAACCCAGAAAAGCGGATCGCGCACAACCGACGCGAGAACGCGCGCGCGCGCCGTGTGCAGCCGTTCGCCGCGACGGACGGACGGCGCAAGAAAGCACCACACCGCCGCCAGCAGCGTCAGCCAGAGGAGCGTCGTGGCGACCGCCGCGCCCGAACAGAACGGGAATAGGAAGAGCGGCGCGACCGCCAGAAGGGCAAGATGCGCCGCCAATCCGTATTTGGCCAGGAACTGCTGCACGTCGTCAGTACGTGAAGCGGACGCCGCCCGTCACGCGCCAGCGGTCATAGTCGCCATAGCGGTAGCCGTAGCGGGTGCTGCTCTCGTCGTTCCACGAGCGGAGGTATTCCGCATAGGCGAAGAGGGCCATGAAGCGGTTGAGCGTGTAGTCGAGACCCACGCGCCCCGACAGGGTGTCCAGCGTGTAGTCGGCGTCCGGGTAGTCGAGGTACTCCTGCGACTCGCGACGGTAGGTGAGGTCAAGCGTCGCGCGCAGCTTGCCGCGCACGAGCGACTTGCCGAGCCCCCAGCTCACCGAGTCCACGCGCGAGCGCGCGCCCACCTCGCGCTCGGACGGCTGGTAGTAGCTCGACGCGAGGAGCATCGTGTTCCACGTGTCGGAGATCTTCCAGTTGCCCGACAGCGTGTAGACGAACCCATCGACCGAATCCGCGCTGTTCGCGTACTCGAAGCGGCTCCAGCCGACGAGCGCGCGATAGGAGATGCGCTCGGTCGCGTAGGAGCCGAGGCCGACCTGCGCCGTGAAGCCCTGGGAGTCGCGGGAGTAGCGCGAGTTCGAGACGTTCTCCTGCGTGTAGCCCTGATAGCCGAGGTTGACGAGGAAGTCCGTCCACCGCGACGGCGCGTAGCCCGCGCTCCAGTTCGCCGTCCAGCGCTGCCAGCCGTAGAGGGCGTAGGCGTTGTCCGTGTCGTTCATGTAGTCGAGGTTGTAGTAGCTCGCGATCAGCTCGGAGTGCCAATGCTCGTTGAAGCGCCGCTGGACGGTTCCCTGAACGGACAGCTGACGGCGGTCGGCCGTGTAGTCGCGCCCGTCGTTCATGGTGATGTCATCGGCCATCGTGATCTGGGAGAACGTCTCCGAGAGCATGAGCGACCAGCCCTTCTCGGCGCCCGTCGAGTTGCTCCAGTTCCAGCGGAACGTCTCGCCGAACGAGTGCTGGTTGTAGTTGTCGTAGTAGCGCTTCTGGCAGTAGGCGCGGTAGTTGTAGTAGGCCGAGAGCAGCACCGACCAGTTCTCGGCGCGGTAGTCGAGGCCGAGGCCGGGGTTGATCGTCCACATCACGTCGTCCGTCTTGCCGGAGCCGCCGCCGTTCCGCCCAAAGACGTTCGAGTCATACGTCGCGGACATCGAGACGTAAGGACGCAGCGTCATGCGCTGGCCGATCTTGATGCCGGACGGACGATCCATGGTCTCGGCCGCCGCAACGGACGCAAGGGCCGCCGCAGCGCCCGCAACCGCAAACTTGAACTTGATCACATTCATTTTCGTCTCTCCCCTTCAATCAGTCACGGGTGCTCTGCCACTGGTAGCCGCGAATCGCCTCGCCAATGACCATGTTGGCGTCGCCCATCGGATCGCCGACGCCCAAGGCCGGCAGCTGGTTCTGGATCGGCGCCGTCACCGCGTCGAAAATCGGGTTCGCCGCGCCGGAGGACGTCCGCGCCGGGTCCGTGTTCGCGCCCGCGATGTCCGCAAGCAGCGAATCGGCCAGTTGCGCGCCCGCGATGCGCAGGGGGATGTTCACGGTCAGGTCCTCGTCGCCCGCGTTCGCCGCCGGCTCGGACGCGGCGGGCGATTCGGTCGCCTCGACGTCCGCCGCCGCGAGCATCGCGTCATAGCTCTTCGCGTCGCCCTCGGCCAGCGCGGCCGGGAACCACTCCTTCTTCGCCGTCTCGCGCGCGGACTCCGGCAGCATGGCGACGAGCGCGTCGACGGTTTCGGGCTTCGGCGCGTTCGAGCCGCGCGCGAACATCAGCGCGGCAAAGCCGCTGCGCACATCGCCGTGATCGACCTCGGCCACGCGCGCGTTCACCTTCGCCATAACGACCTGCGCAAGCTTCAGGTACTGCTCGTCCGTATAGGTGCGGCCCCTGTCGGTCGCGCGGTTCATGAGGTCGGAGGCCAGGCTCTCGGAGAGCGCCGGCAGGGCCGACGGGGAGACCGTCGCGAAGCTTTCGGCGACGAGCGTCGCGACGTTGCCCTTCTGCGCGCCCTCAAGCGCCGCGCGGTTGGCGGCCACGAACGTCGCCGTCCGCTCCGCCTCGGACGCCGGCATCGTCGCGATCGCCGCATTGACGTCGGCGAGGAACTGCCTCTGGTCTTCGGCGGAAAGATGGCGCATGATCGCCTTCATGACCGCCGGGCTCGCGATCGCCTTGTCGATGCGCCCCTTCGCGTCCGCAAGGGAGATGCGCGCCGCGTTCGCGTTCAGCTTGGCCGCCACGTCGTTCGCCGCGCCCAGGCACGTGACGCCCGCCAGGAGCGCCGTCACCACAATCAGCAAGTTCTTCATTTCGTTTGCCTCCTTGAGAAAATTCGTTTGATCAGTACCACGTTTCGGGAACCCAGACCACGTCGCCGGCCCGGAGCGGCATGTCCTTGTCGATGCGCCCGTCCTTGCCGATCTCGTTGATGCTCACGTACGTGCGCGTCTGGTTGCCGTCCTTGTCGCACCGCGTCACGCGGATGTTCGTCTTGTCGGCGAACGGCTTGCACCCGCCCGCCGCCTGCAGCACCTTCGTGACCGTCAGGTCCATCGTCGCCGGCATGTTCACGGGGCCGGGGTTCATGACCTCGCCCAGGACCGTCACCGTCCCCCACGGCGAGACGCCCTTGCCGTCGTAGGGCGAGAACGTCACCGTGATCATCGGCTGGCGCAGGTACTTCGAGTAGGCCTTCACGAGCTTCTGCTTCAGGGACTCGAGCGTCAGCCCGTCGCACGCGACCGGCTCCTGGAGGAGAAGCGGCAGCGTGATGTCGCCGTTCTGGTCAACCAAGACCTCCATCGTCGTCGGCGGCGCCGCGACCGTCCCGACCTGGATCGTCAGCTGGACGCCCGGACGGATCCGCGGCCCGTCCCACCACGTCGCGACGACGGACGAATCGACCGTTTCGCGCGCGCGAAACGCATCGGCAATCGTCTCGCAACCGCTGAAAAGGCTCAGCGAACAGGCGCAGACGACTGCATTCACGAAAGATGGATAGAACACTTTCCCCATAGTCGGCGCGTATTATACACCCAGATGGGTGAAGAAGTCAACCGCCCCACGCGTACGCCCAGAGAGCCCGTCACAATGTGTCCGCCGAGGAGAGAAGCGGAACAGCGCTGACACGAAGCAAGATGCCCGCGTTGCCGCCGAGGCGCAGCGTGCCGTCCGCCCACGCGGCGGCGGACGGGTCGTCCGTCTGGCCGGACACGACCTTCCAGCCGGCCTCCACCGCCGGCTTCGCCGCGTAGGGCGTCGGCGCGTTGTTGACGACGACGACCCCGCAGCTCCCGTCCGCGAAGAAGTGTTCGGTCGCGATGACGTCTCGGCTTCCCGTCCGCACCAGCGGGCGCGTCGGCGCGACGATTTCGTAGATGCGGTGCGCGTCGCTTGCGAACGCCCGGGCAGACCGGTAGAGGCTCGCCTCCATCGGCACCGTCAGCGTGTAGACCTTGCCCTTCCCGTAGCGGTTCACGAAGAAGACCCCGTTGCCCTGCGCATCCCGCGCCAGCGTCTCCGCCGAACGCGCCCGATAGCGGCGCGTCGCGTCGGACGCGAGGGAAAGGCTGAAGCCGGGGAACGTGCAGGCCCGCGTCTCGCCCTGTCCGTCCCGGTAGTCGATCTCGATGCCCGCGACATCCTCCAGCGCGTCCAGGAACGTGTCCCGGAGCGAGAGGTACAGGGTCGCCCCGGCCCGGACCCGCTCCTTCAGCGCGCGCCAGCTGCGGAGCGTCAGGTGCGCGCGCCCCGCCGCGACCGGCAGGAAGTAGGCCGACGCCTCCCGGATGGGCTGCTCGGCGGACTGGAAGGACGGGTTCAGCCCCGCCTGCCTGGCCAGGATGAAGGCCGCATGCGCCACGTCGGCGTCGGAGACGATGAAATGCGCGTTCGGCTTCGCCTTCGGCAGCGCGGCGAACGGCAGCGACCGCTGAAAGGCCGCGAACCTGCGGATCGCATCGACGGCCGGATACGGCGTGCGGTCGCGGCGGAAGGCCCCCAGCTCGACGCACGGCTCCTTCCAGTCGTAGGGCGCGATCTCCATGCCCGTCTGGTCGAACGCGCACCACCAGAGCATCGCGCGGCAGTCGGCGTCCCAGGCGTTCCAGAGCATCGCGCGCATGTAGTCGGCGACATGGCGCTGCGACGCCTGCTCCTGGCGGCGCGAGCCGTGCTCCTCGATGAACGCCGGCCTCCCGGCGACGTCCGCGAGGATGCGCGTCACGGCGGAGACATACGTCGTGGAGCGGACGCTGCGGAAGTCGTCCCGGTACTGCGCGCCCCAGAAGTGGTAGGGATGCATCGCCACCCAGTCCGAAAGCAGGGCGTTCACCTCGGTCGGCCACGGGCTGTCGGACGTCAGGTTCAGCCCGTCGACGCCGATCACCGGCCGCGACGGGTCGGCGCGGCGGATGACGTCGTGGACATAGCGCTGCCAGAACTCGGCGCGCTCCTTGCACACGATGTCGCCGAGGACGCGCGCCTCGTTGCCCGACTGCCACGCGGCGATCGCCCGCTTGCCCCTGAGGCGCGTGACAAGGCACTCCAGGTAGCGCGCCTCCCACTTGAGCGCATAGGGGTCGGCGTATGGGTCCAGATGGACCAGGGCCGGCGGAACGAAGTTGCGGAACGTCATCTGCCCCGTGAGCAGGGACACGACCAGGCGGAACCCGTGCTTCTCCGCAAGATCGCAGAACTGCTCGAAGCGCACGACCATCCGCTCGTCCACGCCCGCGCGCCCGCACGGCGTGTCGGGAAGCGGCTCCTCGCTGAGGAACATGCGCGTCTCGCGGACGACATTCCACTTGCCGGCGCTTAAGGGGACGGCCACGATCGGCTGGAAGTCCGCCCAGTTCGGGAAGACGCGCAGGACGGTCAAGCCAGCTTCCTTGAGCGCGACGAGATCCCTCTCGACCTCCGCCGCGTCCCACTTCGTCCACATCTGCGTCGCCGCGTGGCTCGCCCAGTAGTTCGCGCCGATCGCCAGCTTCCCGGACGGGAACAGCTCCTCCGCCCCGGCGGACGCCGCCGCGTCCGGCGCCGTCTGCGCGGCCGCCAGCTGCATCGCCAGGCACACTACCGAGACGACCACAAGATTCTTGTTTTTGCAAAGCAGTTTTCGCATCGTTTCTTTCCCCATTCTGAATTGTTGCGGGGAATGTTATCACATTTCGCGCGTCCAGGCAACGGTTTATCACGCTGTTCGCGAACACTTTTCGCAGAAACCCTCACGAACGGCAGTTCATCGAGACCGAACAAGCCGGAGAGGGGCGAGTTCCAGAGTCTCCTCCGGCAAACCTTCGTCGGCGTAGTAGTCCCAGAGCGGCACGGCGACGCGCCCGCGCGAGGGGCGCGGCCTCCCAGTCACGGTTTCAACGCCCCTATCGGACAGACAATAACGCCATCGCTCGGACGTTCGTAGGCGAATTCGCCTTGCGCCGTGATGACCATGCGGAATGACGGCATCGCCATGCGCTTCAGGTCAATCTCGTCCGAAAGCCAGCACAGCGTCTTGGCACCCTCGTCGATTAGGCGTTCGCCGCCCAGTTTCACCTCCACAAGGCCATACCGTCCGTTGCGAAGATGGATGACGGCATCACATTCGAGTCCGCTTTTGTCCCTGTAGTGCGAGACGGTTCCATCCAAGGCTTCCGCATACGTGCGCAAGTCGCGGGCGACCAGAGTTTCGAAAATGAGGCCGAACGTCTTGAGGTCGTTCATCAGATCGTCCGGCCCCAGCCCCAATGCAGCCGTGGCAATGGACGGATCGACGAAATAGCGCGTGTCGGCCGTGCGGATTGGCGTCTTGCAGCGAAGGTTCGGACACCACGCCGGCATGTCTTCAAGAACGAATATCTTCTTCAGTGCATTGACATACTCATAGATCGTGTTCTCTGAAAATGTGCTCGGCTCGTTCGGTCCGAGGTCCGCCCGTATGACGGACACGGCGGATTGCGTACCCTGAAGGCGTGCAAGCGATCTCAAAAGGCGCCGCGTGAAGCTCGCATCCCGCCTAATCTCATCTACACGCGAAATGTCATGTTCGGCAATGGCATCGACATAATCGAACGCCTGCCGAAGAGCCGCCTTGCCGCGCTTCATCGTCGCTGCGACAGGCCAGCCGCCGCGACACGCCAGATAGGCCACGTCCTCCAGCTTGTTTGGCGCCGAGTCCCCCAACGTCCTACGCCCGGCAAACAAGTCGCCGAGCGACACGCCTCCAGACGATTCTCCACTTTCAAAAAGCGACATTGGCCGCATCGTCAGCCAAGCGAAACGACCCGTTCCCGTGTGCTTAACGAGTTTTTTCCTTTTGTCGTCCGGCGGCACGGCACTTCCCGTCAGGATGAACTTTCCAAGCGCATGCGCATGGTCGACGTCATAGCGGATGGCGTCCCAGAGCTGAGGCGCGACCTGCCATTCATCAATCAGGCGCGGCGTTTCGCCGACAAGCAACCGTGACGGCCTCGTTTGCGCCATCAAGAGGTTTTGCTCGACCGTTTCTGGGTCATCCAAATAGACCACGCTCTTTGCCGCCTGTTCGGCGGTTGTCGTTTTCCCGCACCACTTCGGGCCTCTGACAATCACCGCACCCTTGGCCTCAAGAGCTTCCTTCAGAATTGCGTCAAACAGTCTCTTTTTATACGTAAACATGAGGAAAGTTTACCATAACCCGCTTCGTGCGTCAATGCCACCATGACAGTTGGCGCATTTTCACCGTGACAGTTGGCGCGTTTCTGACATGACAGTTGGCGTATTTTCACCGTGGCAGTTGGCGCATTAGTCGAAAGACGGCTCGTTTGCCGGCGTGAAGTTGCACGCGGACGTCGCGAAACCCGTGACGTCCGACGTGACGACCGCCGACGGACGTGCGTCGTCCGCCGCGAGGCGAAGCCGCACGTTCTCCAGCCGCACGTCGTCCGCATGGCGCACGTAAAGCCCCCACGCCGGCAGGATGTGCCCGAACATGCGGTTCTCCGGATAGCGCCGCTCCGCCTCCGGCACGGGACGGCCAAACCCCATCGCCGCCGTCGCGCCGCCCGGCATCGTGAGATCGACGTTCCGCAGCGTGACGCCGCGCGGACGCCGCCCGCCGGGAATCCCCGTGATCGACGAGGCGATGCGGCTCAGGCACGTGCCCGTCACGTTCTCGATGAGGACGTTCTCCAGCCGCGTTGCGCGCCCCGGACGCGGCTCGTGCCGCGCGCCGAGGCGCACGACGACCGGCGTCTGCACCCCTTCCATCGCGATGTCGCGCACCGTCACGTCCTCCATGATCCCGCCGTCCACGACTTCGAGGACGATGCCGCCCAGCCCCTGCGGCGCATCCGGCACGCCGCCGGGGATCTTCTGGAGATGCCACTGGCGCAGACGCGAGTTGACGCGCGGACGGATCGTGCAGTTCTCGACCGTCACGTCGCGCCACGTGCCGTACGAGGTCGTGCCGAACTTGATCGCGTTGCAGTTGGAGGAGATCCGGCAGTTGCGGACGCGGATGCTCTCGCAGACGAACGTGGGGTTGTCGCTCTTGAAGCAGAGCGCGTCGTCGTCCGAGTCGATGTCGCAGTCCTCGACCAGCAGGTCGCGCGCCTCCAGGTCAAGCCCGTCGTTGTTGAGGTTGACATGGCTGAAGATGCGGACGCCGCGCACGACGCCACGTTCGCATTCGCGCAGACAGCACGTCCACGACGCCGGTGCCTCCAGCCGCACGCCCTCCACGCGCACGTCGCGGCACTTTCGGAAGTGGACGGCGTACGGACGGTTCGGCGCACCGTCCCGCATGGTGAACTTCTCGCCGGAGCCGTAGATCGTGCCCTTGCCGACGAGCGCGATGTCCTCGGCGTTCTCGGCGTAGACGAAGCCGCGTCGGCTCGTGTAGGCGGCGAGGTTGGTCACGGCCACGAGCCGCGCGCCCTCGGCGAGTTCCAGCGTGACATGGCTCCTGAGATGCACGCCGCCCGTCACGTATTCGCCCGGCGGAATGCGCACCGTGCCGCCGCCCGCCGCCGCAACCGCGTCAATCGCCGCCTGAAAGCCGTTCGTCGCCACGACGTCCAAGGCGCGCGCCGTCAACGCCGCACAGCCGAGGAAGACCGCGACAGCCGCCGTCCGCACCCCCATCCGAAGAACCGCACTCATCCGTTCGCCTCCACGCCGACCTTACAGGGCATCCGCCGAACAGCACACGCGAAACCCGTACCGCCAGCCATTGACCGTGACGGTCGTCTTGTACCGTGCGCTCGAACGCAGCCACGCCCGGTCGAACTGCACATTTCCGCCGCGCAGGACAACCCCCTCGTCCGCCGAACTCCGCACGCAAAACTCGCCGATGTTGCCGTGCATGTCGTAAAGCCCCCAGGCGTTTGCCGCGAGCCCGCCAACCGGCTGCGTCTTCCAGCTGCTTTTCGACCCAAACCAAGCGACCTGCTGAAGCGTTTCCACCGTTTCGCTCGGATAGGTTCCGCCGTCGCTGTACGAGGTGGTTGTGCCGGCGCGGCAGGCGAACTCCCACACGTCCTCGCTCGGCAAGTCATAGCCCGTTGACGTCAAGTCGCCGCCGATGCGCTGACGCAGCTTGCCGAAGAGCGACCCGGAACTCACCGTGCCGTCCGCCCACGGGTAGTTGTCCCACGCGCCGCGCAGCCGGTCGCACGTGAAGCCGCCAACCGGAAGCGCATCGTCGAACTGTCCGTTCTGGTTGTCGGGGACGTCCACGCCGAGCGCCTTGCACTGTCCCTGCGTGAACTCGAAGACGCCGAGATACCAGTCGCGCGTGAACGTGACCGCGCGCGGCGTCTCGTCGTCATGTTGATCCGTGTTGTTGTCCGCCGGCAGCGTCCCCTCGTTCGGGTCGAGCTTGCCGAACTGCGCGGACACGCCGGCCGCGTCGATGCGGCGCAGCACGAGCTTCGTCGTGCGGTAGACGCCGCTGCCGATGCCGCCGGGCAGCTCAACCTCGGACGGATAGAAGCGCCTCTCGCCCGTCGCGAGGTCGATCACGCAGTAGTCCGGCGGCATGTTCGTGGCGTAGGCGGTGACGCGCGCGCTCAGGGCCGGCGTGTCCGAATGCCCGTCGAACGACTTGTAGATCTTCCAGCTGACTTGCTTGCCCGTCCCGACCGCGACCCGCCTGTTGGCGTCGCCGTAGACATGGCTGACGTTCGCGCCGCCGACCGAGACGCCGTTCGTCAGGAACTCGACCGTGACGATGCCGTCCGCCTCCAGCAGGTCGTAGTTGACCCAGACGACGTGAGTGCGCGCGTCCTGTCGAATCGTGACGTTTTCGACCGTCGGCACGGCGGCGGTTGCCGCCAAAGCCATTCCGCCCGCGAGCAGGGCGAGACATGTCTTGCGAATGTTCATTTTCATGTTCCTTTTTGGTTTCCGAAAGAAATGCGGGCCATCAGCGAATCACCAGGGCGAGACCCGGCGTCTCGCTGCAATAGGGGATCTCCGCCGACGTCTGGACGGTCCTGACCCGTGCCTCGTACGGAATCGACGGAGACGTCCGCTCCGACGTTCGATGTGTGCCGAGCGCGACGACCGCCGCGCCGACAGCCAACAGGCACACGATGCCGCGTGTACCGAGCCGTTTCCGATTGTGTTTCTGTTTCATGTGCGCCTCCTTGCCTTCACGTTTCAAATGTCTGTCCGGCTTATCGGCCGCCCGCAACGCCCCACGCCTTGTTCGGGCGCGTCCCCATCGTGACGACGACGTGCGCGCCGCGCGCGAGGTCGGCGTGCGCGAACGACGTCCCCTCCCGCACGGCGCCGTCCACCGCGACGGACTGGATGTATTTCGCGTCCGCCGACGCCTCCGGCGCCTCCAGGACGAACGTCCGCCCGTTCTCCAGCGCGACCGTCACCTTCCGGAAGACGGGGCTGCCCCACTGGTATTCGGGCAGGCCCGGCGTGACGGGATAGAAGCCCATCATCGAGAACACCGCATAGGCGCTCATGCCGCCGCCGTCCTCGTCGCCGCACATGCCCATCTTATCGTTCCGGAACCAGCAGTCCAGCGTGCGGCGCACGAAGCGCTGCGTCTTCCACGGCGCGCCGCAGTAGTTGTAGAGGTAGGGGATGTGGAAGCTCGGCTCGTTCGCCATCGTGAACGCGCCCATCAGCCCCGTGCAGCCGTCGGGCATCTCGTAGACGAACCGCCGCCGTGACCCGACGGACGCCGTGAGCATCCGGTCGAGCTTCGCGGCCATCTGCGCCTCGCCGCCGAAGAGCGCCACGAGACCGGGCAGGTCGTGCTGGACGTCCCAGACGTACGTCCAGGCGTTGTTCTCGGTGTAGTAGTTCCGCGCGCCGAACCCGCCGCAGAGCAGGTAGTCGAACGGCTCGATGAACCGGCCCTCGGCGTCCTTCGGATGGAAGAACTGCGTCTTCGGATTCCAAAGCGTCGCGTAGCCCTTTGCCCGCACGTCGTACTTTTCGAGGCGCGCGGCCTCCACGCCAAGCTCGCGTCCGAACTCCGCGATCGCCCAAGCGTCCAGCGCCGCGCCCTGCGTCACCGAGACACACTGCCGCCGCTCCCAGCGGCGGTCAACGCCCTCGACCCACTCGGTTTCGTTCGTCCGAATCCCCGGATAGTAGCCGTGCGCCTTGTAGTAGCGGTCGAGTTCCGTCAGCGGCCCCCGGTACCACGGCACGAGCGATTCCGTCTCTTCCGTGTGGTCTGTCAGCTCGAACGCCCGCCGCGCGTCGAAGTTGCGCACGCCCTTCCGCAAGGCGTCGAGGAACATCACGGACGTGTGGCGGTTGACCATGCTGTGGCGGTCGCCCGCGACGCCCGGGAAGACGGGCATCCACTTTTCGGGGCTCTGCTCCGCCATGCGCACATAGCTTTGCATCTTCTCGCCCTGCGCCTTCGGATGGAGGATCGTCATGAGCGGATGCGCCGCGCGCCACGTGTCCCACGTCCAGTCGTCCACGTAGTAGGGCACGCCGTCCGCATCATGGGCCTTTCCGTCGAAGCCGAGGTAGCGCCCCTCCTCCGTGATGTCCACCATCCGCTCGTGGCAGCGCCAGAGCGCCGTGTAGAAGACGGCGCGTTCGTCGTCCGTCCCGCCCTCGACCCGGATCCGCCCCAGCACCGCGTTCCAGCGTGCCCGCGCCCCCGCCGCGAGGGCGTCGAGGTCGAACGCGGGCACTTCGGCGGCGAGATTCCGTGCCGCCTGTTCGGACGAGAGGTAGGAGACGGCAAAGCGCATCCGCACGGTCTCGGCCGCCTCGCCGAAGACGAGCGCGAGCCGCTTCCCCTCCGTCCGAACGGCGGTCGGCGGCACGTCGAACTCGGCGCGCAGATAGACGCGCGCCTCGCAGCTGCGTCGGCTCTGGAAGACGTCAACGCCCTCCAGCACGTTCCCCTTCACGGTGTAGCTTCCGCGCGCGTCCTTCAGTCCGAAGACGAGGGCGTGGCGTCCGGCGCGCTCGAAGTCGAAGCGCGCGACGGCGGCCTTTTCGCCCGGCGCGAGCGCGAAGCGCACGCCCGGCTCCACGAGCCACACGTCATAGCGTTCCGGCCGCGCGTGATCCTGATCCCACAGCGAGGACGCAGCCTTGAAGACGTCCGCCGCCGCCCCCGTGGACGGCCAGACGGAGAAGACCGGCGCATCGCGGTGTCCGGGATTCTGCAGCCACAGCGCCGACACGCGATCTTCCGTCACCTGCCGCATCGGCGCGTTGAAGCGGTACATCGCGTTGGGCCGCTGCACGGTGCGGAACGTCGGCACGAGCAGGTGGCTGACGCTGCCGATGTACGGGTTCACCCAGTCGACCGGCTCCTTCGCGCCCGCACCACACGCGCCGGCCGCCATCACGGCAACGAAAAGAAATCTCTTCCGCATGTTTGACATTTTCACGCCTTGTCCTTTTCTCTGTCCTTCACTTCCCTCGTCCGCATCCGGTCCGAGCGCGACTTCACGCGGGCGGTCGAGCCCCGCACGACCAGCTCGATCGGCAGCGCGATCTGGAGCGGCGCGAGATCCGGCTTCTCGATGCGCGCCAGCAGACGGTCAAACGCCGTCGCGCCGATCAGTTCGCAGGGCTGGCGGATGGTCGTCAGCTGCGGCAAGACGATCTTGGCGTAGCGCACGTCGTCAAACCCCGCCAGCAGCACGTCGTCCGGCACGCGCCGCCCCAGGGATTCGAGCGTCTGCTTGAGCGCCACCGCCGCCGTGTCGTTGCCGCACACGAACGCCTCGGGACGGAACGCGCGCAGATGCCGGCGGACGGCCTCGCGGTCGTCCGGCTCCGCCTCCAGCGCACTGCACCTGTACGCGCCCCGGCGGACGGCCAGCGCGCTCACGACGCCGCGCAGGCGGGCGTTGACGCTGGCCGAGCAGCGCGGCCGCTTCTGGAATGAGATGCGCCGCGCACCGCACGCGACCAGGTGCTCGGCCACGAGCGAGCCCGCCGCAACGTTGTCGATGCCGACGACATCGTAGCCGCCCCGGTGCGGACACGGAAGAAAGTCGTTGTCGAGGATCACGACCGGGATGTCCGCCCGGTCGAAGACGGACAGGATCTCGCGGTTGACCCGCACGGCGTCGTCCACCAGCTCCAGCGGCTGGTACAGGACACCGGCGACGCCTTCGTCGACGAGCCCCTGCGCGAACGCCCGCGCCGCCCGAACGCGCCGTTCGGGGCTCTTCGAGACGATGTCGCCGAACAGCAGTTGATAGCCCTTCTGCTGAGAGTGGCAGGAGATCGCGCTCACGACCGGCGGGAAGAACTCGGAATAGGCCACGCCGGGCACGATCAGGCCGATCTTGCGGGACGCGCCCCGGTGGATGACGAGCGTTCCGCGTCCCTGCTTGCGGGAAATCAGGCCCTGGCGCTCAAGTTCGCCCAGCGCATGCAGGACGGTCGTGTTCGAGAGCCCGTAGCGGCGAATCAACGCGCGCACGCTCGGAAACGGATTCCCGTTCCCGTACTTGCCGCCCAAGACGCTGCCCTTGAGCGTCTCGACGAGTGCCCTGTATTTCGTGTCGCGCATCGCGAAGTCACACCTCTCCCATTGTCAGCGCGAAATGATAGCATGATTTCACCCTTCACGACAAGAAGCAAACACACTGTTCGCGAACACTTTCTCGTCATCTCGTCGCGACCGCGTACTTGCGGTCGTAGAGGAGCGCGCCGTTGAGGATCACGAGCACGGAACCGAGGTTGTGGACGAGCGCGCCGCTCACGGGGCCGAGGACGCCCAGGACTGAGCAGACGATCGCGCAGGCGTTGATCGTCATCGAGATCGCGATGTTCAGCTTGATGAGCTTCACGCACGCGACCGACAGCCGCTTCAGGTAGGCGAGCTTCGTGATGTCGTCCGTCACGAGCGAGACGTCCGCCGCCTCCTGCGCGATGTCCGTGCCGATGCCGCCCATCGCGACGCCGACGTCCGCGACCTTGAGCGCGATGGAGTCGTTCACGCCGTCGCCCACCATCACGACGCGCTCGCCCCGCGCCTGAAGTTCCTCCACCATCTTCGACTTGTCCTCCGGCTTGCACTCCGACCGCACCTCGTCGATTCCCGCTTCCGCCGCGAACTTGCGCGCAATGTCCGCATGGTCGCCCGACAGCATCAGCGACTTCACGCCAAGCGACTTCAGGTCGGCGATCGTCTCCTTCGCGCCCGGGCGCAGCGCGTCGCCCAGCTGAAGCGTCCCCGTCTTGTCGAAGCACGCGAACGTCACGCGCCCCATCTTCTCCAGCGCCTCACCGGACTTCACGATGACGCCGAACTTCGTCGCCTGGCCGATGGCCGCCATGACGGAGGTCGGCGTCGCCAGCGCGAGCGCGCACGGACAGAACACGACGAGGATCGTCACGGCGCGAATCAGCGCCTCGTGCACGTCGCCTAGCGCAAGCCAGATGCCGACAAACGTGAGAACCGCAATCGCCAGCGAACACGGCACGAGAATCGCCGCCCACCTGTCCGCGATGCGCTGCATCGGAGCCTTCTTCGCCTCGGCCTCCTGCACGAGGCGGACGAGCTTCTGGACGCTCGAGTCGGACGCCGGCTTCGTCACGCGCACCCGAATCGTGCCGCGCTGGTTGATCGTGCCCGAGTAGACCTCGTCGCCCGCCTTCTTCGCGACCGGCAGCGACTCGCCCGTCAGCGACGCCTGGTCGACCGTCGTCTCGCCCTCGTAGACTTCGCCGTCCGCCGGCACCGCCATGCCCGGCAGCACCTCGACCGGGTCTCCGATCGCCAGCTCGGCCACCGGCACGTCCTTGAAGAAGATGCCCTTCGCATTGCACTTCGGACACGTCACGACCTTGCGGGCCGTCTGCGGCACGAGGGCGACGAGCTTGTGCAGCCCCTTCTTCGCACGGTTCACCGTCCAGGCCTCCAGCTTCTCGCCGAGCGCCATGATGAACGCCACCTCGCCGGCGGCGAAGAGCTGGCCGATGCAGACGCAGGCCACCATCGCCGACGTGATGAGAAGCGCCGCGCGGATGCGCCGCTCGACGACAAGCGCCTCGACGGCCTCCTTCAGCACGGGCAGACCGCAGAGAACGAGCGGAATCCACGCCGGATTGAAGATCTCGACCCAGCGATGCCACCCTTCCGCCGCCGACGCGGCCGCCGCCCCGCCGGACACGTCGCACCCATGACCGACCAGAAGAAAGCTCGCCACGAGTCCCAGCGCGCTCACGACGAGCGACGGCGTGCGCTCGAACTTCTCGCACACGGCCTCCAGCCGCTCCCAGACGCCCTGCGCCCGCGCCGCAGCCTTTGCCTCCTGACTTGCACCACAACAGCTTCCCATTTCTTGAACCTCCTGCCTTTCTTTTCAGATTTCAGATCTTGCCTGTCACATCCGTGTTCGTCCGTGACAATCTGCGGTTCCTTTGGCCTAGGCCATCTTGCTGAAGTTCTCCAGCGCCTCCGCGAAATTCTCGATCGTCTCGTCCGCGTCACCCTTTTCGATGCCCTCGCGCACGCAATGGCGGAGATGCCCTTCGAGCACCATGAGCGAAATCTTGTGAAGCGCGCCGTTGACGGCGTTGAGCTGCACGAGGATGTCCTCGCACGGCACGTCCTCGCCGATCATGTTGCTCACGCCGTTGATCTGCCCGGCGATCTTCTTCAGCCGCAGCTGCAGCGACTTCACGTCTTCGATGCACTGTTTCATCGCACCTTTCTCCTTTCTTTTCGAGAAAACGACGCGTAGTATACCATACCCCCGTAGGGTATGTCAATGCGCCAGCGCAACCCTCACCCTCCTAGGGATAGACCCTCCCGAACCCTCCTGGGGACAGACCCCAGTCCCTAAACCCCTGGGGCCATGCCCCCCTGAGAACCCCTGGGGCCATGCCCCCCTGAGAACCCCTGGGGACAGGCCCCGCCCTGAAAACCCTCTGCAAAACCCGCTTGCGCCCCACTATCACCTACTGGGGACAGGCCCCACAAGCTCGCAGCCTCTTCTTCTCGACATCTCTGCCGAAATCTTCAAGAAAATTACCACCGAAGACAGCCTCTATCGTTTGAATGGCAAGCCATCGGAAGGAACCCTAACGCTTTGGGGACAGGCCCCAACGCTTTGGGAACAGACCCCATCGCCGACAAACAAGCGCACTCCGACCCAAATGCAGACGCGAAGCATCGCCTCTCTCCTTATGACGCGCCCTCTCGCCGCCCTCTCACGCCGCGAATCCCGACTTCTCCGCTTCCTTCGCGAGCCGCCAGCCGTGCGTCGCGTAGCCGATCCCGCCGACGGGGACAGGCCCCACGCACCGCGACCGGAACCGATCGCCCAGCGCGGCCGCCATCCGCAGCACGAACCCTGCGCTCCCGAACACCTTCCCCGCCCCGATCTGCGCCACCCGCCGCAGCCACCACCCTGAGGGGACAGGCCCCGCAGAGCCGTCCGCCCCGTCGTCCCCGCATCGACCGTCGGCACCAGATCCGCCGGGGACTGTCCCCGCGAAGAACGGCTCGTCGTCC
Organism: uncultured Kiritimatiellota bacterium; assembly: GCA_934635385.1. GTDB lineage: Bacteria > Verrucomicrobiota > Kiritimatiellia > RFP12 > UBA1067 > UBA1067. Next base: position 22,620 of record CAKTZI010000006.1, on the reverse strand, counting down.
TCGCACCAGCACCAGGGGTAGTCCTTCGCCTGCGTGACGAGGCCCGCGCGGACGGGATTGTAGACGACGTACCGCTTGCAGCGCGCGAGATACACGCCATCCTCGATGATCGTCGACGTGAAGCGACCCGACCAGATGCTGCCGCAGTACGGCCGCTCGCGCTTGTACGCGCGGTCGAACTCCTCCTTGAACGTCTTCACGAACTCGCTCACGTCGTGCATCCGCACCCGAAGCCGCTCCTGCTCGGCCGCGAGCGCAGCCTCGTCGCCGGCGCGCGCGAGCCGTCTCCAGCGCTCGGCGTACGCGCACCTCTCTCGCTCGCCCTTCAGCGCGCCCACGCGCCGGAGAAGCTCCTCCGCGCCCACGGGCGCGTCGGGCTTCACCACCTTCACGACGGCGTGGAAGTGGTTGTCCATCGCCGCGTAGGCCTTGAGCTCCACGCCGCTGAACGCCGCCGCGCGCCTGAGCGCGTCGACGAGCTCCGCCTTGACCTTGCCCCGCTCGAAGAGCATCCTCCTGCCGTTCGTCCGCGACATGACGTGGTAGTGCGCGTCGCCGTCCACCTTGATCCTGTTCGTCCTTGCCATTTCCGTCTCTCCTTGTCTGTGTTTCGTTGCCGCCGGGCGGCCCACCCGCCCGGACGGGAGACAGTATGGCATATTTCCGCGAAAGAAACCTTAAGACAACCTTAAGATTTGCCTTAAGATTTCTTAAGGTTCAGACTCTGACAACGGGGTCTGTCCCCGCGACTGGCTACACGTCTAGCGGGGCCTGTCCCCATGGATCCCAGACTCTGACAACGGGGTCTGTCCCCGCGACTGTCCCCGCGACTGGCTACACGTCTAGCGGGGCCTGTCCCCATGGATTTCCCCATGGATTCCTAAGGCCCGCGCGCCGCGTTCTGCGCGGCCTTCAGCACCCGTGCGTGTGCGGCTCGCAGGGCTTCGCGGTCGAACTTCAGGACCTTGCGGTCATACGTCATCAGGCCGTTGATCTCGATCTCGACGTCCGTCGTCTGCGTATAGACCGCGCCCGCCAGTCCCTCGCCAATCAGCAGGATGAGCCTGTCCATCAAGTCCAGATACCGCCGCTGGCTTTCGTCACGATTGACGTTTCCGCCCGTGCCGCCGTAGCCCCAGGCCTCGCGGTCGCGCCAGAGATGGCCGTCGACCTTCAGCCCGACGCCGCCGAACTCGCCCAGCAGGGAGATGCGGTTGCGGCGGTTCCTGCACTGGCCGGGCCCCGGATAGTTGTGCTGGTCGACCGTGTCGCTGGACGGGTCTTCGCTTTCACGGTCGTAGACGTCGCGCAGATGCTTCCACGGCTTGACCCGCACCCACTCGCCGCCCTCGAAGTCGAACCAGCCCGACGGGCCGCCCACCAGGCGCGTCGGGTCGTAGCGGCGCGTCCACCGCAGCGTGTTTTCCGTAGACGCGGCGTCCGGCTGTCCCCAGCCCTCGTTGAACGGGACCCACAGGACGATGGACGGGTGATTCCTCAGATGGTCAATCTCGGCCTTCCATTCCCGTCGGAACTGGCCGTAAGCGCTGCAGGCTCTTCGTCTGGTCGTAGATGTTCGCCTCCCCCGCCGGAGACGGCGCATCCTGAAAGAGCAGGATGCCCAGCCTGTCGCAGAGCGAATAGTAGATTCGCGGCTCGACCTTCAGGTGCTTGCGCATCATGTTGAAGCCCAGTTCCTTCAGCGTGCGGATGTCCCGTTCGCACGCGGCGGCAGAGGGCGGCGTGAGAAGTCCGTCCGGCCACCAGCCCTGGTCGAGCGTGCCGAGCGGAAAGACGAACTCGTTGTTGAGCCGGAACCGCCAATGCCCCTGCGCGTCCTTCGCCCTGTCGATCTTGCGCAGGGCGAAATACCCCGTCACCCTGTCCGCACCGTAGACGATCTCGCAGCCGTAGAGGTTCGGCGTCTCCGGCGTCCAGAGCCGCACGTCACGCGGCAATGGAATCGCCGTGCCCGTCACGCCCTCGGCAATGACCGCCTCGCCGTCCAGGACGCGCACCTGCGCCGTCGGCGCGCGGACGGAAGAGCCTTCGACCGCAAACGTCACCGTGCCGCGATCGATGTCGGTGACGACCCTGAAATCGCGGATGAACGCATCCGGCGCCTCCTCCATCCAGACCGTCTGCCAGATGCCCGAGACGCGCGTGTAGAAGCAGCCGTGCGTCCGGTCGTTCTGCTTGCCGCCCGACGCGATGAAGGTGTGCGTCGGATCCCACACGACGACCTTGAGATCGTTCGACCCGTCCCGGACGAACGGCGTGATGTCCACGGTGAACGGCAGGTTCCCGCCCTCGTGCGGCACGTCCGTCGCCTCGACGCCGTTCACGAAGACGGACGTCCGCCAGTCCACGGCCTCGAAGTTGAGGAGCGTGCGAAAGCCCTTGCGCGGATGCACCTCGATTGACCGCGTGTAAATCATCTTCTCGTGCGGCGCGATCAGCCGTCCGACGCCCGAAAGCGGGGCCTCGAACGCGAACGGCACGAGGATCTTGCCCTTCTGCACCTCGACCGCCTGCTGGTTGACGTTCGACGTGATCGCGTAGTCCCAGAGTCCATTCAGGCACGTCCAGTTCGCGCGCACCATCTGCGGACGCGGGTAGTCGCGCCAGGCGTTTCCGGGCGTGACGCGCGCCCCCTCGGACGTCATCAGCGCCGCAAGAAGAAGAATTGCATTCATGTTTTTTGTCCTTAATAAAATGAGACAGGCTTGACTCTTGAATGTTTTTAAATAAACACAGAGCCGCTCCGCGGGGCAATGAGAGAGTCGCGCGAGAAATGCTTCGCATCCTGTGCGACCGCTTCTTGCGTCCATTCGTTGCAGATTCCAACGCAAAGTTCGCAAAGGTCTTGACGCGAAGATCGCCAAGGCGATTGTCGGCAAACAGGCAAAGGTCTTTGCGTGCCTTTGCGTCTCTCCCCCTTCGCGCCCTTCGCGTTAAGCCCAGACGCCCTGAAGGGGCGACGAAGCCAACAGGCCTGCGCGAAGCGAGACTCCCTGTCACCTCGCCTCGCCCGGCCGCAGGCCGCTCTGTGTTTACCAACTTTGGGCTGGCAGCCCTCATGCGAAAATTGCCGCGATTCACTTTCCGCTACTCGTGTTCCGCCGTCATCTCGAAGACGAGTTCGCCGCCCTGCACGATGTCGGCGTGGCGGAGCTTCCAGTCGGTGACCGGCCGTCCGTTGAGCGTGACGGCTTTCACGTACTTGCTCTCCTTCGAGAGGCCCTTCGCGACGACGGTGAAGACCTGGCCGTCCGCGAGGCGCAGCGTCGCGCGCGGCACCTGCGGCGCGCCGAGGACGTACTCGCCCCCGCACGGATCGAACGGATAGAAACCCATCGCCGAGAACACGTACCACGCGCTCATCTGCCCGCAGTCGTCGTTGCCGCAGAGGCCCTCCGGCCCGACGTGGTACTGCGTGTCGAAGACCTCGCGGATCCGCTCCGCCGCCTTCTCCGGGTGCCCGACCTGCGGGTAGAAGTAGATGACGTGGTGGCTCGGCTCGTTGCCGTGCACGTACTGCCCGATCATCCCGGAGATGTCCGACGTCGCCCGGTCCATGCGCGCCGGGCTCGTGAAGAGCGCGTCCAGCGTCTCGACGAACCTCTCGCGCCCGCCCATCGCCGCGACGAGGCCGGGGACGTCCTGCATGACGTGCCACGTGTACTGGAAGGCGTTGCCCTCCGTAAAGTCGTTGTCGCGGTTGTCGCCGTGCCCGAAGGCGTAGGGGTCGAACGGCGTCCGCCACGTCCCCTTCGTTGTCTTGCCGCGTGCAAAGCCAATCGACGAATCGAAGACGTTCTTCCAGTTCTGCGCGCGTTTCGCGAAGAACGCCGCCGCCTCGGACTTGCCGAGCGCCGCCGCGAACCGCGCCGCGCAGGCGTCGTCGTAGGCGCACTCCAGCGTCCGCGAGACGGACTCGCCCCTGATGACGTCGCACGGGAAGCAGCCGTACCTGTCGTAGAGGTCCCAGTTCTCCTTCGGCTTGCCGGGGTGCGCGACCGTGAGCGTGTTCGTGACGGCCTCGAACGCGAGTTCCGCGTCGAAGCCCCGGAAGCCCTTCAGCCAGGCGTCGGCGATCACCGGCACGGAATGGTTGCCGACCATGCAGTCGACGTTCTTGCCGCCGTAGCTCATGACGGGGAGGCGTCCGAACGTCCGGTAGTGCGAGAGGAACGAGTTGACCACCGGGACGACGGTCTCCGGCGCCGCGAGCGTGTACCACGGCTGGGCGGCGCGGAACGTGTCCCAGAGCGAGAGCGTCGTGAAGTACGTGCCGTCGGGCGAGGCGTAGACCTTGCCGTCCGCCGCCGAGAAGCGCCCGTCGGCGTCCGCCCAGTCGTTCGGCTGGAGGTAGAGGTGATAGAGGGCGGTGTACCAGTTCCGCTTCTGGTCGTCCGTCCCTTCGCACGTCGTGCGGGCGAAAAGCCCGTTCCACTGGGCGCGGGCTACCGTGCGCACGGCGCCGAAGTCCCAGCCGGGGATCGCCGCCGCCAGGTTTGCCGCCGCACCGTCCGCATCAACGGTCGAGAACGCCGCCTTGACGAGGAGCGGCCTCGCGTCAGCCAGGAAGACGGCCACGAAGCGCGGCGCCGCGTTGGATGAAGCGCCGAACGACAGACGCTCAAGGCGCGCCCACGGACGGCTGAAGCGAATCGCGCAGCCGATTCGGCGGCGCGGAGCCCACCCGCTCCGCAAATAGTCGGCCAAGAGCGTGTCTTCGCCCGCCGTCCGCGCGTCGATCGCCTCCGTGTAGACGGGATGCCACCGATCGTCGCCGAGACCGGCGGACAAGTCCACGAGAACCTTCACGTCCTCCTTCCCGTCACTCGAAATCCGATAGATCGCCGCGCGTTTCGCGGCGGCGATCTCGACGGTCAGCCCATCGTCCGGCTGCATGACGCGATAGTAACCGGGCGAGGCGGCTTCGCTCCCCCTGTCGATCGCGCGCGCGACCGAATTCGAGCCGAGGGCGCCCGTGAACGGCAGGATGCGCACGTCGCCGTAGTCGGGACAGCCCGTGCCGGACAAGTGGTTGAGCGAATAGCCGAGAACCGACGTGTCGCCGTACTGGTAGCCGGAGCAGTGCGCCCAGTCGCCCGCCCCCGTGTCGGGCCCGGCCTGGACCATGCCGAACGGCACGGCGGCCGCCGGGTGCGTGTGTCCCGTCCCTGACGTGCCCGTGAAGACGTCCACCCAGGACACCCGGTCCGCCTCCGCGAGGTCAGCCTCTGTCGCGGCATGGAGGATCAGCGCGCGCGGCGTCGGCGACAGCGGCAGCTCGACCACGCCGCCGTCGATCCGCACGGGGATGCGGTTGCCCATGTGGTCGGCGAGTTCCGCCCGGACGGCATCCGTCCGGATCCGCACCGGCGCCTTCTCCGTCCGATGCCAGTTCCAGCCCGCCAGCACAAGGCCGCGAAAGCCGGGCTTCTCGCCCCTGAAGCGGTACAGGTGCCGCGGATGCTCGGAAATGAGCCGCCCGTCCGCGTCGAGGCCGGAGAAGATCGCCGTCAGCGCGGCGAAGGCGGCATAGCCGGCGCGCGGATGCAGGTCGGCGGTCAGCAGCCCGTAGCCGGGCTCCTCGCCGTCCCGCCAGCCGGTCGCGCGCAGGTTGTACCAGATGTAGTCCCGTGCGCCCCACGACCAGGCGTAGAGGATCTTCGCCCACACCGTCCGCGCGACGTCCTGCTCGCCGCTCCACCAGCAGCTCAGCCCCGTCTCGTGGCTTGACCACGGACGCGCCGCCAGCGCAGTCCTTTCGCGCATCGGCAGGAAGTCCCCCTGCAGGCGCTCGACATACGCCTCGAACAGGCCGTGCCCGTGCAGGGCCCAGACATCGTAGAGTTCGGGGCGGTCGGCAAAATGCTCGATGACGCCCTCATGCACGAGCGGCTTCGGCCAGTCAAAGAGCGTCCGGCTCGTCATCGTCGCCCAGCCGCAGGTCGTGACCGTCGCCTCCGGGCAGCCGGCGTGCACGCCCTCGTACCCCTCGCGCAGCGTCCGCTCCGCCTGCTCGAAGCTGAGCGTGTGCGCGGGCGTGAGATCCCATTCGTTGCCGATCTCGTAGTAGTCGATCTTCGTGCCGTAGCGCGACGCGAGCGCGCGGCAGAAGTCGCGGAACACGCCGGGCGTGGCGGCCATCTTGTAGCGGTGGCGCGTCGGGTTCACCGTCTTGAGAGCCTCCCGGTCGATCGCCCACTCCGGCGTGCCCTGGACGATCGCGTCCACGGCCAGCCCCGCCTGCTGCGTCATGCGGATGAACGTGTCGGCGTAAGTCCAGTTCCACGTGCCCTCGGCCGGACGCACCGAGCCCAGCATGAAGCCGCCGTCCACGCGGCAGAACTTGGCGCCGGACGCGACCAGCGCGTCGAACGCGGGCTTCAGCCAGGTCGGCTGGTAGCGCTGTCCGTGGAAATTGACGCCCATGCGGAACTTCGGCTTCTCCAGCCGCGGCCCCGCCTCATGGAGGTCGATCCACGCGAAGCGCGAAGACTTGGTCGCCGCGGAGCCGTCCTCGCCCCGGACTTCGGCCTCGGCGAACCACAGGCCCTTCGCCGGAAGCGGCCACGCGAGCGGCAGGCGCACCGTCTCGCCCGGCTGAACCGCACGGTCGAACGTCATCTCGAACGCATGGCCGAAGACGTCGCGGAACCGCAGGATCGCCCGCCAGGTCCGCACGTCCGCCGACGGGTTGCGGACGACCGCGACCGGCCGCTCGTCGGGACGCTCCGCGCGGACGACGTGAAACGGGTTGCCCGTCTCGACGTCAAGGCGAAACGCCTCCGCCGAGGTCTGCAGGAATTCGCCGGCGGCGTCGGCGATCTGCCATCCGCCGGCGGGCGACGCGCCCGTGAACGCCAGCTTCTTGAACTGGTAGCTGTAGCCCGCCGGCAAGGCGCACGCGAAGCGCACAAGGCCATTCGAGGCCACGGCCGTCAGGTTCGTCGAAAAGCTCTTACGCGAGGGGTTGTCCGGGTTGCACGTCAACGCGAGCGACATCTCGCCCGCCAGCGGACGATCCAGCCTGAACGCCAGCCGTCGCGCGGGCGGAAACGGCCGCGCACCGGGATACGTGACGTCGGTCGAGATCCGCTCGAGGGTGACGACCGTCGGCCTAACCGCCGGCGGCGGCGTGTCGTCCTCCATCCGCACGAGGACATACTCGCCTGGCCCCGTGTTCGCGCCGTACTCGAAGGAGAGCGCCGTCAGCCGCAGCGGCTCGTCGACGACGCCGTTCGCGGACGCGCCCCACTTGCCCGAATAGCCGTCGGCCTTCAGGTCGAACTCGAAGCGGACGACCGCGTTCGAGGCGTCTTCCCGGATTCGGCTGACGCGGTACTGGAAGCACTCGCCGTCGCGGTCGGTGAACTGCAGGTAGCAGGACTTGCGGACGCGGACGAACGGCTCGCGCCGGACGACGAGCGCCACGCGGCGCCCGAGCCACGGACTCGCCGAACGGAAGCGTTCCGGCAGCGTCAGCGACGTCCACCAGAACGACTCCTTCGGACTCTGCCGCTCGGCGTCGAGCCGCACGTGCACGCCGTCCGGCTCGACAGACACCTGCTCACGCGCCGCCGCCTCGTCCAGATAGCGTCCGCGCCCCACGCGATAGTCGCCGGGCGCGCCGTCGAAATCGAACAGCGTCACGGCGGCGACCAACACCCCCAATGCAGACAACGTCATCAATCACGTCCCTTCGTCGAAGACACTTGTCAGCGCACAACCAGCACGAGCCCGCGGTCAAACGGGCTTTCGTAGCAGCCGAGATCGACGGCCCGCCCCTGCACGCGCGAATTCCCCGCCAGATCCCTGTCCTCCGCCGTCCAGCCGGCGTCCAGTCCGCGATTGACGGCGCGCGAGTCCTTCCGCAGCGCGTAGGGCGGGAGCGCCGGGTCCCCCGTGCCGGCGAAGCCGACGTCGGCGACTTTCCGGAACTTGCTGAACTGCGTCGGATTGTTCTTGCTGTACGCGGCGTCATACGTCACGTAGACCGCATTGCTGACGAGGTTCAGGCACGGGCTTGACTCGACCTTGTAGGTCGTGGCGTTCGCCGTGAAGTCGCAGGAAAAGGATTCTCCGGACGCAACGCTCGCCTCCGTCGCGATCCTGTTGCCCGAGAAGATGCTGTTGACGATGACGTTGGTCGACGGCAGCCCCTCGTCGGCACGGTGCGCGAAGAACAGGAAGCCGTCATGCCTGCCCCAGTGACGCAGCGTGTTGTCGGCGAACGTGCAGTTGACGATCGGCACCGTCCTGTTGGACTTGTTGTAGACGAGCACGCAGGTCTGGCAGCCGGCGAACAGGCAGTTCTCGATCGAGCCGGCTTCGCGCCAGCTGTTGAACGTGATCAGCCCGTCTTCGTTCGACCCCTCGCCCGCGAAGTAGACGCAGCGGTCGAACGTGCAGCGGCTGAACCGCTGGACGCGCATGTCGCCCCATCCTCTGAACGTGCAGTCCGTGGCGGACTGCGCGTTGTTGACGTGCGAGCCGTTCACCGTCGCCGTCCTGTTGGTGTTGCTCTCGAAGAGGCAGCCGCTGAACGCGCCGCCGTAGCTCTGCAGGTAGACGCCGCCGAACTCACCGTCGCTGACGCCGTTCCTGAACGTGCAGCCCGTGGCCTCCTCCAGCCCCGCCGCAAACAGGCATCCGCCCTTCTCGCCGGCGCAGTTGCCGTCAAACGCCGTGTCCGTCAGCGCATCGACCTTCGCGGCCGCATAAAGGCCGCCGCCATTCGCCGTCGCGGCATTGTTCGTGAAGACGCAGCCCCGAACGCTCTGAAAGTAGTCCTTGCAGTAAAGGCCGCCGCCGTTTGCCGCGCGGTTGTCGGCGAAGACGCAGTTCACGAAGGCGTTCGTCAGGCCTTCCGCCGCGAAGCCGAAGGCGCCGCCGCCGTTTGCGCGCGCCGTGTTGTTCGTGAACAGGCAGTCAGAAGCGGTCAGGCCGTAGGTCGCGCCGCCGTTCGCCGCCGCCGCGCCACGGAACACGCAGTTCGTGGCCAGGCCCTTGCCGATGCCGGAGAACGCGACAACGCCGCCGTTTCCGCCCGTGCCCGCATCGCCGCCCTCGAACGTGACGTGCTGGAACTGCGTGGTGCGCCCGCTGCCGTAGCAGTAGACGAGCCGCGCGGTCGTGCCGCCCTTGATGACCACTTCATCCTTCGGATCTCGCGCGCTCCAGTGCTGCTGCCCGTCGGTCTTCGCATTCTTGAACACGCAATTCGCCGCCGTGATGACGAGGTACGCCTTCTGGCCGTCCGCCGCCGTCATCGGCTCCAAGTCGCCGAGATCGTAGGTCCCGGGCCAGACGTCAACCCAGCGCTCGCCATTCCGGACGGCCGCAACAAGTTGATCGACCGTGCAGACGGTAGCCGCCTGTGTCCCCAGTGCCAAGCCCGTGCAGAGGGCGAACGTTCCAATCATGCAGTTCTTCATGGTTTTTGCCTTTCTTGCTGATGTTTTTTTGTGGTGTTCTGTTGATGTTTTACTTGCCTGTTCTTACAAATTCGAGACTCTCGATCCATACCTTCGTGTAGACGAAATTGTCCACGTCGAACCAGATCTCGTCCACCGGACCCCGCCAGCCGGGCGCGGACGAGAGATCGATGTCATACGCGTGCCACGCGCCGTCGGGGATCGTCTCGAACGACAGCCGATTCGTCTTCGTCACCGAGATCTCGTCCGTCGCGGCATCCACGCGGATGATGGGCTCGCCCGGCGTCGACCAGATCAGCGAGCCCCCGCGCGTGCGGTCGGGATACTTGTGCGCAAACCACGAGGGCACGCCGCGCGGGTCGGGCAGGATGCGCGCGCGGAAGCGAAGCCGCGCGTGCGTCTGCGCATCGAACGGCGCGACCTTCGTGCAAACGGCCGGGAGGCCGCTCTCGCTGCGGAAGTAGTGGAGCGCGCCGCCCACGTTCCGCACCAGGGCCGTCGCATAGGGATTCCGGCACCACCCCTGCACGCCCTCGGCGAAGCGCCACGACGTCACGGGCGGACGCACGATCTCCGGGATGTCGTAGGGGCCGCAGCCGACGTCCTGCGGGCGCACGTCCTGCGGCCATCCGCCGACCGGCCTCTCGCAGAAGACCTCCCGGATCGCGTCGTACATCGCGAACCCGTATTCCTCGTTCGGCTCGATGTAGCTGCCCTCCTGCCACTCGTTGATCGGGGCGACGATGCAGCGCGTGAAGCCGTTCGTCTCGCAGAACGCGCGGCAGTCGGCGAGGATCTCGCGGAACGCCTCCGGCGTCCGGTTGCGGATGACGCGGGCCTTCTCGAAGGAGCGCGGCCGGTCGTCCCAGCCCGTGGGGACGATGGGCCAGAACGGGAACGCGGGATCGCGGCTCGTCATCGCCCACCAGCGGTTGACGGCCGGACGGATCAGGGAGTAGTCGAAGCTGTCCCTGCGGTCGCCCGGCCGCCGCGCCTCGGGCGCGAGGTTCCAGGCGATCGTGTCGAAGTTGTAGATCATCTGCGCCGAATAGCCGGCCGCGCGCGGCACGTCCACCAGCCGCGCGCTGTAGGCGTGCCCGTGGTACATGTCGATGAAGTGGATGCCGGGGAATCCCGCCGCGCGCACAACCGACTGCATGAGCGCGATCGCCCGCCGCAGCCCCTCTTCGGGCGCGATCCTCTCGCCGCGCCGGGCCGCCTCCTCCGCGAAGTCCTCGCCGAACCGGTCGAACGCCCAGATCACGACGACGGGCTTCCCGTCGATGCGGTAGTACTCCGGCGTGCGGAAGTAGCTGTCGATCCAGTACTGCACGAGCCGCCGCGTGTCCGCCTCGTCGTGGGCGCCGGGCTCGTTGTGGTTCGCGTACATCATGTACCACTTGAGGAAGCGGCGGTGCTTGGCGCGGTAGTACGCCTGCACCCAGTGCTCCAGCCGGCGCGCGCCGCGATTCCAGTACCAGTCCACGCAAAACGCCGAGATGCCGTGCTCGACCGCCCACTTGATCTGCCAGTCGACGACTTCGGGATCCGTCTCGTCATACCAGCCGAGCAGCGGCTTGAGCTGCGGCCGCGTCCGTTCGAGGAGATCCCACTCCCACCGCTGCTCCGTGCCGGGGTAGTAGAACGCATGCACCTCGACCGCGCTTTGGGCCGGCTGTGGCGTCGGCACGCGCGGCGGCAGGACGAAATCGGCGATCGTCCGCTCCAGCGCGGCAATCAGGCGATGCGGCTTCGAATTCGGTCGCCAGATGCAGTGCCCGGAAAGCCCCCACTCGATCTCGTTCGGGTATTCGTAGAACTCGACGCGGTTGCCGGCGGCGCGGTACGCCTTCTCGAAGTTCCGCGCCGAGGCGATCGGGACGACCCTGTCGCCCGTCGCGTGCGTCAGCAGGACGGGCGGGCCGTTCGGACGGATCAGCCGTAGCGGGCTCATCGCGTCAAGCCGCGCCGCCGCCGGATCCTGTCCGCCGAAGAGCGCGCGATAGCGTCTCGGATGCCGCGCGAAGTCAGGCGCCGGATCGGCAATGCCCGAAATCGACACGATGCCGGCGACCTGCTCGGACGGCAGGGAAAGGCCCGTCCACAACGCCAGATGCCCGCCCGCGCTCGCGCCGGCAATCCAGATCTTCCGGGGCCGGACGCCCGCCGCGCGCGCGAACGCCTCGGTGAACATGAACCTGGCTGCCGCCATGCAATCCTCTCCGCACGCCGGCCACGGATGCTCCGGCGAAGCCAGCCGATAGTCGACGTTGTAGACGACGAAGCCCAAGTCCTTCGAGAGGTAGTCGGCGATGCCCACGACGTCCCGACGGCTCATCTCCGTCCAGCCGCCGCCATGGATCAGCAGCAGGCATGGCGTGTCCGCCGTCACGTTCGCGGGCAGGTGCAGGTCGCCCGTCTCGGACAGGGGCACGGTTTCCGCGCCCAGCGAAAGGGCCGCCGCGAGAAGCGACAAGGCCATCGATTTCCTCATTGTCAGGATTCCTTCCTTTCGGATTGTTTTCTGGTTGTTCGGCGCACACACATGCGCACGCAAAAAGCCGTCACCGCCCGCCGCCGGAAGGCCGTGCGCAGAATCGCCGGAACGCCCGTTCAGAGGGGCTACAGGCGCGTCAGCTAAAAAGTGGGGGGGGGGGGTACTGATTCCAAGCGCGCGCGTCACGGCGCGCCCTCGCGCGCCTGAAGCACTCGCGGCCGCCCCGTCATTTCGACGGGCCGCTCGCCGCACGTTCTCGCTTGTCTTCGTCATCACGCAGGAAGTGTATCATATTTTTTGACTCCCTGCGCAACCTGTAAATACAGGTTTCTTGTGCGCCGCCTTTCCTGTCCGCTCAGAAGCGCGGCAATCTTGCGAGCGATTCGATCAAACGAACATCGCCATCGGGAGTGGTAGACAGACGACAGCACCATCCTGTCGGACATCTCTAGGTGCCAGCACGATTGAACGTCCGAGCTGCTCACCGAACTTGCTCCTGAACTTGTCCAATGAGACATGAAAGCGACTATCCGCCGATTTCACTTCAATAGGGCAGATGCACCGACCTTGAACCGTCAGGAAATCGATCTCCATGCGGTTGCCACGATTGTCCCGATCCGCCCGCGAATAGTAGAACAGCCGTTCGCGGGATGTCTTCAGCGCGTCAAAGCAGTCCCTGAGATAGGGGATCGACGTCGAATCACCCAACGCCCACAGGAACTCTTCGAAATCCATCGGATCGAGCCTGATTGAACGCTCTTCCGACGGAATAACAATGCTCTCGACGTTCTTGCGAATCGACACGAGCGACCCTGTCTCGATATAGTCGTATCGTCCGTCCTCAACCAAATACTTGATCAACCCCCTTGCCTTAGGATACAACTGCACCTCGTCAAACGCAATCAACGTTTCGCGCGCGTAAATACAATAATCTCCTTTTTCAAAAGGGATTATACAATTTACAATCACGGATTGTCAACCTTGCGAGCCATCAGAAATCACGAATTGTCACCTAAAGTTCATCCTAAAATTCACGGATTGTCACTCTCCTTAGGTAGAAATCGGGGGCTGCGCGCCCTTGCCTTCTGCGATTCAGTCCTGAAAGACCTTGGCGCTGCGCTTCGCGGCCGAATCGGTCAGCCGCACCAGCTCCTTCGCCGGCGTGAGGACATTCTGCGCGCCCTCCTCCAGCCCGAGCCTGCGCAACGCCTCATGGTACTTCGCCGTCGCGTCATCCAGCGCCTTGCCGACCTTCTCGAACGCGGCGAACGCGGCGTCCACGCGCGCGATGACCTGCTCGGCGCGCTTGTGGATCTCGGCGTTGTTCTTCTCGACCTGCTGGTGGACGATGCCGAGCCGGAAGAGCGTCAGCAGCGTGAGCAGCGTCTGCGGCGTCGCAAGGACGACCTTCTGCGCATTTGCAAACCCGATGAGCGACGGGTCGGCAATGACCGCCGCCGAATAGGTCGCCTCGCTCGGCAGGAACATGATGACGACTTCCGCGCCGCCGAGCGCTCGCGGATAGTCCTTCGCCGCCAGCCGCTTCACCTGTTCGCGGACGCTCGCGGCGTGCTTCCTCATCAGCGCGGCGGACGCCTCCGCCCGCCCCTCGTTCGCCGCGTTGGCCGCGTCGATGAAGTCGGTGATGTTGACCTTGGCGTCGATGAAGATCCTGTGTCCCGCGCCGTCGAAGACGGTGACGTCGGGACGGTCGGCGCGCGTTCCCTCCTGCTCCGTGAAGTTCTCGCCCTTCACGAGGCCCGCGTCCTCCAGCGTCTTCGCGAGAATGCCCTCGCCCCAGTTGCCCTGCACCTTGTTGCCGCCCTTCAGGGCCGTCACGAACTCGTCCGCCTGACGCCCCAGCCCCTCGGCCTTCTTCCCGACCTCCTCGATCTGCGTCTTCAGCGACGCGCCGAGCTTCGCGTTCTCCGTCTGCGCGGCGGCCGCCGCCTGGCGGAAGGCGTCGAGGTCGCCCTTCATCCGGTCGAAGAGCGGCCGCACCTGCGCGGCGTTCCGCTCCGCGAGCTCCCGCTCGCGCGCGGCAAGCGAACGCGCCGTCACGTCCGAGACCTGCGCGACGATCGCCTCCAGCTTCGCGCCGAGCGTCCGCTCCTTCTCCTCCGCAAAGCGCCGCTCCGCCGCGAGACGGGCCTGCAGGAACAAAAAGGCGACGGCGGCGACGAGAATCGCCGTGACCAGGCAGCCAATCACAATCGACATCGTTTCCCCCCTTTACGCAAGCGCCAGCGTCAGCGCGCCAACCAAGAAACAATACGGCCCGAAGAGCCAGAACCAGCGCCCCTTCAGCGACGCCACGAGCAGCTTGAGCGCGAAGTAGCCGACGACGGCCGCGAGCGCCGCGCCGACGGCGCAGAGCCCCCAGCCGACCTCCGGCACGGCGGCCGCTTCGGACGCGCGGACGGCCTTCAGGATCTCCAGCAGCGCCGCGCCCGCGATCGGCGGCGCGCTCATCAGGAACGAAAACTCGGCGGACTTCGCGGCGTCCACCTTCGCGGCGCGCGCGGCGGCGAGCGTCAGGCCCGAACGCGAGACGCCCGGCAGGATCGCGGCAGCCTGCGCGACGCCCATCAGGAACGCCCGTCCAAACGAGACGTCCCTTTCGCCCTTCGGCAGGAAGCGCGTCACCGTGAGGACGACGCCCGTGAAGAGCAGCGCACCGCCCACCGCCTTCGGCGCGGCGAACGTCGTTCCGATCGCATCCTTGAAGAGGAGGCCAACCACGCCCGCCGGCACGGCCGAGAGGACGATCTTGGCCGCATATGACCACGCCGCCATGCGATTCGCGGACGATTCCGCGTCGAAAAGCCCCTTCGCCAGCCTCCCGACCGTCGCCCCGTAGAACGCGAAGACGGCGATCAGCGTCCCGACATGCAGGAAGATGTCGAGCCGCAAGCCGACGTCGCCGAGCCCGAGGAGCGAACGCCCGAGAATGAGATGCCCCGAACTGGAGATCGGCAGGAACTCCGCAATGCCCTGCAACACGCTTAAGACAATGACTTCGACCATCGCTGGCTAACCCTCCGTCTTTTTCACTGTGGGGACAGACCCCTCGCCATGCGGAATCGGCTTCCAGCGGCGCGTCGGGCGCACGAGCGTGTAGAGGACGGCCGCCGAGAGGACGAGCGAGAAGACAGGGAACGTCAGGATCGACGCGACGCACGGCCGGCGCTTCTGGGGCGAGAGCGCGACCGCCGCCCACGCCGTGAACCACCCCATCACGAAGACGAAGAGGAACACGCCGAAGAAGAAGTGCACCGCCGCCGCGTCGGCCGCGTCGCACGCGAGACGCACGAAGAGCGCGAGGAAGTTGAACAGGAGGACGAACGCGACGGACATCCCCGTCAGGATCGCGAAGAAGCTGTCGAAGAGCCGCAGCGACGGGCGGGCGCGCAGGGCACGGATCCACGTCGGGAAATACAGGCGCACGACCTGCCAGCCGCCCGTCGCCCAGCGGCGCAGCTGCCGCCACATGTACGGCACGGTCACGGGCTGCTCGTCCGCGTAGTCGGCGGCGGGCACGTAGGCGATGCGGCCGCCGCGCAGGTTCGTCTGGACGGTGAACTCGACGTCCTCGACCATCGTCTGCGTCCGCCAGCCCTCCGGCCCCAGCGCGGAGAGGAGGAACGCGAACCCCGTGCCCGTCAGCTTGCCCGACAGGCCGAGGTTCGTCCGCACGCGGTTCGAGAGCTCGTTCATCATGTCCCAGTAGACCGTGTACCAGCCGGAGATCACGTTCGCGCGCGCGTTGGACGAGCGGCGGCGGCCCGTGACGACCGTCTCGCCGTCCTGCAGCGCGTCGTTCACCGCGTCAAACCAGCCGTCGGAGCAGATGTTGTCCGCGTCGAAGACCGCGACCGCATCGCACGTGCGCTCGGCCCGCAGCTTCCGCAGCCCCCACGCCAGCACGTCGCCCTTGCCGCGGCTCGGCTCCGTCTTCTCCCAGACGGTCGCGCCCGCCGCGCGCGCCACCTCCACCGTGCGGTCGGTGCAGTTGTCCGCGAGGACAATCACCTCGCGCAGCCCGGCCGGATACTTCGAGAGCAGCACGCTCTTCACCGGCAGGCGGATGACGGACGCCTCGTTGCGCGCGCAGACGAGCACGACGAACTTCAGCCTGCGCGCGGCTTTCGGATGCGGCTTCGCCGGCTTGATGAGCCCGACGAGGACGAGGAACGTCGACCAGAGGAAGACGAAGCTCAGCCCCAGACAGAGGAAGTCGCAGATCATCGAGAACGTCGCGTTAGTCATCGCGCCACCTCCTGTGCAGCCAGAGATACTGTTCGGGATACTCGCGAATCGCCGCCTCCAGACGGTCGTTCAGGAGCTGCGTCGCGGCATTCCGGTCGTCCGCCTTCGAGAGGACGATCGGGTCGCCGGACGCGACGAGGCGGTAGCGGTAGGGCGCGATGCGAACGAACGAGCCGACGACGATCGGGCAGCCCGTCCGGATCGCGAGCCGCGCCGCCGTCGTGTACGTCCGCGCCGGACGCCCGAAGAACGTGAGCGGCGCGCCCCGTCCCGCGTGCTGGTCCATCAGGATCGTCATCGCCGCGCCGTCGCGCTGCCACTGCTCCAGCACCGCCGGCGTGAAGCCGTGGTTCTTGTCCACAAGCGTCACCGGCCCGCGGAAATGGTGTTTCTTCATCCACTTCGCAACGAAGCGGTTGTTCTGGACGCGCGCGATGGCGATCATCGGCCGCGCGAACGAGAGGACGTTCGTCGCCGCCTCCCAGACGCCATGGTGGGACGAGACGAGCAGGATCGGCCGGCCGGGCGAGTCCAGCAGCAGCTTCACGTTCGCGTCGGACACGCACGACGTGTCGAGATGGTCGCGGTAGTTCTCCCGGGTGACGACCGCCGGCACGAACAGCGCCTCGCCGATGTGCCCGGCGAGGTGGCAGAGGGAGCGCTTCGCGATCCGCCGCGCCTCCTTCGGGTCGTCCGTGACCTTCGCGCGCAGGATGTTCTCGACGGCGATGCGCCGGCGCTTGCCGAGGAACGGCCAGGCGCAGGCCGCCACGGCGCAGCCGATGGCGTAGGCGTGTCGCTGCAGAAAGGTCATTCGAAGCGGATGGTCGCGGCGCGGCCGTGCCCGTCCAGCCCCTCGACGGCGGCGAACGCCTCGATGGTGGCCTTCGTCTGGGCGAGGTCGGCCTCGGTGAAGGCGACGAAACTGTGGCGGCGGCGGAAGTCGTCCGGCGTGAGGCCGCTGAACATGTTCGCCGCGCCGCCCGTCGGCAGCACGTGCGACGGCCCCGCGACGAAGTCGCCCGCCGATTCGGGCGTCCACGCGCCCGCGAACACCGCGCCGGCCGCGCGTACGCCCTTCATGACCTTCAGCGCGTCCTTCGTCATGATCTCGAAATGCTCCGGCGCGAAGTCGTTCACGACCGCCAGCCCTTCGGCGACGTCCTTCGCGACGACGATGAGGATGCCGTCACGGTCGATGACGCGCGCGACGAGCGCGCGGCGCGAGAGCGTCTTCGCCTGTGCGAGGACTTCCGCGCGAATCTCCTCGGCGAACGCGG
Source organism: uncultured Kiritimatiellota bacterium (assembly GCA_934635385.1). Taxonomy (GTDB): domain Bacteria; phylum Verrucomicrobiota; class Kiritimatiellia; order RFP12; family UBA1067; genus UBA1067. The sequence continues at coordinate 5,122 of CAKTZI010000006.1, read as the reverse complement.
CGGACGTGCAGACGCAAAGCGACTTCTCATAGCCCGAGCCATGCTCGGCCTGCGAAAGGAGGTCGGCCGCAATCCACCGCCTGTCGACCGAGCCGTCCGTCAGCACGGCGATCTCGCTCGGCCCGGCGACCTGATCGATCGCGACGTAGCCGTAGACCTGCCGCTTCGCCGCCGTGACAAAGGCGTTGCCCGGCCCGGCGATCTTCTGCACCTTGCGGCACGCCTTCGTGCCGAACGCCATGAGGCCGATCGCCTGGATGCCGCCGACGCGGTAGACTTCGGTCGCGCCCGCGAGCTTGAGCGCGAAGAGGAGGACGGGGTTCACCTTGCCGTCCTTCCCGGCCGGCGTGCAGGCGACGATCTCCTTCACGCCCGCCGCTTTCGCGAGCGTGACCGTCATGACGGCCGTCGAGGCGAGCGGCGCCGTGCCGCCCGGCACGTAGACGCCCACGCGATCCATCGGCGAGAAGAACTCGCCGGCCGAACCGCCGCGCGGCGTCTTCATCGACCACGGCCGGCGGAGGGACGCCTTCGAGAACGCGAGGACGCGGCGGTGCGCGTCCTTCACGGCCCGCACGAGCTTCGCGTCGATTCCCCTCTCGGAGACCTTCGCGAGATCGACGCGCAAGTCCTTCGCCGAGCGCGCCCTGAAGCCCTCGAACTTCGCGACGAGATCCAGGACGGCGCGGTCGCCGCGCGCGCGGATGTCGGCAAGCGCGGCGGCGGCGGCCTTCTCGGCCTCTTCGGGAAACGCCGGACGCGCGTTGAACGCCGCGATCCGCCGGTCGCCCGCCTTGACGATCCGAATCACTTGTTCCCCCCGTCGCCCATCATGCACTTGACGGAGCACTCGACCGCCGGAAGCCCCTTCGCGTCCGGCTCGCCGTTCAGGTAGCCCTTGAACCTGAAGATGCCGAGCGGCCTCTTCGCGCGCACGGTCTCGACGACCGTCACGAGCCGGTCGCCCGGACGGAACGGATGGCGGAAGCGCGCGTCGGAAACGGCCGCAAGGAGGAACGTCGCGTCCGCGCCGAGGACGCCGCGCGCGACGACCACCGCGCCCGCGACCTGCGCCATCGCCTCGATGAGGACGACGCCGGGCACGACGGGGTAGTTGGGGAAGTGCCCCTTGAAGAAGTCGTTCTTCTCGCGCGTGAACGTGTACTCGCCGATGCCGCCCGTCTCGTCCGCCGACAGCAGGCGGTCGACGAAGAGGAACGGCGGACGGTGCGGCAGCAGCGACTCGCCGCTCTGGTTGTAGACTTCCTTGAACTGCGGGAGTTCCATGACTTACGCCTTTTTCAGCACCAGGACGCCGTTGTGCCCGCCGAAGCCGAGCGACGTCGAGAGCGCGACGCGGATGTCGCGCGCGACGCCCCTGTTCGGCGTGTAGTTGAGGTCGAGCGGGGTCTCGCCCTTCGCCGTGTCGACGTCGAGGTCGGGCTCGTCGTAGTTGATCGTCGGCGGCACGAAGCCCTCCTTGATCGCGAGCGCCGTGATCGCCGCCTCCAGCGCGCCCGTCGCGCCGAGGAGGTGGCCGTGCATCGACTTCGTCGAGGACACGTTGATCTTCTTCGCGCCCTCCTCGCCGAAGATCGTCTTGAACGCCTTCGTCTCCATCTGGTCGTTGAGGTGCGTCGAGGTGCCGTGCGCGTTGATGTAGTCGACCGTCGTCTTGTCGGTCACGCCCGCGTCCTTCAGCGCGATCTCGATCGCCTTGATCGCACCGGCCCCGGACGGATCCGGCGCCGTGATGTGGTAGGCGTCGCACGTCGCGCCGTAGCCCGCGAGCTCGGCGTAGACCTTCGCGCCGCGCGCCTTCGCGTGCTCCTCGCTTTCGAGGACGAGCACCGCCGCGCCCTCGCCCATGACGAAGCCATCGCGGCCCTTGGTGAACGGACGGCAGCTCGTCTCCGGCGTGTCGTTGTAGTGCGTCGAGAGCGCTTTCATCTTCATGAAGCCGCCGATCGCGAACTCGATGATCGCCGCCTCGGTGCCGCCGGCGACGACGACGTCCGCACGCCCCGCGCGGATCATGTCCAGCGCGAAGCCGAGGGCATCCGTCGAGGACGCGCACGCCGTGACGACGACCTGCGCCGGACCCTTCGCGCCGAGCGCGATCGCGATGTTGCCCGCCGCCTCGTTCGGAATCAGCTCCGGGATCGCGAGCGGCGAGACGCGGTCCGGCCCGCGGTCGAAGAGGACCTTGTAGCTCTCGCCCGTCACGTCCAGCCCGCCGATGCCGTTGCCGATCAGGACGCCCACGCGATCCATGTCGGGCTTCGTCTCGGCGGTGTAGCCGGCGTCCTTCCACGCCTCGGCGGCCGCCGCGACCGCATACTGCGAGAAGAGCGCCATGTGGCGCGCCTCGCGCTTGTCGATGAGGCCCGACTCGATGGCGTAGGCGTGGAAGTCCTTCACCTCGGCCGCGACCTGCGAGGTGCAGCGGGACGCGTCGAACTTCGTAATCCGGCCGATGCCGGGCTTGCCGGCCTTGATGCTGGCCCAGGCGGCGTCCTTGCCGTTGCCGCTCGCGCAGAGCATGCCAATGCCGGTGATCATCACTTTCTTCATGGTCTGGATTCCTTTCGTGTGCAAAATGTCAGGGGACTGTCAGAGATTGGGCCAGGTCAGGTACGTCCCGGCGTAGGTGAGGCCCGCGCCGAAGCCGACGAGGACGATGTTCATGCCGTCCTTGAGCGCACCCGTGCGGACGGCCTGGTCGAGGGAGATCGGGATGGACGCGGCGGACGTGTTCGCCGTCTCCGCGAGGTTGAGCCAGAACTTCTCCAGCGGCAGCTTCATGCGGCGCGCGCACGCCTCGATGATGCGGCCGTTCGCCTGATGCGCGAAAACGCGGTCAAGCGAGGACGTCTCGACGCCCTTGCGCGCGCAGAGATCCTGCGTCACGCGCGACATCGTCTTCACGGCGAACGCGAAGACCTCGTGGCCCATGAGCGAGAGCGTGGCGCGCGGCACGTGCGGCGCGGCGGTCGGGAGGCCCGTCACCGGGTCGAACGGCAGGGACGCCATCGTGCCGCCCGTGCGCTGGATGAAGTGGCGGCCGGAGCCGTCCGCCCCCAGGATCGCCGTCGCCGTCGCGGGCGCCGCCGCGTCCTCCGCCAGCACGATCGCCCCGGCGCCGTCGCCGAAGAGGATGCACGAGCTGCGGTCCGTCCAGTCCACGATGCGCGTCAGGCACTCCGAGCCGATGACGAGGACTTTCCGCCCCGGATTGCAGGCGAGCCACCCGCGCGCCTGCTCCAGCGCGTAGACGAAGCCCGCGCACGCCGCCAGCAGGTCATAGGCGCCCGCGTGCGCGCAGCCGAGAAGCCCCTGCACGATGCAGGCCGTCGACGGGAAGGTGTTGTAGTCGGGCGTCGAGGTCGCGAGCACGATGAGGCCGACCTCCTCCGGCGCCACGTTCGCCGCCGCCAGCGCCGCGCGCGCGGCCTTCGTCGCCATCGTGGACGTCGTCTCGCCCTCGCCGGCGATGTGGCGCGCGTGGATGCCCGTGTGCGAGAAGATCCACTCATCCGACGTGTCGAGCGCCGCCGCGATGTCTGCGTTGGTCACCACCTTCGGCGGCAGGTAGCTCCCCGTTCCAAGAATTCTGATTCCCATGGCGGGTATTATAGCATAAAATCCGTTATCTCATCATCTGCGCGGCGACCTTCTCGAACGCACGGATGTCCGCGCGGACATGGGCGAGCGTGTAAGTCGGATGCACCCAAAACGAAAGCGTCGACTCGGCCAGCGTACGCGCCGTCGCGCAGTCGAATGCCGTGTAGTCGATCGGGCGATGCGCCGGATCCCGAAACGGATAGTTTGCCGTGCCGAATCCGCACGGACGGGTGAACGCCTCTTCCTTGTACATTTCGGGCCAATGCACGGTCTGCACGCTCGCGCCCTCGGCCTGGACGGCGGCGGCAAACGCCTTCATCGAGACCTTCAGCTTTGACGTGTCCAGCACGAACGGCACCAGCCAAAACGCATTCTGGCGTGCCGGCGTGTCGACAGGCGCGTGCTTGACGAGGGGATGCCCCGCGAGCCCGGCCATCAGCGTCCGCGCCAGCTTCCGCCGACGCGGCAGGTTCCAGCTGTCGAGCCGCCGCAGCTCGCCGAGGCCAATCGCGGACTGGATCTCCGTCAGGCGGAAGTTGTAGCCCACGCGGCGGTGCACGTAAAGCGGATGCCCGTCGGCCGCCAAGAGGCCCAGCTTGGCCTTCGCCTCATAGCCATGGTCGCGCAACGCACGAATCTCGCCGGCCAAGGCCGCGTCGTTGCAGCAGACCATGCCGCCCTCGCCGCCCGTCGTGAAATGCTTGGACTGGCAGAAGGAGAAGCAGCCGACCGTGCCGAGCGAACCGACCTTTCGTCCCCTGTAGACGCCGCCGATGCACTGGGCGCAATCTTCGATGACGAAAAGACGATGACGTCTTGCGATCTTAAGGATCGGATCCATGTCCGCGACAACGCCATACAGGTGGACGACGACAATCGCCTTCGTGCGTGCGGTCAGGCAGGCCTCGATCTTCTCGGGGTCGATGAGGTGATCCGCGCCGACGTCGCAGAAGACCGGCAAGGCGCCACACTGGAGGGCGCAAAAGGAAGACGCGATAAACGAATAGGACGTGCAAACGACCTCGTCGCCGGAACCGATGCCCAGCGCGGCCAGCGCAACGTGCAGGGCCGCCGTGCCGCTTGAGACGGAGACCGCCTGCGAGACGCCCAGCCAGCGGGCCCACGCCGCCTCGAACTGAAGCCCCACGGGTCCCGTCCAGTAGTTGACCTTCCCCGAATGGAGGATGTCCAGCACGGCACGATCCGTCCGCCGGTCGAACTGCGGCCACGACGGGAAGCCGCGCGACCAGACTTTACGTCCGCCCTCGACGGCAAGTTTCACTGACTGTTTCGCTGACATAAAAAAAGACCATTCCCCTCAAGGAATGGCGATTTCGGGATGGTCGGAGCGGAGGGATTTGAACCCTCGGCCTTTTGCTCCCGAAGCAAACGCGCTACCAGGCTGCGCTACGCTCCGATTAAAGAAAGCCGGCGGCGCCCTACTCTCGCGCGGGCGAGTCCCGCACTACCCTCGGCGAAGGGGCCCTTGACTTCCGTG
>CAKTZI010000005.1 GCA_934635385.1 uncultured Kiritimatiellota bacterium | reverse complement strand
TCCGCAGGGGTTTCGCCGCCTTTCGCCTGTCTCATTTTGCCCGCCCGGACTGTCTCATTTTGCTCGCCCGCCAACAAATCCTCTCCGAGGCGCGGACGGTGTCCGATGCCGGGTTGCGCGCGACGAGCCATGCCGTCCGACGCAAGGGGGATTGTGAAATCGAATAGGTTTATTTGGTGAAACGAAGATGGTATTCCCAGCGGCGGTTTGCTACAATATCCGCGTGATGACGGAAAAGGGACAGATGCCGGTCGGATTCCTCCTCGCGATGGCGGGGCTGGGCGGGCTTTTGTACGGAATCGACTTCGGCACGATCGCCGCGGCGATGCCGTACATCCGCGCGCTGGGGCTGTTTTCGGACGCCCAGCTCAGCGTCGTCGTCGGGGCGGTACTGTTCGGCGGCATCGTCTCGTCGCTGACGGCAGGCGTGCTGGCCGAGCGGTTCGGGCGCAAGCGGATGATCGTCGCGTCCGCCGCGCTTTTTCTCGCCGCGATCCCGACGGTCTGCCTGTCGGGCGGCTCTTTCGCCGTGATGGTCGTCGGGCGCGTTCTCCAGGGCATGAGCGCGGGCTACATGTCCGTCGTGATGCCCATGTACCTCACGGAGACGCTGCCGCCGGCGATTCGCGGGCGCGGCACGGGCGTCTTCCAGTTCTGCCTCGGGCTGGGTCTTGTCCTCGCGGCGACGGTCGGCTACGCCGTGGCGGCGACGTTCGGCGAATCGCTGAAGGATCTCGCCTGGAAGGTCAACTTCTGGTGGACGATGCTGCCGGTCGCGGCGCTGTTCGTGGGGGCGCTGCGGCTCGCCGAGTCGCCGACGTGGCTGGCGAATCAGGAAAAGAGATTGCGGACGGGACAAGCCCGTCCCTCCCGAAAGACGGCAAAATCTGATGGTTCTGCGAAGATGCGGGAGGGACGCGCTTGTCGCGTCCGAGGGCTTGCAATCGATTCGACCATTCGCCGATTCGATCATTCGATTATTTCTCGTCGCTACGTCTTGCCGTTCCTCTTGGCCGTGCTAGTCCTGACGTTCAACAAGACGACGGGCATGAGCTCAATCACGAGCTATTCGGTGGTGATCTTCCAGAAGGCGGGGTTTGCGGGCTCGCTCGGCAACGTCGGCGACTTCGCGATCAAGCTGACGAACCTGCTGATGACGGTCGTCGCCGCCGCGCTCATCGACCGCAAGGGCCGTACGTTCCTCCTCAAGCTCGGCACGGCGGGCATGACGCTGGGACTCGCGGCGATTGGCGGTGTCTTCCTCGCGATCGAGCGTTTCGGCGTCGCGGCGAACGCGGCGACGGGCGGTCTTTGCCTCGCGGCGTTCTTCCTGATGCAGGTCTTCTATGCGCTGGGGCCGGGCATCTGCGTGTGGCTCGTCCTCTCCGAACTGATGCCGCAGCGCATCCGCGCGAACGGCATGGCGATCGCGCTCTTCATGAACCAGTTCGTCGCATGGGGACTGGCCTCGACGTTCTTGCCGTGGGTCAACCGCTGGGGCTGGCATTCGATGTTCTTCTTCTTCGCCGCGAACGGCGTGCTGTATTTCGTCACGGCGTGCTTCATCCCGGAGACGAAAGGCAAGACGCTGGAGGAGCTGGAGACGTTGTTCGAGAGGAAGAGCGAGTTGCTTTCGCTTAACACGGAGGTAACGGAGAATCGGAGGCGCGGAGAACGATGAAAACGATTTTCAGCATAGCCATTCTCCGTGTCTCCGAGCCTCCGGCGTCTCCGTGTTAAGGCGCCGCCAGCAGAGAAAATATTGATTACCACCATAAACAAGCCAAACCCAAAACCATGATAACCGAAACATCCATCAGCTATTACGGACTCAACTACGTCGAGCACGCGGAAGCCGACTTCAGGGAGATGAAGGCGCACGGCGTCACGCAGGTCATCCTCGCCGTGACCGAATTCGACTTCGACTTCTGGCGGCCGAACATCCCCGCCATCGTCGACAAGGCGCACGAGCTCGGCCTGAAGGTCCTCATCGACCCGTGGGGCAACGGCAAGTACTTCGGCGGCGAGCAGGTCTCGAAGTTCCTGCAGGACAATGTCGAGAACCGTCAGGTCTCGGCCCTCACCGGCGAGAAGCTCCCGTATGCGTGCTTCAACACGAACAGCTACCGCGACTACTTCAGGAACTTCTGCACGACGCTCGCCCGCGAGGCGAAGCCGGACGGCTTCTTCTGGGACGAGCCGCACTACGCCTTCCCGAAGGGCATCGCGTCCATCACGGGCGGCGTCGCCGACGACTGGACGTGCTACTGTCCCGTCTGCCGCAAGCGCTTCGAGGACTACTACGGCTATCCGATGCCGCGCTACATGACGAACGACGTGAAGCAGTTCCGCTGGCGCGAGGCGCTCGTCGTCCTGTCCGACACGTCGAAGGCGCTGAAGGAGATCGACCCGAAGCTGGAGATCACGTGCTGCGTGCACGCGACGCAGAACGGCTACTACGTTTCGGAATACCGCGGCTACGACAACTGGGACATGGTGGGGGCCTGTCCCCACTTCGACGTCTTCTCGACGACGATCATCAACTGGGCGCTTCCTGAGGACTTCTACCGCGACATCACCGCGCGCACGGTCGCGATCGCGAAGAAGTACGGCAAGAAGTCCGAACGCTGGCTCATGGGCTACTACAAGCAGCCGAAGGACTTCGCGCAGGTCGCCAAGTGGGTGGACATCGCCGAGGAGATGGGCGTCGACCGCCTCGCGGCGTGGACCTATCGCGGCGGCTACGGCACGGTCGTCGGCGCACCGGACGCGCTCAAGCTCTGGGACACGATCGGCGAGAACTATCGGCGCGTCTGCAAGAAGTAACCAAACCCTCACCCCTCACCCCTCAACTCTCACCTCTCAACCCTCAACATCTATGATCAACGACTACGGATACATCGAAAAGGCGATTGCCAACATCAGGGAAGTCGCCGAAAAGCAGGAGAAGAACATCCAGGCGGCGGGCAAGCTGATGGCGGACGCCATCGCGGACGACCGGCTCATCTACGTCTACGCGGGCGGCGGGCACACCACCCTCGCGATGGGCGAGATGTTCTTCCGCGCGGGTGGCCTCGCGAACATCAACCCGATGATGGAGACCGCGCTCTCCGTCTTCAACCAGGCGCTCAAATACCTGGAGCTGGAGCGCACCGTCAACTTTGGCGCGTCCATCGTCAAGTACTACAACCCGCAGAAGGACGACGTGGTCATCTTCTTCCACAACATCGGCATCAATCCGGCGACGATCGACGCGGCGGAGGAGTGCAAGAAGCGCGGCATGAAGATCATTGCCGTCGCGAGCTCGTACTGGCAGAAGGAGATGCCGAAAGACCATTTCATCCGCCACCCGAACGGCAAGAACCTCTTCGACTATGCGGACGTCTGCATCGACGACTACAATCCCGTCGGCGACGCGGTCGTGCACGTGCCGGGAATGACGACGCCGATCGGCCCCGTCTCGAACGTGGTGGACTTCACGATCGCGCACCTCATGGAGATCGAATGCTGCCGCCAGTGCGTCGAGCGCGGAATCGTGCCGCCGGTCTGGAACTCGGCGAACGCGCCGGGCGGCGACGAGAAGAACGCAGCCTACCTCGCGAAGTACAAGCCGCTCGTGAAGTGTTTGTAAGAAAGAAACTCCGATCCGTATGGCTCTCGCTACCGCTCCGCAGAATAAGTCGTCGAAAGGCGTCCAATTCCCCGAAAACGGCCTGGAAACGATTGTTTTTGGGGCTGGCCTCTGCGAAGCCAGCATGAACCTGCGGAGCGGTAGCGAGAGCATCAATCATCGGAGTTAATCTCTATCTATAGTTATGAAATTTTGCTATCCAGAAAGGTCAACACACAAGATGAACATCAGGAAAATGAATAAGGGGCTCGACTTCCTGCGCGAGAAGTACGGGGCCGCAAAAGGCGAGATCGCGCTCAAGGACGGTCACTGCTACGTGGGGGCGACGCCGCTCCTGCCGGGGCGCATGGAGCGCAAGATCGTCGAGCTCAAGAAGATGACGGAGAACGGCACGCTGGAAGGCGTCTCGACGCTCCGCTTCGCCGCGTTCGCGCCGAAAGGCACGGATCTGCAGGCGATGCTCGCGAAGGAACTCGACCTCGCCGCCTATCTCGGCGCGGCGGACGTCGTGCGCGTCATGGCCGTCGCGAACGGCGCGGCGATCAACGTCCTCGCCAAGCTCGCGAACGACGTGAACGTCTCCGTCGAGATCGGCGCGAACCTGCCGAAGGCGGAACTCGGCTACGACCGCCACGAGATCATCGCCAGGCGCGGCGTCGCCTGCGACCAGACGGTGGACACCCACACGCCGCACGCCTCGATCCGCTGCTGGGACGCGAAGGGCTTCGTCGAGTACACCGACGTCGATACGGAGCTCTTCGGCCTCTCCTACGAGGAGGTCTGGAACGTCCGCGCGGCGTTCGCGCTCCTGCAGAAGCGCGCGGACGCGAAGGTCTGGAAGTCCGCGTGGGCGAAGGCGACGAAGGCCGCCGAGCTCGCGTTCGCCGCCGACAAGGCGAAGGCCGCGAAGACTATCGCCCTCAAGAAGGGTCTCGACACGAACGAATCCATCAAGGTCGCGGAGGTGCGCTAATGAAACCAGTCAAGATCGCCATGATGGGCATGACCCACGGCCATACCCGCAAGTACTACCAGACGCTTCTCGACAACAAGAAGCTCGACTGGGTCGCGAGCTGCGCGCAGGACGCGGACGCGAAGAAGACCTACGAACTCTACAAGACGGGCGTTCCCTGCTACCTCGACCCCGAGGAGATGTACGCCAAGCATCCCGACATCGAGGCCGTCGTCATCGCGTCCGCGAACGACCAGCACTTCGCGCAGATGAAGTGGTGCGCCGAGAAGGGCATCCACATCCTCTCGATGAAGATCCCGACCTTCGACATGAAAGAATACGACGAGATGGTCGCCATGTGCGACAAGGCGGGCGTCGTCTGCCAGGTCGAGCTGGAGATGCACTACAACGCCGTCGTCCGGCGACTGAAGAAGCTCATCAAGGATGGCGCGATCGGCAGGATCAAGGCCGTGCAGGCGACGAACATCACGCTCTCGCCGGTGTGGGCGTTCCCGTGGCAGGGCGACCCGCAGGCGAGCTTCGGCAAGGTCGAACACCTGAAGAAGGGCGACCCGCGCTTCAAGGGCGGCGCCTTGTGCGACCATCCGCACATCTTCGACCTCATCCGCCACCTGACGGGCTCGGACTTCGACTACATCTACGCCGAGGTCGCGCCGAACCTGCGCGACGGTCTCAAGGTCGAGGACATGCTGATGGCTGTCGGCAAGATGAAGGACGGCACGGCGTTCCTCTTCGACCCGTCGTGGTCGCGCCTGGAGGAGAGGATCAAGGTGCCGGGGCCGGGCTGGGAGCGCTTCCCGAAGCGCATGGAGGTGAACCTCACGATCACGGGCGAGAAGGGGATGCTCTCATGCGACTGCTTCGGCCCGAACGTCTACCACAACGGCGCGCCGAACGACCGCTACACGGTGCAGTACACGTACTTCGACGAGTGGATCGGCCTCATCGACGAGTTCGTCGCCTGCATCCGCGAACACAAGCAGCCGCTCATCAATCTGAAGTGGCACCGCCAGACGATCGAGGCCATGCTCGGCTGTTACGAGTCGATCCAGTCCGGCAAGATCGCGAAGGTCAGGTAAAGGGCTGATTCAAGAAATTCGGAAAGGAACACTACCATGGTTCTCGGCGACGAGCCACTTCGCCATGCTCATCCTCGGCCACATCTCCCGCGCGTCGTGCCTCACGGAGATCTGCGATGACGCCGACCTGAACAGGCGGAAGCTCAGGCTCGTGCGCAACGCGACGCCGGGGAGGCGCAACACGTTCTCGCACGCTTCAGGAAGCGAGGCATCTTCGCCATCGACTCGACGGTCATCAGGCTCGCGCACACCTGCATCGCCAGCTGCCCGTACAGGAGCCGGAAGGCGGCGGCGAAGATGCACGTCCGGCTGCCCGTGGGCTCGTCCGTCCCGTCTGTCGTGCGCATCGAGGCCGGGAAGCCCCACGACTCCACGATGGCGGACGCGCTCACGAAGGACATGAAGGGCGGGGACGTCCTGCTCGCGGACAGGGCGTACGTCGACTTCGGGTTCCTCCACGGCCTGACGGCGAGGGAGGTGTACTGGGTCCTCCGGCAGAAGGACGGCATGAGGCACGAGGTCGTGGAGAGCCGCGAGGCGTCGGGCGGCGTCCTGTCGGACGAGACCGTCCGGCTGACGGCGGCGGACACCGCAAAGAAGCACCCCGAGACGTTGCGGCGGGTGCGGGCCCTCGTCGAGGTCGACGGCGAGGAGCGCGAGATGACGTTGCTGTTCGCGGCGCTTTAGGTGGTTGCGGACGGCCGACTTGCGCTCATGGAGTTTGCCGGGCGTTAAATCCGAAGAGGCGGAGGCGGCGCGATAGAGTTTTCACGGGGTTTTTGGTATAATTCGCGGCATGACAAAATTTCGGGTCGAGACGGGTGCCGCGTTCGGCGGCGGCGGGCTTGCGCGTGGCGCGGGCCCGTGCGTCCTGCTGTCGCTCTGCCTGTGGGCGCTGGGCGCGCGGGCGTTCGACTCGACCGCGTGGCTGGCGAAGCGCGCCGACCTTACGCACGAGGTCGAGCGTCTGCGCGAAGCCTACCGGCAGTGTGTCCGGAGCCTCCAGACGCCGGCGGAAAACGTGGCGCTCCCGGTCGAGACGTTCCCGGACGGCGCGGTGAAGACGTCCATCCAGGCGAAGAAGGCCCAGTACTTCCTGGACTCCGGGCTCGTCTGGGCGGAGGGCGTCGTCGTGCGCATGTTCAAGAAGGACGGTTCGCTTGACCGGACGCTGGAGGCGCAGAACTGCGTCGTCGACCGCCTGACGAAGAGCGGCTGGGCCGAAGGCCCCGCCAAGCTGACGCAGGGCGGGACGGTCTTCCGGGGGCGCGGGGTCTACTTCTCCTCGCCGGAGGGGTACGTGCGCGTGACGCAGGATTCCGACCTCGAATCGAAGGATCTCAAGGGCGGGGGAGGGCTGCTGTGATGGCGACGATGCTCTCTGCTCTGCTGGGCGTGATGCTGCTGCTGGATCCGCGCGAGGCTGTCGATGCGAAGGCGTCCGCTGCCGTGTCGGAGGATGACGATCGCGAGGACCGCGGGGTGGAACGGCATCGGAGGGGCAACCAGTCTGCACGCATCCGCAGCGTGTCGAGCGACTTCGACCGCAAGGCGGGCGTCATCCTCTTCGACGGGAACGTGGTCGTCGAGTACGAAAGCGACTACACGCTCTGCGCGGATCGCGTGTTCGCGTTCCTCACGGCCTCGAACCGCCTCGCGCGCGTCGTGGCGGCCGGGAACGTCGTCATTTCGAACGAGACGCGCGTCGGGACGTGCGCGCTGGCGACCTACCGCAAGAAAAAGGGCGAGATCGAGATGTTCGGCGAGAAGGGCGTACGCGCGCATCTGGTCGAGCGCGGCAGGAACGCAAGCGACCTGGAGGGCGACCGCATCCGCTTCTGGCTCGACTCGGAGCAGGTCGAGGTCTCGAACTCGGCGATCTCGGCCGAACATGACGCGAAGGAGAGTGTCTTATGAGCGACTTGGTGATGGAGGCGATGCGCGCGATGGCGAACGAGCGCGCGGAGAAGGCGGGCGGCGCGCCCGACCTCGTGGCGACGGATCTCGTGAAGGTCTACGGCGACCGCACGGTCGTCAGCGGCATGAGCGTCAAATGCTCATGCGGCGAGATCGTCGGCATCCTCGGCCCGAACGGCGCGGGGAAGACGACGACGTTCTACATGATCGTCGGCCTCGTGAAGCCCGAGTCGGGGCGGGTCGTCCTGCGCGGCGAGGACATCACGGACTGCCCGATGTACGTCCGCGCCCGCAAGGGGCTCGGCTATCTCGCGCAGGAGCCGAGCGTCTTCCGCAAGCTGTCGGTGTGGGACAACGTGATGGCGATCCTGGAGACGCTGCCGCTCTCGCGGAAGGAACGAGACGCGCGCGCCGAGGAGCTGCTGTCGCCGTTCGACCTCATGAAGGTCGCCCGCCAGCCGGCCTACACGCTCTCGGGCGGCGAGCGGCGCAAGCTGGAGATCGCCCGCGCGCTCGTGCGCGACCCGGCGATCCTCATGCTCGACGAGCCGTTCGCGGGCGTCGACCCGCTGAGCGTGAACGAGATCCAGGACATCGTGCGGCGGCTCGCGGCGAAGGGCCTCGGCGTGATCATCACCGACCACAACGTGCGCGAGACGCTCTCGGTCGTCAACCGCGCGTACCTCGTCTACGACGGCCGCCTCCTGCGCGAGGGCACGAGCGACGAGCTCGTCGCCGACCCGGAGGTGCGCGAGAAGTACCTGGGGGAGAATTTCAGGATGTAGTGAACCGGCCTTGCGCCGGGGCGCCGGCCGGTTTGCCGGCGGTCCCGGACGGGCCAATCGAAAGGAGAAAAAGAAGATGAGCATCGAAATCACCATGAGACACAGCGACGTGCGGATCGAGGCGCTGAAGGACTACGCGGAACGCCGCATGGAGCAGCTGAAGGCGAAGTTTCCGAAAGTGACGAAGGTCGCGCTCGTGATCGACGTCGACATCAAGAAGCACATGTACATGGCCGAAGTCGTGGCGAACCGCCTCGGCGAGGTCGCCGTCGGCGCGAAGGAGTTCTCCGAGAGCGGCAAGAGCGTCATCGACGCGGCGGCGGCGCGGGCCGAGCGCCAGCTCCTCCGCATGCGCGTGAAGGCGCGCAAGGGCAAGGTGCGCGAGCAGCGCGCGGCGTCCGTCAAGAACTGAGGGGCGCGATGGATCACCTGCCCACCAAGGCGAGCGAAAAGGGACGCGCCGTGACGGCGGCCGACTTCTACGAGGCCGGCCGGGCGGAGCTGTCCCTCACGCTCGTCGCGGGCGGGAAGAACCTCGACCGCGTGATCGAGGAGCCGATCGCGAACCGGCCGGGCCTCGCGCTCGCGGGCTTCTACCGGCACTTCGCCTGGAAGCGCCTGCAGCTCCTCGGCACGGCCGAGATGTCCTACCTCGACTCGCTCGCGCCGGACGTCCGCCGCGAGCGGTTCAAGGCGCTCGTCGACCGCAAGGCGTTCTGCTTCGTCTTCGCGAACGGCCAGAGGCCGAGTCCGGTCGAGACCGCGTTCGCCGAGACGGCGGGCGCGGTGCTGATGGCCACGCCGATGAAGACGCGGCACTTCGTGCACAACAGCGCGTTCGTGTTCGAGCGCCTGCGCGCGCCGTCGGCGACGATCTACGGCACGATGGTCGAGGTCTGCGGGCTCGGCGTCCTCTTCGAGGGCGACCCGGGCCTCGGCAAGTCCGAGACGGCGCTTGGCCTCGTCAAGCGCGGCCACGCGCTCGTGGCGGACGACCTGACGTGCGTGCGGCGCGAGATCGGCAACAACCTGATCTACGGGTCGGCGTCCGACTCGACGGCCGGCTACATGGAGATCCGGGGCATCGGCATCATGCACGTGCCGAGCCTCTTCGGCGTGCAGGCCGTGCGCGGCGAGAAGCGCCTCGACCTCGTCATCACGTTCAAGCGGCTGGAGGACGTCGCGAGCCAGATCGACCGCATCGGCCAGACGCGGCGTGTGCGGACGATCCTCGGCGTCGAGGTTCCGAACATCATCATCCCCGTTTCGGAGGGGCGCGATCTCGTCAATCTCGTTGAGACCGCGGCGATGCAGCAGAAGCTCCTGCAGGCCGGCGGAGACCCCGTCGGCGCGCTGTCGGAGCGGCTTCGCCTGCGGGCGGAGCAGGAGGCTGCGAAGAAGGTTTCTGTCACTGTCAAAAGGAAGGGAAGAAGGTAAATCATGGCCGAGAAAATCACACGCGAGCTGACGCTCCAGAACCGCTACGGCATGCACGTGCGTCCGGCGGGCCTTTTCGCGAAGACCGCCAGCAAGTACGACGCCGAGATCGAGGTCGAGAAGGACGGAAACGTCGTCTCGGGCAAGTCGATCATGGCGCTGATGACGCTGGAGGCCGTCTGCGGATCGGTCCTTAAGATCTCCGCGAGCGGCCCCCAGGCCCAGGAGGCGCTGGACGACCTCGCGGCCCTGATCGGGCGCAAGTTCGACATCCCGGATGAGCAGTAAGCCGGAGATGCAGACGCTGTCGGGGCTGGCGACGGCCCGCGGCTACGCCCTCGGCCCCGCGTTCGTCTATCGCGGGGACGGCGACATCCCCGTGCCCGAATACCTGGTCGAGCCCGGCCGGGAGGGCGACGAGCTTTTGCGCTTCAAGCGCGCGCTCTTCGAGACGCGACGCGACCTCGAGGGCCTCGTCTCCGTGCTGAAGGCGCGCACGGGCGGCGGCGACGCGCGCATCTTCGAGTGCCACCTGATGCTGATCGAGGACCCCGCCCTCGTCGGCGAGATCGAGAAGGCCATCCGCGACGAGCGGCTGAACGCCGAGGCGGCCGTGCGGCGCACGGTCAACCGCGCGCGGGCGGTGTTCGAGCGGATGAACGACCCGTATTTCCGCGAGCGCGTGCGCGACTTCGATGACGTCGAGCGCCGCCTCCTCAAGAACCTGCTCGGCTTCGCGGTCGATCCGCACCTCGAGCTGAAGACGCCGTCCATCATCATTGCGGACGACCTGACGCCGTCCGAGACGGTGCAGCTGCCGCGCGAGCTCGTGCTGGGCTTCGCGACGAACGGCGGCTCGACGACGAGCCACGTCGCGCTCCTCGCGCGCGCGATGGGCATCCCGGCCGTCACGGGCCTCGGCGACGTCACGTCGTGCGTGCGCGCCGGCGACACGGTGCTGCTGGACGGCACGCTCGGCCACGTCACGGTGCGCCCCACCGCGCGGACGATCCTCGACTTCCGCGACCTCATGGAGCGCCAGCGCGAGATTTCGGAGGAGGTCTTCACGGGCGCGCCGGCGGGGACGCTGAAGGGCGGCGGCGAAGTGCTCCTCTGCGCGAACCTCCATCCCGGCGCGCCGCTGGAGGGCGTGCGCGAGCTCGGCGCGCGCGGCGTCGGCCTCTACCGCAGCGAATACCTCTGGCTCAACGAGGAGGGCGAGCCGTCCGAAGAGAAGCAGTTCGCGGCCTACCGCGACGTCGCGCGCTTCGCGAAGACGCTCTCCGACCGGGGGGCCGTCACGATCCGCGCGCTCGACATCGGCGGCGACAAGCTGGTGCGCGGCATCTCGCAGCGGACGGACACGGCGCAGCGCGAGTCGAACCCGTTCCTCGGCAACCGGTCGATCCGCTACCTGCTGTCGCACCCGGACGTCATGCGGACGCAGCTCCGGGCCGTGCTGCGCGCGTCGGCCGAGGGAAACGTGTCCCTCATGTACCCGATGATCGCGTGCGTCGAGGAGCTGCGCGCGGCGGCGAAGATCCTCGACGAGGTGCGGCGCGGGCTGGACGCGGAAGGGCTCGCCTACGACCCGAAGATGCCCGTCGGCGCGATGATCGAGGTGCCGTCGGCGGCGCTCAACGCGGCGGCGCTCGCGAAGCACGTCGACTTCTTCTCGATCGGCACGAACGACCTCGTGCAGTACACGATGGCGGCCGACCGGGGCAACGAGTCGGTCGCGCACCTCTACCAGCCGACGAACCCGGCGATCCTGCGGCTCATGCGCGGCGTGATCGCGGCCGCGCGCGCGCAGGGCATCAAGGTGAGCGTCTGCGGCGAGTCCGCGTCCGACCCGATCGTCGGCATCCTCTGGGCTGCGATGGGCATCGACGCGCTCTCGATGTCCGCGACGTACATCCCCGTCATCTCGAAGCTGCTCTCGCGCCTCACGCGCGCCGACCTCGACGACTACGCGGCAGCGGTCGAGGCGCTGGGCGACGACCTGACGGCGCACGAGATCTACACGGCCTGCAAGGCGTGGATGACGCAGAAGATCCCCGACCTCGGCAACATCGTCCTCTGACCCGTCGCGGCACGGCGCGGGTTTTTGATATAATACGCGCCATGAAGATTTTCGGAACAATCACGGCATTGGTGACGCCGTTCGCAAAGGACGGGTCGGTTGACTACGGCGCGCTGAAGGCGCTTGTCGAAGAACAGACGGCGGCGGGCGTCGAAGGCATCTGCTCCGTCGGCACGTCGGGGGAGTCCCCGACGCTGTCGCACGAAGAACATCACAAGGTCATCGAGAAGACGATCGAGTTTGCGGCGGGCAAGTGCAAGATCGTCGCGGGCACGGGCGCGAACGCGACGGCTGAGGCCGTCTCGCTCACGCAGGCGGCGATCGCCGCCGGTGGGGCGGACGCCTGCCTGCAGGTGACGCCCTACTACAACAAGCCGAACCCGGAAGGGCTCTATCGCCACTTCATGACGGTCGCCGACCTCGGCCTGCCGGTCATCCTCTACAACGTGCCCGGCCGCGCGGGGCGGGAGATTCCGCTCGACGTCGTCGAACGCCTTGCGCGGCATCCGAATGTCGTCGCGATCAAGGAGGCCGCCGGCTCCGTCGAGCGCGTCTCGGCGATCAAGAGCCGTCTGCCCGACTTCACGGTTCTCTCCGGAGACGATTCGCTCGCGCTGCCGATGATGTCCGTCGGCGCCGAGGGCGTCATCTCCGTCGCGTCGAACGTGATTCCGAAGGAGATGGGCGACATGATCCGGCTCGCGCGCGACGGGAAGTTCGTCGAGGCCCGCACCTATCATGCGAAATTCTACCGCCTGTTCCATGACCTCTTCATTGACGTGAACCCGGTCATGGTCAAGGAGGCGCTGGCCCTGCTCGGCAAGTGCGAACGGGGCTTTCGCCTGCCGCTCTGCGAGACGACGGACGCGAACCGGGCGCAGTTGCGCGAGACGCTCGCCGCCGTTGGCCTGAACGTGCTTCCGCAGTAAGGGACGGCGCATGAACGGCAGATACGGTCGGACGGCGCTTGCCGCGTTCTTCGGGCTTTTGCTCGGCGCGTCGGCGACGACGCTCTTTTTCGCGGGCGACTCGACGCTCGACGACCACGGCTACAGCCTTGGCGGACGCATCCGCGCGCCCTACTACAGCTGGGGGACGCAGCTCCAGAAGTCGATGAAGACGGGCTGCCGCGTCGCGAACTACGCGCGGAGCGGCGCCTCGACGAAGAGCTTCGTCGCGTCGGGACAGTGGGCGAAGCTCATCGCCGCCGTCCAGTCGGGCGACTTCGTCGCGATCCAGTTCGGGCACAACGACCAGAAGCGTTCGACGGCGTTCGAGCGGGCGGAGCGCTGGGCCGACCCGAGGGGGCTTTTCTGCGAGATCGTGCGCGGCTGGGTGCGGGACGTCCGCGCGAAGGGCGCGACGCCGATTCTCCTTTCGCCGATCTGCCGCGCGACGTTCGACGTGACGGGCAGGCGGCTCGTCGATGCCGAGCACGCGAGCGACGGCGTGTGCCTGCGGAGCTACCGTGACGCGATGCGCGAACTGTCCGGCGAACTCGCGTGCGACTTCGTGGACATGAACACGCTGACGCGCGACCTGATGGAAGACCTCGGCCGCGAGGCGGCGCACAAGTTCTTCGTGATCTCGACGGGCCTGGTGCGCGGCAAGGACGGCGAGCCGGCGAAGGACACGACGCATCCGATCCAGACGGGCGCGGCGGCGTTCGCGAAGCTCTTCCTCGACGACGTGCGCACACGTGGGCTGTCCGTCGCGCAGCTCTTCGCGAACCGCGACTTCCCGATCACCGACTTCGGCGCGACGGCGGATGGCGCGAAGTGCACGGACGCCTTTGCGCGGGCAATGGCGGCGTGCGAAGCGGCGGGCGGCGGCCGCGTGGTCGTGCCGAAGGGCCAGTGGCATTCGGGGCCGATCCATTTCCGGTCGAACTGCGAGCTGCACCTCGCCGAGGGCTCGGAGGTCGTCTTCTCGCAGGAACCGAACGACTATCTGCCGGCCGTGCACACGACGTGGGAGGGCATGGAGTGCTGGAACTACTCGCCGCTCGTCTACGCCTACGCCTGCACGAACGTCGCGATCACCGGCTCGGGCACGCTGCGCGGATTCGCGGGCGAATGGAAGGACTCCTTCTGGAAGACGGCGTGGGGTCTGCCGAAAGACGCCGGCGTCAAGGCCGCGCGACTTCAGCTTTACACGTGGGGCGCAACGGACTATCCCGTCGAGAAGCGCGAGATCTGGAAGCAGGCGAACGCGCACACGCGACCGCAGCTCGTCCAGTTCAACCGCTGCAAGGGCGTGACGTGGGAGGGATTCAGGGTGCGCAATGCGCCGTTCTGGACGCTGCACCTTTACCTGTGCGAAGACGCCGCCGTGCGCAATCTCAACGTCTACGCCCACGGGCACAACAACGACGGCATCGACATCGAGATGAGCCGCAGCGTCATCGTCGAGAACTGCCGCTTCGACCAGGGCGACGACGGCATCGTGATCAAGTCGGGGCGCAACCGCGACGCCTGGCGGCTCGCGACGCCGACGGAGGACGTCTTCGTGCGCGACTGCGAGATCGTCGATGCGCATACGCTCCTCGGCATCGGCAGCGAGATCTCCGGCGGCGTGAAGAACGTCCGTCTCGTCAACTGCCGCAGCCGCGACGTCGCCCGCGCCATCTTCATCAAGACGAACCGCCGGCGCGGCGGCACGGTCGAGGGGATCTCCGTCGACGGCGTGACGGTCGGGAACGTGCGGCAGGATCTCGTGAGCCTGTCGGTCGACACGCTCTACGAGTGGGCGGACTTCCCGGACTACGAGAACCGCGCGACCGTGATCCGCGACATCGACATCCGCAACGTCCACGGGCAGAAGGCGAAGCGCCGCGTGAACATGGTCGGCGACCCGAACCTGCCGGTGCGGAACGTCCGCCTTGCGAACGTGACGGTCGACGCGGCGCAGAAGCCGGACGTCGTGGCGAACGTCGAACTGTCGGAAGCGTCCGGACGCGCGCCATGAGCCTTTACGTCTGCTCGTTCGTCGCCTTGGCCGCGACGTTCACGCGGCCGATGGAGCGCGTCTCGTCGCTCGATCCGGCGCAGATGCGTTCGATCTACGATGCCCATGCGCTCGGCCTCCTCTACGAAATGCCGCTCGCGATCGACTACAAGGCGCGGCCCTACCGAATCGTGCCCGGCTTCTTTGAAATGCCCACCGTCTCGGCGGACGGCCTCGTCTACACGTTGCACGTGGCGCGTCCGTCGGGGCCGTTGACGGCTTTCGATGCCGCGCGTTCGCTCGAACGGTTGCGCGATCCGCGCGCCGTCTCGCCGAACGGCTGGATTCTCAAGGACGTCGCGACCATCGTTGCGCCCGACGCCCAGACGCTTGTCCTCACGCTCAAGCGTCGCTGCCACTTCTTCCCGTGGCTTCTCACGATGCCGGCGACCGCCGTGCGCGGCCCACAGGGCGAGGGGACAGGCCCCTACGCACTCACGCACTGGCGCAAGAACCACGAGATGACGTTCGCGCGAAGACGGAAAGACGGAAAGGCGGAAGGGTGGAAAGGCTTTGAAACCGTCCGCTATTTGGTGATCGACGACATGTCGACGCAATGGCTCATGTTCCTCAAGGGCGAAATCGACTTCTTGGGCGAGATCTCGCGCGACAACTGGGATTCGATCATCGGGGCGGACGGGCAGCTTGAACCGTCCTTGACGAAACAGGGCGTGACGCTTCACTCGATTGCCGCCCTCGATTCGCTCTATGTCGGAATCAACATGCGAGATCCCGTACTGGGGCCGAACCGCAAGCTCCGGCAGGCATTGAACGCGGCGTTCGATTCCGCCGCTTGGGAGAAGTTCTACAACGGACGCATCCAGCGCGCCGACGGCCCCGTTCCCCCCGGCGTCGAAGGGCGTCTGGAAACGCCGTTTCCCTACGCTTTTGACCTTGAAAAGGCTCGACGGCTGATGGTCGAGGCGGGGTATCCGAACGGCCACGACCCGCAGACAGGACGCCGTCTCGTGCTGACGCTCTCGATCGGACGCGCCTCGCAGGAGAGCCGCGAGGCGGCTGAGTTGATGGCGGCGTTCTACGAAAAGATCGGCGTTCGGCTCGAATGCGATTTCAAGACGTGGGACGCCTTTCTGAAGGCGACAGGAGAGGGGCGCGTGCAGCTCTTCCGTATGGGCTGGGTTGGGGACTATCCCGATGCGCAGAACTTTCTGCAGCTTTTTTACTCGAAAAACCTCGCACCGGGGCCGAACCGCGCCGCCTACGTCAGCGCGGCGTTCGATCGCGCCTACGAGGCTGCGCTGGCTGCGCCCACGACGGACGAGCGGAACGCGCACTGGGCGAAATGCCAGGAGATTGTCCGCGAGGACTGTCCGTGGATTTTTTCGCACTACAACCGGGCCTATTCGTTGACGCGCCCAAACGTCGGCAACTACGTGCCGACCGATTTTCCGTATGGAGTTGAACAGTACTATGAAAACGTTGTACCTTGAGCGTTCGACCGGTTCCGTCCGTGACGGCAACTGGGTCGCGTCGCTGGACCTGGACGGCATCAAGCGAATTGTCGTGGGGACAGGCCCCGGCTCGTTTGCAGGCATCCGGGCGGCCCTGGCCTTTGCGCAGGGCTTTGCGCTGGGACGAAAATGCGAAGTTCTGGGTCTGCCGTCGCCCTGCGCGATTGCCGCACAGAGGGGCGGCAACGGGCCGCTTGCCGTCATCGGCGATGCACGACGCGGCAAGCTGTGGATTGCGCTATTTGACGGTTATTCGCTCATTCACGACATTTTTCAGGTCGATTCGGCTTCTTTGGCGGGGTCTGTCCCCACTATTTCGGGGCCTGTCCCCACAAATTCGGGGTCTGTCCCCAGTCCATGCGAGGGGTCTGTCCCCACGGATTGTCGGGTTGTCACGCCGGACGAGCCGCGCATTGGCGCGCTTCTGAAGGCGACGTTTGGCGCGCGCTATCTTGGGGGACAGACCCCGACGGCGGATGGGCTTCGGGCCTTTGCCGAGGCGAATCCGTCCGCACTTCAACTCGAACCGCGTCCGATTTACCTGAACCCGGCCGTACGTGACGCTTGATCGCACCTTCCCATGCTGCACAGATTTTGATAGAATACTCATCATGAAAATGCAAAAGATTCTTTTTTCGGTCTTCATGGCCGTGTGGGCGTCCGCCAACTGGGCGGCGGTTGAGGTGGTCGATCTGGCCGGGACGTGGCGGCTCGCGCCGCGCACCAACGCGGCGCAGACGTGCGCCGTGCAGGTGCCGGGCGACGTCCATACCGCGCTCTTCGCGGCGGGACGGATCCCCGACCCGTACTGGGGCTGCAACGAGACGAACGTCCAGTGGGTGGCGAAGGCGGACTGGGTCTTCGCGCGCACGTTCGACGTCACGCCCGCGTTCGCGGCGAAGAGGCGCATCGTCCTGGAGATCGAGGACGCGGACACGTTTGCGGACATCTACCTGAACGGCGTGAAGATCGGCGCGACGTCGAACCGCTTCGCGCGTTGGACGTTTGACGCGAAGGGTGCGCTGAAGGCCGGGCACAACGAGATCCGCGCCGTCTTCCGCAGCGCCTGGACGGAGGCCGACCGCCGCCGAGAGGCGATCGGGCGCGCGTTCCCGATGAGCAACGTACCGTGGGCGAAGAACCAGGCGCTCATCCGCAAGCCCGCCTGCCACGCCGGCTGGGACTGGGGTCTCGCGCAGATGACGACGGGCTTCTGCGGCCCCGTGCGCCTCGTCGCCCACGACGGGCTGAAGATTGAGTACGTCTACTCCGACCAGAAGTTCAACAACGACCTCTCGCGCTGCGAGCTCACGGTCTTCGCGGACGTCACGGATGCGGACGGGCGCGCGGCGACGGTCACGAACCGCCTCTCGATTGCGAACCCGCCGCTCTGGTGGCCGAACGGCGCGGGCCGGCAGGATTTCTACACGTTCTCCGTCAAGGTCGGCGACGAGACGGTGACGCGCCGCATCGGCCTGCGCAAGGTCGAGGTCCTGACGACGCCCGACGTGGACGCGAAGGGCAAGCCGGGGTCGCGGCTCGCCGTGCGCGTCAACAACCGCGAGCTGTTCATGAAGGGCGCGAACTGGATTCCCTGCGACGCTTTCGAGTCGCGCCAGACGCCGGAGCGGTACCGCGACCTCCTGACGAGCGCGGCGGCGGCGAACATGAACATGATCCGCCTCTGGGGCGGCGGGCAGTTCGAGAAGGACGCCTTCTACGACCTCTGCGACGAGCTGGGCCTCCTCGTCTGGCACGACCAGATGTTCGCGTGCGCCGTCTACCCGGCGACGGATGGATTCCTCGGCGAGGTGAAGGACGAACTGCGCCACCAGCTCCGCCGACTCCGCGACCACGCCTCGATCGCGCTCTGGTGCGGCGACAACGAGTGCGTCGGCGCGCTCGGCTGGTTCGACGAGTCGAAGGCCGATCCGGGCTACTACAAGGACGCGCTGAAGAGGCGTCACGCCATGCAGGACGAGATGGTTGCAAAGTACGATCCGTCGCGGATGTTCTGGCCGAGCTCGCCATGCGCCGGTCCCGGCAACTTCGCGGACAACTGGAAGAACGATTCGCAGGGCGACATGCACAACTGGCAGGTCTGGCACGAGAACCGTCCGTTCGACGCCTACTACGCCTATTCGCCGCGCTTCTGCAGCGAGTTCGGCTACCAGAGCTTCCCGTCGATGGAGGTCGCCGAGACGTTCGCGACACGCGAGCAGATCCTGTCGCGCGCGCCGGAATTCGAGTGGCACCAGAAGAACCCCGGCGGCAACCGCCGCATCCGCGAGACGATGCTCCGCTATTTCCGTCCGGCTAAGAATGTCGAGGCCGAGCTGCTGCTCTCGCAGTTCCAGCAGGGCATGGCGATCAAGATGGCGGTGGACGGCTGGCGCGCACAGCGTCCGCGCTGCATGGGGACGCTCTTCTGGCAGCTGAACGACAACTGGCCCGTCGCGAGCTGGAGCTCCATTGAATACGGCGGCAAGTGGAAGCCGCTCCAGTATCTGGCGAAGCGCTTCTACGCGCCGGTTGCCGTGGTCGCCCAGCCGACGATCGCGGACGGCAAGGCCGACGTGACGAAAGGGCGCGTGTTCGCGCTCAACGACACGGCCGAGGCCGTGACGGGCGAACTGACGCTGGAGTACTGGACGTATGACGGGCGCATCGTCTCGTCCGAAGCCCAGTCGGTCACGCTCCCGCCCGACAGCTCGACCGCCGTCGCCACCTTCGCCCAGCCTACCCCCGCCTCTCACCCCTCATCCCTCACTTCTCATCCCTCATCCCCCACCTTCCTCGTGCTGACGTTGAAGACGGCGCGCGGCACGTATCAGAACGACTGGCACTTCGGCTTCTACAAGGACATGCCGCTTGCGCAGGCGAAGGTCACGGCGACCGTCTCGCCGTCGGGTGCGCTCGAACTCACGACGGACAAGCCCGCGTTCTACGTCTGGGCGAACGTGAAGGGCGTGCGCGGTACGTTCGACGACAACTGCCTCACGCTGCTGCCGGGCCGTCCGAAGACGCTGACGTTCGCCGGTGCGCTGTCGCAGGAGACGCTGTCGGTCACGCATCTTGCCGAAGAGGTTGAACCTGTGAACTGAAAGGGAGCCGGTCGGATGAACAAGAAAGCGCTGTGCGCCGTTCTCGGCGCGGTCTTTGCGGCGGAGGCCTTCGCGGGTCTCTTCGCGGACGGGAAGTTCCGTGTCGGGTGCAACTACTGGGCCTCGCACGCCGGCATGACGATGTGGCGGAACTGGGACGCCGCGCAAGTCGAACGAGACCTCGTGGCCCTGGACGCGAACGGCATCCGCGCGCTGCGCGTCTTTCCGCTCTGGCCCGACTTCCAGCCGCTCACGCGGCAGTACGGCGGCGGCAACACGCCGAAGGGCGTGGTGTTCCGGGACGGGCCTCTGCCGAACCCGGCGGGCGTGGACGAGGAGATGATGCGCCGCTTCCGCTTCCTGTGCGACGTCGCGGCGCGGCATGACATGAGGCTTGTCGTCGGCCTCGTCACGGGCTGGATGAGCGGACGCTCGTTCGTCCCTGACGCCCTGCAGAACAGTCCGCGCCTCTGCGAGGGCGAGGCGCTCGTCTGGCAGGTGCGGTTCGTCCGGCACTTCGTCCGCGAGCTGAAGGATCATCACGCCATCGCGGCGTGGGATCTCGGCAACGAGTGCAACTGCCTCGTCTGCGCGGACACCCCCGCGCGGGCGTGGAACTGGATGAACGCGATTGCGGGCGCGATCCGGCTGGAGGACGCCGCGCGACCCGTCGTGAGCGGCATGCACAGCCTGGATGCCGCCCCGACACGTCCCTGGAACCTGCGCGACCAGGGCGAGCTCATGGACGTTCTCACGACCCACCCGTATCCGCTCTGGACGCCCGGCATGCGCCGCGAGCCGTTCAACTCGTTCCGCAACGGCAACCACGCCGTCGCCGAGTCGCTGATGTACGCGGGCGTTTCGGGCAAGCCCTGCTTCCCGGAGGAGGCCGGCGACATGGGGCGGACGGTCTGCTCGGAGGCGCGTGCGGGCCTCCACGTCCGCAACGCCCTCTATTCGACATGGGCCTACGGCCTCGGCTCGTACATGTGGTGGTGCGCGTTCGACCAGGGGCATCTCGACTTTCCGCCCTACACGTGGACGGCCGTCGAGTGCGATCTCGGACTTCTGGACAAGGACTTCCGCGTGAAGCCCGTCCTCGCCGAGATGCGGGACTTCGTGAAGACGACGGACGCCCTGCCGTTCGGTTCGCTGCCGCCGCGCCGCGTCGACGCCGTCTGCCTCCTGAGCGAGCGCGAGGCGCCGACGCTGCCCGCCGCGTTCGGCTCGTTTGCGCTCGCGCGCCAGGCCGGGTTCGACGTCCGCTTCGCCGGGGCGGAAGGCGAGATCCCCGATTCGCCGTTCTACATCTTGCCGTCGGGCTCGTGGTACGACCCCTTACACGGGCACGGCCTGCCGCAAGGTCTATGCGCGCGTCCGCGACGGCGCGACCCTGCTCGTCAGCAAGGGCAACCAGACGACGCTCGCGGGCCTGGCGGAGGCGAGCGGCAACGAGGTGGACTGGACGAGCGCGGACGGCGAGACGGCGACCGTGACGCTGGACGGCTTCGCCGACCGTCCGCTGCGCGTGCAGTCCGCGAGCACCGTGCGCATTCTCCCGAAGCGGAGCCGCGTCCTCGCGAAGGACGCCGCTGGGAACGCCTACCTGACGGTCTGCGACTACGGGAAGGGGAAGGTCGTGTACGTGAACAGCGCGATCGAGCGCGACAGCTTCCTGCAGGGCGGTGCGTACTTCGGCGCGAACCTGAACCCGCTTTACCTGGTCTATCGCGAGGCCGCGCGCCTGGCGGGCGTGCGGCGCGTCGTCGAGAAGTCGGCGGCGTGCCCGAACGTGGGGCTTACGGAGCATCCGGACGGGGCGGACGGCACGGTTGTCGTCGCGATCAACTACGACCCGGAGCCCGTGACGTGCCCAATCCGCGTCGACGGACGCGTGGGGCGTGTCTTCAAGGGGACGGTGGAAGACGGAAAGATCGTCCTCTCGGCCAACGACGTCGCAATCTTCAGGGTGTTCCCGTAAACGCGCACCTATTCGCGGCGTCCAGATCGGCGCCATCGCCAACCGGTGCGGCTGGAAAAGCCCGATGTCGCTGCGCACCTACTTCGAGAAGCGCATGGGCATGACCCTGCACGCCTGGCTTTCGGTGCCCTATTATTCTGCGGAGCGGTAGCGAGAGCCATACGGATCGGAGTTTATGATTCATATGGCACACGCCGCACGAAGCTTCCGACCCGCGTCACGGACGGGACGCTCGCATTCACGGTGGATGTCGCGGCCGACCCGAAGTCCGCGACCTGCTTCTACGAAGTCGTGCGCGCGTCCCGCTACGTTGCGGGGCATGCGGATTGACGAACGCGCCGTGCCTTTGATATAATCACAGGCAACATGATTTCGTCGATACTGTTAGCTGCTTCACTTTCCTTCACCGCGACCGCCACGGGCGTGGAGAAGGGGACTCCGATTGAATTTCTCTTCGCCGGAAAGGATACCGACCGCGATTACGAGACGATGTTCCTTCTGGACGAGTCGGTCGGCGACCTCTGCGCACGACTGGAGAAGGCCGGGCTTCCGACGGGACGCGCCACGGCGATTCGCGACTGCATCCTCTGGCCCGTCGGCTGCCGCGTGGACTTCACGCCGAAAATGTCCGAATTCATCGAGACGACATGGCCCGACGGAATCAAGCCTGCGGATTTCGTTTACACGGGCGGCACACGGAACGAGAAGGGGGCTGTCGTCGCGAACGACGACATGCCGCTTGCCTTCTGTGCGCTCTATTCGCTCGCGCAGGCGCCCATCGTCTACAACGGAATCTATCCGCAAGGCGACGTCTATGGTGCGCACACGGCGAAGGTGACGCTGAAAAAGGGCGAGCGCCGGACGTTCGTTCTCACGTGGGACGAAGCGTCAAGGCCCGCGTCGCTTGACGTGACCTTTGCGCCGGAATTGGGGACGCGAGAACTGCTGAAGATCAAGGCCGCCGCCGAAAAGGGCGAAGTCTCCGTGTTGGCGAACTTCGATCCGGCTCTCACGG
Source organism: uncultured Kiritimatiellota bacterium (assembly GCA_934635385.1). GTDB lineage: Bacteria > Verrucomicrobiota > Kiritimatiellia > RFP12 > UBA1067 > UBA1067. The sequence continues at coordinate 100,653 of CAKTZI010000005.1, read as the reverse complement.
TCGCCGAGGCCAGGCAGATCGCCCAGGCGCTTACGCTCGTCGATTCCGTGCGCGTCAAGGTGAACGGGCGCGCCGAGGGGCGGCTTTTCTATCGGGCGTTTCTGCCGTCCGTCAACTGGCGTGACCGGCAGCAGCGCCTGACGCAGCCGTTCGAGCTGACGGTCGGCGACAAGGCCGACACGCTCGTCTTCATTGAAGAGGACTGGACGGTCGAGGGGAACGATCCGAAGCTGACACCACGCGAGATTCCGTTTGACGAGGCGCGACAGCATCCGCGCACAGACACGTGCTTCATCTACGCGACGGACGAAACCAGGCTCGAACGGCTGTACGCGGCCATGCAGAAGCTGAAGGACGCGAAAATCGTCAACTGGTACGTCTTTGAGCGAAAATAATCCTAGTTTACATAACGCCGATTATGCGTCACTGGCGCATATAATAGCAAAAACGGGCGCGCCCGTCAACCGAGGACAATTGACACGGGACGCATTGCAATTTGATGCGGCTAATGCGCTTCAGACAGCATTATAAAACTTTTTCAATGAACAACGCATAGACGGCCAAGCCGATGCCGACAAGGATGGGAACACACATAAGGAGAAAGAAACAACCAATGCAGAACATCATGAATTTTTTCATGCGCACATTATAGCATATTTAGCGCAGACGCGCACGGGCGCACACACACGCGCAACGCGCGCGCGCGCGCCCACGCGCGAACTAAACTAGAACAACTCACTTTGCTCATTCACTTTCTCTTTAGAGACATAGCACTCACACTTGCGCAACAGAGCCTCATAGCCTGTCAACTCATGCGGCTGACTTTCGGCAAAACGAACCTTCTCATCTCGCAACTGCAACCAAAGGCACAAATGCTTTTGACGGGTACGACGCCAGTAATAGCGCGGCACAGACTGCTTGACATAGTTAGAACCTATCTTCACTTCTGCATATCCTTTAAACAGCATTTGCTCAAAGTTGGCATCATACCACGGCGCGCCGATACCGCCATGGCGCGTAGACTGGAGAGAGAACTCGGGGAAGACACAATCCTTAAACTGCCATTCGTCATTGAGACGCGCAAACTTTTTCGTGACGTATTTAGCGCAATACGCGGCAACGCCGCCCATGACTGGCGCGACAGTTGAAAAACCGAACTTCCAAAGTTTCTCTATCTGCGCAGACCTGTATATCATATGTCCGCCGCGCGACTGCCAAGGCACAAGGTCGGAAGGTTTCCAACCGAATATGATGAGGTGATAATGAGGACGGCGGAATTTAGAACCATACTCACCACAAACAAAATAGCGAATGGGCGTAGTCACATGATCGCGACCAATACGCTTCTTCAAAGATTTAGGCTGATACTCCAAATGACGGCGCAACCGCTTCATGAACTTCTGCACATCGGAGACAAGCAAAGTCTGAAGAGGAAGAACGCCAGCACCTCTATCGACCTCTTTCGGAACTTCGCCATTCAACGGCTCTTCATCCGTGACGGGCACACTGCAATCATCATACGTCAAGGTGATGAAACAACAATGCTCATCATCATAGCACAATGATTCATGATACAACCGCGTAGTCATCTCCTTGCGAATCCGAATGACACAGGCGGCGCAACGGCCACAGGGCAACAGCACCTCATGACGTTGCATCTCCTTACTGGACTCACGACCATAGCAAGCAGCAAAGTACTGGCGGGCCTCACGCTCATTGAAAACCATATGTTGGGACAACACACCATCTTGCTTCGAACGAATGAGGCCACAAAGCCATGCGTGAGTAGGATGAAGACAAGTCGCTTTCATCGACCAAAACCTACACGCCAAGAACGCGACCGACCGCGAAACTTCGCAGACGAACCGAATTCAGCCGAGGGCAGAAACGGAACCAAAGAACGAATATCCTCAAAGAGTTTATGTCCAAAAGAATCCGTATAACCTTCACTCTCCAAAGAACGAAGATAATTGGAACGAATTTTATCCATAGCGGGACTCATTCCCTGAACCTCCATCCCGTGCAAAGCCATTTGTTTAGCCGAGGCCTCATCCCTATCGTTCTCCGCTTCCAAAATACGAGCCTCTGATTCAGCGCGCGAAGCCTCTAACTCCACGCCAGCCGCCTCGGTCTGCTTTTCTGCCAACTTACCTTGCTCCTTACGAACCTTGTCAGACACATAATCGCCACCACTACCCGAAGATTGGGGGATAGCACTACCACTATACGCGCTCATGCTAGGCAACGCACCACCTTGCATCACGGCCAACAACGGATTATAGCCCGCACCTTCCAAAGCGGCACGTTGCGTCTTGACAGCTTGTGGATAAAACTTATTATACGCATCGGCAGAAGCTCGAGCATTCGCAAAAGCGGAATCATAAGTATCCTTTTTCAAATAATACGAATTGTACTTATCAATACCAAGCGAACCGCCCAACAAATCACGGTCCAAACCACGAAACCAACTATTAATACCCGTAGTCAAACCGCTACCAATACCAGAGCCAGCCGAACCAGCCAAAGAAGACCAAAAACCCATCTCAAAACCTCACTTTCACTTATACCATCTCTTCATACGCCGTTTAGACGACGCATCACTATAATGTGCCGCGGCCTTGAACAGACCACGAGAAACAGCCTTGCGCATCCGCTTGTTTCCAGTCTTCAACGGAGTACGCCAATTCTTACCATGCCTCATAAAAACCTCTATTTTACATTTACATATTAAAAAAAACTCCAGCCCTTTTGTTATCGCGGAGAGGCTGGAGGATTTGAACCGCGCCAACTTTAGAAGTGGTCAATGAGACCCGGAACAGAGTACACGGGCATCGGACGAGTACACTTCAAATCGAAATAGGCATCAAACAGGAATTGCGGCTCTCCTGTCTGAACGGCCAAGGCACGAGAAATCGGGGGATTGTCCTCAATGAACTCAGCCGACAGCGTAGGAAGCGAATCGAACATCTGCGCAAAATGCCAAACGTCAAGAGTGCCACTCGCAGTCGAGCGCATCTTACCTGTAATCACGGACGGGTGATACCGATATTCGGCGTATCTCTCTTGATATCCAAACGGCTTATCGTCATCCGCAGTACCCTGCGCATAAATCTCCTTGTTGAGAATCGCCTGCTCACCAAGATGAGCGAGAGTAGGCCAATAAAAGTCATAGCGACCACGGCGAGACCAAAGGCGATTAAGTCCCTGCTGATAGTTGAGGTCACAACGAACATTCACTAAACCAACGATATAGCCATGCTCCGTAAACGACTTTGTCCAACCGACTTGCGAGAACGCATCCGCATTAGACACGCGGTTGCCCTGCGGAGTAATGGAATCGGTCGAGGAAGTCTGCACCAACTGATGAATGTTAATCAACTGGGACGAGCCGCCAAGATACTCCGAACGCTGAAGCCGCGCATCGGGACAAATGGTATTGAAGTGCTGACGGATAATCTCAACGTAGCGCGCCGAGCCGCCGCGCGCATCCTTCTCCATCATGCGTTGCAACTGGAACGCCATACGCAGAGAGTTAATGGTGGCGGCTGTAGCGGAAGACAAATCAGCGCCAAGACCATAAGCCTTAACTACCGAAGCCGAAGTACTATCCTCTACCCTCAAATTAGAACCAGTAGTATAAACAGGAGTATTCACAGAAGTATTTCCACCAACATTTCCGACACGAATACTAACAGTTTCACCAGTCGCAACAAGAGGAGCAAGACCACCGAGCGGCAACTCGACACCTTCACCGAGTTGAGGCCAAGGCAGAGCCGACGTAAAGTAATCGTGACGCTTGCCGCGCTTCAGCAACTTGTTCCACTCAATCTTGTTGGGGTTTGCGTCTCCGAGGTCATCATACTCGTTGATGATGCAATTCTGCAGATACTCGCACCTGTACCAGTCATCCCAAATCTTGGCATAGGCACGGAACGGGAGTGCGTTCACCTTAAGATTCGGGACACCTGTAGGAATACCGAAATAATCGGCGAGAGAACCAACGGCAAAACCTTCAGAACCTGCATCCAACTGGGGGCACAGGTAATCAATAGAGTCACCAGGGTTCGGGCGTTCGCCCATCATGCGCGTGAAGTTGTTCCACAGCAGACGGGACGGCACATAGAACCATTGCGTGTCAAGGAAAATATTATCCATCGGAGCGGACACGAGCGGAGAAAGCATCTTCGCAAGCATCGAGGCGCGCAACTTGAACGTATCGCCCGGAATAACCTCGTCAATGAAAATCGGAACGAGATAGCCCGAATCAAAAGCAGTCTTCAGACCGTGCGAACGGTCAAAGGTGGACACCTGTATTTCAGACCGAGGAACACGGGCAAAATCATGGGACATAACGGACTTCATTTCGCAACTCCATTCGTATTGCAGTAGGTGGACAGGATTTCAGCATTGACCTCTTTAAGGGCCAGTTCGCCAACATACAACTTGCATCCAGCTAAAACGGCGCAGACAATCGCCGAAACAACGGACACGACAGCGGTAAGCACACGCTTGCCAAACAGCATTTTAACGATATTCATTTTTTCTCCTTTCAACCGACACACATTTTTGTGTCAGTTGTGCTTATAGTAATCAAGTGGTAAGGGCACAACCTCAAACGGACGAAGCCGTTTTCGCCTCATTCGCTTTTTCAAGCGCAGAGGTGACACCATCAACGATTTTCTCCTCCAGTGACTTGTCGGGCGTTGTCCGAACCTTAAGACCGAGCCTAACGGCCTCGTCATCATGGGCGGAATCCTTCAGCCACTCAATCATCACCGAGGGGTCGTTGCCAAACATAGCACGAATTTCGGCAGGGACGGCCTCAAAGTCCTTGCGGGCTTTCTGCACAGTCGCAAGAGCCTGTGCAAAGTCACCGACTTCCGAGACATCACCGAAATAGGCAGCCTCACGGACGGCGGAGCGGTCACCAGCGTTATACCGCTTGATGATGGTATTAATGTCGCAATCCTTCAAAGCGGCCTCGTCAACGAGGGACACGCCACCATGGGGACTTACGGGCTTCGGGGGCGGAGCGTACAACGTAAAGAACTTCATTTCCGAACCTCCTTCATCATGTCAAAGACATCGCCAAGGCGGAAAAGGCACTGCGGATGCGGCTCATTGCTAAAACGAAGAGTGTCAGAATGAAAAACGCCAAGATAGGCAATGGACAAATCAGCCATGAAAGCCAAACGCTCCTTATCGACAGACGCAACGCCATCAGATTCAAGACAAAAACAATGATTGTAAATCTCCGAAACTTGACGCTTCAAGAAAGCCTTACAAGCCTCAATGTCAAAATCGGGCAAGAGAATAAGATTATCCGTCAACTCACCTTTAGAGGAGCAATAGCCGAACACCTTGCGGCGCGCGGCCTTTGCCTTTTCCTCACGGACAAAACGGGCCTTGAACTTCGACACGACTGCATCAACAGCAGGGGGATTCACATTTTCCTTCTCTTTCATAACACGCCTTTCAAATGCGATAGCCGCCACGCATGGGCTTCGGGGCGACATTCTTCGGATGGGTCTTCATGGCGGTAGCCGTAAACTTACGGTGCGCCTTGCGCTGATTGGGTTTACTTCGCTTACTCATTACGTAGTCTCCTTATTTATGGTATACTATTGACATAACGCCGATTATGCGCCACTGACGCATATGATTCAAAAAGAGGTAAAATGAGCAATCCAATCAATCCTACGTTCAACAACCGCGCCGTGAGCGTCTATGGCTCAGGCGATGCGCTGGACGACTTTCCCGTCCTCAAGGCGTTTCAGCAGTACATCGACGCCGAACAGGCCAAGGCGCGCAAGCGTCTGCTGGCCATGGGCGTTTTCTTCGGTGCGCTGATGCTCGTCGTCATCGCGATCTTCGTGGTGCTGCTCGTCAGCGTCTCCAGCCGCAACCAGCAGCTCAACGATCGGCTCATCGAATTCGCGATGAAAGACCGTCCGACCGGATCGGCCGTCGTCGTCCAGCCGCCTCAGGACAACACGGCCCTTCTGACGCTCACGACGAAGCTGGAGGACTTGCAGCGGAAGCTTTCCGAGACGCAAGCCCAGGCCGACAAGGCCGTGGCCGAAGCCGAGAAAAAGGCCCAACAGGCGGTCGAGGCGGCCAAGCCGCCAGAGCCCACGGCCGAGGAACTCGAGATCCGCCGCCTCAAGGCCCAGCTCGCTGCCGAGAAGGAAAAGGCGGCGGCGGAAAGGGAACGTCGGCGCGAAGAGGAGCTGGAAGCCTATCGCCGCAAGCACTACCCAGAACTCTATGAGACGAAGCGGCCGGCTACGCAAGAGGTTCGCAAGACCCCTTCTCGTGCGTCGCGTGAAGTCATTGACCAGATTCTCGACGAACTGGATCGCATTGAGGCGGATACGGAGGCGTCAAGCGATGCCACGGACGACGCCGACGACTTCGCGCCGATTCGCTATTTTGAAGATGGCCAAGGCAGGAAGTCTCCGATCCAGACCTCACCCACGGCAAAGGCATCTCGCACACATGCGCCGAACGCAGCCGCAACGTCGCATACGATTTCCGTGCCCAACGGAAAGACGAGCGTCAACTGGGGCATCCCCGACTAACGGTGTCCGAGCCCTTTCGCGCGAACGCCGGCGCGGGTGTAGTCGAACGGCTTGAAGCCGAGCGCGAACGCGGGCGAGTCTGGCTTCAGCCGGAAGTCGAAGTTCCGCGCGTCGATGAACTTGGGGTCGGCGTAGCGTCCGTTGACCTCCTTGCCGCTCGCGCACCACTTGTCCCACGTGAGACCGTCCAGCTTCGCCTCGCCGTTCGGGTCGAACCAGAGGTTGTTCGCCCACACGCCCTCCACGCCGCGCACGCCCGCCGACGCGAGGTCGCCGCGATCCGTCAGAACGATGTTCGCGACGACGTTCAGCGAACTGCGCACGTTGAACACGTTCGCGCGGATCGTGCGGATGACGCCGTTCTGCTCGTTCCACGCGAAGATGTTGTTCTGCACTGTGTTGCCTGCGCCGTAGTGCTGGTGGAAGCCGCCGTCGTGCGTGTTGTAGACGAGGTTCCGCGCAAAGACGATGCCTTCCGACCCCTCATCGGCATAAAGCCCCCAGCCGCCGTAGGTGCGCGACGAGACGTTGTAGATCACGTTGTCCGTCACGCGCGTACCGAACGCCGTGCCGAGCGTGTAGACGCCGCCCATGTCGGAGAGGACGCCCTTGCCGAGGTCGTGAATGCGGTTGAACCGCACGAGGTTGCGCATCGCCGCCGTGGGCATGTACGCCCACTGCCAGCCGACGGACACGCCCGAATAGTAGAAGTCAGCGATCTCGCAATGTTCCACGCGGCAGTCGGAGGCATGGCCGATCACGACGCCCGTCCCCATCGCGTTGTAGTGCCCGCCGTCGCGGACGACGCAGTCCTCCAGCACGTTGAAGGCGTTCGCACGCGGATGGTAGCCGAAGATCTCGCGACGTGCGATGGGATACTTCTCGTCCTTCGCGAGCCGCACCGCGTCCGCCCCGAACCACACGCCGCCCGCGCCAAGATCCTCGAAGTCGCAGCGCGTGACCGCGTTCGAGAAGCAGCCGTCCCGCAGCCGGAGGCCGATGTTGCCCGTGTGTCGCACAAAGCAGCCCGTCAACGCGAAGTTCCGCGCCCCGGTCGCGTCAAAAAGCGCGTCAAAGGCCCGGGCGGCCTGTCCGGGATAGAACGTCAGCGGCCCCTGGCCGCCCTCGACCGGCGTCGCGTCGCTCGCCGTGAACGCCAGCCCCTCGAAGCGGATGTGATCAACGTACCGCCCCTTGTCCGGATCGCCCTTCACGACGACGAGCCGCGAGAGCTTCGACAGCGGCGCGACGGCGCGGAGCGTCTGCGGCGTCTCGCCCGGACGCGGACGGTAGAGAACCTTGCGTCCTGGCCTGTCATAGAACCACTCGCCCGATTCGGTGAACGCGCCGCGCAGGTTGCCGACGCGATAGATCGCCTCGGCGTTCCACTTCTGCGACCAGTTCCAGGCCACGGTGCCTTCCGTGAAGATACGACCGTCCCTCCAGCCGGCGACGGGACGCTTCGTCGCGTTCCACTTCTGGTTGACGCGCAGGTTCACGTAGGGGAGTTCCGCCGCCGGCGTCGCGTCGAGCAGCTTCCGCAGCGTCTCGTCCGCGACCGTCAGGCTTTCGCGTGTGCGCGTTGCCTTGCCTTTCGCGTCCGTCGCCAGAATCTCCTGCGCACACGCGCCCGGCACGAGCCAGTCCTCGCCCTTCGGATACGGCGCGTTCGCGGCGCGGCGTCCGTTCACCCACAGCATCTCGAACCAGATCGGCTTGCCGTCCGCGCCAGTCGGCGCATCCGCCTCGAACCAGCCCCTGTCCGTGTCGCGCCAGCCGACGAGCGGTGCGCCGCCCGAGATCTCGCTCGCCTCGCCCGCGCCGCGCCAGACGACCGGCGCCGCCGCCGTGCCCGAATCGTCCGGCGTGAATGTCAGCGGCTCGCACAGCGTGTAGAGTCCCGGCTTCACCTCGACCGTCCAGGCGGACGTGTCGCCGTCCTTCTTCGCCGCGCGGATCGTCTCCAGCGCCTGCTGCGGCGAGAGGCCGTCCGGCGAGACGGTGAGCGTCCGCTTGCCCAGCAGGTCACCGATGATCATCAGCTGCGACACGCGGAAGACCGTGCCCTTGTACTTGGGCGCGGCAAGTTCCTTCTTGGGGTCCTTGAACTGGCGCGAAAGGATCGTGCGGTCAGGTTCCCTGTCCGTCAGCGTCAGCTCGACCTCGTGGATGCCGTCCGCGCCGTCGTAGAGCGTCACGGAGCCGCCGCGCACGTAGGTCGAGTACTTGTCGAAGCCCACGACGTCCGCGACGGGCTTGCCGTCGATCTTCGCGGACAGGATGCCGCCGTCGGGCTGATAGCACATCCGCAGCCGCAAGACCGAACCGGCGAAGGAGAACTTCAGCGATGCGCCCGGACGGCGCGCGATGAACGTGCCGGGCCGCTCCGGGTCGGGCGTCCAGTCGCCCTTCAGGACGTCCGCCGTCACGGGAAGCGCCTTCGCCGCCTCCCAGTTGTCGGGCACGAACGGCGTCGCGAGACGCGGCGCATGATCGACCGGCTTCAATCCGTCCATCGCGGCGAACGCCTGTTTCACGGCCTCGAGGTAGAGCGCGTGGCCTTCGGGACGCGGATGCACCCCGTCATTCGCGAAGAGGACGCGCCGGTCGTTCGCCATGAGTTCCTTCACCTTGCGGTCGAAGTCGGGATCCTGCTTCGGGACAGCCGTCGCGAAGAAGCCGCGCGAGACGACGAGTTTGCCTTTCTTGTAAAGTTCGACTGCCGATACGCCGAGGGAGATCGACGGGATGCCGTAGTGCGCGGCGACCTGCTCCATCGCGCTTGCACTGCGGTTGTAGGCGCCTTTCGCGTAGGTGTCGAAGATGCCGCCCGCAACCGTGTAGCAGAACACGATGTCCGTCTGCGGATTGCGTTTCCAGGTCTGGCGAACAATGCCCTCCATCTGCCGCCAGATGTCGCGCGGCGGCTTGTCGCCGTCGTTCACCGCGAACTCGACGAACACGAGGTCGGGATTCTTCGACAGCACGTCCTTCGCGAGCCGGAACACGCCGAGATCCGACCCCGTGCCGCCAATGGCGGCGGCGACCTCGGTGATCTTCGCCTGCGGATACGTCTCGCCGAGCCACTGCGTCGTCAAGTCGCGCCATCCCTTCATCTGCGTGATCGAGCCGCCGAAGTAGGCGACTGTCACGGACTTTCCGGCGCGGCACTTGGCGAGGAAGTTGCCGAGGCCGTCGCGCGGATGCACGACGCGGATGTCGGAAGAGGCCTTGTAGACGGGATACGAAGCCTTTTCAGAACGCGGGGGGAAGCGTCCGTCGTGCTGCGGCACGACGACGCACGCGCCGTACCAGCCGGGCGGCATTTCGCGTCCGCCGCGCCAATAGCGCTTGGCGACGAGGACGCCGTTCGTGCCGCTGTTCACGATCCGCGTCGCCGGATCGCAGGCCGCGTCCGTCGCCCGCAGCTCGCCCACGTTCTGGTTGAAGCCGTTGAGGTCGACCGTGCCGGGGGCCTGTCCCCACAGCACCAGCCCCCGGTCGGGGTTGAGGACGTTCGCCCCTTCGCAGACGAGCGTGCCGTGCTGCACGTACCAGTCACGGTACTGGTTGCCGGAAGCGGCGAGGCGCACCGTGCCCGGCTCGGTCTGACGGAAATCGACGCCCGGCGTCTGGACGGGCTGGCCCTCGATGCGGGCCGTCGCCCCGGCGCGCACGATCAGCGTCGTCGGATAGCCCTTCTGCCGCGTCTGCTTCTCGCCCGTGAAGAAGCCGCCGCGAAATGTGACGTCGCCCTTGATGTCGAGGTTCGCGCTCGCCGCGCCCCAGCAGAGGTTCGAGACCGACCCCTCCTGCACGGCCTTCTGTCCCGCTGCGACCGGATACGTCGTCGCCTTCGTGAAGACGAACGGCTCCGCCGCCTGAACGGCGCCGCCGACACACACCAGCGCACACGCGCCCACCTGAACCAGCTTTCTCATTTTCATCTGTCCTCCTTGACTGTCGTCATTATACACTATTCCTCCGCGTGAGACAGCGGCCCCCAATCTGTCTTTTCAACGCAAAGGTCGCAAAGGTTCTGACGCAAAAATCGCCAAGGCTGTTGCTGTCAGGCCGACAAGGGTCTTTGCGTACCTTTGCGTCCCTCCCCCTTCGCGCTCTTTGCGTTAACCAAAGACACCTTGCGCGGGCGACGATGCCGACAGGAATGCGCGAAGCGAAACTCCCTGTAATCTCCTGTCGCCCGGCCGCAGGCCGCTCTGTGTTTATGAATTTCTCACGCAGAGCCGCAGAGTTCGCAGTGACTCGCCAGACCGCTTTTCTGACAGGATTTACAGGATTCACAGGATTTGAAAGGCTCGGCAAATCCGTCCCTGCAATCCTGTCTATCTTGTCAATCCTGTCTAAAAACCTTCTCCGTGTCTCCGTGCCTCCGTGTGAGACTTCCTGGACGCCGACAGCCAAATCTTGTTGGATAAACAGCATGATCCCAAAATTCTCTCAACGTTGCCTTGTGAAGACCGCAACCACGCCGCCCTCGTCGCAGAGGGCGAAGCGCACCGTCTCGCCCCGCCGCACCGTCCGCGACGTGCAGGAGACGGCCTTCGCGTCCACCGACGTCCGCGCCGAGTCGTCCGCGTAGACGGCCATCGTCCAGTCCCCCGCGCCGAGGAAGTCGAGCGCCAGCGCCAGATCCCGCCGCCGCACCGTCGTCGCCGCGTAGTAGAGGCGTCCGTCGAACGCCTCGCGCAGGACGGCGTAGTACTCCCCGCACCTGCCCTCTATCGGGCGCGTGTCCTTCCACGCCGCCGGCAGGCTGCGCAAGGCCTCGATGCCGTTCGCCCCGCGATACCGCTCCGGCGCGTCGCAGAGCGTCAGGAGCGGCGAGTCGAACTGTACGCACTGCGCGAGCGCGTGGGCGCGCGTGCCCATCTCCTCCGCCCAGTGGGGACAGCGGTCGGTCTCGTCCCCGTAGCGGTGGCCCTTCGCGACCTGTGGCACGAAGTCCTTCGCGTAGACGTTCGCGAACGATCCGGGCGTGAAGTCCGCCGGGCCGAGGAGGAAGCGCGTGAACGGCAAGGCCGCGCAGACTTCCGGCGTGGTCTTCTTCCGGAAGATGTTCATCTCGTTGCCGCAGACCGCCTCGCGCGTGATCATGTTCGGCCACGTGCGCTCGCCGCCCGTGGACTTGAACGAGCCGTGGAAGTTCACCATGACGCGGTATTTCGCCGCGATGCGGCAGACGCGCTCGCACCAGTCCACCATCTCCTGGTCCTGGCGCTCCAGGAAGTCCGTCTTCACGCCCACGACGCCCCAGTCCGCGAGCCGCGCGAACGTCTCCTCGATGCCGACGGACTCGATCTCCATCCAGTGGATCCAGAGCCAGATCCCGACGCCCTTCGCCTTCGCGTGCGCGACGATCCGCGCGAGGTCGAAGCCCTTGCGGGGGCTGAGCGGCACGTTCGGCCCGTGGTTCGGACGCCGCGCGAAGCCGTACCAGCCGCCGTCGACCGTGTGGTAGGGCCAGCCCATCTCCGCCGCGAAGTCGATGAGCGCCAGCGTCCGCTCCGTCGAGAGCGCGTTGTTGGACTCCGCCCACCAGTCCCACGACGAGGCGCCGGGCCGCACGAACGAGAAATCGAGCGCCGGGTCGGGCGGCGGGTTGAGGCTCGCGATCATGTCGTTCTTGCGGAGGAGGTCCACCTCGTCGTCGCCGACGAGCGCGACGCGCCACGGACTCTGCGCCGGGGTCGTCGCGATGACCGCGACGCCGGGCGTCGATGCGGGGCTCGGCGGCAGCTTCGCGAGCGCGGCGCGAAGCGACGCCGTGCCGTCGCCCGCCGCGCGGAAGCACATCCCCGCCCAGTTGAAGAGCGCGGCCTCGCAGAGCGCGAGCGTCGCGCCGCCCGTCTCGACGAGGACGGGCATCCCGACGTACTTCTTCGGATCGACCGCCGCGAGCGGACCTTTCGTGTACGGCTCCTCTTGCGGGTCGCGTTCCGTCGCGTAGGCCGTCGTCCACGCCTGCGCATCCGCCGCGAACCGCCATTCCGTCAGCTCGTCCGTGAGCGCGAAGCCGTCGAACGCCGCCTGCTCGGGGAAGGCGTAGCGGAACGCGGCACCCTCGTCGTACGCGCGGAAGACGAGCGCCAGACGACGCGGCAGCCGCTCGGCCTCCGTCTGCCCGAGGCCGACGCGCACCGCCCGCGCCTCCGCCTCCTCCAGCTCGACCGTCATCTCGTTGTAATGGTCGCGCACTGTCTCGCGCCGCGCGAACCGCGTCGTCCACGCCGTGTCGGACGACGCGCGGCGGACGTTCCGCACGCGCATCTCGGCGAGGCGCTCCGCGCCCCTCTCCAGCGGACTCCCCACGGCGAACACAACGCCGAGCCGCGAGGGGAGGACGAGCGTCCGGCCGTCGCGCGCGAGCGTCCAACGCATCCCCTGCGCGTCTGTCTCGAAGCCGAGCGACAGCCGCCCGTCCGGCGAGGCGACGCGCAGCGCCGTTGCGGCGGCGGAGGCCGCGCCGCAGAGGCCGAACGACAGTGACAACACGAAGGCGGCAAAGGATTTGACTTTCATCTTGGTCATGTTTTCTTGTTTTAACACAGAGCCGCTTCGCGGGGCAAGGTGAGCATCGCGGGAGAAGCGCTCAAACGCACAAGACGCCTGCCCGCCGCGAAGCCATTTTCTCCGTCTTGTGCGTCATATCCGTCCCATGCGTCCTGTCTTTCGTCCCGAAGCGTGCGAGACTCCCTGTCGTCTCTGATCGTCCGGCCGCAGGCCGCTCTGTGTTTTTTCCTTTCATTTGATGAGCAGAAGAAGCCCGCCCTTGCGCGACGACTTGCGGACGCGCAGCGTACCGCCGCCCGTCACGAAGCCGTCCGAATAGCGTCCGTGAAACGTCGGCTCGCCGTCCCGATAGAGATACCTGACCACGACCGTCTCACCGGCGGGAATCGCAATCGTCCCGTCGTCCGAAACGGAGACCGTCGCTTCGCGCGAGAACGCGCCCGTCGCCGCGACGGCGGCATCGAGCGTCAGCTTGCCCGAACCCGAAACGACGACATTCGTGCAGTTCGCCCACGTCGCCCCGGCGAGCAACGCCACCTCGCCGCCGCTCACCGTCAGCGAGCCGACCGTCGTGGAAGCCGTGTTCGTCAGCGCGAGCCGTCCCGTGCCCGCATAGTGGAGCGACGCCTCGCCCCGGAAGTTGAGGTTGTTCGGCGCATACGCCCCCGCGCCCGTCAGCTTCAGCGTGGCCGGCGTCGCACTCGTCACGTACATGTCCGAATAGCCGGACGATTTATCATCCTCAAATCCGGTTTGGCCGACAACCAACACATCGCGCACCGTCTGATTGAAGCCGTTGAGGTCAAGCGAGCCGACATATCCGCCGTAAAATCCCAAGTCGCCGACCTCGGACAAGGCATCAACCCCTTCACAGATGGCTTTTATCCCGTTGAAAAGCGCGAACACGCCATACGCATTCCCCTGCGTGGAAAGATGCACAGTCCCAGCACCGCCGGACGCGCCACAGACCCTGAACGGACACGAGCCGACGGCGATTGGATCTCCCTCGATCCAGAGCGCGCCCGTCTTCGCGACATTGAATTGCCACGTCCACCACTCATACCCCTTGGGGTTGCCCTGATGCGCGGCGGACTCGCCAAAGCCGCCACCGACATGCAACGTCCCGTTCACGGCGAGCGCCGAACTGTTGCCACCCGAAGAGAGGTTCGTCATCGCGCCGAGCTGCACGAACTCCGTGCCCGCCGGCGCGAGGTTCAATGCCGGGCCGTGGTTGAAGGTGATCGCCGCACGGTTCGTCACGCAAGCCGCTGCCGCGCGGACGCCCGCCGGACCGTTCAGTTGCACATGCGCCCCCTCCGCGCCGAGGCCGCCGCGTCCAGACAGGACAAGCACGTTGCCGTTCGGCACGGTCAGGCGCCCCGCAAACGCCGGCGTTTCGGCGGACGAGAACTTCAGGATGTCGCCCGTCCCCGTCGTGCGATCGAGCGTGACGGCAGAGCGTCCTGCCCATCCGGCCGCCAGCTCGACGACCGTGTTCGCCGGAATGTGCCACGTCTGCTCGCCCGCCGTGCGCGGCGCAGCCTCGAACCGACAGACGCGCGCTGCCGCCGTCTCGCCGCACGTAAGCCCGCCCATGCCAAGGCGGAACGTTTCGCCGCGCAAGGTGAAGTCGCCCGCCGCCGTGATTTCAAGACCGTAGATGTCGGTACCCGCCGGAACCGTCGCCGACGTACCGGACGAAAACACGAGAATTTCGTCACCGCCCGTGAGCGTCGGCGCAACGCCGCCCTGCCAGTTCGCCGCCGTCGCAAGGCTGTCGTCCGCACCGCCGCCGATCCACGTGAAGGTCTTCGTCTCGCCGATTTCGCGCGACAGGACTTCGACCGCCGCGCCCGTGAGACGGTTGCCGGTCAGCGTCGCGATCGCCTCGGCGGGATACTCGTCCGGCGCAACAGACACGCCGTCAACTTTCAGCGTCTTCACGCGAAACACGTCCCCTTCCGGCAGCGTCACCGTGCCGCTGTCCGCGATTTCGAGTGCCAAGTTCGCCGCGTTCACCGCCGCCGTCTCCAAGACGACGCGCCCCGTCCCCGTGACTGTCAACGCGGAGAGATTGCTGAACGTCGCATCGTCCGCCAACACGATCTCGCCCGCATTCACCGTCAAGCCGCCGGTCGTCGTCGAGTCACCGTGGAACGTGAACGACGTGCTGTCCGAACCGTCAAACACAAGCGAAAGCGCGCCGTTCACCTGAACAACGCCCGAATGGTCTGTCGGGTTGGGGCCGTCCTTCTCGTCCCAGCAAAAGCCATCCCGAACCGTCAGCGTCGCGGGCTCGGCGCTCGTCAGCGTATAGGTCGGCTTCTTGTAGTAGTCCGCATTGGTTTCATCATATGCACAGCCCATGAACGTCAAAAGGGAAATCGTCTGGTCGTTGCCGTTAAGGTCAATCGTCGAATAACTGCCCGACTGGTGTCCGGGACTGAGTGCCGACCCGTTCGCGCCGAAGACGTCTTTGCCGAAGAATTTGACGGCCTTCCCTGCCGCACCTTCGACCGTGACGCCCGACAGGTTTCCGTTCAACTTGAGATCTGACCAGACATTGCGGATGCGTACATTCCCCGAGGCCAACAGGTTCCCGGTGAACGTCTCGAATGATCCACTGAAGAAAACGGCCTTTGCGCTTGTGTTCGCGACAACAATCTTGCCCGCGCCCGAGACGGCGCCCGAAAACGTCATGTCAGCCGTCGGTGCGAGGTCGATGGTCAGCGTCGCGCCCGCCGAGACGGACAGCGGCTCTTTCGCATAGTCGCCAACGTTCGTGTCATCGATGCGCGTGTCGGTCGTGATGTCTACCGCCCACGTCGCACAGCACAGGGATACGATCCCCATGATTGAGGTCAAGTGTTGCAGTTTTGTTTTCTTGGTTGTCATGGCAGTATTCCTTTTCTTTGAACAAAAACTCATTCCCCCGCCTCCGCGTCTCCGTTCCACCATCACCTTCGCGTTCAGCGCCGCAGACATTCGCCTCAGCGGCCGTCAGACGGCCCTCTATGGCCTTGGCTAATAGATGGGGGGGGGTATTAGAACCGTGCGCGAGCGCGTCCACGCGGCCTCTGCCGCGTCTCACAAGGCTTCTGCGCCCCGCGCTGATAATCTCGATGCCCACCGTTCGCATGATTCGGCGGACAGTATAGCAAAAGCGACGGTCTTCGCGCAATTATAAAATTCGCCAAATCATTTATAAAATCCGTCAGACCTTCACCTTCAGAATTTTCCGCATCATGTTCTCATTTCAAGGCGAGACCGTATCCCTCGCCCTGTTTCGATCATGTCCTGTGTATCGACACTTGGACTCAAATTGGAAACAGCCTGTTTCCAATTCCCTCTGTGCCTCATGGGCGAATGCGCCCTAGCGGCGGTCGTCGTCACGACGGTCGTCGCGCAGAAGCCAGAGAATGTAGCCACGAATCTTCACGAATCGGCACGAATTTCAATTCGTGAAAATTCGTGTCAATTCGTGGACGAAACCACACAGGGTGGGCGTCTGCGACGCTTAACACGGAGGATTTTGAGGAACGGAGGCACGGAGAGGGGGTGGAAGTTTCAGACAGGATTGAAGGTGAAGGGACAGAAACAGATTCGTCAAATCCTGTAAATCCTGTCAAAGAAACTCCGTGTCTCCCAACCTCCGCTCCCACCGCGTTAAGCGCCGCAGGCCTCCCCGACCTTGCAGCGTACCGCCAGACGGGGCGCATCAACTTCCCGAACGTCTCCGCGACAGTCCCCTGCTTCCACGACTACCGCATGGCCTGCGGCGCTGAACACGGAGCGGGCTGACATTCGCTCTCGCGTTCAGGGGAACAGCGTCCAAAAACGTCGAGATCGCTTTCGGACGGGACGACGACGGCTGACGCGGCCTCGTCAGTTCCTGAAGATGCCCTTGAAGTTCACCTGCTCCGACGCGAGCGCGAAGGCGACGAGCGGGAGGGCGGCGGTGGCGTCGCGCAGCGCCCGGAAGTAGGCCCAGTAGGACTCCGGCGTCTCGTCCGCGCACGGCATCCGGAGCCCGATGCACGTGGCGTCCGCCTCCGCCGAGAGTTCGGAGATCCGCGCCGCGAACGGACGCCCATCCCCTTCCACGACGCGCACCTCGGCCTCGATGCGCGCCTGGCGCGCGAAGTCCTCCAGGACGCGTGCGCACGCCGCCACCGAGGCGCCCGGCTCCGCGACCTGGCAGAGCCGCAGGCGCACCCGACGCAGGGCGCTGCGGCGGACGAGGCAGGCGAGCGCGAGCATGAAGGCCCCGTTCGCGTTCTGTCCGCGCCACCACACGTCGAGGCGCAGGTCGCCCCGTCCGACCGGCAGTCCCTGCTGCGCCGCCGGCGGCTCGCGGATCACCACGAGGTTGCGGTGGAGCCGCGCGAGATCGACGACGAACCCGCCGAAGGCCTCCGTGGCGTCGGCATCGACGGGGGCGCCGACGAGGACGGTGTTCGGCACGAGCGGACCGAACCCGTAGGTGCGGACCAGCTCCCGCACGCCGCTCCACGTGTCCCCCGCCGGCTGCACGCGCGCCACCGCGCCCATGCGGAAGCGCTCGGCGCACCGCTCCAGCGCGTCGCGCAGCTCGTCCAGCCGCTCAGCCTGGCGCGCGAGCGCGCCCGGCACCACCGCCGCGAGCGTCACGAGCCCCCGGTTGCAGGAGATCGCCCGCGCGAGGAGCAGCACGCACGGACTCGACACCGGCAGCGGCGTGAGCGCCAGCACGTTCGGACGCCAGTTGCGGCTGTCCGCCGCCGGACGGCGCGCCAGCCGCTGCACGCAGAGCCGCACGAGCGCCATCACGAGCCCCGTGCGCATGTCGCCCCAGCGCGCGCGCAGCGCCCGCCGCTGCACGAGCCAGAAGATCGCCGCCTCGCACCCGAGCGCGATGAAGGTCCACCCCGGGCTGATCATGAGCATCGCCCCCGTGCAGCCCGCGAACCCCGCCAGCGACAGCCACGGCCGCACGCGGAAGGTCGGACGCCAGGAGGGGTTCCCCATCAGCTCCTCCAGCGCGGCGGAGAGGTTCAGGAGCGCGTAGGTGGAGAGGTTGAACATCGTGAGCACCGGCGCGATCGCGTTGATGTCGCCGAGCATGAGCCCCGCCGCCGCCAGGCCGAAGCACAGGAGCGCGGAGAGGCGCGGGTCGTCGTTCGCGCCGAAGCCCCGTCCGAAGACACGCGGCATCAGCCGGTCGCGCGCGAGCGCCTGGAAGACGCGCGGGGCGCAGAGGAAGCTGCCCACGGCGCTGGAGAGCGTCGCCGCCCACACGCCCAGCAGGATCGCGAACGGCCAGCGGGCGCACCTCTGGAGGATCATCGTGTCGGTGCGCAGGATCGCCGGATCGGAGACGAACGCATGGAGCGCAATGGGCACGGCCATGTAGACGAGATAGCCCGTGAGGACGGCCGCGAGCGTGCCGCGCGGGATGGACGTGCCGGGGTCCTTCAGGTCGCCGGACATCCCGACGCCAGAGAGGATGCCCGTCACGGCGGGGAAGAACACCGCAAAGACGGGCCAGAACCCCAGCGGCGGCGGCACCCGGTCCGGCGGCGGCGCCGCCAGCCCCTCCGGCGCGCCCCCCAGGAAGAACGCGACGAGCGAGAACGCGATCGCCGCCATGATGAGGTACTGGCTCTTGAGCGCCACGTTCGCGGAGAGCGTCGCGACGAGCGCGAGCGCCGTGAGCGTGGCGAGACCCACGAGGCGCGGATCGCAGGCGGAGACGACGGGAAGGCCCGACTGCGTCAGCGCCTCCGCGAAGCCCGCCACGTAGAACGTCACGGACACGGTCTGCGAAAGCGCGAGCGGGATGCCCATCGCCGCACCCGCCTCCGCGCCGAAGGAGCGCGACAGCATGAAGTAGGCCCCGCCGCCCTTCATGCGCATGTTCGTGGCGAGCGACGAGATGGAAAGGCCCGTCAGGAAGGTGATCGCGCTGCCGACGGTGACGATGACGAGCGAGGTCGCGAGCCCCACGTTTCCGAGCATCCATCCGAAGCGGAGGTAGAGGATCACGCCGATGATGGTCAGGATGCTGGGCGTGAAGACGCCCTGGAACGTCCCGAACCCATAGCCTTTCGTCTCGCCGTCCCTTTCCGACCAGTCGCGGCTGCGCGGGTGCAGCCCGATCGCTTCAAGCAGTCTCTTCATGCCGGACATTATACCACAGCCGCCGCCGCGCCGTTCGCAGACCGCATCGTCCTCGCCTCAGAATTTTCCGCATCATGTTCTCATTCTGGGCGAGACAGCATCACTCAAACTGCATCACTCATGTCCGACCCTGGGTATCGCTGGCGTTGTCGGCTACCGCACGAGGCGAATCGTGCCGACGGGATAGCGGCGGCCGACGCCGCCCTTCAGCGGCAGCGCGAGGCGCGGCGTTCCGTCGCGGTCGCCGAGCGAGACGGCCAGCGTGTACGCGCCGGGCGCCAGCGTCGGGACGCGCGTGTCCGTCGCGAAGTCGCCGACCCCCTTCACCTGCGTGTAGACCCACACGCCGTCGTTCGCCTGCGGGATCTCGCCCGCGAAGCCGAACGTGCAGCGGCTCTTCCGCGCGACGGGACGCTCGACGCCGTTGAGCTTCGGCTCCGCGTCCGCGAAGTCGTAGGACTCGTCCGCCGAGACCCAGGCGACGCGCCCCTCGTCGTCCTGGAGCGTCCACGCGAGCGTCGCGCCCCTGTACCTCCGCGCCACGCCGACGTTGACCCACGTGGACGCGATCTCGACCGGCTCGCCGATCACCACCTCGTCCGGGAACGTCGCTTCGCGCAGCTCGAAGCGGTAGCCGAGGCGGCGCGCGGCGCGCGCGTAGGCGTCCTTCGAACCGTCGAAGCAGGTCTTCGGCCAGCCGTGGATCGAGAGCCACGTCGCCCGGTACGCCTCCACGCTCTCGACGAGCTTCCCGTTGTCCCACGCGCCGCGCTCGACCGCGAGGCCGTAGTGCTCGTGCTCGACAAAGGTCGGCGCGACGGGCGCGAAGTATTCCGCCCAGCCCGCGTGAAACCACCACGGGTGCGCACGAAGGTCTTCGGGCAGCATCGACGGCGTGTAGACGAGGATCGAGTCGTCGCGGAAGCCGAAGCCGAGTTCGCGGGCGTGCCGCATGAGCGGGACCTCCGCCGCCGGCTTCGGGTTGGTCGCGCCCGCCTGGTCGTCCACGCACAGGAGCGTCGTGTTCGGCAGCAGACGGCGGTGCAGCTCGTAGTGGCGGTGGAACGCCGCCTCGGGATCCTTCCCGGCCGCCCGCATCTCGCGCGCGTAGGCCCTCGTGTGCCCCTCTCCCCACATGCCGACCGTGCCGACATCGACGAACGCGACGTGCGGCTTGCCGTCGTAGCGGCGCGCGAACGCCTTGAGGAAGTTCTCCAGCTTGGCGAGAAAGACCGGGTCGCCGTAGTCCGGCTCCCATATCTCCAGTTCCCCGCCCGGCGGCTCGCGTCCGAAGACCTTGAACATCTTCATCCGAAAGGTCCAGCCCTTCGCGCCCGCCTTGCGCACCCACTCCGGCGTCGCGTAGGCGTAGCGCGACTCGCAGCATGTGAGGCGGAAACCGACCTGCTTGCCGGCGGCGACCCACGGCGCGGCGTAGCTGTCGAAGAGGTCCCAGCGGTAGACGCCCTCCTCCGGCTCCAGGAGGCACCACGGCAGGCGGAAGTAGACGCACCCCGTGCCGGGGAACCAGTCCAGCGTGTCGCCGCGCGCCTGGAGTTGCCCGTACGCCCACTGCCGGTTCGAGTAGTGGTACATCACGAGCCCCATGTCGGGGTTGACGAGAATCTCGTCCGTGTTCTCCGGCCGCACCGTCACGGCCGACGCGCACGCGGCACAGGCCGCCAAGCACAGGGACGCCACCAGCGGACGTCTTTTCTCGGCTTCTTTCATTCGACCTCCCGTCCTCAATTCGTCAGCGAATGATCAGGCAGACGCCACGGCGCGGCCCGAACTTCAGGGACTTGCCCGACTTTGCCACGAACCACTTCTCGCCGACTTCTCCCGACAGGACGGGCACGCCTCCTGTCAGTCCGCCCTGTGCGCGCAGGACGACGCGGCTCCGGTCGCGGACATGGGCCGCGAGGTTGTCAGGATCGACAATCTTCACGACGACATTCTCCCCGAACGAAAGCGCCGCATTGACGGTCAGCGGCTGTGCCTCCGCCGCGAACAGGTCGGCGACCGTGATTTCGAGTTCCTTCGTCACCGTCAACGCCGAGCAGTCGATCGTGCCGCCCGATCCCGCCAACGTCGAGACGGACAAGGCCCTTCCATCGGCCTTGAACGCCGCGCCGGACATGACCTTCAGCGGCGTCCCGGATGGGAATGACGTCTCGTCTTCCACGACCAGCACGCCTTCCTCGACAACCGTCCCGCCGGTGTAGGAGTTCGCGCCGCACAGGCGCAGCGTACGGTCGCCACGCTTCACCAGTCGACCGCCCGCGCGGTTCGCCTCCGTCAACGCATAACCACAGGCATAGCGCGTCTTTCCGTCCGCCGAATGCACATGCACCTTTGTCGTCTCGTCATAGCCGCTGCCCGGCGCAAGCACCCTGACGCGCGTCAGCTTCCGCGTCGCGGCATCGCATTCGGCGACAGCCACGGCACCATGGCTACCCGACGGCCCTTCGACGTCAACGAGCACGGGACCGAGATAAGCCTCCGCGTCAAACGCCGCGTTTTCCGTCGGCAGGGTCACGGACGCAAGGCCGCAGCCCGAAAGATCCGACAGGGGATGTCGCCAGATCAGCTCCGTCTCGCGCGTCATCTCGTCTTCCGCACTGTTGCCGCGAAGTTCGCTCAAGTCGATCACCATTCCCTTCGGGCCGATTTCCCACTGGCGCGGCGACGCCTTGTCAAGACGGAATCCGCGCCAGCGCGTCGGCATCAGGATGCCGCCATCGAAATAGACATCGGCCGCAACGTCTTCGCCTGAAGTCCGCGTCGGACAGTAAAGTCTGCCGGCCTTCAGCACGCCGCCGTCCGTGACCACCACGGCGCTCGTCGAAAGCGACCCGTCTTCGGCGCCCAGAGCAAGGCTTCCCGCCTCATAGGCCGAACCTTCGCCCGAGACGGCCAGAACGCCCGAACCGCCGGACTGCGACGCCAGTTTCGTCAGGGGCAGCGCATACGCATCCGTGCCCATCGCCTTGAACTTCGCCCCCGCGACAACGCCAAGAAGCGCGCGACCTCCTTGGCCGATGTTCACGCCGTTCGGCGATTCGACCGCGCCGCCCTCCTGCCAGAAAAGGCCGCAAGCGCCCGTCTTCACGCCGACGACCAGCGTCCCGGCGAACGCGGCCGTCCCGCCTGTCATGACATAGCGACCGTAGGCGTCAGCCAGTTCGCCAATGTACGCAATCCAGCCGCCGGGGTTCGTCACCTCCAAACAACCCGCCGTCTGGCGAAAGACGCTTGCGCCCGTCTGCGACAGCCGAAACAGGTTGCCCACGCGAAAGTCACCGCCAACCGCAGCCACGCCGCCTTTCAGGAAAAAGCTTCCCGTCGTCGCAAACGGGCCGTCAAAGTAATGGATGCCCGATCCGTTCAAGGCGACCTGATCGTCCTGGGACACGTCGCACGTCACGGTTCCCGAAAAGCGCGTGCACTGGACAACGCCATTCTGGGAGATTTCCATGCTCTTGAGGATCGTCACCGGCCCCGCAAGATTGTTCTCCGTCTCTTCGGCACCCTTCAGCGAACCGCCGTTGAAGACGACCGCGCAGGGCAGCCTCTTCGCATGCCAGGCCGTCAGCGTTCCGGCGTCCATGCACAGCCGCGTCCTCTCCGGCTCGGCAAACGTCGGATCCTGCTGCCAGACGATGTTCCCGACGAGATTGGAGATCACCCCGCCATCCACCTTGAAATCGGCGCTGTTCCACATCCAGTTGCCCGACCCGTCCACACGCGTGAGCACATGGCCGTTGAGGTTGAGAGCGCGGCCAATGCCAAACCGCGTCGGCACGGCAATCGCCGCGTCGTCCGAAAGCGTCAGGGACTCCAGCATCCGATCGTCCTGCGCATTGCTCGCATTGTCCGGATCCGTATACCGAAACGCGCCCTTGCCGTCCACCCCCCAACCCCGAATCGTGACCTCATGTCCGGCAAAGAAGATGTCGCCCGCATCGGACGGACGGGCAAAGTTGAGGTGCAGCGTCGCCGCGTCGCCCGTCACCTTGATCTTCGTGTCTGCACCGACGGCCGCCGCGTCCTTCAGCGTCAGCGTGCCCGCCCGAACGTCGACCGCCCCTGTGAATGCCGTCGTCGCGGTCGTCAGCACGGCCTCGCCTGATCCTGTCTTGACCAGCTGGTTCACGCCGGAGGGCAGAGGCTGGTTGTATGTCACGCTTTCGCTGACGTCCAGCGTGAGAACGCCGTTGACGGCATCCGGGAAATCCGCCGCGAACGCGAGTCCGGGCAGGGCGGCCGCCAGCGCGACGGTGCGAGAGAATCTGAATTTGAGTGTCTTCATTTGCTGTTTCTCCTTTTTATCTGTTCGTTTGATTGCCTGTCACTTGGAAATTCCTGTTTCGCAAACTCGACCTTGCCGCAGGCGCCGTCCGGCGTGGGATACTTGCCGCAGCCGATGAACGTGTTGTTCTCGAAGCGAATCTGGTCAAGGATT
The DNA here is from genome assembly GCA_934635385.1 of uncultured Kiritimatiellota bacterium. Lineage (GTDB taxonomy): Bacteria > Verrucomicrobiota > Kiritimatiellia > RFP12 > UBA1067 > UBA1067. Next base: position 76,914 of record CAKTZI010000005.1, on the reverse strand, counting down.
GGATAGGTCGAGATTTCCCGTCCCTTTGCATAGCTCGGCTGACGAAGGTACGTCGAAACGAAGATCACGTCGTCACGCCTCTTTCCCTTGGCGCCGGCCTGGCAGCTGTCGAACGTGCAGTTGCGCACGACGCAGTTCGTCACGCCCACGCCCTCGCACCAGAGATCCTCCGTCCAGCCCGTCGTGATCTTCAGCGCCTCGCTCTCGGTGTGCCAGAAGCGGCAGTTCTCGATCAGCACGTCGTTGCACTGGATGATCACGCCGCGCGCGCGGTTGCCGCCGAAGGAGCAGTTCCTCAGCGTCACGCCGTCCGAGCAGTACGAGCGGTTGAAGAGGACGAAGCCGTACTTGTGCGTCTTGGGCGGCACGGGACGGTCAAACGTGACGACCGCGCCGCGCGGATTGCCCGGGAGCGGACGTTTCGCGACGACCGTGCGAACCGCGTCAGGACAGGGCGAGTAGTCGGCATTGCGAATCTCCACCCTGTCACCGACGCCCATAGCCCCCGCCCCGTTCCGCACCTCCAGCGCGTCCGCCCCGCGCGCCTCCGACGCCCAAGCCGTGGTGTCGTGGACATTGAGGCAATCGTCCGCCCCCAACGCGAAGTCGCAGTCCTCCAGCCGCAGGTTTCCCCGCGACTTCGCGACGTGCACATGGTCGGCCGTGCAGGAGATGACGCGTTTCGGATCGTTCGCCGGCGGACGGATCGTCACGCGCCGGAACAGCGTGTCGCGCTGTCGGCCGTCGATCAGGAACGCGAAGCCGGGACAGGAGAGGACGTTCACGTCCTCGACCGTCAGGCCAACGTTCGAGACCAGGCGGAAGCAGTTGAGGTCGTAGTAGTAGTGCTGCGCACGCCACACCGTGCCGGTCGGCAGGTTCGCCGCGCCCCTGTGGATACGCAAGACACTGTCCGAGAGCCATTCCTTTTTCGCGTCCTTTCGCGGACCGACCCATGACATGTCGATACCACGTCCGAGATTCGAGAGTCCCGGCACGCCGACTGCCCGCGCCGCCGCGTCCCACGCGCTCAGGTAGGCGATGCGCACGTCGCGGCGCGGAAACCGCTTGTATTCGACGAATGCGAGGTCGAGATGCGTCTCGTCGGCTTCCACAACCTTCACGAGGCTGCCGAGCGGATCAACCGCCCAGTCCCAATCGACGGAGAGATTCTTGATCGTCGTCCGCTCACAGTCCATCACGCGGAAACTCTCGCCCTTCTTGCGGAGGAAGACGAACTTCGCGCCGCCGCCGTCGAACGTGAAGTCGCGCAACCGCTCCATCCAGACGGGCGTGTCGGACGTGAAGCGGTACGTGCCGGGGGCAAACTTCAGCCCGGACGCCTTGTTCTTGCGGCACCAGTCAAGCGCCCTGTTGAGCGCGGGAACGTTATCCGCCGCGTCACAGGAAACGCCAAACGCCGCAGTCTCGGCAAGCGGCCTCGCCGGCGGCTCCTTCGCGTACGCGCACACGCACGCCAGCGCCAACCCCACGACGACACCACGCGCCCCAAACCCTTGTCCGGCCCTTGCGCAGGCGACCCCTCCGGGGCGCTTAGCGCACGCGGCTAAAAGCGGGGGGGGGGGTACAGGAATCGCTCACGGACGGCCACAGTCCGCCCACCGCCGCGCCTGCGGCGAACGGCAGTTGAACGTGTCTCTTTCTTGTTTTCTGCATCGTCAGGAATCCTTGTCTCTTGCGGTGCAACATAGTATACCAAATTTTCAGCGCAAGGTGATTCTCATTTGCGCAAATTTTTTCGCTCAATTTGCGCGACCACGACACGCCTTCCCGGACCGCGTCAATCCATCGGCGTTCGTCTCCCGATGCGCGAGAAGATGTGCTATAATACGCCCATATTAGTGAAAGCAACACGCCGTGTTGAGCGGAGCCGTAAAGGAGCGCAGGGACGTGATGGATGAACAGGATGTCGGGCAGGAAACCGAACGCATCATCGCGGGCGGCCTTGGACTTGTCCTTGTCGGGACGATGACGATTCGGCTGTGCCGTTGGTATGCGGGCGACGGTCGTTACAAGACGGTCTGGGGCGCTATGGTGGTTGAAATGGCTTTTGAAGTTCGAGAGTATGACCGACGACAAGAGAGAATTCGCATGGATCAACTCATTGCATGCTGCGGACTGGACTGCGAGAAATGTGATGCCCGGATTGCGACGGTCACAAGCGACGACGCCTTGCGCGAGAAGACTGCCGCCTTGTGGACAAAGCTCAACGGGGTCACGATCACGCCGGAAATGCTCACCTGCACCGGCTGCCGAACCGAGGGCGCCAAGACGCCTTTCTGTGACAGGCACTGCCCCATACGCAGCTGCGTTCGGGAGAAGAAGTTGGATACCTGCGCCGAATGTCTGCAGATGAACGGATGCCCGACGTTGGGGCGCATCACCGCAAACAACCCATCGGCACTGGAAAGGCTGAGGCATCAGAAGAGCAGATGAACACTAAAGGCGACTGTCGTCGTCAACATCATCCTGTTGCCGCTCATCACGACAGACAGGACGAATAGGATCTTCTATCTGCCCGATTCTCACTTTTTTAAAAAAGTGAGAATCGGGCAAGACGAATTTTGGTATAATGTCCGCCATGAGGGAGAACGACTTCTGGAAGGTGTGCGCGGCGTTGGACAACCCCAAGCGGCTCGCGCTGCTGCGGCTTCTCGTCGAGAGCAAGTCGGAGTTTCCGTGCGTCATCGAGATTGCCGAGAAAATGGATCTCAGCGTCGGGGTGACGAGCCTCTACCTCAAGCAGCTGCGTGAGGCCGGACTCGTTTCCTCCGCGTGCGCCGACCGGCGGGTCTACTACCGCGCATTTCCGGCGGACGCACGAGGCGAGGCCGTCGTCGAGGCGTTCCGGCGGTTCTTTGCCGCACGGCCGACCGAGCAGCGCCTGTTCGACTTGCTGGAAGTCGTCCGCGCGCTCGCCCATAGGCGACGCAACGCCTATCTGCGATTCCTCGCCCAACATCAGGGATGTGGAATCGTGGAATCGGCGAAGCGCCTCGACATGCCATCTGCGACCATCGACCGTCTCTGCAACCAGCTCGCCCATGCGCACCTTGTCGATGCCACAGGCTGCGTCGCCCGCCCGGGCCGCGAACCGGAAGACAGCCTCCTGCAGCTGACGCTTGCATGACAGGGCTTCAAGGGAGGCACTTGCAAAACCTCGGTCGCGACAAGCGCGACCCTCCCGCATCTTCGCAAACCAGCAGAAATTCGCCGTTTTTTGGGAGGGACGGGCTTGTCCCGTCCGCAATTGCGAAGGTTTTGCAAGTACCTCAAGGAGAATCCATCCGCGTTCTCCACAACGAGGCCGCCAAATTCTCACTTTTTTAAAAAAGTGAGAATTTGGCGGTTGGCAAAACTGTTCTTCTCGTTGCATTCTGCAGCAGATTCCGGGGCGGCAGTGACCTTCATTGCGACGGTCTTCGTGCAATCGATGAAGAACCTCCGTTTCTCGTGTATCGCCACGCCCTGAAGAGCGGGGGCTACGCCGCCGCCGCAACGGCCACGCCTAACAATGTGGCATACGCCTCCCGCCTTGAGACGATGCGGACGCACGGCGGCGTCGGCAAACTGTGTCGCGTCAGCCTCTGCGACAGGCCCGCGCACGGAAAGCGCCGGGGGCCATGCCCTTCTCCCGTCTGAAGCACAGGCAGAAATACTGCTGGGTGCGGAAGCCCGCCTGAACAGCCACGTCGGACAGCGGCAAGTCGGTCGCGGACAGGAGCCGCTCGGCGAGTTCAAGGCGGGCGGACATGATCTCCCGCTGGATCGAGGAGCCGATCTTGTCGCGAAAGGCCCCCTGCACCGTGGAATAGGAAAGCCCGACATGCTCTGCGACTTCCGCCGCCGTCAGGGACTTTGCCGTGTCGGCGCGGATGTAGGAAAGCGCTTCGGCGAGGAACGGTGGCTCGACGGCATAGACCGCCGTGGAGTTGCGCGCCACCACGCCACGCGGCGGCACATGGACGATCGAGCCGTCGGCGGCGCGCGTACCGTGCAGAATCTCGTCCAGCACTTCCGCCGCACGCCGTCCCGTCTCGAAGGTCGCCGTATCGACGCTGCTCAGGGACGGACTCGTCAGCAGACACGGCACGATGTCGTTGTCCGCCCCCAGAATCGCCACCTCCTTCGGCACGGACAGTCCCGCCCGCCAGCAGATCTCGGAAAGCTGCCAGGCGCGTAGGTCATTCGCGCAGAAGACGGCGACCGGCTTGGGCAGTTTCCGGAGCCACCGCGCGATCGCCGCCGCGTCCGGCGGCAGCGCGAACCGCTCGTGCAGCACGTCACGGAGGGCGGCGCGCCGTCGGCTTCCCGCCTTCGTCAGGTAGGCCGAGCAGTCGAAATGTGCGCGCCCCAACGCTTCGCGGTAGACAGCCAGCCGCACGTCCGAAAACATGAGCCCCTGCCAGCCGCAGAATGCAAAATGGCGAAAATAGCGCGAGACGAAGTGACGCACCACGAGTTCCCCGCAGGCGTCATGGTCGGCTCCGACCTGCACGGTCGCCGGGAACCGTCCATCGACCATGAGGTTGACGATCGGACGTCCCGTCGACAAAAGACGCTCGGCCGCGTGCGCGTCGCTCACGCTCCAGAGGAAGCCGTCGAACGCCTTCACGTCGGCGGCGGACGGCAGAACGCCGTCGAACATGGTGATGCGCCAACTCGGATGCGTCTGCGCATACGAGCAAATCCCCTCGCAGACGCGGCGTCCCCAGCCGCGACTGTGCTCGACCGACACGGCGATACGAAAGGGACGGCTCCTCATCAGCCGCCCTTTCGAGACGACTTGCCGTCGTCCAGACCTTTCCGCCGCAGCGTGAAGACCGTGAGTTCGGCGGGATCGAAGAAGCGGAGCGGGAAGCCCGCCCACAGGCCGACGCCGGGGTTCACGTAGAGAACCGAATCCCCTTCGCGATAGAGGCCGCGCACAAAGCCCTTGTTCAGGCGCGCGACGACGCGATTAATCAGCGGCGCGATGCCGCCGTGCGTGTGCCCCGACAGCTGCAGGTCGACGCCGTGCCGCACGGCGTTTTCTCGGAAGTTCTCCGGTCGGTGTTCCAGCAGGATGCGGAAATCGCCCGGGCGGCTGCCGAGAAAAGCCGTCTTCACGTTCGGCCGGGCGTTGTCGTAGCCGCCGTACCTCTGGACGACCGGATCGTTCACGCCCGCCAGCGCAAGGCCGGGACGCGGATGCGCGCAGTCGTTCACGAGAAAGCGGAAGCCGTTTTCGCGATACCATTTCTCCCAGCGGAAGCCGTCCTGGTAGAACTCGTGGTTGCCCGTCACCCACCACACGCCGTCACGTGCCCGGAGATTCTTCAGCGGTGCCATGTCGTCTTTCAGGTAGGCAACCCGGCCGTCCACGTAGTCGCCCGTGAGGCAGATGAGATCTGCCTTCGCCGCGTTCGCCGCTGCAACGACCGCCCGTGTTCGCCACGCGCGCGCCGCGCTGGAGCAGTGAAGATCCGAAATCTGGAGAATGCGGTAGCCGTCCAGCCCGACGGGCAGGTTCGGGAACGCCAGCTCGACTTCCTTCACGTCCGGCACCTTCGTGCCCTCGTACTGTCCCCACGCCGCGAGGACGACGGCCAACGCCGGCAGAAGAAGGCGGCGCCCGCGCCGCGTCCACCAGACGAGGCTCAGCGCGACCATCACATACAGCACGGAGTTGACGAAGTTCAGGCTCCAGATCAGGACTTCCGGCAGTTCGGGCGAGAAGCGGTGTCCGCCCAGCGTCTCGAAGAGGATGAACTTCGATCCGCCCAACAGCAGGAACATCGTCCAGAGCGCCTTGCCGCGCACGCCGAGGCGTGACGGCAGGACGAACGTCAGGAAGCCGAGGGCCGCACAGGCCAGCGGAAAGGTGTTGATGACAAACGTCGTCGTGATGATCTTCATTTTCGGTACCGATGCGTTGATTCGCCACGCAGGAGCAGCGCTTCCGCCTCGTCCACGCGGCCGATCTCGCGGATGCCGGGCGTGTCGATGACCATCGCGCCGGACGGCAGCATCACGAGTTCGCGCGACGTGGTCGTGTGACGCCCCTTCCCCGACCATTCCTGGATCTCCTGCGTCGCCGCCCATTCCTCGCCCGCGAGCGTGTTGAGGAGCGTCGACTTGCCGACGCCGGAGGAGCCGATGAACGCGACCGTCCGCCCTGGCCGCACGTAGGCGTTCACCGCGTCCATCCCCTCGCCCGTTACGGACGAGAGGCGGAGGATCGGCGCGCGCCCCGCGACCGTCTCCTCGAGCTCGGCGAGAAACGCCTCGTCGCCGTCCTGCCAGAGATCCGTCTTCGTCAGCACGACGACGACCTCGGACTCGCCCCTGTCCGCCGCGAGGTCGAGGTAGCGCGCGATGCGGCTGGTCGAGAAGTTCTCGTTGAGGCTCATCATGACGAAGAGCGTGTCGAAGTTGACGGCAAGCGTCTGCGACGTGCGGCGCGCGGTCGGGTCGCGGCGCTCGAAGCGCGAGAAGCGAGGCAGCACCTCGGTGATCAGCGAGTCGCCCCGGTCGTTGTAGCGGAAGCGCACGAAGTCGCCGGTCATCGGCTTCGGCGGCTCGGCGAGCCGGATTTCCGAAACCTTCAGCCCCTTCATGTTCACGGGCGCGACCGTCTTCATGCGCGTGAACGCGCTCTTCTTCTTGCGCGCGAGAATCTCGCCCGTCGGCTGCTCGTTGCAGACGAGGTGATAGTAGTCGCCGTGGGCGGAGACGATGCGGCCGATGCCCGGCTCGACCGGGCCCCGCCATCCGAACTGCTCAATGCGCGTCATCAGGTGTCCTCTGTCCGAATCGGTGTGCGTCAACGCTGTCGGCGAAAGGCGCGGACGCCAAGCGCCAGGAAAACCAGGTCAGGAAGGATTGCCGCCGGCACGACGGGAAACCAGCCGTTCTTGGCGAGTACCATCATCGCGATGGTGAGACCGTAGAACGCGAAATACATGCCGAGCGCGCTCAGGACGCCGCGAAAGACGCTCTGTCGCCCCGTGGCGATGCCGTAGGGAATCGCGAAAAGCGTGATGACGAGACACGCAAGCGGCGAGAGGGCCTGCGCCCAGACGTCGTAGCGGTAGTCGCGGCGGCGTTCGCCGTCCAGATCCGTGTGCGTGCGCAGGTAGCGCAGCCGGCCGCAAACGGAATTGAACTTCCACGGACGGTTCTGCAGAAGGAAGTCGGCGGGGCGCTCGCGGAATTCCGGGAAGTTCCGCAGCGGCAGCGCGTCCAGTTCAGGCGTCGGCGTCGCAATCTCCTGTCCGAGTTCGTCGTAGTGCTGGACCTGCGGCTGCGCGAACCACCATTCGCCGTCCAGGTAGTCGGCACGCGCGGCCGTGACGTTCATCAGGCGCGGGCCGCCGTTCGGACGGTCGATCGTCACGCGCACGTCCTTCAGGTGCTTGCCGTCATCGTCGTCCAGGTCGGCGATCTGCCACGTCCGGGAGTCCTGCGTGTTGCGGAAGACGATGTTGGCGCCGCGCTGGAGCTGCCGTTCGTCGAAGCGGCAGTTCTTCAGCTGGGACGCCCACGCCGCGTGCTGCGGCACAAAGACCTCGTTGACGTAGAGGACGAACAGACTCATGAGCGCGGCAATGGCGAGAAGCGGCCGCACGATCACGAGAAAGCTGACGCCGCTCGCGCGCATCGCGACGAGTTCGGAGTGTCGGCAGAACGTCCAGAGCGTGTAGAGCGTCGCCAGCATCAGCGCGGCGGGCGCGATGTAGTGGAAATAGGGCGCGAGATAGCCGCAGAAGTAGAGGATGGCCGACGGGACCGAGACCTTCGCCTCGACCATGCGCGAGAACGAGGCGAAGAGGTCGAACAGCACATAGATCATCAGGAACCCGGCCAGGCAGTAGAACAGCGGAACCAGGAACTCCCGCAGGACATAGCGCGACAGGATCTTCATGGATTCAGAGTCCCAGTTCGACCGTCGCCGCCGCAAGCCCTTCCGCCGTCGCCGTCAGCTTCGCGGGCCGGCCGGGCTTCAGGCGCAGGTAGACCGCCGCACGCCCAAAGGCGAGCGAATGGCCGGAGACGTCCTTGAAGCTCTCGAAGCTGCGCGGATCCGAGTTCCCGACGGCGGCAATCTCGCAGCCCTCCGCCGCGAAGGAGACGCGGCGGCTGTCGTTCGGGACGAACGTGCCGTCCTTGTCAGCGAGCGTGACGACGACCACGCAGAGGTTGCCGTAGCGCGGCTCCGGCGTCAGCACGACCCGCGTCGGCGCGCCCGCCGTGCGCAGCACCTTCTCGCCGAGGACACGACCGTCTTTCCCGTAGGCGACCGACTTCACCTCGCCCGGCTCATACGGGACGTCGTTCCACATCAGGCGGTAGCGCGGCAGGACGGAATAGTAGTTTGCCGGATTCTCGTCCACGACGCCCGCCGTTGGGTCTTTCTTCCGCCGGCCGAGCGAGCGGCCGTTCACGAACAGCTCCGCCTCGTCCGCGCTCGTGTAGACGAAGACGGGCATGGTCTGCCCGACCTTCTTCGGGAAGTTCCAGTGGCCCGGCACGAGGTGCAACGTGAAATCCTTCTTGTTCCAGTGCGCGCGGTAGAGGTAGAACCGATCCTTCGGCAGAGCGCACAGGTCGCAGATGCCGAAGTAGGAGCTGCGCGAGCGCGGCAGGTAGCCATACTTCTTCTCGGCGTCCGGCTGGTACGGCGTCGGCTCGCCGAGGTAGTCGATGCCCGTCCAGACGAACTCGCCTGCGCAGAACGTGTCGCGCTCCATGCGCGCGAACTCGCGGTCGGGGATGTCCGACCACGGCGCCGCGTTCAGGTCATAGGAATCGACGTTCTCCGTCCGGAAGGCGAAGTCCGTCTTGTTCGTCGGCAGCGTGTCCGCATAGAAGCCGAACTCCGAGAGCGCGGACGCGCTTTCCGAGTAGAGGACGGGCTGGGTCGGGCGCTTCTCGTGCGAACCGACGTACATCTCGCGGTAGTTCCAGCCAGAGACGTCAAGCGCGTCGTAGTCGCCGCGCGCGTAAGCCGCCGGGAAGCAGCTGCCGATCGCGACGGGCCGCGTGTCGTCCTCCTCCAGCATGACGCGGCGGAAGCGGGCGCAGCGTTCCGCCGTCGTGCCGAGGGCAATCGGGCCGGCCCAGTCCTCCTGTCCCGGCGGCGTCGCCTTTCCGGGCGAAATCTCGTTGCCGATCGACCAGACGAAGACGGACGGGTGGTTGCGGTCGCGGCGGACGAGCTTCACGAGCTGGCGCGGCACGAACTCCTCCAGCGGGATGTCGCCGCGCCCGCAGGTGGCGTTCCACTTGTCGAACGCCTCGTCCCAGACGAAGAGGCCCATCTCGTCGCAGAGGTCCAGCACCTGCGGCGCGGGCGGGTTGTGCGACATGCGGATCGCGTTCGCGCCCATGTCGCGCATGACGGCGAGCTGGCGGCGCGCCGCGTCCACGTCGAACGCCATGCCAAGCGGGCCGAGGTCGCTGTGCAGGTCTACGCCGTTGAGCTGCACGCGTTCGCCGTTGAGGAAGAAGCCGCGGTCCGCGTCGAAGCGGAATTCCCGGAGGCCGATCCGCCGCGCGAGCGCATCCGAGAAGCCGTCGCCCGCGAGGCGCAGCTCGAGCGAATAGAGCTTCGCGCCGTCCTCCAGCTTCCAGAGCTGCGGATTCCGCACCTTGAGCTCGAGCTCGAATTCGCCGCGTCCGCAGCCGTCGATCCCGATCTCGGCATCCGCGTCGTCTACGACCTGCCCGTCCGGCCCGCGCAGGACGGCCGTGACCTTCGCCTCGGCGTCCGCGAGGAGTCGGCTCTCGACCGCGCCGGAGACGGAGACCTTCGCCTTGCCGGTCAGCACGTCGTCCGTCTCGATCCGCAGGGCGTCCGCGTCGAAATGCACCTTGTCCGTCGTGACGAGGCGGACGTCGCGGTAGATGCCCGCGCCCGGATACCACCGCGAGGCGTGGTCGAGCGTGTCGACCTTGACCGTCACCGTGTTCGTCCCCGCGAGGAGGTAGGGCGTCGCCTCCGCGACGAAGCCGAGGTAGCCGTAGTCGCCGTGTCCGCATGGCTGTCCGTTCACGAAGACCGTCGCGCGCGCCATCACGCCGTCGAACTCGAGGAAGACGCGTCCCTTCGGCTTCTCCGCGAGGACGAGCGACTTGCGGTACGTGCCCCGGCCCTTCCACGGCAGGCTCCCGACGTTGCCGCCGTGCTTCACGTCAAACGGCCCGGCGATCGCCCAGTCGTGCGGCACGGCGACGGGCGCGAACGCCTCGCCTTCGCGGGCGAATTCCCAACCCGCGTTGAAGTCCTCGACCGTCCGCGCCGACACGGACGCCGTGACAGCCACAATCGCCGACAGCGCCAACAGCTTTTCTCTCGTCATGTTACCGTATCCTTTAGTTTGTTGATTTGAATGTGTTCATCTCTTGCTTTGAAGAGACATTATACCACAATGGCGCGCAGAGCGTTTGGCAAAACGCATTCCGAGGAACGAAGGAATGTCTTGCGACCCAGTTTGTTCGTGTCGCACTTGCAATCGAACGGCAATTTATGATATACTTCCCGCCGTTCGTTTGGTACGCGGGCGTAGCTCAATGGCAGAGCTCCAGCCTTCCAAGCTGGCTACGAGGGTTCGATTCCCTTCGCCCGCTCCAAGGCGCGCCAGGGTGGCGTAATGGCAGCCGCGGCAGACTCAAAATCTGCTATACGTGAGTATGTGCGGGTTCGAGTCCCGCCTCTGGCACCGAGCGCCAAACGAATGAAAACCATGACTGGAGGGATGTCCGAGTGGTCGATGGTGCAACCTTGGAAAGGTTGTGTGGGCGCAAGTCCACCGGGGGTTCGAATCCCCCTCCCTCCGCCAACGCGATGAAGATCAACAGGGCCATTCTTCCTTCCGGGCGCATCGGACTGGCCGTTTCGGGCGGATCCGATTCCGTGGCGCTGGCCTTTCTCCTCACCAAGGGCGGAAAGAAGAAGAACGCCGCGAAGCGTTTCGTCATTCTGCACGTCGACCACGGACTGCGCAGGGAATCGAAAGAGGAATACCGCTTCGTGCGCAATCTCGCCCAACGGCTTGGCATCCCCTTCAAGGGTACGCACGCGGCCGTGACGCGACGGCGCGGCGAATCGATCGAAATGGCCGCGCGGCGCGTCCGCCTCGCGTTCTTCGAGCAGTGCATGAAGACGCTGAAACTCGACGCCATCGCAACTGGGCATCACATGGACGACGTGGCGGAGACCTTTCTCATGAAGCTCCGCCGCGCTTCGCTCTGCGGTCTGCGCGAGACAAGCGAAGTCGGCGCAATCCGCTTCGTCCGCCCCCTTCTGGGCTGCCGTGACGCCGAACTGAAGGCCTATCTTGAGAAATACGGCGAAAGTTGGCGCGAGGACGCCTCGAACGACGACACGTCAATCGAACGCAACCGTGTTCGCCACGAAGTCATTCCGTTTCTCGAAAAGACGCTCGACCCGCATCTCGTCGAGCATCTTTTCGTCCTGAGCACACGACGCCCTGCCTCCATTTAGGTCACGGGCGTTCCGCCGTCCGCCGAGGACGTCGGCGACAGCACGCCGCCGTTCGCGCCCGGCGTGCCCGCGAAGAGGATCATGCCCTCCGAGACGCCGACGGACATCTTGCGCGGCGCGAGGTTCGCGACGAAGACGACCTCCTTGCCGACCAGTGCCGCCGGATCGGGATACGCCTGCCGGATGCCCGAGAAGATCGTGCGCGTGCCGAGCGCCCCCGCGTCCAGCACGAACTTCAGGAGCTTCGCGCTCTTCGGCACGATCTCGCAGCTCTTGACGACACCGATGCGCAAGTCGAGCTTCTCGAAGTCGGGGAACTGAATCGTCTCTTTCACCTTGGGCAAGGGTTCGGGACTGCCAGAAGTCCCGTCCGTCCTGCCTTTGTTCTTGCTCGCACGGCTCTCGTGCGCGACTTCGCCCGACTCGGCCGGCTTCACCGTCGCGGCGGCGACCATCGCCTCGACCTGTTTCGCGTCGATGCGCGCGGCGAGGTACTCGTAGGCGCCGAGCGTCCGCCCTTCGGCCGTCTCGGCAATCGAGTTCCACGTCCAGTCGGCTTCGCCGAAGAGCTTCATCGCCTTCTCCGCGTAGACCGGGAGAATCGGCTTCAGGTAGATCGCGAGGATGCGGAAGGCGTTCAGCGTCGCCGTCAGGGTGACGCGCGTCGCCTCGGCATCGGTCTTCACCGTCTTCCACGGCTCCTTGCGGTCGAAATACTCGTTCGCCGCGTCCGCAAGCCGGCAGATCTCGACGACGACCTGGTTGAAGCGGCGGTCTTCGTAGAACTGCGCAATCGTCTCGCTCGCCGCGCGCAGCTTCGCGAGAAGCGCCAGTTCCTCATCGTGGCCCGCGAGCGTCGCGAGGTGGCCGTCGAGCCTCTTCTGCAGCATCTGCGCCGACCGCGAGGCGATGTTCGTGATCTTGCCGACGAGGTCGGAGTTGACGCGCTGGACGAAATCCGTGAGATTGAGGTCCATGTCGTCCGTCGTGCCGCCGAGCTTCGCCGCGTAGTAGTAGCGCAACGCCTCCGGCGGCAGGTGGTCGAGGTACGTGCGCGCATTCACGAACGTGCCCTTCGACTTCGACATCTTCTCGCCGTTCACCGTGAGGAAGCCGTGCACGAAGACCTTGTCCGGCCCCCTGAAGCCCGCCGCGTGCAGCATCCCCGGCCAGAACAGGCAGTGGAAGCGGATGATGTCCTTGCCGATGAAGTGGTAGAGTTCTACGTCCTTGGGCCGGGGTTCGGGGGCGCCCGAGCCCCCGTCCATTCGGCTCGGCCACCAGTCTTCGAGGTTCTGGCCGTTCTTCGCGCACCAGTTCTTGAGCGACGCGATGTAGCCGATCGGCGCATCGACCCAGACGTAGAAGAACTTGTCCTTGTAGCCGGGAATCTCGAAGCCGAAATACGGCGCGTCGCGCGAGATGCACCAGCCGCGCAGCGGCTCCTTGAACCATTCGAGCAGCTTGTTCGAGACGTCGCTCGTCGTGTGCCCCGGAATCCACTTCTCAAGGTAGTCGTGCTGAGGCTCCAGCTCGAAGTAGAGATGCTCGGAGTCGCGGACGACCGGCGTGCCGCCACACGTCGTGCAGACCGGCGAGCCAAGCTCCTCCGCACCATAGGTCGAGCCGCACTTGTCGCAGCTGTCGCCGTACTGGCCCGCCGCGCCGCACTTCGGGCACGTGCCCTTCACGAAGCGATCCGGCAGGAACATCTGGCAATGCTCGCAGTAGAGCTGGGGCGTCGTCTTCTTCGTGATGAAGCCCTGCTTCTCGGCTGCGAGGTAGATCTGCTCGGAGAGCGCCTTGTTCTCCGGCGAGTTCGTCGAGTAGTAGTTGTCGAACGCGATCTGGAAGTCCGTGAAGTCCTTCAGGTGCAGGGCATGCGAACGCGCGATCAGGTCTTCGGGCGTGATGCCCTCCTTGCGCGCACGGATCATGATCGGCGTGCCGTGCGTATCGTCCGCACAGATGTAGACGCAGTCGTTCCCGCGCAACTTCTGGAACCGAACCCAGAAGTCGGTCTGGATGTACTCGACCAGGTGGCCGAGGTGGATGTCCCCGTTCGCATACGGGAGGGCGCTCGTGACGACGATTCTTCTTTTGCTCATTGGAATGTGGAATGGATTGGATTGAGTGATGTTGATGTCAAGATTCTGTCCGTGTGTGCGCCCTTCAGCCGCAAAGCCATTTGCCGACGCGCGGGATGCGGCGGAGCGCCAGCGAGAGGAATGACGAGAGGACGAACGACGAGGCGGCGATGGCGAGAATCGCAAGCGGTGCCGTGAGGCGCGGCTTCAGCAGGTCGGGCTATGCGGTCTTTCATCACGCGGAAACCCTTCGCGGCCTGTCAGCGCGTGCCGCCGTTGGCCTTGGCGAGCTTCTTGAGCTTCGGCGCGCAGGCAAGCCGCTCGACGGCCGTCATGTGGTCGATGTAGAGGACGCCGTTCAGGTGGTCGATCTCGTGCTGGAGCGCCCGCGCGAGATAGCCGCGCGCCGTGATCACCTGCGGACGGTTCTCCGCGTCGAGGTACTGGCACGTGACCTGCGCCGCGCGCGTCAGCGAGCCGCCGACGTTCGGGAAACTGAGGCACCCCTCCTTGTCGCGAACCGAGCCCTCCTGCGCGATGATCTCCGGGTTCCAGAGGCGAAGCGGCATCGCGATCGGCGCGTTGAACGCCTCGTCCTCGGCTTCGTCGCAGCCCTCCGGGATGTCAATCACGCACATCTTCTCCGTGCGCCCGACCTGTTCGGCCGCGAGCCCGACGCCTTTCGCGCGGCGCATCGTCTCGATCATGTCGTCCGCCAGCTGCCGCAGCTTTTCGTCAACGAAGGCGACCGGGACGGCCTTCTCGCGCAAAACCTTCTCTCCGTACTTGTAGACTTTCAAAACCATGTGGGGAATTATACCACAAACGAGGCCGCTTGTGGGTTTCTCACCGAAATCTTGCGCCAGAATCCAGAGGGCGCAATTGAAGGAATTACTGCCGTGCGCGTTCAGTCACGTGCGTGATGCCGCCGGATCGTGAAGACGAGGCGGTAGGTGCCGGCGCCGGGCAGGTAGCGTTCGTGTGGGCGTGCGCCCCAGCTATCGTCGCCGCCGACGCCCATCTGCACCGCGTCAATGTTGACGGTCAGCTCGTCCGACTCCGAAAGCTCCCACGGATGCTTCCTGCCCTCCAGCATCGTCTGCGGATACGGCCAGACGTTGAATCCGAACCGTTGTCCGTCGGCGCCCGCCAGAAGTTGAGGGCGAGGGAAAGGGATGCTGCCCCCATTCGCTCATTCGACAATTCGACCATTCGATCATTTCCCTTAAACGGCTTCGCGAAGGAGTCCCAGGCCACGCAGTCGCGGCCGTCGAGGAAGCGGAAGACGACCGAGTCGCCGCTGAAGCCCTCCAGCGCGTACGCCTGCGTCGCGCCCGGCTGCAGCTCGCCCAGCTCGAAGAGCCCGCGCGCGGACGGGTTGCCCGCCGCGTCGCGCGCCGTCCACTCGCACACGTAGTCGTCGAGGTCGCGGAAGCAGAAGCCGTTGCGCACCGTCACCTTGCCCGTCTCGAAGTCGAACGCCTCGCACGTCATGTTCTGGTAGGCGTGCTTCATCTCGTACGCGCCGGGATGCGGATTGCGCAGGGCGTCGAAGACGCCGTTGCAGTTGACGTTGTCGCTGTTGGGCAGGTCGCCGAAGTCGCCGCCGTACGCGAGCCACGTGCCGCGCGCGTCCGTCTTCCACACGGCCTGGTCGGCGAAGTCCCAGACAAAGCCGCCCTGGAACGACGGATACTTGCGCACGAGGTCCCAGTAGTCCTGGATGCCGCCGGTCGAGTTGCCCATCGCGTACGCATGCTCGGCGAGGATGTAGGGCTTGGCGGGGCTGTTCGCGACGTAGGCCTCCGTGGTGCGCGGATGCGGATACATCGGGCATTCGATGTCCGTGAAGTCGGATTCGTCACCCGTCAGTCCGACCGCCTTCTCCGGCGTGAGCCGTCCGAGGCGATCGCGGCAGAAGTTCTCGTACTGGATCGGACGCGTCGAATCGAGCGCGCGCATCGCCCGATACTCGTCCTTGAAATTCGGACCAAAGCCCGATTCGTTGGCGAGCGACCAGATGACGATCGACGGATGGTTGCGTAGCGTCTCGACCATGCGCGTGCCGCGCTCGACGTGGCTTTGCCGGTAGTCGGGGCGGAATGAGAGCGAGTTCGTTCCGTTGATGCCGCAGCCGTGCGACTCGACGTTCGCCTCCGCGCAGACCATGATGCCCTCGCGGTCGCAGAGGTCGTACCACTCCGGCACGTTCGGGTAGTGGCTCGTGCGCACGGCGTTGACGTTGAACGCCTTCATCGTCTCGATGTCCTTCTTCATCCCCTCCAGCGTGACGGCATAGCCCGTCTTCGGCTCCATCTCATGGCGGTTCACGCCCTTGAAGAGCGCACGCTTGCCGTTGACGTAGAGGACGGAATCCCTGATCTCGACCTTGCGGAAGCCGAACGACACGGCACGGTAGTCGATGCCGCCGAAGATCCACCAGCCCCACCTGTGCTCGATCGGCGTGACGTAGAGGTACGGCTCCTCTCAGCTCCAGAGCTTCACGTCCGGCACGTCGCGCGCCTTCAGGACGTTCCCCCTCTCGTCGCGCACGGTGAACGACGCGGACTTGAGGTCGTCCGCGAGTTTCGTCTCGACGATGAGGTCGAACGGCGCGGACTAGCCCTCGGAGACGAGGTAGACCTCGCGGAAGATGCCCGAAAGCCGCCAGAAGTCCTGGTCTTCGAGATACGTGCCGTCGCAGTGTTTGTAGACCTCGACCTCCAGCGTGTTTTCGCCGAACCACTTGTTGAAGCGCGGCGGACGCAGCATGCACCCCCGTTTCGAGAAGACGTAGTCCGCAGCGGGATTCGGCTGCCAGATGCCCGTGCGGTAGCCCGCCGACGATGACGTTTCGCCGGCCGTCCAGTCGGACGCGTCCGACCAGGCCGTCTTGTTCGTCAGGGACGAGGCGTCGCCTACGTCGCTGACGCCGACGAATTCCGCCGCACCCGCCGCAAGCGACAACGCCGCAAACGTCCCCCCAAACAGAGCCACACGCCGCGACTGCCTGCGCGACTGCCTGAACAACCTTGTTTTCATTCGTTGCCTCTCTTTCGATGGTTCGATTTCAATGGCGTTATTTTACCATTCCTCGGACAGCTTGTCATTCCCTCCAACTGGAGGGGGTCGATGAACGTCCGTGAAATATGGTAAAATAGGCGACGTATGACGCTTTCCCTCTATTCAAGCATCCTTCTGGCCGTAGCCGTCTCCGGCACGACGTCGATCCTTCGCACGGCGCGGGAACTCTCGACGTTCCTGATGTCGGGGACCAAGGGTGCTGCACGGTTCGAGCTGCGGGCGACGGTCTGCGCACCGCCCGTCGGCGACGGCGCCACGCAGTCCGTCCCCATCTCCGATTCGTCGGGGTTCTCGCTGATCCGCACGCACCAGCCCGCCGTCAGCCGTATGCCCAACGGCGGACGGCGACTTCGTTCACGCCCATTGCGACGAGGCGAATCCGCCGCCGCGCGGGGCGTCCGTCGAAATCGTCGGCTTCCCCCTGTCCGACCTCTTCCACATTTCCCTGCTGCACGCCCGCTGGCGCACGACCGCACCCGTCGCCGTCTCGGAAGAAAAGGAGCGCGAGATCGACCTCGCCCAGCTGTCGACCGCGCGTCGCAACCACCTGTCGACGCTTGCGACACTGCACGGCGCGCGCATCCGCTTCGCGGCGACGGTACGCAGTCAGCCCGACCGCGCCCTTCGCCCCCAGACGCTGTTCGTGGAGGACGGCGACTGCATCGTCCCCGTTGACGTCAGCTCGGCTCCGCATGCTCTCGCCGACGTCACGCCGGGCTGCCGGCTGCGCATCCGCGCCACATGCGTCCTCGAAACGAAGGACGGCGGCGCGAACATCGCCTTTCCGCAGATTCAGGGCTTCACCGCCGTCGTCAACGCCGACGAGGACGAAGAGCTGAAGAACTGCCTGTGGGATCTCCGCAGCGAGACGCTGGAGGAACCCAGCCTGCAGAAGGCGATCATCAAGACGCTGCAGCCCTACATCACCGACGCGCAGCTCGCCGTCCGCTTTCATGTCGCGCGCGAAAAGCTCTCCGACAACACCGTGCACGCGCTCCTGTGCGTCATCCGCGAACTGGTCGTGAACGCCCGACACCACGGACAGGCCGCGCACGTCCGCGTGGCCGGCTGCCTCGACGGACAGCGGCTGCGCTGCGCGGTTTCCGACGACGGCTGCGGCTTCGATCCGGACGCCGCGCCCGGTGTTCTCCAAGGGCACTTCGGGCTTCAGGGGATTCGCGAGAGGATCGAGGAGCTGCGAGGCGCCCTGACGATCCGAAGCGCACCGGGCAAAGGCGCGCGCGTCTGCCTACGGAACTCGCGACCGCCATCCGTGCCGTCGCGGCGGGGCAACGCTACATTTCGGAAGAAGTTCAGCGCATCATCCGCGACAACCCGCCCGTGCCGACGCTCTCGCCGCGCCAGCGGGAAATCCTCGAAGCCCTGGCCGACGGGCTGACGAACCCCGACATCGCCAAGGCGCTCGGCATCAGCGTCGCCATGGTTCACGAACACACAGCCTTCCTCTTCGAGAAGCTCGGCGCCGCCAACCGCGCCGAAGCCGTCGCCATCGCCTTCCGCCGCCACCTGCTGAAGTCGAGATGACACCCACGTTGCCACAGGCCAGTCCCCTTTCGAGAAACCTCAAAGGCTTTGGTGGTCGTACTCGTTCATGCAATCGCCAGCGATGTTCAACGCCGACATGCCATAAAGCCCCGTTTCGTCATCGGCAAAGGCCAGCGCCGTCTTCGACGCATAGAAGCGACGCATGGCCTCGTCCTCGCTGACGCCCCAATGCGCCGCCAAGATGCCGACAATCGCCGTCACGAGCGTTGCGCGGATCAGCACATGGTCGTTCATGTCGATGCCCCCACTTCATACGCGCGCACAAAAGAAAGACAGCCGAGAGACGCATCGCTGCAAAAGGCGACCTGGCTGTTGATTTGCTGAAACCTCAATCTTTCCAACGCCAGTTCCCTCGGCATGACACCCGCGACAACATACGAGACCGTCTCGCCGACGCTGTCGTTGGCGATCTTTCCGGACATGAGATCGAAACCATGTCTGTACGCGAGCGAAGAACGGCATCGCACGACAACATCGAGCCATGCCAACGAGACATCCTCAAAATCACGGCATTTAAGCGTCGTACGCGCACGCCTTTCGTCAAACGAATAAACGGACACGATGGCCCTTGCATCCTTCTCCCCGGCCTTTTGGGCAAACCGCATTCGCCGAACGGCCCAACGCTCGGCCTGTTCGCGGATGTCCGTCGTATAAAACGCTGGGCCAAAGTCGCGTCCGATGTCCGAACGCATGATCTTCGGCTCTCTTACCGCAATCGTGCTACCGTGATAAAGCGTCATGGCGAACACCCCCCAAATACTGGTCAAACAGCGGCATGAGAGCTTCCCACCCCATTCCGTGCAGATCCTCATAGTCATCGTCCAGCACTTTCAGGAGACCCGATTCTTCAAAGCGCCGATAGGCTTCCGCACCCGTCATTCCCGCGTGACGAGCGTAATGTTCAATGCAGAAGACCTTAAAAGATGTCTGGCTCATAACCAAATCAATGGATATCTCTGCCGCATTTCTTCATAACGACACATATTATGGCAAATTTTATGAGGGAAAGACCTCTTCGAGACGCACGAGGTCACGGCCCCGGAACTCGTAGCAGAGAAAGTGCACCGGGGTGCCGGCGGCGAGCGAGGGGAGGTTCGGGTCGGTCGCGTATGCCTTCAGCTGCGCCAGGGCCTCCTCGTGCTTCGCCGCGACCTCGGCGTCCGTGGCGTCCGCCTTCACGTGCTTCAGCTCGACGACGTAACTGTGGTTCGGCGTCGCCGGCCCCGCATTCCGGTCGGGGAAAAGCACGTAGTCGGAGAAGCCGCACGGATGCGCGAACTCGGGACGAACCATGTAGCTGCCGTTCATCGTCAGGTAGGCGCGAATGTAGCCGTTGATGCGCGCTTCGCCGCCGATGCCGTCGCGGACGGAACCCGAAACGCGATACTTCTCGGCGAGGTAGGCGAAAAACGGGCGCCACTCGCCGTCGCGCGCGAGGCCACGGAAGAGGCGGGAGAACTCCGCCAGGTCAACCGGGTCGGCGTCTTTCCCGTAGACGCCGCGCATGTACTCGAAGATCTGGCGGCGGACGCACTCGTTCGGGACGCGGTAGAACGTCTCGTTGAAGTCGATGCGCCCCATCGTGACGATGCCGTAATAGTAGTAGAGCGACTTGAAGTTCTTCTCGTCGCAGACCGACTCGATCGGAAACGACTCGACGAGCGAAAACGTCGTCTCGCCCGCGTCCGCCAGCTCTTCCGTCAGCGGCAGGACGCCGTCGAACGTCTCGGCGTGGCGCTGCGCGGCAAGGATCATGTTCAGCTTGTTCCAGTCGCTGCGGATGTTGCCGTCGATGAGGTTGCGCGGCGGCGCCCCTGTCGCGACGAGCTTCCCGAGGTAGTAGAGCGCCATGTCGCAGTTGTAGAGAGACTCCTTCCCGACGCACGCTTCCGAAAAGCAGTAGCTGTCATACCAGGCCTTGACCGTGCTGAGGTGCGGCGCGGCGTCACCCGCATATTTGCCAACGCCCTGGAAATCCACAAAGAGCTGCTGCGTCTCGTCCGCCGTGAAGCCGACCATCGCATGGAACTCCTCCTCCAGCGAGATGTTCGTCGCGATGTTGAAGCCGCTCGTCAGGTCGTCCATCGTCACGGGCGAGACGCCCGTCATGAAGATGCGGTCGCACGTGCCCTTGAACTTCTTGAACCAGCCCCGGTAGAAGCCCGTGCCGTGCGTGATCTCCTTGTAGGGCACCTTCCCCGCCGTCGAGACGATCTCGTTCGTGAAGTTGTCGTATTCGTCGACGATGACGTAAATGCCGAGACCGAGATCTTTGGCAAGGTCACACAGGCGGCTGTATTTCGCTTCTGCGCCCTGCATGTGCAGGATTTCGTTCACGTCCGCAAGCGGCGCAAGGTTCTCCCGATGCCCGAAGATGAAATTGTAGAGAACCGTGTCCATGTAGGCCTCGAACTTCTCCGCCCACGTCTGGCCCCGACAGACATTGACTTGCGAAAAGTCGAGCGAAAGAACGAAATAGCGGTTCGCGTTTGGCGTCGGGTTTCGTCCGATGTCGAGCCCGCCGAAGAGACGATCAAAGTTCTCCTTCTCCGCGACGTCATAGTAGCAGCGCAGCGTCTCGCAGAGGAGCGACTTCCCGAACCGACGCGGGCGCACGAAGAAGAGGAAGTCCGCGCGCTCCTCCATCCTGCGGATGAACGAAGTCTTGTCGACATAGTAGCGGTTCTCCAGGCGAATGCGCTTGAAGTCCTTGACGCCGTAGGGTATCTGCTCAGGTCTCATGGCGGCATAGTATACCATAATGGCCGCGTGAATAGCCGTGTGGCATCACTGGGGACAGGACCCACGCCCCCGGCTTTCGTCTGGCGTGCGGCGATCACCTCCATTTCCGCGTCAGCGTTCCCGCCGCGCGGCCGACGGCCTTCAGGACGTCCATCTGCTCCGGCAGCCACGAGCCGTCGGCCGCGACCGCCACGTCGATCGCGACAACGCCGCCGTTCGCGTTGACGAGCCGCACGTAATCCGCCACGTAGTCAGCCGTCCGCTTCGCGCCCGGACCGCCCCAGTTCGGAGATCCGTCCGGTCCCCACGCGCCGAGCGGGATGAGCGCAAACGCCTGCGCGCCATCGATGAACCGCCCCGGCGGCACGCAGTAGAAGTCGTTCAGCTCGCCCGCCGTGAAGTCCGCATGCGGCGTGTAGCGCGACAAGTAGTCCCTGACGCCGTTGTTCATCGCGATGACCGCATCGGGGTTCCCCTTCAGAATCGCCGCGCGGTACGGCGCGAGCAGGTCGTCCGTATAGCGCAGGTAGTTCGCGAAGCAGCCGTCGATCCACCAGCCCTTCACGCGGTCGCCGTAGCGGACGGCGAACTCCTCCAGAACCGCCGCCCACTTTTCGACGAACGGCCGCGTCACGCCCACAAAGCGCGGTTCCGTGAATCCGAACCGGGGGCCGATTGCCGCGTCCAGATAAGGGCCGTCTCCCGTGTAGTAGAGGTAGAGGTCGATGCCGCGCCGCGCGAGCTCGTCCGAAAGCTCCATCGGCAGGTCGCGCGTCGAGCAGGCCTCGCCCGGGTGCGTGCCGCCGATGCGGTCGAACGTCGCATTCGGCGCGCACATCCAGCGGCGGCCCTGCATGAGCGTAATGAAGTAGAAGCGCGCGCCGACCGCCTCCAGTTGGTCCGCCACTTTCTTGACGTCGAAGGAATTCACCTTGGCCGCCCACGCTTCCGGCGTCTTCACGCCATGGCCGAGATAGTGGTTGAACACGCCCCACTTCGCGTCGTGCAGGCGCTGCGTCCGCCGCGCCATCCGCTCCAGTTCCGCCTTGGGATGCACAAAGGCGGGGTCTGTCCCCCAGCCGACGGAATGGATGTAGCGCAGGTACTTCGCCTGCCAGTCGCCGACAAAGGCATACCCCTTTTCGGAAAGCCCGATGCCGTCGGCGGCGAAATGCGCCGCCGTGTCTTCCGCCGGGAAGCGGACGTCACGCGCGAAGTCGAGGATGGAGACGGAAAGATCCGAGGCCGTGCGGAAGAGCGCGGCGGCAAGCCGTTTCCGCGCAGCGTCCTTCTCCGCGTTCAGCGGCCGCGCGGACGGCGTGAAGAGGACGAGCGAGCCGCGCGGCGCCTTTTCGCGGACGAGGGCGGTCAGCCGCCGGAACTGCGCCTGCAGCGCGGCGTCGTCCGCCGCTTCATCCGAAGCCCAGACGACGATCATCCCATAGTTCACGCCGGACGAAAAGGCGCGCGTCAGCTGGGAAAGGATGTCTTCGCCTTTTTCGCGTCCCGCGAGAACGCCCGCGCCCGCAACCGCATACGTGTCCACGCGGCACGGCACCGTCCGCGCCCAGATGTCCGTCGCCGTCTTCGCCAGCGGCGCACAGGAGTCCGTTCCGCCCACGAGCGCGATGCGGACGGGTTCCGCCGCGTCCGCGTCTTGCGCGTCTTCCAGCTCGCCGACCAGCAGGATCTGGCACGGCTGGAACCAGGTGCCGTCATACTTGGGCGTGTCCGTCGCCTCATGCGTGACGCGCGTGCGGTCGGGCTGGTCTGCCAGCACCTCGATCTCGACTTCATGGACGCCCTCGGCCCCGGAAAAGACGGGCAGCGTCGCCAGGCGCGTGTACCAGCAGTACGAGTCGAAGCGCGGCTGTGCCGTGCGCACGACCTTGCCGTCCACCGTGACGCGCACGTTCGCGCCTTTCGGGCCGATCAGGTCGTAGACGGCGCAGCGCGTGCCGCGAAAGCGGAAGCGCAGCCGGTCGCCCGGACGTGTCGCGCGCCAGACCTGTCCGCCGCGCGCGGCGAAGGCCTTCTGCACGGGATCGCCGTCCCCGAGCCGCGTCCATCCCGCGCCGCGCAACATCCCGGCCGTGACGGGAACCATCTTCGCGGCGGCGAGCGACCCGTCGAAGAACGGCTTCCCCAGAAAGCGCGCATGGTCGGCCGGCGGCAGCGCGCGCATCGCCTCGAACGCCGCGACGACGCTGGCGAGATACAGCTCGTGGCCGGGACGGGCGGGGTGCACGCCGTCTTTCGCGAACAGCGTCTGGCCCTTCTTCGCCAGCTCTTCGCAGATCAGGCGGTCGCGGTCGGGCGTCTCCTTCGGCACGGCCGTCGGGACTTCGCCGAGGCTCATCACGAGGCGGCCTTTCCTGACCTCGGCGACGACGCGCGGACCGAAGCAGACGGACGGGATTCCGTAATGCGCCGCAAGCCGCTCCATCGCCCGCGCCGCCGCGTTCATCCGCCCCTTGCCGTAGTCCGCCATCATCTGCGACGTGATCGTATAGGCGAAGACGATGTCCGTCTTCGGATTCTTCGCCCAGACCTGCTGGACGATGCCGTCGAAGTTCCTCCAGATCTCCTCGTCGGACTTTCCGCTGTCGTTCGTCGCGAACTCGACGAACAGCAGGTCGGGGTTCTTCGCGAGCGCGTCATGCCCCAGACGGAAGACGCCCAGGTCGGAGCCGGTGCCGCCGATCGCGGCGTGCACTTCGGTCACCCTCGCCTGCGGCCAGGTCCGGCGCAGCCAGTCCGTCGTCAGGTTGCGCCAGCCGTTCATCTCCGTGATGGAGCCGCCGAGGTAGGCGACCGTGACCGGCTTGCCCGCCTCCAGCTTGGCGAGAACATTCCCGACTCCCGCGCGAACCTGGAATTCCGGCAGCGTGCGCCGCCCCGCCAAGGCGAGATCCCACGGCTTGAAGCCCATGGCAAACGCGGGCGACGTCTCGCGAAGCCTGAAATCCGCCTTTCCGGGATCGACGAACTGGGGATCGACGCGGATGCCCCCGACAAGCGGATCGGCCGCCTGAGGATCCGTCGCGCACCAGAAGAGGTTTGTCTTCCAGTCGATGTGCGCCGCAGACGGGCTTTTCGCAGGATCGACCGGCTCGACGACATCCTTGCCGTCCGCCACGCGCACAGACCACTTGGGGCCTTCAAAAAGCGGCGACCGCCCCTTCCAGTAGACGATGTTGCGGTCAAACGTGACGCTCCTGTGCTGCTCCCCGTTCGAGACGGCCAGCTGCGCCTTGCGGCCGTTGGCGAAGATGTTGTTGCGCACGACGTTGTTCCGTCCGTAGTGCTGGTGATAGGCGGCGTCCGTCACATTGTAGACAAGGTTGTTCTCCCAGACGACGCCCTCGCTGCCCTCGTCGTTGTAGAGTCCCCAGCCGCCATAGTCCGAAGACGTGACGTCGTGGATGACGTTGTTGGAGACGCACGTCCCGAAGCTCGTTCCCAGCGTGTAGATGCCGCCCATGTCGGACATGACGCCCTGGCCGATGTCGTGAATGCGGTTGAACGCGACGGCGTTGCGCTGGGACAGCGAGCCCGAATAGCCCCATGTCCAGCCGACCGAGACGCCCGTATAGAAGAGATCGGAAATCTCGCAATGCGTGAGCGCGCTGT
Organism: uncultured Kiritimatiellota bacterium; assembly: GCA_934635385.1. Taxonomy (GTDB): domain Bacteria; phylum Verrucomicrobiota; class Kiritimatiellia; order RFP12; family UBA1067; genus UBA1067. The sequence continues at coordinate 52,293 of CAKTZI010000005.1, read as the reverse complement.
CGGACACCTGCGTCATGAGCACGCCGCACCCCTCGGGGTTGACGCGCCCGGCATGGGAGATGGTGCAGTCGTCGACCGTGATGAAGGCGCACGGATGGAACTTCGCCGTGCGCGGGTCGCCGTAGGGGATGACGAAGCCCGGCTTGGGGAAACGGTTGCTCGTGCCCGGTTCCCTTGGAAAGTAGTTCGCCTTCACGTCGCCGATGTAAAGGCCGCCCGCACCCAAGTCCGTCAGCTCGCAACCTACGACGCGGTTCGAGACGCACCCCTTGTCCATGCGGATGGCATAGTTCTCCGTATGCGCCACCCGGCACCCCTCGAACGCGATCCGCCGCGTCCCCTTCGCGTAGATGCAGCCGCCCGTTTCGCGTGCGGTCTGTCCCTGATACTGCTGCACGAAACCCGACGCGAGGCGATGCCCCTCCGTCGTCGAAAGTCCGAAGGAGATGCCCTCGAAGGCAATGTCCGTGACGAAGCGCCCGGCGTCCAGGTCGCCTTCGAGGCGGACGACGCTCGGCAATCCCGAACTGGGCGCGGCGGCGTCCAGACGCGCCAGCGTCTCGCCCGGCAGCGGACGGTAGCAGATGCGTCGGCGCGTCACGTCGTAGAACCACTCGCCCGGCGCGTCGAAGCCCGCGCGGACGTTCTCGAAGCAGAAGAGATTCTTCTCCCCGGGCCACATTCCCCACTCCGGCACGGTGCGGTCGTAGGTGCAGACCTTCAGCCGGCGCGTCTGCGGATCCCAGCCCGTGACGGAGAAGGCGCCATACGACCACTTGACGCGAACCTGGAACTCGACGGCGGCCAGCTCCTCGGACGACAGTCCCGTCAGCGCATCGGCCGCCGCGTCGTTCACGGTGACGCTCTGCACGTGGCAGACGCTCCCGTCCGCGTTCGTCAGCGTCTGCTGCTCCGCCGCGTTGACCTGGAAGAACCCGGCGTTGGGATGCCGCGCTCGGACGGCGCGCCGCCCGTTGACGTAGAGCGACTGGAACCAGACCGGCTTGCCGTCCGGCCCCTGCGGCGCGGGGGCGGACCAGACGCCCGCCCCGTCATCGCGCCACCCCGTCAGGCGCGTGCCGCCCAGAAATGCCGCGCCGTCCCCTTCGGCGACCCAGCGGACGGGCGCCGTCGGCGAGCCCGAATCCTCCGGCCGCAGGATCAGCGGACGCGCGAACACGTATTCGCCCGGCGCGACGCGCACCGTCCACGGGGACCTGTCGCCCGCAGCCTTTGCCGCCCGGATCGTCTCCAGCGCCGCGTGCGGCGACAGCCCGTCCGGCGCGACACGGACTTCGCCCGCGAACGCGTACGCCGCCAGCGACAGCGCGGCGGCAATCCCGACAAATTTCGTTCTTTCCATTTTACTTCCTTTTCCTCATTTGACCAGTTTTCTAAATGCGGCAGTTGGAACTCGATTTTCTCACACGGAGGCACGGAGACACGGAGAAATGAGCGGCTTTCGATTCGTGCAACGACATTCTTCCGTATGCTTGCGCATTGATTCCCCAATGGGTGAAAACGCGCGATGTCCCTATGACTGCGAGATCTTGCAGAAACTCCGTGTCTCCGTGCCTCCGTGTGAGATTATCGGAAGATGGCCGAGATTCGGACGCTCTTCCAGCACCTGCGGACGCCCGTCCTTGAAACACGGCCAGCCGTCCGCGCCCCACCGCAGCTCCTGCAGCAGCATCGGACGATCCTGCACGTTCGGCAGCTTCGCGTCGTGCGCATGGAAGAACATCCAGTCGCGCCCGTCCGCGTCCGTGAAGACGTCCCCGTTGTGCCCCGGCCCCGTGAAGCGGTCGCCCGGCGCGGACGAGAGAATCGGACGCGCCAAACCTTCCGTCAGCAGGTTCCCTTCGCGGTCGCGAAACGCGCCGTCGATCGTCTCCGCGCGCCCGACCAGCAGGTGATAGGTGCCCCTGTCGTATCGCCCGCCGGACAGGAACAGCCACCACGCACCGTGGCGCGGAAGGACGTAGGCCCCCTCCCAGCAGCCGGGCGCGCCGAACAGGTCTGTCCCGTCGTTGCGCCGTCCCGCGACATGCACGATCTTCGCGCCCGGCTTCACGGACAGCCCGTCGCGCGTCAGCTCGACGCGGTGAACGCCGTCCTGACAGCTGCCGAAGAACATCCAGACCCGTCCGTCCGCTTCGCGCACGCACGGGTCGATCGTGTTGAGGATGCCGATCTTGCGGCTGTCAATCACCGTGCCGACATACGAGAACGGGCCGTCGGGACGATCCGACGCCAGGACGGGAATGCGGCAGTCCTTGTTGTCGACGAACAGCGACACGTACAGCAGCCACTTGTCCTGGATCTTCACGACGCACGGCGCCCAGACGTAGGACGTCACATTGGTCAGCGCCAAACGCGCCGACGGCACGAGCGGATCGTGCGCGACGGCTTCCCAGTCCACGAGATTGCGGCTGCGGTGCATCTTCTGCACAGGCGTCGTCAGCGCGTAGAACCAGCCGTCTCCGCCGTCCCACACCGTCGGATCCGGCCCGTCCGGCGAAATGAGGGGGTTCTCGAACAGGGGCTTCTCCTTGGGCGGCGTCGCCGCTGGCTCAATCGAGAGGAATCCGCCGTTCCACGCGGCGATCTCCGGGATCTGCACACGCACGACGTCGCCGCTGCGCACGACGGGCAGCGCCTCCGGCCTGCCGCCGATCGGTTGCCAGACGACCGCCGCCCCCGCCGGCACACCGCGCAGACGCAGCGCGACGGGGCCTTGCGCGCCGATGCGCGTGTTGAGCAGCGCGACCGTCCGCAGACTCCCGTCCGCCGTCACGCGCGGCACAAGAAGGCCGACGAAAGGCGACTCGAGCACGGCGGGCGTACCGCCCGCCCGCGCGTCCAGGGCGTCGCGCACCGCCTGAATGTCCTTTGAGCCTGTCGTGAAGACGTCAAGCGGCAGATCCGCGTCCGTCAGTCCGCCCAAGTCGCGTCCGACGCCCGGCAGGACCGGCACGCCGGAAAGCGCCAAGCGGTAGAGCCGGTCGGGCGGCAGGGATTTGGCGGAGAATCCGGCGGGGACCGTCCCGTCGCTGTCTTTCGCAAGCGCCGCCAGGACTGGCGCGGCGGACGCCAGCGGACGCAGGGTCGTCCGCGCGTAAAGCGCATCGTCCTCATAGCGCGTGTCCATGAGGAAGAGGCTTGTCGCGTTGAAGCCGTAGGCGAGTGCGACGAAACTCTCGGCGATGGCGCTCTGCGCGCTGCGGCTCGAATAGGCCCTCGGCCAGCACTCGACTTCCGGACACCAGACGTCCACGCAGCCGAGATCGGCGACCTTCGCGCGAAAGCGCACGGCGCGGAGGCTCTTGACGACCTGGTCGGCCGGGTTGAGGTCGTAGTAGTCGCCGCCGCCGGGGCGCAGCCCCACCGACCGTCCGCTCGCCTTGGCGAGCGCCTCGGCAATGGCGCGGACGGACGAGATCTCCTTGTCCCCCGTGCAATGCTGGTAGCCCATCCTCGTTTCGGGCGAGAGGCGCCGGAACTCCTCGGCGATCGCCTGCGCGACCGCCGCGATGGACGCGACCGAAAACGCCTCCCAGCGGGCGGCGAGCGCGGCGTCGCCCCTCATCGCCGCGTCGAGTTCCGTCCGCGTCCACGCCTTCCCTTCCTGCCTGCCGAAGTCGGCCAGGCAGGTTGCGCACCAGCAGCCGGGCCGCGAACCGTCGGTCGCCGGCGCGTGGTTGTCGATGCGCAGGTCGTCGTCGATCCACAGGAACCCCGACCGCATGCCCGCATAGATTCGAGCGCAGGCGCGCACGTAGTTCAGGAACTTCGGCTGGCGGGGACAGTTGCAGTACTTGGCCTCGACGCCCGTCGAGCCCGTCCAGCCCGTCCAGTCCTTCATCGCGCACTCCTCGGCCGTGACAAATGCGTCGCCGTGGCCGAGCGTGGCCTGGAACTGCAGGCTCGGCACGATGCCGATCTTGCGCAGGTCGTCCGCCGCCGCCGCGATCCGCGCGGCCTGGGCGCGATGCCAGTCCAGCGGCGGAACGCCCGTGCCCGTCGAGAACCAGACCTCGTCGCAGCAGCCGGGATTGGCGGCAATCGCCGCAGACGTCTTCCGCCACTGTTCCGGCGTCGCCGTGTGCGGCGCACGCAGGCGCAGCGCCACGCGGGGGAGCGCGGCGGCGTCCGGCGGCGTCGCGCTTTCCGCGCAAAAGCCCCAGGCGGCCGATGCGGCCGCCGCGAGCATGAAAACCCTTGTCATCTTCTTTGCCCTTTCTTCACTTCGAGATTTCACGAGATGCGCACGAGCGCGGCAGGAGACGAGCGGTCGCCCGGCCCGTTGCACGCCGCGCCGATCTGCGCCAGCCTGTCGCCCGGCAGCCGGAGCCAGCCGCCTTCGAACGCGCACTGCGCCGTGATGTCGTGCGGCTCGCCGTCCGCCAAGTCGGCGGCCGTCACGCGCACGGGCCGCCGCGCGGCCCGCAGACGCAGGGACGCCAGCTCGCCGAACACGGCAATCGGAACCGCCGCATCCGCCGCGACGTCCAGCGCGACATCGACTGGCGGCGTTCGCCGTCCGCCCGCTGCCGTCAGGACGGGAAGCGCCGCGACGGCGACGGCCCCCGTGTCGGGACTGCGGCCGGCGAGGACGAACGGCGCGCCGTCGCCGCGCCGCGTCACGTCCGGGAGCGGACAGCCGCGCGCCATCCGCGCCGGCGCGCGCTGCTCGAACGTGCCGTTCTCCACCACGTTCCACCAGGTGTCGCCGGGACGGAAATGATACGATTCCGCAATCGTCTCATCGGAAAACGCGAGCTTCGCCCCCCGGTCGGAGCCGAATGCGGGCGACAGGGCGCGCCACGCGACGGCGCGCCGGACTTCCGCGAGCCGATGCGCATCATCGCCCGGCAAGGAGACCACCGACGCCTTCGGAATCGGATGCCGCATGACGCCCATCGCGAAGCCGAGCGCGGCGGCGACGTACAGCTCATCCTCGACGTTGACCACGACGCGCGCCGCCATCTCGTCCGCCAGCGCGCATGTCCACGCCGCGCGCTCCAGCGTGGTCGCCAGCGACAGCGGGTTCACGACATCGTAGGTGCGGAAGACGTCGGAGGCCGCGAGAATCGCCCGGATGTCAGCCTGGACGGCCGCGTATTCGGAATTGCCGATCATGCGTCCGTTCGGCCCCGTGACATCCCACGTGCCGTCCGGGCGGCGGTGCGCGCCGATGCGCCCGTTGAGCGCGTTGCTGAAGCTGCGGCAATGCTCGATCACGAGATCGGGATAGACCGCATCCCGCAGGTCGGACATCATCGCGCGGAAGGCCGGGTTCCAGACATGACGGCCCCAGTCGACCTTCCAGTAGGCGACGCCCGCCTCGGCGCACCAGTCGAGCTTGCGCCGGATCTGGTCGCGGACGCGCGGATTGTCCGCATCGCCTTCCCACAGGTCTTTCCCCGAAGCCTGACAGGCGACCCAGAGGCCGAGGCCCGCCCAGCCGGCCCCGCGCACGCGGTCGGCCAGCGCCTTCAGGCGTACCCCCGGCGTTCCCTTGAGCGACGGAAAGCGCACGGGGTCCGGCTCCAGCGACGAGAACTTGAAATCGTCGCCCTTCGACGGGTCGGCGCCATAGGGCACGTCCCAGCCGTCGTCGATCACGAAGTTCAGCCGGGAACGGCTTTCGGGATAGAGGTTCACGAGCCCGCGTGGGCCGAAGAGAACCTCCTCGTCGAGGTTGTCGCGGACGCCCGGCAGGCCCTGGTCGCCGGGAAAACGGGGCAATTGCGGCTTCCAGCCGCCCGCACCGGCGCGGAGTGCCGCCTGCGCGGTCCAGGTGCACCAGTAGTCCAGCACGGGCGGACGCCGGCCGCGCGTTGGCGCGGGAAGCCCCGCCCAGGCCGTACCGGCCGCGCCCGCCGCCGCAAAGCCGATGAACTCGCGCCTGTTCAGTCGCATGCGCACCCTCCCCTATTTCGCTTTCGCGTTCAGCGCCCACTTGGCCTTCATCACCTTCATGCGCGGCGTCTCTTCCGCCGCCTTGCGCAGGCTCGCGTTCTCCTCGCCCTCGTGTTCGAGCGACCAGATGACGTTCTCGCGGAACGCATGGTAGGAGTAGTCCCAGCCGTATTCCTCGAAGAGGTCGGTGACGTCCTGCAGGTACCGGTCGCCGCCGTCCGTCCAAGCCGCCGCCGAGAACTCGCCGACCCAGATGCGCGCGCCGTACTTGAGCTGGAACTCGCGCACCGTCCGGATCGCGCGGCGGATGTACTCCTTGTCCCAGATCTCGACCTTTCCGCTGTCCTTGCCGAGGTCGCCCGGATACCGCTTGCGGTTCGCGTCCAGCTTCGCCTGCGTGGTCGGATACGAATGGTGCAGGTAGGCGTCCTTCTTCTGCCCGATGCCCTGATGCGTGAAGCCCATCGGCTGGTAGACGTGGACGGAATAGATCACGTTGTCGAACGGGATCGGCGTCATCGCGACGAAGTTGTAGCGCGACTTGCAGTCGAAGCCCGCCGGCGAGCCGTCCGCGTTCGATTCCACGATCAGCGTCACGTCGGGGTCGATCTCGCGGATCGCGCGCGCCATGAGGATCATGAAGTCGCGGTAGCGGATGCTGTCATAGGGATATTCCCGGTTCAGCGGCTCGTTGACGATGTCGTAGCCGTAGACGGCCGGATGCCCCTTGAACGCGCACGCGATGCGCTGCCAGGCCTCCCGGAACGCGCCGACGAGCTCGATGTCCTGGAAGTAGGGATGCTCGCCGTACTCCTCGCGCGTCGACCACTTGCCGGGCTTCGGCCCCGTCACGGCGACCTTGATGCCGTACTTCTGCGCCAGGTCAAGGACTTCCTTCACGTAACGGATGCGCTTGTCGACGTTCGCGAGATACGTGGCGATCGCCGCGTCCGTGGTCTCGCACGCCTGCCCGTTCTCCATTCTCGGCCAGATTTCCCCGAAGGTGAACCAGACGCGGATCAGGTTCATGCCGAGCGCCGCCGCGTCCGGGATGCCCTTCAGCTCGTTCGCATAGGGAATCATCGCGCCGCGAAAGCGCTTTTCGGGCGACAGGCGCGCCGGGTACTTGACCGTGCCCGCGACAAAGCCCTGGATGCGGTCGTCCTTCATGTACTTCTCGAGGACCTTCCGGCGGCTCGTCTTGCCCTTCGCGGGCTTGAGCTCGAAGTAGCTCGCCCCCTCATGCTCGAAACTCCAGCACGTCGCCTCGCGGAAGGCGTGATACGTCCAGTCCCAGCCGTATTCGAGGAACAGCGAGCAGACGTCGTCCAGCCACTTGTCCGCGCCCGGCGCGTAGGCGGCCGCCGAGAACTCGCCGACGAAGATGCGCGCGCCCGTCCGCAGCTGGAAGTCGCGCACACTCTGGATGTCGCGGCGGATCCATTCCTTGTCCCAGACCTCCGCCTGGCCGCTGTCCTTGCCGAGGTCGCCCGGATAGCGCACGCGGTTCGGGTCCGCCTTCGCGTTCGCGCTGGGGTACGGCATCGGCCTGTAGTCTTCCTTCTTCTGGAAGAGCCCCTGGTGGGAGAAGCCCATCGGCCCGTAGACGTGCACCGAATAGATCAGGTTGTCGTACGGCAGCGGCTCGAAGCCCTTCAGCCCATACGGGTTCTTCACGTCGAACCCGCGCGGCGAGGCGTTGCAGTTCGGCTCAATGACGATGGGCGTGTCGGGGTCGATCGCGCGGACGGCCTCGACCGTCCGGCAGATGACCGCCCGCCACGAGGTCGTCGTCAGCGCGTTCTCGCGGTCGATCGGCTCGTTGAAGAGGTCGTAGCCGTAGATCGCGTCCGTGTTGCCCTTGAAGCGCCGCGCGATCTTCTCCCACGTCTCGACGAGAAGGTCTTCGTATTTCTTCTCGACGAAGATCATGTCGGAGTTGTACTGCTCCTTCGTCTGCCCGCCGATGCGCGTGTGCAGATCGACGCAGATCTTGATGCCGTACTTGCGCGCCCACGGCAGCATCTCCTGCAGGTGGTCGAGTTTGCCGTCCAGCCACTTGTGGTATTCGGCGGCGGCGTCCGTCTTGTTCTTCGCCGCCAGGTTCTCGAAGTCTTTCCAGCCGGCGGCCATCTGGTAGCGGACGAGCGTCGCGCCCATCCGCCGCAGGTCCTTGAACTCCCTTTCGCCGGTCGCGCCGAGCATCACGCCCTTGAGCTGCGGCCAGCGGCTCATGTAGTCCGGGTAGCTGGCGCGCGGCCAGGTCGCGGGGTCGGATGCGGCCGCCGCCGTCAGGGCGAGCGCCGCACAGACGGCGCCCAGTGTCGTTTTCAGTCTTGTCGTCATGTTCTTTTCTTTCTTGTCGTGGTTGTTGCTTCGTTTCCTACCTGATGATCACGCAGATGCCCCGCTCGACCTTCACGTACTCCACTTTCGCCACGCGGATGAGCGCGTTCGTCGTCATCGCCTGCGCGCCGACCGCCTGGCCCAGCGTCTCGCACGAGACGAAATCGAAGAGAACCTTGTCCGTCTCGACGTTCGCGGCAAGATCATCCAGCGACAGGTCAACCCGCACGTTGTAGCCCTCGACGCTCTCGTCCTTGCACGCGCCGTCATGCCCCGCCGCCTGAAGGCGGCTGACGATGCCGTCGAGATCCAGCGCGCCGTCCGCCGGCGCCTCAAGGCCGAGCCGCACCGAGATGCGCTGGACGCGCTCCGGCTTGAGCTGCCGCGCCTTGAACTTCGGCAGCGCGAGCCAGCCGCGCGGACGCGCCTCGGCCAGCGCCACGCCGTCTTCCAGCTTCGCCTCGTCCTTCAGCGTCACGCCGAAGGTGTAGGCGTTCTTGCTCCCGACAAGACCCTGCCAGCGGTCTTCGCCCAGCAGCGTGACCGTGTTCGTCGCCCACATCTCCTCGCCGACGACGCCGCCGTAGGTCGCGCCCGCCACGGGCAGCCGGGCCACGTTCTTGCCGTCCACCTCATCCCAGCCGTCATGAGCGCGGCCGAGCAGCTCGAACGAATCGCGATGGACGATCTGCATTCCCCCTTCGGGCGACAGGCGCCAGACGCCGGGGATCGTCCGGACAGAGCCGTCGTTCCAGACCACCGTGCGCGTCAAGACGGGCTTCACCGCGAAGTCCGCCTCGCGGTTCGCGTGCGCCTTCAGGCGGAAGTCGAAGAAGATCGGCGGCACCGCCGCGCTCGCGTACTGGCCGTTAAACCGCCCCCAGTCCGCCACCGAAACCAGGGAATCCTCGCCGCGAATGCGGAACGTCATGCGCGCGCTCGTCTTCATGTTGCCGGGATCGGCCGTGCCGAACTCCACACTGTCGATCCACGCCACGCCGCCATCGACGTCGAGCAGGTTGTGGTGCCGCGCATCCGTCTCGCCGCCACCCTGGACGGACAGCGTGAAGTTCGTGAGGACGCCGCCCGACGCGACCGTCACGACATTCGTGTTGCACGCGCACAGGTAGAGGCGCTTGCCGCCCAGGTCAACCTTGCCGCCGTCGGTGATCGACAGGTAGGCGCCGATGCCCGCGTTGTAATGGCTCGCCATGTAGATCGGCGCGGCAAACGTGGGATCGACGGACAGGATCTGTCCGCCCTTCACGTTCACCCAGCCCGCGCCGCAGTACATCTGCCCCGTGTGCAGGCGCCCGCTGGCGCGATTGACCTCGCCGCCCATGTCGAGGCAGGCACCCCCGCGCAGCTCCAGCGTCGAGCCTGCCAGCACGTCGATGACGTTCGTGTAGGTGCCGCGGCCCTGGCTGTCGCTCGCCGTGCCGCCCCACAGGCGCAGCGTCGCCTCGCCCGACAGGCTCATCTTGCCGCCGTTGCGCACCTGGATCCGGTTCCAGCCCGTGCCGGTCGCCTCGGTCATGGTCGGACGCAGAAGGAGCGCCTTCTGCGCGACGTTCAGCGTGCCGCCGTTGACGTCAAGCGTCACCTTGTTGCCCGGGTTGCCGTCCTGCCAGCCCGTCGTGCCGAGCCAAGACTCGTTGTCCGTGCCTTCAAGGGAGAGCGTCGAACCTTCGGGAATCTCGACGGACAGCGTTTTCCAACGCTCGCCGGCGGCGAACAGCGTCGGCCCGACGGCGTAGGAACCGCCCGGCGCCAGCGTGATGTTCGCCGTCTGCTGGAGCTTCACGAGGCTCGCCGCCGTCGGCACGGCCGAGGCGGGCGCGGCCGTCGTGTCGCCCTGCGTGACCTGCCAGTTGGCGGGATCGCCCCACTGGGACGGGCTTTCGGCGGATGCCCCCGTCCAGACGTTCGTATAGGCCGGCGCCGCCATGGCGCTACTGAGAGAGATTACCCCCCCCCCCCCCTAAAAGGGAAAAAGCAAGGGCTGTGGTCGTCATGCACAAGGCTCGATCGTTCATCGCGTACCTCTTTCTTTGTTTGTTTTTCGTTTTTTCTGACTGGTCACCAACCGTGGTCACCAGACAAGCTCAAGATGTCCGCCCGCCGGAATGTCGATGCGGGAGAGACCGGCCGGCGGACGGGCGCAGGGGACTTCCGCGCCAAACACGTCAAACGCCCGCACGGTCTTCGGCCGTGCCGCCAGTTCGGCGACAACGCCCCGCCCGCCCGTCGCGTTGACCAGGAAGACGGGCTTGTCCGCCGGGCCGCAGTTGACGACGGTCGACTTGGAATAGGAAGTCACGACGCGCTCCTGCGCGCACTCGCCCACGACCCACGTGTAGCCGCTTTCCGGGTGATGCGGCGTGAACGCGCCCTTCAGCAGGGCCTCGCGGTGATCCTGCGAGAACTTCAGCCAGCGCCGGATGACCCGGCCGTGGTCGGGACGGATGTCCGCGAGAATCATGGAATACTGGATCGCCGCGTAGAGCGCGTTCAGGATCGGCAGCGCCGCCCCTTCGGGCGTCTCGTCCGGCGACCAGACCAGCATGTCGGAATGCACCGCCAGCGCGCCGGACGTCAGCCGCAGGTCGCAGATGCGCTTGCGGTTCGCGCAGGGGTCGGCCGGACAGTCCGCCGCGCGCATCATGTCGCCGTACTGGAGGATGGCCGGGCCCATGTAGCTCTGCCGGAACTCGATCAGCACGTCCGGCTTGATCCGCTGCAGGCGCGCGCGGACGTCCTTCATCAGGCGATCGACCGCCGCCGGCAGGGAGCGGATGTCGCGCCCGGCGTAGTTGTCCGCCACCGCCGGATCCGGGCCGTCGAACTTGAACAGGTCGATGAAGTCGAGCTTCAGCCCGTCAAACCCCCAGTCGCCGATCACGCGCTCGTAGGTGCGGATCAGATACTCGCGCACCTCCGGGAAGCGCGGATCGAGCGTGCCCACGCGGCCGGGCGACCGCGCCCCGGACACCGACAGGCACTTGTCCTTGAACCGCGCCCACGCCCTGGATTCGTCGCCCACGAACGGCACGGACAGCCAGACCAGGTAGCGGAGGCCGGCGGCCTGCACCTTCGCGACGTGCGCCTTGATGTCGGGGAAGCGCGACGGCGCCGGGAGCCAGTCGCCCGTGGCGGAATAGAACGTCGCGCTGTCGACCTTCTGCCAGCCGTCGTCGAGGATCATCGCCTTCATGCCGAGGGAGGCGGCGAGGACGGCCTCCTTTTCAAGCGCCTCGGCGGAGACGTCCTGCAGATAGGCGTACCACGTCGAATAGAGCGGATCGAACGCGGCCTCGGGCACCTTCGCCGGCGTCAGGCCGTTGACGCGGACGATCCAGTCCGTGCAGTCGCGCACGGCGTCGGGGAACGCGCGCCCGCGCCGGTCAAGGAGGACGGTCGCCGCGTATTCCTTCATCGCGCGCACGGGCTTCTCGAAGAACTCGAACCGCGCCGTCAGCTCGCAGGTGTTGTCGTCCGCGTACAGCCCCCACTTCGTCTCCTCGAAGGCTTCCGAACACGCCATGGCGACGGGCGCCGTCCCCTGCGCGTTGAAGCCGACGGCGATGGGCGTGTTGTGCGCCAGCGCGGAAGCGTTGAGGCACCACCCGCACCAGAGCTTCGGACGCAGGTGGAAGCCGTCCTTCTCATGGTCGTTGATCCAGACGTTCTGGACGCCCGCGCCGGACGTGACGAGGAAGACGCCGAAATGCGGCGGCAGCGCCTCCTCAGCCGAAGTCAGCCGCACGGTGACGGCGTCGCGTCCACCGTCCACGGCGCACATCACGTCGAACGACCAGCCGCCGGGCGCGTCGCAGACGACATCGCCCCGCGCGCCGAGCGCGGTCGTGAACGACTTCACGACCTTCATCTTGCGCTCCATGTCCGTCGCGTCTGCGGCATCCGCCACGGCCAGGGCCGCCAGCGCAAACGCGGCGCGCAGGGCCGCCCGAAGCGCCCGATTTCCCGTCGATGTTTTTCTCTCAAAAAAGTTCATGCGCATATTATATCATAATCTTTCTTATTTTTGGCGCACGACGTGCTTATATTTTGCGCATCAAAAAACGCCGCCCCGACACCGCATTTTTTGGCACCGCATTCGGGAAATTCAAGAATTAGGGCATTCGCCCGGCGGCCGCGAGGGAAAACGAGCCGATCAGATCACTTCTTCGGCTCGGGGTTTTCCTTCAGGATCCTCTCGGCCGCCGCGACGAGCGCCGGATCGGCGAAAAGCGTCGTGACGACCGTCGCATAGCCGCGCGCACCGTGGACGTCGCCTTTCGCCAGCGCGTTCTGCGCGAGCGCGAGATACGCTTCGCCGCGCGCCGCCGGATGTCCCGCGTTCAGCGCCACGGCGCTCTTCAGCGTCGCTTCCGCCGCCGCGTGTTCGCCCGCGCGGCATTCCAGCTTCCCAAGGGCCACTGCCGCTGCGGCCGCCGACTCCGTCTTCACCGGCTCGGCCAGCGCCTTTCGGTAGGCGTCAATCGCCGCTGTGAAGGACTGGCGCGCTTCCTCGCAGCGCCCCCGCATCGTCCAGCCCGCCTGCCGCCATTCGGGCGCCTTCTCCGCGACGAGCGCCTTCGCGCAGATAGCCGCCTCCTCGCCGCCGAGCAGTTCGCCGACCGCGTGGATGCGCGCCGCGCTCATGCGCGCGCACGCACCTTCCCGCACGAGCGTTGCGTAGGCGGTCTTGGCGGCCTCTGTGCGCCCGTTCTTCAGGTCGTCCTCGGCGATCATCAGCCGCGCCTCGCGCGACTCGTCGAGCCCCAGCCCCAGCTTCAGCGCCTCGGCGAGAAAGCCCGTCGCCTCGGCCGCGTGGCCGATTCGCATCGCCGCGACGCCGCGCCAGTAGAGCGCGCTCGCCCGCTGCGCCGCGAGCCGTCCCGTCGCGAGGGCCTCCGCGAGCAGCAGCTCGGCCTTCGCCCAGTCATCCGCGCGCGCGGCGGACATCGCCCGCGCATACAGCGCCTGCGCCGCCTCGTCCGTCTTCGGATGCTCCCGGACAATGCGCGCGTATGCGGCGTCGGCCTCGGCGCGACGTCCGCCCTTCTCATAGATCCACGCAAGCCGCAGGGCGTCCGCCGCCGTGCCCGCCGCCGCCGCGCGCCGCGCCGCCTCGACGGCCTTCGCCGTGTCGTCCGCCGCCACCGCCGCCGTGAACTCCAGCCGTGCGAGCTGCAGGTCGGCGTCCGCGCGGTAACGGCCCTCCGGGTAGTCGTCCAGATACTTGCGGAAGAGGACGCGCGCCGTCTCGCCGCCCTCGGTCTGCGCCGCGCAGCACGCCTTCACGTAGGCGAGATCGTCCGTCTTCCCCTCGCCGCACGCGGCCGCCGCGTCGGCGTAGCGGCCCTCCGTGTAGTCGCACCAGACGGACAGCGTCTGCGCCTCGGCGGCGTGCGCGCCCTTCGGGAACATCTTGCGGTAGCGTCGGAAGAGGCTGCCCGCCTCGCCGTACTTCCTCTCGCGGTAGCTGACCGACGCCGCGAGGAAGAGCGCATCGTCCGCGAGCGCGCTCCCGCCGAACGCGATGCCCAGAAGGATCTCCACGCCCTTGCGCCGCGTCGCCGGATCGTCCGCGTGCGTCAGCAGCGAGCCGCGCCGCAGGTCGGCGTAGGCGGCGTAGCGGCCCTTCGGCTCCGCCGCCACGCACCGCCGCAGGGTCTCCGCGTCGTTGCGCGCGACGCCGAGATGGTAGAGGGCCGCCGCGCGCACGGACGGCGCGACGCGGTCGGTGTCGAGCGCCGCGAGCCGCCGCAGCCGCTCGTCGCCCGTCGCGCCGAGCGCGAGCTGGAGGCGCGCCGCCCCCGCATATTTCGAGTCGGGCGTTTTCTCGACGAGCGCGGCGTAGTGGCGCGCCGCGTCGTCCGCACGTCCCGTCGCCCGCGCACATTCCGCGAGGCGGTAGGACAGCTCGTCCGCCGCGATCGACGCCTCCCCGACAAGCGCACGGTACTCGACGTCGGCGGCCGCATAGTCGCCCTTGTTGAAGAGGCGGTCGGCCATCGCCAGCCGGTCGGACGGCAGGACGGACAGCGCCGCGAGGAGGAGGCCCAGCGTCATTTCGCCGTGCCCTCGGTCGCGAGCGAGAAGTTCCAGACGTCCGCCGCACGGCACGTGTCGATCACCTCGACCAGCGTCTCGTACTTCGTCTCGCGGTCGGCGCGGATGATGACCGGCTGGCCCGGATAGAACTTCGAGATGCGCTGAAGCCGCGCCTTCAGGTCGGCGCGCGTCCACGTCGCGCCGTTGACGCGCACCGTGCCGTCCTTCGCGAGGTTCACGATGATCTCGCCCGGCAGGCGTTCCGGCTCGCTCGCCGTCTCCGCGCTCGGCAGCTTGATCGAGATCTCGCTCTCCCACTGGGAGAAGACGCTGACCGTGACGAAGAAGCAGAGGAGGAGGAAGATGACGTCGAGCATCGACGTCAGCGCCAGCGCGGGCGCCTTGGAGCGTGGCGTGTCGAAGCTCATTTCCGGGCCGCTCCGACGGCGATTTCCTCGCACGCCTCCTCCAGCTCGGCGATGCGCTTCGCGCAGCGGCGGCGGAAGAAGGCGTAGGCGACGAGCGCGGGAATGGCGACCGCGAGGCCGAAGATCGTCGTCACGATCGCCTGCGAGACGCCCTGCGCGAGCACGACCGGCTTCGCGCCGGCGGAGACGTCGCTCGCGATGCCGCCGAAGGCCTGGAACATGCCCAGCACCGTGCCGAGGAGGCCGACGAGCGGCGCGACCGCCGCGATGTCCGCGAGCCAGTCCACGGCCGCGTTCGCGCGCGCGGCGATGCGCTTGCCCTCCGCCGCGAGATCCTTCGCCGTCTGCAGCCGCCGCAGGGCGGACGGCACGAAGACGAAGCGCATCTGCGCGATCCAGAGGTAGAGGACGACCGCGAGGGCGAAGACGGAGATTCCCGCCAGGACCCACATCAAGGGGCCGCCGTACGCCCAGGCCTGTCCAAAGGTTATGTCGTTCATTTCATCGAGCCTTTCTGCTGCTGTTCTTCCTCGGTTTCATTGGAGTTTGGTAGTATAGCATATTTTCCGCCGTCGCAGGGACAGGCGACCGAACAGGCCACCGCTGTACTCCATACAATTATGCCACTTGTATGCACACGGCCGTTCGTGGTAGAATACGCACCGTTTCGCCGAAGAGACGGCGGACGAACCCTTACCTAAGGAGAAAAAGACAATGGCAGAAGACCGGCAGACACTGAACAGAAACCTCGCGCAGATGCTTAAGGGCGGCGTGATCATGGACGTGACGACGCCCGAACAGGCGAAGATCGCGCAGGACGCGGGCGCGTGCGCCGTCATGGCGCTGGAGCGCATCCCCGCCGACATCCGCGCGGCCGGCGGCGTGAGCCGCATGAGCGACCCGGCGATGATTCGCGGCATCCAGGAGGCCGTCACGATTCCCGTCATGGCGAAGTGCCGCATCGGCCACGTCGCCGAGGCGCGCATCCTGGAGGCGATCGAGATCGACTACATCGACGAGAGCGAGGTCCTCTCGCCCGCCGATGACCTCTACCACATCGACAAGACCGCCTTCAAGGTGCCGTTCGTCTGCGGCGCGCGCGACCTCGGCGAGGCCCTGCGCCGCATCGGCGAGGGCGCGACGATGATCCGCACGAAGGGCGAGCCCGGCACGGGCGACGTCGTGCAGGCAGTCCGCCACATGCGCAGGATGCAGGCGGAGATCCGCCGGATCGCCGCGCTGCGCGAAGACGAGCTGAACGAGGCGGCGAAGCAGCTCGCCGCGCCGCTCGACCTCGTGCGCGAGGTGCATCGGCTCGGCAAGCTCCCCGTGGTGAACTTCGCGGCGGGCGGCGTCGCTACCCCGGCGGATGCCGCGCTCATGATGGAGCTCGGCGCGGAGGGCGTTTTCGTCGGCTCCGGCATCTTCAAGAGCGGCGACCCCGCGAAGCGCGCGGCGGCGATCGTCCAGGCCGTCACGAACTGGCAGGATTCCGCCCTGCTCGCGAAGCTGAGCGAGAACCTCGGCCCCGCGATGGTCGGCATCAACGCCGACGAGATCGAAACAATCATGGAAGAGCGGGGCAAGTAAGATGCTCGTCGGCGTATTGGCCGTGCAGGGAGCGTTTGCCGAACACGAGCGCGCCTTTGAGGACATCGGGGCGGAAACGTTCGAGATCCGCCAGCTGCGCGACCTCGAGCGCCCGTTCGACGCGCTTGTGCTGCCGGGCGGCGAATCGACCGTGCAGGGCAAGCTTCTCCACGACCTCGGCCTCTTCGCGCCGCTCAAGGCGCGAATCGAGGCGGGGCTGCCCGTCTTTGCGACGTGCGCGGGCCTCATCCTGCTCGCGGAGAGGCTGGTGGACGACCCGACCGTCTGGTTCGGAGTACTGCCCGTGACGGTGCGGCGCAACGCCTACGGACGCCAGCTCGGCAGCTTCGCGGCGACGGGCGCGTGCGGCGACCTCGCCGACGTGCCGATGACGTTCATCCGCGCGCCGTCCATCGTGTCCGTCGGAAAGGACGTCGAGACGCTTTCGATGACGCACGGACAGCCTACCGCCGTGCGGTGGCACAACCTCTGGGCGTTCGCCGGCCATCCCGAACTGACAAGCGACCGCCGGATTTTCCAGGCGTTCTGCGCAGCCGCGCGCTGACGCGACGGCCCTGATTTGCACAAAAGCCCTTAAAGATGGTATACTCTATGCACGTTTATGACCAAACCCAAGATTCTCATCGTCGACGACGAAAAGCCCCTCCGCGACATGCTCGCGAAGTGGTTCGCGCCGTCGTATGACTGCCTCACGGCGCCGGACGCGACCGAGGCCCTGCGGCTCGTCCGCGAGAACCCCGACCTTGCGCTGATGATCTCCGACGTGAAGATGCCGGGCGAAAGCGGCGTCGAACTCCTCAAGAAGGCGAAGGCCGAGAACCCCGCGATGGCGGCGATTCTCCTCACGGCCTACGGCACGGTCGATCTCGCCGTCGAGGCGATGAAAGACGGGGCGGACGACTTCTTCCAGAAGCCGGTGACCGACCTGAAGGCCTTCGAGCTACGCGTCGCGAAGGCGATCCGCACGTCGAACCTCGAAAAGGAAGTCGCCCAGCTCAAGAGCCAGCTCGGCGCGGAGCTGGAGAACTTCACGGGCCAGTCGCCGGCGATGCAGCGCGTCTACACGCTCATCCGCAAGGTCGCCCCGTCGGACGCGACGATTCTCGTCGAGGGGCCGAGCGGCTCGGGCAAGGAACTCGCCGCACAGGCGATTCACCGCCTCTCGAAGCGCGCGAAGGGGCCGTTCGTCGCCGTCGAATGCTCGGCGTTCTCGGGCGACCTCCTGAAGTCGGAGCTCTTCGGCTACGAGCCGGGCACGTTCACGGGCGGCCTCAAGGACGGCAAGAAAGGCTGCATCGAGGAGGCGGACGGCGGGACGCTCTTTCTCGACGAGATCGGCGAAATCGACATGCCGACGCAGATCGCCCTTCTCCGCACGATCGAGACGAAGTCCGTCCGCCGCCTCGGCGGCGCGACGGAGAAGCCCGTCGACTTCCGGCTCGTCGCCGCGACGAACCGCAACCTCGCGAAGATGGTGGCGGACGGCACGTTCCGCGAAGACCTCTACTACCGGCTGAACGTCATCGACATCCGCATGCCGGCCCTGAAGGATCACCCGGAGGACATCGCCCGGCTCGTCGCGCGCTTCCTGAAGGAGTTCTCCGCCGCAAACGGCAACACCGTCACAGGCATCGAGCCGGCGGCCCTGAAGGCTCTCGAAAGCTATCCCTGGCCCGGCAACGTCCGCCAGCTCCGCAATGCCGTCGAGAAGATGGTCGTCCTGGCGTCCGGGCCACGGCTGACGGTCGACGACCTGCCCATCGA
This sequence comes from uncultured Kiritimatiellota bacterium, assembly GCA_934635385.1. Classification (GTDB taxonomy): domain Bacteria; phylum Verrucomicrobiota; class Kiritimatiellia; order RFP12; family UBA1067; genus UBA1067. The sequence goes on along the minus strand of CAKTZI010000005.1, from coordinate 34,159 downwards.
GATTACGGAGGCGCATACGGCGGGCGCGGGCGCGGACGACCTGAGGGACGAGAAGACGCGAGAGACGAGAGCCGAACGGGACGGAAGCGGCGAAAGAGACAAGCGGCCCGCACCGCCAACGCTCGCCGAGACGGAAAAGGCCCAGATTCTCGCGGTGCTCGACGAATGCCGCAACAACAAGTCGAAGGCCGCCGAACGCCTCGGCATTTCGCGCCGCACGCTCCACCGCAAGCTGAAAGAATGGAACGCATGAGCAACGCCTACTACGACAACCTCCCCACGCAGATGTTCACGCTGCGCAGCCGGCTCCTGAAGATTCCGAACCTGAAGCTCATCGCGAAGATCGGCGACGGCGGCATGGCGACCGTCTGGAAGGCGTGGGACATCCCGAACCAGCGGCTCGTCGCCGTCAAGATCCTGAACAAGGAGTTCGCCTCCGACGGCGCCGAGGTGCGCCAGTTCCGCGCGGAAGAGCGCATCATGGAGGAGATCAAGCACCCCGGCATCGTTCAGGCCTACGACTTTGACAACGGCAACGGCAACTGGTACTACATCATGGAGTACGTGGACGGCTACACGTTCGCCGACCTGCTCAAGCGCAAACAGCACGTGCGCGAGCCGGACTGCCTGCTCATCTGCGAGTCCATCGCCTCCGCGCTCGACTACGCCTGGAACGACCACGGGGTCGTTCACTGCGACGTGAAGCCGGAGAACATCATGATCAACACGGACGGCGTGATCAAGCTCACGGATCTCGGAATCTCGCACCGTTTCGAGTTCAGGGACGGCCCGCAGAAGGCACCCGACCAAGTGCTCGGCACGCCCGCCTACATCTCGCCCGAACAGGTCTATGGCGACGTGGAGCTCGACTGCCGCGCCGACATCTACGCGCTCGGCGCGACGCTCTTCCACCTCGCGACGGGGCGCGTCCTCTTTCCAGGGCTCGACACGGAGAACATGATGCGCGCGCACTGTGACGAGGGCACACAGGCGCACGACCCGCGCTTCTACCGTCCCGAACTCTCGGAGGGCTTCTGCCAGCTGCTGGAGTTCATGCTCGTCAAGAACCGCGACTACCGCATCGACTCGTGGAAGAGCGTCTTCCAGATGTGCCGCGACATCGAATCCGGCAGCGCGTTCAAGCCGCGCGAGACGGCCAACGCCAACTCGTCCGTCAAGCTCGGCGCGGGCTGAGACACCCGCCGCCGCAATCTCAGCCGCCGTCGAAGCCCATGCCGACGGCGCGGCCCGGACGCGCCGCCGACGCCTCGTCGGGAACCGTCTGCGGCACTGTCTGCGCGGCGGTGTTCAGCGCCGCGTGCGTCTTCCCGCCCTTCACCGGCACGAACGTCACCGTCCACGCTTCGCGGCGGTTCGGGAAGACGTAGCCCGCGAGCGGCCCCGGTCCGCAGCTGCCGTTACCCAGCCCCAGCTGCCGCAGGTCGAGGTTCAGCATCACCTCCTTGCGCGGGAACATCGGCGCGTAGAACCGCTCCTTCGAGCCGTCTCCCCACGTCCCCGCGCCGCGATGCCGCTGAAGCTCCAGCTCCTCCCGTCCGTAATGGAGCGCCTGCACGCACAGGGGGACAGACCCCTTCACGAGCACGCCGTCGCCCGCCTCGTCGAGGAACGCCGCCCAGCGGACGCCCGTCTTGTAGCCGTTGTCCTGCGGCCGCGCGTACTCGACGTACTGCTCCGTCACGGTCGACTCCCAGTATGCGACATCCGACCCCGAACAGCGGTCGACGTAGTTTTCCCACGGGCCGCGTCCGTAATAGCGCACATTCTCCAGGGCCGGATCGAGAATCAGCGAGAGGCCGAGGCGCGGCAGCTGCGGCATGTCGCCGCGCGGCGTCGTCACGTTCGCGAGCTCGACCGACCCGTCGCCCCGGAACGTCCACGTCTGCTCGTGCGTGAACGCCGCGCTCTTCGAGCCCGTCACCTCGACGGTCGCTCGGATGCGCACCGACCCGTCCGGCAGGCGCTCGGCCTTCGCGGGACGCGGGTGATAGCGGAGTTGCGTGAGGCCGGAGGCGTAGAACGCCTTGCGGACGCCCGCGTCGTTGTCCGTGAACGCCCGCTGGCAGGAGAGGCGCGGCCCTCGGCAGATCCCCTGCTCGTCCGCCAGCACCGTCTTGCCGCCCATGACGAGGCGCGCCAGCGTCCCCGTCCGCTTCGAGAAGACGCTCTCGGTCGCGCCGCCGCGCACGTGGATCTCGTCCGCCGTCTCGTCGAACGTGCAGGCGCCGGTTCCGACGGCCGCGCGCGGCGCGGGCTTCGGCGGCTTCCCGTACTTCAGCTGGCTGTGCGCGACCTCCCACCCCTTCGGCGCCCACGGCTTCGCGTCCCTCAGCCTGAACGCGACGCGGTAGAAATGCTCGGCGTCCGGGCGGACGAGCGCCGCGTCCGGACGGGGCAGGTCGAGGCCGCAGGCGCTCTGCGGCGCGAGGTGCGGCACGTCGAGCGCGCCGCCCGCGACCTTCACGCCGTCCGCGAAGAAGGCCCATTCGCCGTCGTAGGCGTCCGCGAAGGTGAACGCCGCGCGGTTGACGAGCGTCGCCCGTCCCGCCGCCGCGTCCGCGCAGACGACCTCCAGGTCCTGCTGGACGTGCGCGGCCTCCGTCAGTTTCGCCGACCATTCCCGCTTCGGGCCGATCACGCCGTTCACGCAGAAGTTCGCATCGTTCGGACGCTCGTCCCAGTCGCCGCCATAGCCCCAGTAGGAGACGCGCTTGCCGTCCGGGCCGATGCGGTCGGTGTCGATCTTCACCGTCTGGTCGTACCAGTCCCAGACGCAGCCGCCGGAGAGCGACGGGTGGGCGCGGTAGACGTCCCAGTACTCCCGGAAGTTCCCCATCGCGTTGCCCATCGCGTGCGCGTACTCGCTCTGGTGGAACGGCGCCCACTGCGCGAGGCGCGCGAGTTCCTCCATCGTCAGGTAGCCGTGGCCGTGGATCTTGAAGTTCTCGTTGTCGTTGCGGTTCATGTAGAGGCGCGTGTCGTCGAGCTTCAGCATTTCACGGTGCGCGATCTCGTAGTTGGGGCCTGTCCCCGCCTCGTTGCCGAGCGACCAGAGGTAGATCGACGGATGGTTGCGGTAAAACGCCACCATGCGCGCGCAGCGTTCCGTGATGCTCTTCGCCCACGACGGCGGGTAGGCGAGCGACTTGAGGCCGTAGTAGGTGCCGTGCGACTCGACGTTGGCCTCGCACTGCACGTAGAGCCCGTAGCGGTCGCAGAGGTAGTAGAAGTAGGGGTCGTTCGGATAGTGCGCCGTGCGCACCGTGTCGAAGTTGCCCTTCTTCATGAGCAGGACGTCCTGGAGCATCTCCTCGCGCGTCACGGCGCGGCCGTTGACGGACGAGGCGTCGTGGCGGTTCACGCCCTTGAACTTGAGCGGCTTGCCGTTGAACAGGATCTCGCCCTTCGGCGTCAGGCGCACCTCGCGGAAGCCGACCTTGCACGTGCGGACGTCCTCGCCCTTCGTGAGGACGAGCGTGTAGAGGTAGGGGTCTTCCGCGCTCCACGGGCGCACGTCCTTCACGGGCGTCTCGACGGGACGGAAGTCCGCGTCGTAGAGCGTCCACGCCGCGCCGGGGCAGTCGACCTCGATCCGCCCGTCGAGGTGCGTCCGCACCGCGTAGTCGCGGATGCCGTCCGTCGGCTCGGCCCAGAGCGTGACGCCCCGGTAGATGCCGGAGAAGCGGAAGAAGTCCTGATCCTCCAGGTAGCTGCCGTCCGACCAGCGATAGACCTCGACGGCGAGGGTGTTGAGAGGTTGAGAAGTTGAGGGGTTGAGAGGTTGAGAGTTGAGGTAGGGCGTGATGTCGAACTCGGAGGGGAGGCAGCTGTCCTCGGCGTAGCCGACCTTATGCCCGTTGACCCACACGTAGTAGGCGGAATAGACGCCATCAAAGCGCAGGACGATCCGCCGCCCCTTCCACGCCGGCGGCACCGTGAAGCGCGTACGGTAGCTGGAGACGGGGTTGTAGGCGTCGCCGATGAACGGCGGGTTGTTGACGTGCGGATAGAGGATGTTCACGTACCCCGGCGAACCGAAGCCCTTCATCTCGACGCAGGACGGCACGTCGATCTCGAACCAGTCGGCGTCGTCGTAGTCGGCTTTCCAGAAGTCGGCGGGGCGCTGCTTCGGCGAGCCGTTCCACGCGAACTTCCAGCGTCCGTTCAGCGACTTCACGTAGGGCGACGCCGGCAACTCCTCGGTGAGCGCGTCCGCGACGCGGGCGAGCGGATAGCCGTCCGCGCGCGCGGGCAGTCGACCGATCTCCGTCACGCACTCGTTCTCCCAGTCGCGGTTGCCGCGCCGCAGGGCCTCGACGCGCGCCAGCTCCGCCGCGAAGACGTCGCCCGGCTGGGGGCCGGACTTCAGGTCGACGTCGGCGAAGGCGAGCGTCGGCGTCTTGAGCCCTCGCACGAAGTCCGCGAACGCACGCACGGCCCGGCGCGTCCCCTCCGCGTCACTGCCGTGAATCGCGACGATGTTGTTCTTGAGCCGCACGAACCACGCGGCCTTCGCCGCCCAGGGCTGGGTCGAGACGAAGACGTCGCCGCCGATTGGGGAGGAGTAGGTCGAGTATTTGAGCGTCACGCCCGTCCGGCGCGCGATGTCCGCGACGAGTTCGGCGACCGCCGCGCGCACCTCCTTCGTCTCGTCGGGGCCGAGCTTCACGCGCGCCTCGCGCGCCGGACTCGCCAGCTCGAACGGCCCGAAGTCCAGCCGCTCCGGCTCAACCGGGGCGGCAAGCCCACAACAGACCATCGTCGAGAACGAGAGGAGAAGACAGGTGCAGATGAGTTGCTTCATGTTCGTGCGGTTGCTTGTCAGGTTGCGGTTGAAAATGTCATTTGGCGGCCGTCTTGTCGCTCACGAACGGCTGTGGCCGGTACACGGACCCGTCCGGATTCACGAGCAGATAGCTGACCGGCCCCACGGCCTGTCCCTTCCAGTCATACGGCGCGGCGCCGTAGTTCGAGACAATCTGCGAGCCGTCGCCGAACGACGTGAGGAAAACGCCGGGCGCAAGCGTGTCATGGCGCGTCATCTGCTCCTTCTGGAGGTGGCGCACGGGAACAAACTCGTCCCACGCTTTCCGGATGCGCGGCACGTCCGCGAACTTGTAGGTGTAGAAGATCGGGCGGCCGCCGAACTCCACGATCTTGAGCGCGACGCGCGGATCCTCCACGCCGTCGCCTTCCATCCAGCGCGGGTCGCCGCTCTTCTCCAACTTGTAAAGGCACTTGCCGCGCGTGTGGTTCTGGCACCAGCGGTCAGACGTGTAGAGGATGATGCCGTGGTAGACGAGTTCCCAGAGCGGATAGACGCCCGTCGCGAGCTTCGGCAGCTTGCCTTCGTCCAGCAGCTTGAGGTCGCGCTCAATGTAGTTGATGTAGTCGAGGTTGCCTGCCACGTGGTCGTAGCCGGACTCGCTCGCCGCGCCGCCCATCAGGCGCCGCCCCTCCGCGAGGATGCGGTTCTGGAACGCGGCCATCTGCTCCGGCGTGCAGGGGTGCTTCGGGTCGCCGCAGCGCTGTGGATAGGTGGCGGAGTAGACGTCGATGTAGTGCGGGCCGCGGATGCCGAGGGCCGCCATCTCCTTCATCTCCTGCGGAAGCCAATGCTCCCAGGCGTACTTCTGGCACACCCAGTAGCACTGGCCGCCGGCCCAGAGCCCGCCCCTGTCGAGCGAGCCGTCCGCGCGCTTGCACACCCAGTCCTCGCTCCAGAGGCGCGAGCACATGTAGCCGTCCGTGTTGCTCGCGTGGAGCGCGAACTGGTAGCCGAGCTTCCGGGCCTTCTCGACCAGCCGCCCGAACGCCTCCGCGCCGCCCGCCTCCGCGCCAACGGGGAAGTGCCCCGGCACACGCCCGTCGTAGCCGCCGTCCTGCCAGCCCGCCGAGCAGACCGAGAGCTTGTCCACGCCCGCGTCCTTGAGCGCCTGCAGGAACTCCTCCGTCACGCCGAAGGGCATGTGGACGACGACCGGCGGCTCCTCGCCGCGTTTGAAGAAGAGCTTCGCGTCCGCCTCGTCGGGAATCGGCTTCGCCGCGTGCGTCTGGATGCGCACGACAATCGCGTCGCAGAGGTAGGCGAGTTCGGGGCTGTCCTTCAGGCGGTCCTTGATCGTCCGCACGGCGCCCCGCTCCAGCTGGTACGCCCGGTAGGCGTGGGCGAGGCCGTTGTAGTCGGCCGCCGCGCCCGTGAGCGGACGGTAGTCGACGACGATGTCGTCGTAGGCGTTCGTGAAGAACGCCTTCACCCGGTCGCAGCGGAACCGGGGGAACGTCTCGTAGGCCCCCTTCTGCGCGACGGTCACGAAGTCGTAGTCGAAGCGCCAGGTCTTCACGTGGCCGTACCAGAGCGTGTCGCCCCGCTTGAGCCCGAAGACGGGCATGAGCTGGCGGTCCTTCACGTAGACGCCGTCGTCCTGGTCAAGGCGGCCGTACGTGCCGCGCGCCTGGATCCAATAGCCCGCGTCGCCCTTCCGCGCGCGCATGAACGGCGGCACCACCTCCACGCACCAGGCGTCCACCGGAATCTCTTCCTTCGGCAGGGTGAAGCGGAAGCCCCCGCCAGACAGCGGCTGCAGGTCAATCGTGCGCATCTCGGTGCGGGTCGTCTCCTTCGCCGTGCCGTGGAGCATGCGCACCTCCGCCGTTTCGGCGGATGCGGCCTGTGACAGAAGTGCGGCAAAGGCCAAGGCCAAGAGCCTGCCCCCCATCGCCTTGCCCCCTGTCTTGCCCCGTTCGGATTCCAGTGCCATGTCGCGTTCTTTCCTTTCTAATGTCATACGTTTCGTGTTTTCAGATCTGATTGAAGATGTGCGCGAGATTATAGCATAACGGACAAACGGGACACAATCTGACACAGGCACTTTCCCCGCATTGGAAAAGTCACCTTTTGACACGCCTTTCGCCACTTTCGGATTAGGGGTAATATAACAAATCCGAACCATCTGAATCAATGCCTCATTTTGACAAAAGTTGCGCTTTCTGACAAGCGTCAGCCGGCTAGCCGTTCGCCGCGACTTCGATCTGGCGGTCGGAGAGGTTGCGCATCCCGGCGTCGAACGCCGCGCCGACGAGCGTCACCTTCTTGCCGCAGCGCAGCCACTTCTCGGCGTACCCCTTCGCCTTGATCTGCGCGAGCGCGGCGGCGGCCGTGTCGTTCAGCTTGAACTCGAAGACGAAGACGTTGCGCGGCGTCTCCACGACCGCGTCCACGCGGCCTCGGTTCGTCCAGCACTCCGCGTGGGTGCGCGCGCCGATCAGCACGAACACCGCGTAGAAGAGCGACTGGTAGTACTTCTCGCGCTTCAGCGTGACGTTCGCCGGGATGTTCGCGAAGAAGCACGAGAGCGCGTCCAGCATGTCGTCCACGTCGTCCGCGCGCAGGGACTCCACCATCTGCGTCAGCAGCGAGGCGTGCTCCTCGCCGTCCAGCCGGGCGAAGTCGGCCGAGAGCGACTCGCTGAACGCGGTCGCCACCTCGAAGTTCGGCGGCGCGAGCCGGTAGAGCCGGATGCCGCCGTCCTGCCGGGCCGACTTGATCGTGAGATAGCCCGTCTGGTAGAGGAGCGAGATCAGGGCCGGCCTGTCCGGCTCGTAGTTCGAGAACGCCGTCTGCGAGACCTCGATCTCGTCCAGGAGGACGGGGTTCCTCTCCATGAGTTTCAGGAGGAACGTCGGCGTCCCCGTCTCGAACCAGTAGGGGTCGAACTTCCCGGACGAGAGGCACCTGCCGACCGAGACGGGATTGAAGACCGGCACGGCGTTCTCCTCGAAGCGGTAGCCGTCGTACCAGTGGACGAGCCGTGCGAACGTCGCCTCGGCGTCGAGGCCCTGCTTCGCGCCGAGCGCCGCGAGCGCCTCCGGGAAGTTCGCCTTCACCTCCTCGTGCGTGTAGCCGAAGAGCGTCGCGACGCGTGCGTCCATCGAGAACTCGTTCAGGTTGTTGAGGTCGGAGAAGATCGACACCTTCGAGAACTTCGAGACGCCCGTCATGAACGCGAAGCGCTGAAGGCTCTCGCACGTCTTGATGACGCCGTAGAACGCCTTGAGCTCATCACGGATGTCGTTCACGTCTGGCTTTCCGAGATGCCCCAGGAGCGGCTTGTCGTACTCGTCGACGAGCAGGACGAACTTCCCGCCCTTCGTGTTCGCGGCAAGATCGGTGCAGAGCTGCAGGAACGCATCGCCCGGCGTCGCGCCCTCCGGCGGCGGCACGCCAAGCCGGACCGCCTCGCGCCGGAGCATCGACCGCAGAAGGCCCTTGAGTTCCTGCGCATCGCCCGCGACACAGGTGCTCATGTCGAACTTGAGGACGGGGTACGTCTTCGACCAGTCCCAGTCCGGCTCAATGGCGAGGCCCCGGAACAGGTCGCGCCGCCCCTCGAAAAGGCACTGCAAAGTCGAGACGGCGAGCGACTTCCCGAAGCGACGCGGGCGCGCGACGAAGAACTGCTTGCCGAGCGACCCGTCGGCGAGCATCTTCAGGATCGCCGTCTTGTCCACGTAGACGAACCCGCCCTCGCGGATGTCCTCGAACGAATAGATGTCTGTCGCTATCTTCTCCATGCCGCATATTATACCAAAACTTACCCCTGCCGTACGCCGATGCGAGAGATGTGCTTCTTTTGCGTCAAAACAGAGAAAGGCCGAACTCGCCGCGTATGCGCAGCAGATAGTAGAGCGCGAAGTCCTGATCGTTCGCCCACGGGTCGAAGAACTCGCCGCGACGGGGCGGTTCGAGCGGCGAACCGTCCGGTCTCAGCATCGTCACGGTGTAGGGGTGCAGATACGCGCAGGACGCGGAGCCGTCCGGGAAGAACTGGCAGAGCAGGTTGCGCAGCGTCTTGCGGGCGCGCGCGCGGAGCGCGCCGTCGCCGACGTTCCGCCCGTGCAGCAGAAGCGCATAGGCCGTCAGGCAGCTCCAGTAGTGCTGCGTATCCCCGTACAGTGCGCGTTTGCCGGCCCAGTAGCCGTCCCAGTGGCGGATCGGCAGGGCGTTCCACTTGTGGTCCGGCTGCTCGCCGTCGAACCGAACGAGCATCTCCGCATGCTTGCGTGCCGCGTTCCGCACAGCGGGGTCGGCGTCGACGAGGGCGTAATACGCCGAGAGGATCGACAGCGCCGGCGAGACGATCGTCTGCTCGAACCGGACCTCGTGCGCCGGATACAGGACACCGTTCTTCCGGATCGTCTCGACGTGCTCGCGGACATATCCGGCCAACTCGTCCGCGACCGCCGTCTTGCCCGCATCGCGGATTGCCTTGACCGCGTCCGAGAAGAGGCTGCCGTTCGGGTAGAACCGCGCGCCGCCCTTCGCGTAGTAGTTGCGGATGGCGCGCTCAATCCAGACCAGATAGCGACCGTCGCCGCGCAGACGGTACATCTCCAGCCAGAACGTGATCAGCCACGGCGCGTTGTAGAGCCGCTTGTATTTCGCGTTCTTGCCGATGTTGTTGCAGACCTCGCCCGTCTCCTCGTCGAAAATCTCACGCAAAACGAACGTCTCGAACAGGTCGAGCGAACGCGCGATCTCGGCGTCGTCCGGCCGTTCGCGGAGGTAGCGGCAGACGAGAAGCCCCATGCCGAGCCGCTCGCGGCAGGCGTTGTGATTGCCCGCCGAATAGTCGAAGTACGGCAACTTGTCCTCGTTGTCGTAGATGAGGTAGGCCCCGCAGAGCGGACTGCGCGGATCGGTCATCTGCTGCTTGCGGACGATGAACCGCACGCGGCGGTCAATCACCGTGTCCGGGTCGTCCGAGACAAACCCGTTCGCCCGGAACCGGCGGCCGTCCACCTCGAACGTGAAACGATGCTCGCCTACGGCGGACGGACGGCAGTCGACGACAATCCGTCGGCCGTCGAGGCGGAAGGGAATCTCCGTGGCGTTGCAGGAGACCTTGACGACCTCCGGCCTTGCCGCGCATTCCGCCACGAGTCGAAACGTCTCGTCCGGGAAGATCGTCTCCTGCACGAACTGAATCCACGCCGTGCCGCGCCGTTTGAGAAGCTCGGCCTTGAAATCTCCCTGCGGGAACGCGGTCAGCTCCCATTCGAGGACTTTCATCTCGCCCGGCAGGAAATGGGACGGCGCGGGATGGAGAATGAAGTCGCCCCGGTCGTTGCTGATCTCCTTCGCCACCCGGCGGACGCTGTAGGCGTCCAGGTCGCCCTGCGTGAGGATGAGCGCCAGTTCGGTCGGGAACGGTCCCATCTTGAGCGCGTGGACATACGAATTCGCGCCGCCGCACCAGATGTGGGCGTGGCACCGCTTCGTCTCGCACGTCGCTGCGTCCGTGTAGCTGTCGTTGAACGTCGCGAAAATGCCAAGCTGTCCGCGCAGGAAATACAGGTCGTAAGGCGCCGAATTGCGGAAGACAAAGCGTTCGCGCAGGAACGTCTTTCCCATCGTGCGTTCGACGGCCAGTTCAAGGACGCCCTTGCGGTAGCGGGAGATCCAGGTCTCGCCCCGCCGTTCCGCCCCCGCGAATTCCATGCCGACGGGAACGCCCCACGTCTCCAGGCCCTCGATCCAGTTCATGCGGTCGGGGTCGTCGTGCAGGCGCAGCGACGCCAGCCCGCCGTTGGACGGGTTCAGCTCAACGGCGAAAACGCCGTTGCTCAGGCATGCGTCCCCGCCCGCCGCACGACAGGCCGCCAGCAGGGCTAAAGACACGATTTCCACTTTTAGAATTTTCCGCATCATATTCTCATTTCACGATAACTTAACAAAACAAGCTGTTTCGGCGCACTTTCGCAACACCCGCATGGGGACAGGCCCCAACAAATTCAGCGGATTTCGCACGTCAGATGCGCAGTGACAGGCGGCAGCCCATCCGCCGTGAACGTGACCGCGATGTCGCCCGCCGCGCCCGGCGTCGCGACGACAAGCGCGGAGAGCAACCCGTTGAACGTCCGGCGCTTGGGGTCTCGTAGCCACGTGAAGTCCGTCTCGTCGCCGTTCTCCGCCGCGTGGAAACGCCCCGCGCCCGAAACGGAAACCGTCACGGGAATCTTCGCCGTCGGACAGAAATTGCCGTCTTTGTCCACGACCTTGAGCATGACATAGCCGACGTCTTCGCCGTCCGACGCGATCCGGCTCCGTTCGGGCGCGGCGACCAGCCGCGCGGGCGCACCCGCCGTCTTCACGGTCTCTTCCGCCCACTTCACCCCGTCCCGATAGGCGACCGCTTTGACCTCTCCGGGCCGATAGACGACATCCTTGAAGCGGAAACGCCAAAGCCCTTTCTCGCGCCGCTTCCGTCCCTGCGAGACGCCGTTCACGAAAAGCTCGACTTCGTCGCCCGACGAATAGACGTAGACCGGCGTGACCTTCCCTTCCCGCCCGGGCCAGTTCCAATGCGGCAGGATGTGCGCCGTCGGCACGTCGGGACGCCACCGGGACAGGTAGAGGTACGCTTCGTCCTTGGCGAATCCCGCCAAGTCGAAGGCGCCCGTCGCACACGAATGCACGCCGCCGCGCACACGGCCGAAGCGTTTGCGCTCCTCAAGCGCCTGCGCCTGCCGCACGGGATCGGCATAGTCCGGTTTCTGCGTGCGCGAGACCATGATGATGGGCGAGCCAAAGTAGTCGAACGCCGTCCACGCGAAACTCCCCGCGACGAATTGATTCGCGTCCTGTTGCGCCCACTCGAGATCCGCCGGCTTGATCGCATGGTGCCCGTAGGAAGAGGAATGGTAATCGACATAGGTCCGCCCCGGCGACGGAAGTCCCCATTTGCCGTCCGCCTTGCCGACGAAATCGAACCCGTATTCGCCGCGACTCGTCTGCGTGCACATCGTCTCGGTGCCGACGACGGGCCGTCCCGGCCAGCGCGCGCGGTAGGCTGCATAGTCCTCGGGGCGGTAGTTGAAACCGTAGACGTCCATGAACTGCGCAAGCGGCGAGCGCCAGACGTCTGCGTTGTCGTTCGCCGTCGTCATCGGACGCGTCGTGTCCTCCTGATGCGCGATGCGCACCATCTCCACGCCGTTCTTCTGGAAGAGCGGCCAGTTCTTCGCCCCCGTGCGCGACTCCCAGATCTCGTTGCCGAGCGACCAGATGACGATGGAGGGGTGGTTGCGGTGGCGGCGGATCAGCGTGCGCACGTCGCGCTCGTGCCAGTCCGCGAACAGCAGGTGGTAGTCGTTGAAGAGCTTTGGGAAGCTCCAGGCGTCCGTCAGCTCGTCCATCACCAGAAGCCCCAGCTCGTCGCACAGCTCGTACCAGTCGGACGCATGGGGATAGTGGCTCATGCGCACGGCGTTCATGCCGAGAGCCTTCGCCTTTTCGAGGCGGCGGCGGATGGCCGTGCGGTTTGCGGTCGCGCCGAGCGAACAGAGATCCTGGTGGAAGCAGAAACCCTTGAGCTGCACGCGGCGCCCGTTCAGGTGGAAGCCGTCATCCGCCGTCCAGTCGATCGTGCGGATGCCATAGCGGCAGGAGACGCCCTCGACATCGACGGTGTACAGGTACGGATCGTCCACATCCCACAGGCGCGGATTCTCGACGGTGAATGTCCTCTCCTTCCGTCCGCTCTTCGCCATTTTCCAGACGACCTTGACGGTCGCCCGTTCGCGCGTCACCTCCGGCGTCGTGATGCAGATGGAATCGGGAATGACGTAATCGGCGGGGACGGACTCCAGCCAGCAACGGCGCGTCAGCCCGACGCCCGTATGCCAGCGGGCGTAGTTTTCGGGACGCCAAGTGCGGATCATGAGCACGTTCTCCCCTTCCTTCAGCGCCTCGGTCAGATCGACGCGCCACGGCATGTAGCCGTTGGGCCAGCCACCGACAAACGTGCCGTTGAGCCACGCCATCGGGAACGCCATCGCGCCGTCGCAGTCGAAGAAGACTCGTCCGCCCTTCTCGCGCACGAGTTCGCCGTGCGGCAGCCGGATCTTCCCGTCCTCGACCTGAAAGGCATAACGATACCACGCGACGCCCGTTCCCGGCAGATAGCCGTCAAACGGATTGAGGTCGTAGGAAAACGAATAGGCGATGCCCGCATCATGCGGTACGCGCACGGACGCCCAGCCCTTCGCCTTGAAATCCGGCTTCAGATAAGGATGCCCCTCGCCCGGCTCAACACCCACGGGGACGCGCGACGCGCGCGGCGTCTCCAGCAGGTCGCGCCGCTGTCCGTCCAGCATGTCCAGCATCGCCGGGATGGCAAACGCGCGCCCAGCGGCAATCGCCTCCTCCGGCGTGAACAGCCAGCCGTCGTTCAGCTCGACGGCGAAAACGCCGTTGCTCAGACAGGTGTCCCCGCCCGCCGCACGACAGGCCGCCAGCAGGGCCAGGGACAGGATTTCCACTTTTAGAATTTTCCGCATCATATTCTCATTTCACGTATTTTTAACACAGAGCGGCCTGTGGCCGGGCGATCGGAGACGACCGGGAGATTCGCTTCGCACTTTTCGGTCAGCGTCGTCGCCCCCTTAAACCGTTTGTTTTTTAACGCAAAGTCCGCAAAGGCTTTGACGCAAAGATCGCCAAGGTCTTTGCGTACCTTTGCGTCATTCCCCCTTCGCGTTCTTCGCGTTAAACCCAGATGTCCTAAAAGGGCGACGAAGCCGACAGACCTACGCGAAGCGAAACTTCCTATCACCTCTGATCGCCCGGCCGCAGACCGCTCTGTGTTAATAAAATTCTCACGCAAGGCCCAAAGGCTCTGCGACCTCTGCGTGGCCAAGATCACCGCGCCTTGCCCTCCTGTGCCAGGAGCGTGTCCGCAAGCCACTTGAATGTCTCGCCGTAGCACGGGAGCCGCCCGCCCGCGAAGACTTCGCACGGGATGCCGCGCGCGTCGCAAATCTCCTTGAAGCGCACGCCGAACGTCCCCGCATGCGTCGGGTCCTTTGCCTGTTCGTCCGGCTTCGGCAGCGAGCCGTACTGCAGGAACATCTTCGGCGCGCGTTCCGGCGCGATCTTGCGCACGAGAGCGGCCGGCGAGAACCGCTCGATCCACGGCAGCGCCGCCGCGCGGTTCGCGAGCCAGTCGTCGAAGTCCTTGTAGCCGAAGGCGTGTCCGCCGTATGTCGCGTTCGGTATCCAGTCCCGCGTCTCCTGCGGGTCGAGCGACGTCTGGGCGATGATCGGGCCGAGTGCCGCGACACCAAGCGCATTGTCGTCCTTGAGGCCGAGGTAGAGCGCCGTGCACGCGCCCGCGCTGCCGCCCGCGAGGGCGAGCCTCGAGACGTCGAGATTCCAGTCCGCCGCATGCGCCTGGACGAAGCGAACCGCCGCCTCGCAGTCGTCGAGACACATCTTCACGGGCGGCCTCTCTCCCGCAAGCCGGGCCGCACGCAGATAGCGGTAGCCGACCGCGACCACGGCGACGCCACGGTCGAGCAGCGTCTTCAGCGACGAGCCGAGAATGTGGTCCACCATCGCGCCGCCCTCCCAGCCGCCGCCGTGCAGGTAGACGATGACGGGCGTCGGGGCCTTCTTCCCCTGCGGCATGAAGACGTCGAGCTTCTGCATGGAATCCGCACCGTACGCGACGTTCTCGTGCGTCGCGGCGGGCACGGTGTAGAGCCGTTTGTTGGATGGGTTCACGTACGTGTACTCGTTCGCGGGGCGGCGTCCGAACACGGCGGCAACCGCACGCAGGGCGCCGTCCGCGTCGAAGTTGTTCGGCAGAAGATAGGTTCCCTCCGTGTACTCGTTCCAGCCGTTGACGTAGACGACGCCCGGCTTCTTCGGGTCGGCGAGGACGTGCGCCTTGGCATCGCGCAGATACTTCTCGAACCTGTCGGGCGTGCTGTTCGTGTAGGTGCCGCAATACGGATAGTTCTCCTTCCCCTGCCACGGGAACGGTTCGTCCAGCCGGCAGCGCGGCGTCGAGTCCCAGCCCGTCGGCACGATCGGGATGTAGGGAAGCGCCGTCTTGCCCATCGCCTGCCAGTGCTTCTGCAAAACGCCGTCGATCTCGCCGTAGTCGAACAGCCGCTCGCCCGCCGCGTAGCGCTTTCCGTAGCTGGGCACGTTCCACACGCCGAAGCCGTAGTCCGTGACCGAGTCGAAGCCCATCTCGACCGCCAGCGGAACCTGGGACGGCTTCAGGTTCTGCGCGTTGAGGTGCAGTTCCCCCAGCCCCGCCGCGCGGACGCGCCGCCGCGACTCGTCCATCGCCGCGCGCACCTTCTTCGCGTCCTTGCCCCACGTGCGCCAGAGATAGGCTGCGTCGTAGATGGAGAAGAAGAGCTTTCCGTCCTTGCGCCAGTACTCCGGCTGGTTGAAGTAGCGCGCGATCGCGTGGTCAATCAGTCCCAGGAACTCCTCCGGCGTGTGGTCAAGCGTCATCAGCTGTCGACGCGGCTTCCCGTTCTCGGGACGGAACTGGTCGCGCCGCTCGTGGTAGCACCACATGAGCGCGAACTTCAGGCGGTCACGGTTCTTCGCCTTGAGGAAGCCCCGCTCCAGCGCCTCCTCCTGCGTGACCTGGCCGCCGTACCAGTAGTAGTCGTAGAGGAAGACGTCGATGCCCGCGTTCGCCGCGAGCGCGATCTCGGTCTCCACGTCCTTCGGGTTTGCGCCGTCGAGGTAGCCGGGATACGGGACGAGCGGCTGCTTGTGTCCGGGGAAGCGCGGGCGCGCGGACTTGACGAACCCCCATTCGCCGATGTCCCACGCCGCGCCGAACCACTCCGTGCCCTTCGGGTACTTGTGCCAGTGCGGATAGTAGACGGCGACGACCTCCACGTCCTTTTCCGGCTGCGGCGCTGGCGCAGCCTCCACGACGCCCCCCGCCGCCGTCACGCACGCAAGCCCCGCAAGGCTAAGATAAGCAGTTTTCTTCATGATGTGCATTTTAGGTCTATGTTTTGTTATAAATCATAAACATACTGCCTACGGCGTTTAACACGGAGGTTACGGAGTTTAGGAGACACGGAGAAGAGTCGGCCACGCCATTCTTCCTTTCTTTCTCCGTGCCTCCCATTCTCCGGCTCCTCCGTGTTCAGCGTCGCAGACACATCACCGAATCAGGAAGAGGACGCCCGACGGGATGATGCGCAGCGCGCCGTCCTCCCACGCGATCCGCTTCGGCGAGACCTTGCCGTTCACGACCAGCGTCCACTTCGCGAAGTTCGCCGCGCCCGCCGCATCCGGGAGCGACAGGATGACCTCATTCTTCAGGCCGCTCTTGGAGGCGACGTTCGCGAGCGTCAGCGTGCCCGTCTCCGCCACGACCAGCCCGCGAATCGTGCCGCCGCCCACGCCCATGTCGACCGTGAGGGACGAGACGGTGCGCGCGCCTTCCGCCGCGACGTTCGCGAGGTCGAGCGTCGCGCCCGCATCGACGCGGACGTCCACGCCCGCCGCAAGCCCCGCCGCGCCCGGCGCGTCATAGCCCGCGATGGGCAGCGGATTCGGGCAGCTGGCGCGCGTCGCCGAATCCGTCGTGCCGAGATACCAGGACGCATCTCCCGACCAGACAAGGTTGTCCACGTCCAGAACCGTTGTCCACTCCGTGCCGTTGGCGCTCGTCTCCAGCGAGAAGACACGCGGGAAGCGGCTGGCCGTCGTCCAGCCCATGCGCTGCGAGTAGCCGACAATGCGGTCGGGAGCGATGCGGAACGTGACCGGGATCCAGCTCTCCGGCTTGTTCGCATAGGGGATCTGTGTCTTCTGCGTCCGGAAAATGCGCGCAGGATTGTTGGCGAACAAATTGTCATAACCCGTCGCATAGGTGCCGGACGTCTCACTTTCGTTGTCCAGTTGGATTGCGCTGTCAATGAACGACTGGTTTTGGGCAAGCTCCTCGGCAGACGTTCCAGCCGGCGCCGGCTTGACGTTCAGGGTCGGTTCGGGAACCCACTTCTCCGGCTCTGCGGTCGGACGGAAGAGGCCGATCGACGCCAGTTCCACGATCCACGCATTCGCCTCCTTGATCGTCCAGCGCCACCATTCGTTCGTGCAGCCGCCTGTGCCGGAGAAGCGCAGCGTGCCTTCCGCAACATGGACGCTCCACGGGAACGCGGCGGTCTCCTGATGCACGACCAGCGTCTCGGCACCCGTCTTCTCCAGCGTGCCCTGTCCGTTCAGGCTGGGCGCGAGCATGCCGCCCGCAACGCCGATGCCCCGCACGCCTGTGCCGCCCTTCGACAGCACGATCTTGCCGCCGTTCAGACAGGTGAACGTCGCGCCGCTGTCGCACAGCGTCCCCAACGTCAGCGTCACGCCGTCCACGATGACGGTCGTGCCCTTGCCGACATCCAGCGTGGCGATCGACGAGTCGCCGTTGACGCGCAACGTGCCGTTGGACAGCACATACGCGCAGTCCACCACGGCGTTGCTCAGCGCAATCTCCTGTCCCAGCTGCTCGATGCGCAGACGCCCGCCCGCGCGCGCCGAGAACGCGCCGTCCTTCGCCGTGCCGAGGCGCAGCACGGAAAGGACCTTTGCCGAAGAGTTCGTCACGACGCTGTCGCCCTTCAGGTCAACGATGCCGTTCACCGCGTTCGTGCATCCGCTGAGGTCGAGGACGAGCGGAATCTTGCTGGCGACCGCGTCGAACACGACAGAACCCGTCTGCGCGCCGGCCGGCAGGGCGCCGTCGCACGCCACGTCGGCACCCTCCTGAAGCCGGAAGTCGCCGGTGTTCTCCCAGACGACGCCCGAATCGTCCAGGACGAGTTTCGTCCACGCGCCATTAGAGACCCAGCCTTCGGCGATGAAGTCGCACGCGCCCGCCGTCTTCACCTTGCCGCCCTTCGACAGGACGCGAACCGGCTGTCCGTTGTTGCAGAACCGGATGGAGGCCCCTTCGCCGCCTTCAAGGACAAACGCGCCCTCTTCCTCCGCATTCTCGAACCAGACAAAGCCGCTCGAATCCGTCGCGTTCAGCTTGCCGCCCGTGAACCTCACCTTCACGGTCTTGGACGACCTGTTCCGCAGGCTTCGCAGGTTCACGGTGCCGCCCACCGTCAGCACGGTCGGATCTTCGGCGGACGGCGTCGCGGCGGCGGCGATGTCGAGATAGCGCAGACGAAAGGCAGGTTCTTTCGTCGAGGTAACAGTCAGCTGTCCCCAGCCGCCGTTCGCGCCGACTTCGAGAATCTCGCCCTTGCCGGCCGTCTGGACGAGTTCGCCGTCGTCCTTCACGGTCAAGGTCGCCGCGTCGCCCGCGTCCGGCCCCAGCGAGACGACGACTTTCTCCGCGCCGGATGCGCCCGTGCCGTCGGGGATTGAGAGCCGCGCACCGGCGACCGTCAGGTTGCCGTGCACGGTCACCGTCTCGTAGGTGGCGGCCGTCGTCACCGACTGGGAAGCCCCCTTTTCGACGGTCAGCGTTTCCGCATTCAGGAGTGCCGCCGTCCCGGCGGCCGCGAGTGTCATCAGTCTTTTCATTTTTCGTTTCCTTTCGTTCGTTCAGACAAATTTAACGGCCTTTCGCGCTATTCCTGTCCGATGACAATGAGCTTCAGCCCGTTCGGCGCGACGACATCCTTCCGCCAGACGCCTTTGGCGTCCTTCCACGCGACCTCCTGCTTGAACCGCGTCGCGTTGGCCATCATCAGCGCGCGCGAGCCGTCCCGCGCCTCCCACAGCGCATGGTAGACGACGGGCTGCACGTTCCTGGCCGTCCGTCCACGGAAAGTCTCTTCGTAGGGCACGATCGTGCAGCGGAATTCCGGCGGGCGCAGCTGCCGTCCGTGCGCGAGCCACTTGCGCCCCTCGCCGTGGTAGAGCCGCACCCAGTTTTCGCAGAACGTCCGCGTCCGCGCGATGTCCGCCCGGTTGACGTTCTTGCCCCGGTAGTACTCGAGCCGCACGGGGAGGCGCGGCATCTGGCCGTCCGCCGCGCAGAACGCGAGCCAATGCGGAAGACCGTACATTTCCGCGCCCGACTGGAACGGGCTCACATACTCATGATACAGGTAGTTGAACACGCTCGCATACGCCCACTCGCCGCCGTCGCCGCGGCAGTTGCGGTAGTCCACGAACGGCATGATGTCGTTGTAGTACTCGTTCGGCTCCTCGAACGAGAAGATCGCCTTCGGACAGATCTTGCCCATTTCGTCGATCATCGTCTCGAACTGATGTCGCATCGCCTGCGTCTCCCACGACCCCGGCCCCGGCGGATGCCCGTGCTGCGTGCTCCAGCAGCTCGGCACGCGCCCGCCCACGTCCTGGTCGGCCTGCACCATTTCGCAGCCGCGTTCGACAAGCGCGCAGGCGACGTCCCTGTTCCACCAGTCGATCGTCCACGGATCGGCCGGACAGAGCGAGGCCGACGTGCCACCGCCCAGCCAGACGAGATCGTCCAGATGCACCTTGCCGTCCGGATCGCGCACGGCGTGCGGGGCGACGCGCGCCCAGAAGTCCTTCGAGAAGTCGAGCTTGTAGGTGCCGTCCTTCTTCTTGCCCACCGTGACGTTCCAGTGGTGGCCGCCCGGCCACGCCCACGGATGACCGCCGGCGGCCTTGATCCAGCCCATCATCTCCTTGAACTTCTCATCGGACGGGTAGCAGGGGAAGTATTCCGTCGTCACCCAGTCCCAATGATGCTCCCAGCCTTCGAGAATGGCGATCAGGGGCACGCCGGGGAACTTCTTGTTCCAATACTCCGTCAGCCACCACTTGAGGTCTTCGGGACGGTCGAACCACTCGCGGTTGAAGCGCATGACGGCGGGCGCCTCGCGTCCCCAGTCCGGCACGTCCGCGCGGTCGAGGAACTTCGCCTTGCACCACTTCTGTCGGTGCGCCCACGCCTTGTAGATGTCGGCGGCGTCATACCACGTGGCCGGCGCACCGTCCGCACTCGCAAAGCCGCGCGTCACGATGTCATAGGTTTGCGCGTCGGCGTTCTCGCTGTAGCCGTAGCGCGACCAGCTGAGGAGCAGGTTCCCGTCGCGGTAATTGCCGTCCGGCAGCGTCTCGCGCCACCAGCGGTCCAGCACCAGCGCCTTGGTGTGCGCCTCCGTATCGTAAGCCGCCGTGTAGAGCCCGCCGCCATCGTCGTAGAAGCAGCCGAACTGCGAAACGAGATCGCCCGGATAATGGCGCATCCGACGCTCTTTCCAGTAGATGCGGCGCGGATTCATCGGATACCGCAGGATGCCGCCCTTCGAGTTGCCCATGACGATGCAGTCGTCCACGGGCGACGAGCCCAGCTGCTCGTTCAAGGCGATCTGCGGATAGCGCGTCTGGAAAAGCGCCCAGCCGGGCTTCGGCGTCGCGGCGATCCGCCAGGCGACGTCCGCGCCCTTCGCCGTCACCGTGCAGACGACTTCGGCAAGGGCTTCGCCGACCTCGCGGTAGACGAGGCGGACGCCGTTCGTCAGCGGCTCCAGCTCGAACGACTTCGCGTCGCGCGCGGAGACCGTCTTGCGTTCGGTGAACTGGCCCGCCTTGCAGCAGACGATCTCGAAGAGCGGGAAGCGCGCGACCGGCGAGGCGTAGTCGCGCCCGTGCGAGACGAGCCGCGAGACGACGCCCTTGCGCGCGGCGTCGAATTCGACGCGCAGGGTGGAGGAGCAAACCGCTGACGCTGCGGACGGGACTAGCTCTTTACGCGCTTGCGGCCTTGCGGGAGGGACACACGCCTCGCGTCCGGGGCATTCGATTTGCCCCCCCCCCCCCCCCCTGAAGGGCGGGCGTTTCAGCCTTCTCGCACCCCGTCAAGGTGGCGGCGAGAAGAGCGAAGCAGCACGTTTTCGCGCAGGACAGACCGTTTCCAAGTTTCATGGCGCTTATTCTACCACACCGCGCACACGGAAATCAAT
Organism: uncultured Kiritimatiellota bacterium; assembly: GCA_934635385.1. GTDB lineage: Bacteria > Verrucomicrobiota > Kiritimatiellia > RFP12 > UBA1067 > UBA1067. Next base: position 13,399 of record CAKTZI010000005.1, on the reverse strand, counting down.
GCCTCATTTTGACAAGAGTTGCACTTTTTGACAAACGAGATTTTCCCTGCGCAAGACGGTTTCGCTCAGATAGGGCGTCATGTCCGGCGGGAACGGCGCAACGAAGGAGAGCCGTACGCCTTTCACCGGATGCCAGAGCACAAGCTTCCAGGCATGCAGCATCTGTCGCAGGGGCACAGGATCGAGCCGTTTGTCCAGCGCCGACTTTCCATAGACGCGGTCGCCGATCACGGGACAGCCGAGCGACGCCAGATGCACACGGATCTGGTGCGTCCGCCCCGTCTCGATGCGGCATTCGATGAGAGACGTCTGGGGCGTTCGCCCCAGCACTTTCCAGTTCGTGATCGCCACCTTGCCGTTGCGCTCGACAATCGCCATGCGCTTGCGGTCGACGGGATGGCGCCCGATCAGGTTCTCGATGCACCCCGCCTCCAGCGACGGCGCACCGTGGCAGACCGCCAGATACGTCTTCTCGATGTCGCGGTGCGAGGCGAACGCCCGCGCGAGCCCGACCATCGCCGGCTGGGTCTTCGCGACGACGAGAAGGCCGGACGTGTCCTGATCCAGGCGATGGACGATGCCCGGACGGGCGACGCCGCCGATGCCGGAGAGGTTCGGACAGTGGTGAAGGAGCGCGTTCACGAGCGTCCCCGTGTCGTGTCCGGGGGCCGGATGGACGACGAGGCCCGCCGGCTTGTTGACGACGAGAAGATCGTCATCCTCAAAGATGACGTCAAGCGGAATGTCCTCCGGCTCGGGAACCGCCGGCACGGGCGGCGGAAGCGTGACGACGATCTCGTCCGCCGCATCGACCTTGAGTCCCGCCTTTTCGGCCACGGTGCCGTTGACCGTCACGAACCCGGCCTTGACGAGCCCCTCGATTCGCGACCGCGAGAAGTCGGGATAACGCCCCAGCAACACCTTGTCAAGCCGTTCGGACATCTCGATTCCTCCCATCAGTGCGCCGACTCCACCGCCGGAGCGACGGGCGCGTCATACTTCTTCATTTCGTCCTGCACGCGACGGCGGGTCGCCTCGTCTGGCGCGACGACGATGCCGCGCAGTTCACACGGCGCCCAGCCGTTCGTCCAGGTCGTGTCGCGAAACGGCTCGTCGAACGCGAGCTGGTCGGGCAGCACGTCGTCCGTCGTGCCGACGCGTCCGTCCGGCCCCTTCGAGTAGAGAATCGGGTTGCCCCCTTCGGGACGCGTTTCGTAGACGTAGTCGTTCCCCCACGGGTCCGGCACGATGTGGTTGACGTAAGGTCCGTCCCAGCCGGGGTGCTGGCGGCGAATGCGGCGGATCTCGTTCGGGCGGCGGAAGGCGAGCACGTCCAGCCCCTCCTCCGTCGTCGGGAACTGCCCGACGTGGAACCGGTAGCGGCCGAGCGCGACGGACAGCGACCGCATCGCCTTCTGCGCCTGCAGGGGCTTGCGCTCGATGCGCGCCTTGCCGAGGCCGATGCCGTTCTTCGCGGCGGAGAGGACGAGGCCTCCGACGAGCAGCAGCACGAGAATGACGGCACCGTAGAAGACTGGCCCGCGCCGGAGCATTGGCGCGCCCGCCCCCTGCAGTTCGGCCTTCTTCAGCTCGTACTCGCGTGCGATGGCCTTCACGGCGGCCTTCGTCGATTTGCGGTGCAGCGGCGGCTTGTGCGCGTCGCCCGCCGGCTTCTTCGCCGGGAACTTCTTCTTCAGCTCGTTGACGTCTACCATGGTCAATCAATCCTTTCGAGAATGAGCGGTTTCGGCTCTGGGGCGGTCGGCTCGATCTGGAACGCCCGGTAGAGGTCGGCGGCGGCCTTTTCGAGTCCGTCGGGCTCGGTCGACTTCTCCAGCGTCGCAAGCGGCGCGCCGACAGCCACGCGGTCGCCGACCTTCACGGCGAGCGTGACGCCCGCGCGCGGATCGATGCGGTCGCCCGTCCGCTCGCGTCCCGCGCCGAGCGCGAGCGCGACGCGCCCGACCTTCTCCGCGTCGATCGCCGTGACGTAGCCGGACTTCATCGCCTGGATCCTGAACTTGAACGTCGGCTTCGTCGGCTTCTTCAGAAGCGCATCAAAGCGTTCGAGATCGCCACCCTGCGCCGCGACCATCCGCGCGAACGTCGCGAACGCCGTGCCGTCCGCCAGCTTCGCGCGGCAGTCGGCGCGCGCCGCGTCGAGCGGCAGGTCGCGCGCAAGCGACACCATGAGCGCGGCCTGCTCGACGCAGAGATCGACGACCGCCCCCGACAGCTCGCCCTTCTGCATCGCAATCGCCTCGGCGACCTCGTTCGCGTTGCCGACGGCGAAGCCCAGCGGCGCGTTCATGTCCGTCACGAGCGCGGCGGCCTTGCGTCCCGCCGCCCGCGAGGACGTGACGAGCGCCGTCGCGAGCGCATGCGCCTCTTCCGCCGTCTTCATGAACGCGCCGGAGCCGGCCTTCACGTCAAAGACGAGCGTCCCCGCGCCTTCGGCCCACTTCTTCGAGAGGATCGACCCGCAGATGAGCGGAATGGACGCGACCGTGCCCGTCACATCGCGCAGCGCGTAGAGCTTCTTGTCCGCCGGACAGATCTCGTCCGTCTGCACGGTCATCGAGACGCCGACCTCGGCGACGACCTTCTTGAAGGCGTCGAGCGAAAGCGCGGCGTCGTAGCCGGGAATCGTCTCCAGCTTGTCCGCCGTGCCGCCCGTGATGCCGAGGCCGCGCCCCGTCAGCGAGGGGACGGCGACGCCGCAGGACGCCGCGAGCGGCTGGATGACGAGCGAGAGCTTGTCGCCGACGCCGCCCGTCGAGTGCTTATCGGCCGTGGGGAGCGGCACGTCCGACCAGTCGACCGTCACGCCCGACCGCATCATCGCGTCGGTGAGGTCGGCCGTCTCGCGCGCCGTCATGCCCTTGCAGCAGATGGCCATCGCCAGGGCCGCCATCTGGTAGTCGGGAATCTCGCCCTTCGTGTAGCCCTCGACGAATTCGCGGATTTCCGCGCTGCCGAGCGCATGGCCCTCGCGTTTCTTGTCCAGCAGTAGTTTCGCGGCAATCATGCCTCATTTCCTTTCTCTTGAGTCGCTGACGTGGTGTGAGCGTTCCGCACCCGGAAGACGAGCGCGTAGTTGACGGGGATGACGACCATCGTGAGGACGGTCGCGAACGCGAGGCCAACCATGATCGTGACGGCCATCGCGACGTAGAAGGCGTCCGTCAGAAGAGGAATCATGCCGAGGACGGTCGTGAGCGAGGCGTTCGCGACGGGCCGCAGGCGCGAGACGCCCGCCTCGACGACCGCACGGTAGGCGTCGAGGCCGCGCGCCTGGTTCGCCCCGATCTCGTCCATGAGGACAATCGCGTTCTTGACCTGCATGCCGACGAGCGAGAGGAAGCCCAAGAGCGCCATGAAGCCGAACGGCTGTCCGAACGCGAGCAACCCGGCGACGACGCCGACGACGATGAGCGGCAGCGTGAGGAAGATGACGAGCGTCTTTTTCACCGAGTCGAACAGCATCAGCACGATGAACGCCATCGCCACCGCGAGCGGCAGGAAAGACGGCGCCAGCTTCTCGTTCGCATCCTTCGAGTCCTCGTATTCGCCGCCGTATTCCGCCCGGTAGCCGGCGGGCAGACGCGCCGCAAAGGCATCCAAAGCCGGACGGACGCGCGCGAACGCCGACGCCGCCGTCTCGTTCTCGGACGGATTGCACTTCACCGTCAGGCACGGCGTCCGGTCGCGACGCTTGAGGCGCATCTCCTCGGACGTCAGGCGTTCACGGTCGACGACCTGCGCAAGCGGTACCGAAATGCCGCGACTCGAACTCCACGCCCACGCGGCATTGACGCCCGTGAGCGTGTCGCGCTCGTCCTTCTTCGCGCGCAGGACAATCGGCAGGGCCTCGTCCGTGAGCTGATACGTCCCGACGGACACACCGTCCGTCGCGAGGCGGAACGCGCGCGCGACATCCGACCGGCTGAGGCCCAGCTTCGCCGCACGTTCCTCGGACACGACCGGCTCGACGAGCTCCGCACGGTTGCGCCAGTCGCTCTGCACGTCCTTGAGGCGGCCGTCCGCGCGCAGGATCGCCAGCGCCTCGTCGCCGAACGCGCGCAGCTTCTTCGGGTCTGGACCAAGTATGCGCATCTGGATCTTGTGCGCATCGCCGGGGCCCAGCACGAACCGCTGACACGCCACGTTCGCGTCCGGTACAAGCGTCGGCGCGGCGGACTCGATTCGGCGCATCAGCTCGGCAATCGCGCCGCTGTCCGCGACATCCACGAGCAACAGCCCGTACGCCGCGTTCGGCTCCTCCGGCGAGTAGGTCAACAGGAAGCGCAGCGAGCCTTGCCCGGTGAAGGACGAGACGCCCGTCACGCCCTCCAGCTTCTCGACGAATTCGGACACCTTCGCCACGCGCCGATCCGTCTTCGTGATGAACGTGCCCTCCGGCATCCAGACGTGAACCATGAACTGCGGCCGCGTCGAGTCGGGGAAAAAGTTCCGCTTGACACGCATGAACCCGGCGACGCTCGCAACGAGCAGACAGACCAGCACAAGGAGCGTGAAGCCTCGGTTGTCAATGCACCATTCGAGCGTCCGCCGATACCCCCGGAAGAACACGCCGCCATAAGGATCGACCGCCTCACTTCTTCCTTCTTCCTTCTTCCTTCTTCCTTTCCTCTCTCCCTCCAGCCCCCACGCGGCGAGGAGCGGCGTGACCGTGACGGCCAGCACCCAGCTCAGCAGCAGCGCAATCGCGATGACGAGAAAGAGCGAACGGCAGTATTCGCCGGTCGCGTTCTGCGCCGCGCCGATGGGCGCAAACGAGAGGACGGCAATCGCCGTGCCGCCGAGGAGCGCCCACTGGGTCTGGCGCACGACGGCAATCGCCGCGTCCACGCGCGAGCGGCCCTGCCGTCCGGCGACAAGCACGGCCTCGGTGATGACGATCGCGTTGTCGACGAGCATGCCGAGCGCGATGATGAACGCGCCGAGGGAGATGCGCTCGAAGATGAGGCCGCAGAGATCCATGACCCAGACCGTCCCCAGCACGGTCAGGACGAGGACGCCGCCGATGACGAGCCCCGCGCGCAGCCCCATCGTGAAGAGGAGAACGGCGATGACGAGGACGACCGACTCGACGAGGTTCGTGACGAAGCCGCCGACGGCCGTCTCGACGCTCGTCGCCTGATGCGAGATGACGTCCACCTCGATGCCGATGGGCGTCGTCGGCAGAAGCTCGCGCATGCGCTTCTCGACGGCGCGCCCCATCGCGATGACGTTGCCGTCCTTCTTCGTCGAGATGCCGAGCGCGAGACACGGCTTGCCGTTGCGCCGCACGAGGACGGACGGCGGATCGGCGTAGTCGAAGCGGAACGTGCAGACGTCGCCGAGGTAGACGCCATCCGCCACCAGCACGTCGGAGAGGCCGTCGAGCGACGTCACGTCCGGCACGAGGTCGAGGCGGATGTACTTGTCGCCGACGCGCAGGTTGCCGGCGTCCGACGGCGTCGTGTGGCCTGCGAGCGCGGCGGCGATCTTCTCCGGCGTGAGGCCGAGCGCGGCGATCTTGACGCGCGGAATCTCCAGCGAGACGATCTGCCGGCGGTCGCCGAGGATGTCGATTTTCGCGACGTCCTCGCAGAGCAGAAGCTCCTTGCGCAAAAGCTTCGCGTGCTCCTTCAGCTCCGCCGGCGTGTAGCCGTCGCCGCTGATCGCGTAGAAGACGCCGTAGACGTCGCCGTAGTCGTCGTTCACGACCGGCGGCGCGCACCCCTGCGGCAGCTGGCCCTGCACGTCGCTGACCTTGTGCCGCAGCTCGGTCCAGACCTGCGGCAGGTCGTCGCCCGCGAGGTCGTCCCGCAGCTCGACCGTCACGATCGAGCGACCGGGCGAGGAGGTCGAGGTGACGTGCTTCACGCGGCCGAGCCGCTGGACGGCGGTCTCGATCGGATCCGTCACGCGCGCGGCGACTTCCGAGGCCGTCGCGCCGGGATAGGACGTCACGATCTGCGCCGAGCGAATCGTGAACGCGGGGTCTTCGAGGCGTCCGAGACCGAAATAGCTGCGCACGCCCGCCACCGCGAGCGCGGCGGCGAGGCAGACCGTGACGGTCTTCTTCCGAAAGCAAATCTCTGCGAGGTTCATGGTTTCAGCGTCCGTCCCCTTCCGAGGACTGAAAGGCCCTTGCGCCCTTCAGCCTCTACAGGAGGACATTATACCAAAATCCAACCCCGCAGGGGGGAATGGCGGGGGTGTCGTCAGTCGTCCAGCAGGCTGCCGAGGTTCATCGCGTGGGACGCCTTGAGCAGCACGAGGTCGCCCGCCGAGACGTCGAGGCGGAACTTCTTCTTGAGCGTCTTCAGCTCCCTGTAGACGCAGTGGCAGAGACACTGGGCCGACTGCTCGCCGACGCCGATCACGAGCGGAATCTTCAGCCGCATCGCGTGGTCAAACACCTTTCGGTGGTACGCGAGCGCATCCGGCCCCAGCTCGAACATGTCGCCGAGGACGGCGACGCGCTTGCCGTCGCAGGGCGTCACCGCGAGCGTGTCGAGCGCGGCGACCATCGACTCGGGGTTCGCGTTGTACGTGTCGTCGATGAACGTCGCGCCCCACTTCTCCCGCAGCCGCCACCGCGCGCCGGGAAGCGAAAGGCCGTCCAGCGCCGCCCGCGCCTGTTCGCGCGTCACGCCGAAGCGCGACGCCACCGCGAAGGCCAGTGCCGCGTTTTCCGCGAAGTGCGGCGGATAGGGCCGCGCCGGGTCGAGCAGCCCCTCGACCAAGCCGGCGACCGGGACGGCGTTCGCCGCGCGCGCGGACAGCGCCGCCGCGAAGTCGTCTTTCGCCGGATAGACCGAGAAGTCCTTCGCCCGCGCCAGGAGCGTCCCCTTCTCCTCCGCGATGCGCGCGCGCGAGCCGAAGAATTCGAGGTGCGTCGTGCCGATGCCCGTCAGGAGGCCGATGTCGGGTTCGGCGATGTCGCAGAGGGCCGCGATCTCGCCCGGATGGTTCGTGCCCATCTCCAGGACGAGAAATTCCGCGTCGTCCGGGCAGTTCAAGATCGTGAGCGGCAGGCCGATGTGGTTGTTGAAGTTCCCTTCCGTGCCGGACGTGCGTCCCGCGTACGCGAGAAACGCCTTCAGGATCTCCTTCGTCGTCGTCTTGCCGGCCGAGCCGGTCACGCCGATCACCTTCGCGCGCAGCGCGCGGCGCCTGGCGTGGGCTTTCGCCTGCAGGGCGGCGAGACCATCGACGATCTCCGCCGCGCCCCTTGCGCGCGCCATCGGGATGAAGTCGTGTCCGTCGGCCTTCTCGCCCTTCAGCGCGACGAAGCCCATGCCCGGCTCGACCGCGCGGCTGTCGAACGTGTAGCGCATCTCAGCAGACGCCGCGCGTGGAGTGGCGGTAGAAGGCGACGAGCTCCTTGATCTCGTCGAACGGCTCGACGTCGTTCTCGACGCGCTCCAGCGCCTGCGTGCGGTTGAGGCCGTCGCGGTAGATGAAGCGGAACGCCTCCTTCAGGGCCTGGATGACGTCCTTCGAAAAGCCGCGCCGCGTGAGGCCGACGACATTCGGACCGATCGCCTTCATCGAGCCCTCGACCATGTCGCAGAGCATGTACGGCGGCACGTCCTGACGAATCTTGCACATGCCGCCAACCATCGCGTGGCGGCCGACCGTGCAGAACTGGTGCGACGCCGCGCACCCGCCGACGATCACGTAGTCCTGCAGGTGCACGTCGCCCGCGAGCTGCACCGTGTTCGAGCAGATCACGTGGTTGCCGAGAATCACGCCGTGCGCCGCGTGGCAGTAGGCCATGAACAGGCAGTCGTTCCCGATGATCGTCTTCTCGCCGTCCGCCGTGCCGAGATGCACCGTCGCGAACTCGCGGATCACCGTGCGGTCGCCAATCTCCACGTAGCTGACGGAACCCTCCTTGTACTTGAGGTCCTGCGTCTTCATGCCGATCAGGGCATACGGGAAAATCTGGCACTGCGCACCGATGGTCGTGTGGCCGTCGACGATCGCGCCCTGCCTGACGGACGTGCCGTCGCCGAGCTTCACGTGCGCACCGATGTGCGCGTAAGGGCCGATCTCGACGTCCGCGCCGAGCTGCGCGCCGTCCTCGACAATCGCCGTCGGATGAATCTTCGCCATGTCAATGTCTCCTTACTTTTGAACAGGCAAGCCCCTACAGGTGCTTGCGGATGAGCTTTGCGGCCAGCACCGCGCAGGCCGCGACCGGCAGCCAGATCAGCAGCCAGGGATGAAGCGAATAGCGTTCCTCGCACGAGAGCATCAGGATCACGAGCACATAGTAGCCGAGCGAGACCGCGAGCGAGATCGCCATGCCGACCGACGACTCCTTGCGCTGCGAGCGGATGCCGAGCGGGATGCCGACCAGCACAAAGCAGATCGAGGCCATCGCGAAGACGAAGCGCTTGTTGAGCTCGACCTTCAGGCTGCTCAGCTCGCGGCACGTGAAGTCGCGCTGCGCGTCGGCGACGCGTCCGCCGCCGCTCTGCTCGCGCAGCTGCGCCTCGCCCGCGCGGATCTGTCCGAGCATCTCGCCGAAGCGGAAGTCCTTCGTCCGCCGCTTGTAGTTCGACGCCTTGATCACGTCCTTCAGCGTGTAGACGAAGCGGTTTGCGCGCGCCATCGTGCGGTGGTCCGCGTCCACGGGATCGACCGTCATGCGGTAGAGTTCCAGGTCGATGTCCGTCCCCCGTTGCGTGACGAGCGCCTTGTCGGCCGTGATCATGCGGTCGACCCGCGCATCCGAGTAGTCGAGGACGATCAGGTCTTGGAGCCAGTTGCCTTCCTTGTGCCCGAAGTAGATCTTCAGCTTCGGGAAGTCGTCGATGATGCGCCCCGGCTCCAGCAGGCTGATGCCCGTCTTCACCGAGACGCGCGTCTTGAGCGTCCGCCGCACCTCGTGCCCGCGCGGCACGACCTCGTTGTTGACCCAGAAGCCGAGGAGCGTGCAGAGCAGCCCGAAGAGGATCGGGTACTTCATCACGGAGAGGATGTTGACGCCGCACGCGCGCATCGCCGCGATCTCGCTGTCGGCCGACATGCGCGAGAAGACGAGAATCGCGCTCACGAGCAGCGCGAGCGGCATCGACCACTGCAGCGTCTCCGGCAACGAGACGGCGCAGAACTCGCCGACGAGCGACATCGGCACGCCGTCCATGATGTAGCCGATGATCTGGATGAGAAGCCCGATCGTCAGCACGAAGGAAAGGACGAGGAACGCGAGCGCAAAACTCGAAAGGAACGAGCCGAAGACGTATCTTTCGATGGTTTTCATCCGCCGATCCCCGCGCGCCCCATCAGGCGAACCGCAGCACGAAGTAGTTCTTCTTGCCGGAGCGGAGGACGGCCACGCCCTCCTTCACGTCATCCGCCGAGAAGACGCGCTTCTCGTCAACCTTCGCGTCATTAAGCGACAGCCCGCCCTGCGCGGCCATGCGGCGCGCCTCGCCGTTCGACTTGAACATTCCGGCCGTCGCCGCGACCGCGAACACCGCCTTGCCGGCGCAGTCCGCAAGCGCAACCGTCGCGCTCGGCACGTTCTCGGCCTTCGCGACGTCCGCCGCCGACTTCTTCGCGTACAGGGCCTCGGTCGCCGCCTGCGCCTTGCGCAGGCCCTCCTCGCCGTGCACGAGCCGCGTCAGCTCCTCCGCGAGGGCCTTCTGCGGGATGCGCGCCTCCGGGTGCGCCTTCATCTCGGCCTCCAGCGCGGCAATCTCCTCCAGCGAGCGCATCGAGAAGACCTTCAGGTAGCGGATCACGTCCGCATCCGCCGCGCGCAGGAAATACTGGTACCAGTCGAAGACGGGCGTCATCTCTCCGTTCAGGAAGAGCGCGTTGCCCTCCGACTTGCCGAACTTCTTGCCCGTCGAGTCGAGGAGCAACGGGAACGTGAGGCCGTAGGCCGTCTGGCCGCGCATGCGCCGCACGAGATCCGTGCCCGCCGTGATGTTGCCCCACTGATCCGCCCCGCCGACCTCCATCTGGCAGCCGTAGTTGTCGTAGAGGTGCAGGAAGTCGTTGCCTTGCAGGATCTGGTAGGAGAACTCGGTGAACGTGAGCGCGCCCTCGGACGCCTCCAGCCGCTTCTTCACCGACTCCTTCGCGAGCATCTGCGGCACGCGGAAGTTGATCGCGATGTCGCGCAAGAACTCGATCGCGCTCGTGCCCTTGTACCAGTCGTAGTTGTCGACCATCACGGCCGCGTTCGGCCCCTCGAAGTCGAGGATGCGCGCGAGGTTCTCGCGGATGCCCTTCTTGTTCTCCGCGACCTGCTCGACCGTCAGCATGTTGCGCTCGGCCGACTTGCCCGACGGATCCCCGATGAGACCCGTCGCGCCGCCGACGAGCGCAATGACCTTGTGCCCGGCCTGCTGGAAGCGCTTCAGCACGATGATCGAGACGAGGTTCCCCGCCTGCAGCGAACGCGCCGAGGGGTCGAACCCACAGTACACTGTCATCGGCTTTTCCAGCGCCTTTTCGATCTCCGGATCCGTCAGCGCCTCGACGAGGCCGCGAGCCTTGAGCTCTTCAATGAGTTTCATGCGCACCTTCTGGTAAAGGCGGGCCGGTCAGCCCGCGATGAACTTCTCGCCGAGGGCGACCGCCTTGAGGTTGAGCTCCAAGAGACTCGCCTTGCGCGCGCTGATCGTCTCCTTGATCGCCGCCGTCAGGGTCTCGGGCTTCACGCAGCCGAGCTTCTGGACGATGGCGCCGAGGATGATCATGTTCGCGAGCGAGACGGCCTCCATGTCCTTCGCCATCTGCGTCGCGGGGATGTAGACGACCTCGACGTCCGTGCGCCGCACCTTCCGCTCGATGAGCGAGGAATCGACGAAGATCGTGCCGCCGGGGGCGACCGTGTCCTCGAACTTGTCGAGCGACGGCTCGTTCATCACCATCAGCACGTTCGGGTGCGCAATGATCGGCGAGCCGACCGGGTCGTCCGAGACGATGACCGAGCAGTTGCACGTGCCGCCGCGCATCTCCGGCCCGTAAGAGGGGAGCCACGAAAGCTCCTTCCCCTCGATGAGCGCCGCGTGCGCCAAGACCTTGCCGGAGAACAGGAGCCCCTGTCCGCCGAACCCCGCCATGATCGTTTCGTATGTCATTTTCCTAAACTCCTTTCTTCAATAATCGAATTTCAAATAATCGAATGATCGAATTCCCTGCGGAAGAGGCCTCGTTGCCCAATCTCTCGCATTCGATTATTCAAACATTCGAACATTCGATTATTTTTCCTTGAAGCATCCGAGCGGATAGAACGGAATCATCTTCTCCTCCACGAACTGGCACGCCTTGTCGGGCGTGAGCCCCCAGTTCGTCGGGCACGTCGAGATGACCTCGACGAGCGAGAAGCCCTTGCCGTCGACCTGCGTCTGGAACGCCTTCTGGATCGCCTTCTTCGCCTGGCGGACGTGCGCGACCGAGTTGACCGCGACGCGCTCCAGGTAGGCCGGCGCGTCGAGCGTCGCCAGCAGCTCGCAGATGCGGATCGGCATGCCCTGCGTCTTCGGGTCGCGCCCGTACGGCGAGGTCTGCGTGACCTGGCCGATCAGCGACGTCGGCGCCATCTGGCCGCCCGTCATGCCGTAGATCGCGTTGTTGATGAAGATGATCGTCACGTTCTCGCCGCGGCAGGCGGTCGAGACCGTCTCGCAGAGGCCGATGGACGCGAGGTCGCCGTCGCCCTGGTAGGTGAAGACCACGTGGTCCGGGAGCGAGCGCTTGACGCCCGTCGCCACCGCCGGCGCGCGGCCGTGGCTCGCCTCGATCATGTCGCACCGGAAGTAGTCGTACGCCATCACCGAGCAGCCGACCGGCGCAATGCCGATCGTCTTGCCCTCGATGCCGAGCGCGTCGATCGCCTCGGCGACGAGGCGGTGCACGATGCCGTGCGTGCAGCCCGGGCAGTAGTGGTATGGGACGTCCGTGAGGGACTTCGGTTTCTGAAACACGATGGCCATCTTATTTCGCCTCCTTCCGGATTGCCGCCAGCACCTCGTCGGCGCTCGGAATCATGCCGCCGACGCGGTTGCACATGCTGACGGGCCTTGCGCAGTTGATCGCGAGCTTCACGTCCTCGTTCATCTGGCCCATGTTGAGCTCGACGGTGAGGAAGCTCTTCACCTTCGCCGCCGCCTGCGCGAGCGGCGCCTTCGGGAACGGGTAGAGGGTGATCGGACGGATCATGCCGACCTTGATGCCCTCCTTGCGCGCCGCGACGATCGCGTTCTTCGCGACGCGGGCGGTGATGCCGACCGAGACGACGCAGACCTCCGCGTCGTCCATGAGGTACTCCTCCCAGCGGCATTCCTCCTGCTCCAGCTTCGCGTAGCGCGCGTAGCGCTCGAAGTTCGTCTTCTCCAGCTCGTCCGGCTTGAGGTAGAGCGAGTTCACGATGTTGTGCGCGCGCTTCATCTCCGTGCCCGTCGTGGCCCACGGCTTCGTCGCGGGAATCGTCGCGGGGTCGACCGTGTCCTCCGGCAGCGTCACGGGCTCCATCATCTGGCCCATCGTGCCGTCCGCCAGAAGCATCGCCGGCATGCGGTACTTCTCGCCGAGCTCGAACGCGAGGCGCGTCATGTCGGCCATCTCCTGCACGGTCGCTGGGGCGAGGACGATGATGTGGAAGTCGCCGTGGCCCGGGCCGCGCGTCATGAAGAAGTAGTCGGACTGCGACGGCTGGATGCCGCCGAGGCCGGGGCCGCCGCGCTGGACGTTCACGATCAGCGCCGGCAGGTCCGCGCCCGCGAGGTAGGACATGCCCTCGGCCTTCAGCGAGATGCCCGGCGAGGACGACGACGTCATCGCGCGCCGCCCCGTCGAGGCGCAGCCGTAGACCATGTTGATCGCGGCGATCTCGCTCTCCGCCTGGAGGAACGTGCCGCCGATCTTCGGCATGCGCTTGGACATGTACGCCGCGATCTCGGTCTGCGGCGTGATCGGATACCCGAAATAGTGGCGGCAGCCGCAGCGGATCGCCGCCTCGGCGATCGCCTCGTTGCCCTTCATCAGAACCTTTTCAGCCATGTTGCCTTACCTTTCCACCGTGATGACGCAGTCGGGGCACATGATCGCGCAGCTCGCGCAACCGACGCACGCCGCCGGATCCGTACACTCGACCGGGGCGTGGCCCTTGTGGTTGAGCTTCGTCTTCGAGAGAGCAAGGATCTTCTTCGGACAGGCGGTCACGCACAGTCCGCAGCCCTTGCAGAGGTCTTCCCTAAATGTCAGTTTAGCCATTTTCAGCTCCTTTGAAGCGCGTAGTATACCAAAAACCGCCGCCGGACGGAAGCAGGGTCGATTTTCCACCCACGGCAACAGCATTTACTTTTTTCTGAGGAAGAGGACGTCCAGCAGGACTTCTGGGTTCAGGGCGGCCCTGAAC
>CAKTZI010000004.1 GCA_934635385.1 uncultured Kiritimatiellota bacterium | reverse complement strand
AGGGAGCCAAGCGGGACTGTCAGGAAGTGTCTCATTTTGCCCGCCCAAGAAATCTCATTTTGCTCGCCCGCCAACACACGCGGCAGGAATAATGCTACACTACGCACATAAAATTTGAGACTGGGTTCAGATGACGTTGAAAAACAAGATGAGACGGCAGATGTTCGCGCGCGCTTCGCGTCGCGCGGCAACGTGCCCGCAGAGCGCGTCAGGATGCGCTCTGGCGCGTCCGCTCAAGTCCAGTACCCCCCCCCCCCCATTCGCTGAAAACACCGTACAGGCCCGTTCTGCGGCCTCTGGCGCGGTCTTTGACGAGGCCGCGTCCGCTTGGCGTTTGGGCGCGCCCCGGATGAGGAGTCTGGCGTTGCGCGCCTGTCGCGTTTGTGATTTGTTGGCGGAAGACCGAAAACACAAACAAGAAACAGAAAGGAAACTGCAGTCATGAAAGCACTGAAACACCTGTCGCGCGTGCGCAGCCGTAAGGCCGTCGCCGTCGTCGCCACGCTGACGGCGGCCACCGTCTGGGCGGCCAGCCCCGAAATCACCGTTCCAAGGGGTTCGTCCCAAACGAAGACAGAGAGCCTTTCGTTCTCGAAGATGACGCTTCACGACGACCTGAAGGCGAACGGCACGGGGGGCGACGTGAACAATCCGATGACCCTGACGCCGGACGCGGGCGCCGTCATCGAACTCGCGCCGGACGCGGGCGATTCAGCCGTCCTGAGACTGCAGGGAAACGTCCGCTTCACGGACGGGCGGAACGCCCTGCTGCGGTTTGGCGAGGGCGTCGGGAAAGTCATCTCCGAAGTTTGGGGCAACTGCAGTACGCCTTGGCCGAAGATCGAGGTCTCGTCCGAGGCTTCGGGTGCGGACGACGTTCTCCGCATCGCCGAGCTGAACGCCGGGCCGTTCAACAACAGCTCGATCACGAACAAGAACGCCCGGCCGGTCGAGATTCTCTTCAACGGCGGCTCGCTGACCACCAGCGTTTGGGGCGGGCGGACGCTGTCGGCGACGGAACTGAACCCGATCGTCCTGCGCGGCGGCGACGGGAAGGACATCCGCCTGGAGCCGGGCTGGTATCCGTGGTGGCTGGCCGGCGACGCCGACCGCTCCGTCGCGACGACGGGCGCGTGCGACGTGGTCATCGCGACCGATTCGCGCGGTGCTGACAATTGGGGGCGCATTTGGCTGGATCGTCCGCTTGCCTGGGGGCACACGGGCGACACGGTTGCGCGCGGCGTCGAGATCCGCACGGACAAGGACGACGTTCTGCCGTATGGCCCCGGCACGGGCGGGCTTGTCCTCTCCAGCACGGTCTGGCAGGTCAACAACGGCTATCCGCTCACGGCGATTCTCGACCTCAACGGCACGACGCAGACGGTGAACAGCCTCGACGTCTCCGTGAACAGCTGCGCGACCAACCGCGCCGCGAAGGCCGCCTGCCTACGGTTCGGCGCGGGCGGCGCGGACGGCACGCTCAAGGGCGTCGTCGCGCCGAACGTGAAGGTGCGCAAGGTCGGCGCGGGCACGCTGACGCTCGACGGCGCGACGGTGACGGCGCCGGACGTGGCGGCGGGTTCGCTCGCGATTGCGGGCGAGACGACGGTCAACGGCTTCGGCGACCTCGTGGAGCTGACGCCCGTTCTGCCGGTGAAGGACAACGACACGAACTATAACGAGAGCAAGGGCGGTTCTCCGAAGAAGGTGATGGAGGCGAGCGGCCTGCTGACGGTCGCGCCGCGCACGGTCACCGTCAACGAAGGCGGCTCGCTGACATTCCAGAACGAGACGGCGGAGGCGCTTGAGCGCTTCGTGAAGCTGGACGCGAAGGGCGCATTCGTCAAGAAGGGCGCGGGCGCGCTGTCCGTGCGCGGTTCGGCGAACTGCCCGCAGACGTTTTCGGGGGTTGTGCGCGCGGCGGAAGGGACGCTGACGCTGTCCGGCATGGGCGTCACGAACGCCTTCTGGCGCGTGACGGTCACGGGCATGGCCGGGAAGGACATGAAAGAAGCGACCCTCGGCGAGATCGGGCTTTTCGACGCAGACGGCAACCGCGTCAATCTCAAGGCAAGCGGCTATTCGTGGCAGAAAGACTTGACCGATGCGACACAGCTGCAGGGCGAGCAGTGCCTGGTCGTGCCGACGGGGTTGACCTATTCGACGGACAACGGCAACAAGACCCCCAACAACCTGTTCAACGGCGTTTGGTATAATTGGATGCACATCAAGTCGGAGACGGCATTGGAGAGCATTGCAATCACGTTCAGGCTGCCTGAGAACCTTGCGTCGGCGCACAGTTATGCGTTCACGACGGTGGGCGGGCTTCCCACGTCCTGGACGGTCGAGACGAGCGTGGACGGGGTGAACTGGACGCTCGCCGATCGTCGTGCGGACGTCTACGCCGACGGTCGGTTCAGCTGGGACTACGCCTATTACTACTGGTATCTGGACGGCCGTTGGGGCGGTTTCGCGGGTCTGCCGTTCACGTTTGCGTTCGCGAACGAGAAGACGGATGACGTGACGATTGACGATGCGATGCTGCGGGCGGACGAGGGCGCGACGCTGGACGTGTCGGCGGCGGCCGGTACGCCGGCGGGCATCGAGGTCGATGCGACGACGCCGGGCGGCACGATCGTCGGGATGCCGTCCGTCAGGAACGGCACGCTCCGGATCGTCAACCTGCCGAGCGGCCAGAGCCGCGCCGACCTGACGAAGGTGGCCAGCCTCGTGACCTGCGCGGGCGGACTGACGGCCGAAGACCTCGCCACGTGGCGCGTGACGGTGAACGGCAAGGCGACGCGGATGGGCGTGAAGATGGATGCGGACGGCCACGTCAGCGTGACGGCGCTGGGCCTTGCGGTGATCATTCGCTAAACAAGACGGAAGGGGCATGAGGCGGAGATGAAGAACGGAATTCTGTTGGGAAGGAAAGTCGCGCTCGTCGGAGTCGGCCTGGCGCTGGCGGCGCGCGCGGCGGCGGACACGGTCGTTCCGATGTTCGGCGGGCGGCTTGTCGCGGAAGCCGCGAAGACGAAGGTCGAGCCGCAGGTCGCGTCCGCCAACTGGTGGTTTCACGGGGGCTACGAAGGCGATGCGCCGGACGCGGACGGCGTCTACCGCTTCAAACTCAAGCCGGACGACAATCAGCCGATCGTCGACGCGACGCTGAAGCTGACGGCGATCGACGGCGGCGTGCACGCGGACTACACGTTCACGCCGCAGGCCGACGCGCAGCTGAACGCGCTGACGGTGAAGGCGACTTTCGCCTACGAAGACTGGCGCGCGCTGTCCGTCGACGGACAGGCGGTCGCGTTTCCGACAGACCGGAAGACGGTCGGGTTCTTCTCGGGCACCGCACGCGACGTGTCGCTGACGCGCGCCGACGGCCAGACGGTCTCCTTCCGCTTCGCCGAGCCGACGAAAGTCGGGCTGCAGAGCAACCGGTCGTGGGATACCGAGGACTTCACGTTCGGGATTCCCGTGCCGGGGCAGTCGCCTTACCGGGGCGGCGAGTCCCTCGCCGTTTCGTTCGACCTCGTTGGCGCGGGTGACTTCGACCCCCAGGCAGGGCGTCCGGTCGTGGTCGCCGACCTGCCGGGCTGGGTGCCGGTCGCGGCGACGCCGTGGGTGAAGGAAGGCTCGGCGCTCGACTTCTCGGCGGTGCGCAAGACCGAGGCGCCCGCCGGCAAATACGGGCGCGTCGTCGCGAAGGGCGGGCACTTCGAGTTCGAGAACCTGCCGGGCGTTCCGCAGCGGTTCTACGGCGTCAACGTCTGCGGCAAGGCGAACGTCCCGCCGGAATCCGCCGTCGACCGGTTCGCCCAGACGCTCGTCCGATCCGGCTACAACGCGATCCGCTTCCACCATCACGACGGACATCTCGTCGACAAGAACGATCCGGCGGCGCTGAAGCCGGACGAGCAGGCCCTCCGCCGGTTCGACGCGCTCGTCGCGGCGTGCGTGAAGCACGGCCTCTACATCACGACGGATCTCTACGTCTCGCGCGCGCCGATGTGGCGGAGCGTCGGCATCGACCGCGACGGCAAGATGGGCATGTGGGACTTCAAGCACCTCGTGGTCATCGACAAGGGCGTGTGGGAGAACTACAAGGCGTTCGTGCGCCTCTTCCTGGGGCACAGGAACGTCTTCACGGGGCGGACGCTCGCCGAGGAGCCGGCCCTCGTCGGCCTGTCGCTCGTGAACGAGAACCCGCTCGACGTCGCGCTGCCGCACGTCTATGCGCAGCTGCCGGGCTGGAAGGCGGCGTGGGAGAAGTGGCTGGCCGCGCAGAAGAAGGCGAAGCCGGAGACCTACGGCGACATCCCCGCCACGTTTCCCGGCGGATATGTCGGAAGCCGCCACGGCGCGGCGTTCCTCGTCTTCCTGCAGGCCGTCGAGCGCCACTTCGCCAAGTCCGTCCGCGCGTTCCTGCGCGACGAGCTGGGCTGCAAGGCGCCGCTCACGAACATGAACTGTTCGGGACTCGACGCCTCCCAGGTCGTGCGGCACGACGCCTACGACTACACCGACACGCACTTCTACGTGGATCATCCGCGCTTTCTCGGGCCGGCCTGGTCGATTCCGAGCCACAGCGCGAGCGTCAACACGTTCAAGCTGCCGACGGCGGGCGCCCAGCCGTGCGCGGGCCTGCGGTTCTTCGACCGTCCGTTCACGATCACGGAGTTCAACTTCTGCGGGCCTTCGCCGATCCGCAGCTACGGTGGAATGCTGACCGGCGCCGAGGCGGCGCTGCAGGACTGGAGCGGGCTCTGGCGGTTCGCGTGGTCGCACAACGACTACTTCGGCATCAGCCATCCCGAACAGGGCGGCATCGGGTCGTTTGACATCGCCAACGACCCGATCCAGCGCCTTGGCGAGCGAGCGGGCATCGCGCTCTTCCTGCGTGGCGACGTGAAGCCGCTCGCGAACGAATGGCGGGTCGGCTACGACCGCAACTGGTTCAGGACGCTCGACCCGGCGCTCGCGACGAGCGTCCACCGCAAGGAGACGGCGCGCGTCGGCTGGACGGCGAAGTACGGGATGGACCTGGACGGCGTGACGCCGGCCGCGCTGCCGCCGGGTCCGGAGACGGGGCGCGAAGTCCGCGTGGACACGGCGAAGGGGCTTTTCCGCGTCGCGACCGGTCGCACGGCGGGCGGCTACTGCGAAGAGGGGACGCTTGCGGCGGGCGTGCTCCGCGCGATGGTCTCCGGCTCGCCCGCGACGGTGTTCGCGATTTCGCTCGATGACGCGCCGCTCAAGACGGCGCCGCGTATTCTCGTCGCGCACCTGACGGACGTGCAGGGCGCCGGGACGAAGTTCGCCGACGCGGCGATGAAGATCCTGCTCAACTGGGGGCCGCGCCTGCCCATGCTGATGCGCCCCGGCAAGGCGGAGATCGCGCTGGCGGTGGACGCGCCGGAGGCGTGTTCGGTGTGGGCGCTCGCCCTGGACGGCACGCGCCGCGCGAAGGTGCCGGCGCACGTCGCGGACGGGAGGTTCACGTTCACGGCGGATGTCGCGGCCGACCCGAAGTCCGCGACCTGCGTCTACGAAGTCGTGCGCGAGACGGACTGGGTTGGCGACGTGCCGAAGCGTTTCGCGCGCGGGACGGCCGTGCCGTCGCTGACGCAGCTGGGGCCGAAGTCCGAGTTGGTCGCCGGGAATTTCGCGCGCTTCGAGAAGGTCTGGTCACGTTTGGAGAAGGGCGAGCCGATCCGCCTCGCCGTCGTGGGCGGCTCGATCACGCAGGGCGCGGGCGCGTCCAAGGCCGCGAACCGCTATGGCGAGCGGTTCGCCGCCGGCTGGCGGCGGGCGTTTCCGGGCGCGCGGATCGACTTCGTCAACGCCGGCATCGGCGCGACGGGGTCGGACATCGGCGCGTTTCGGCTGTCGCGCGACGTGCTGTCGAAGAAGCCGGATGTCGTGGTCGTCGAGTTCTCGGTGAATGACGGGTGGGACAAGCGCTGGGCGGCGAGCTACGAAGGCGTCTTGCGGCAGCTCCTGAAGGCGCCGGGCGACATCGCCGTCATCGCGCTCGGCATGGTCGGCCAGGACGGGACGAGCGCGCAGGAGCTGCATGCGCCCGTCGCGGCGCACTACGGCGTGCCATACGTCAGCTACCGCGACGCGCTCTATCCGTATGTCAAGGCGGGGCTGATCCAGTGGCGTGACCTGTCGCCCGACACCATCCACCCGAACGACGACGGGCACACGCTCGCCGCCGCGCTCCTGAACCGTCGGCTCGCGAACGCCTATGCGGCGTTCAAGGCGTCCGGCCGCGCGCCGGCGGCGGTTCCGCCCCTGCCCAAGCCGCTGTACGGCACGGACTTCGATCAGGGCGCGTTCGTCGAGATGAAGGACGTGAAACTTTTTGAGAACAAGGGCTTTTTTCCGTTGCGGGACTGGTGCTGGGGCGAGGGGCTGGCCTGCACGAACGCGGGCGGACGCCTGCGCTTCGAGGTCGAGGGCGCGACGGTCGCGCTCCTGTACCGCGTCGGGAAGGAGCCGTACAACTGGGGCAAGTTCTCCGTCCGGCTGGACGGGAAGGACGTGGCGACGGGGCTGGACGGCTACCGCGACCAGTGGTGGTGGCATACGCCGTCCGTCTTCCTCTGCCAAGGCCAGCCGGGACGGCACACGGTCGAAGTCGAGACGCTTGCCGAAAAGAACGAGAAAAGCGCGGGCTTCGGCTGCCAGCTGACGGGCGTGCTCGTTTCGGGCGGAACGGTCGCAGAATGAAAGCGAACGGCCGCGCTGCGCGTCGGGACGGGAATCCGGCGCGTTGAGATCGAAAACCGAGGGGAAACTTGAAAGGAAACCGAGAGATGAGGAAAGTCATTGTTCTGTGCGCGTATGTCTGCGGCATTCCGCTTGTGGAGGCGTTCGCCGCCGGCGAGCCCGTGGCGACGGCCGTCTCGCCCGACGGGCGCAACGAGATCCGCCTGTATGCCGAGTCCCTGCGCTACGAGGTGCGGCGCGACCGCGTGGTCGTGGTGGAGCCGACGCCCGTGAACCTGCGCGTTGACGGCCGCGAGCTGGCGTCCCGCGAAACCCGTCCCCTGTCGGTCGCCGCGCGCACGGCGGCGGGCACGCTGGCGACGCCGGTCTACAAGAAGGCGTCCGTCGACCTCGCGGCGAACGGCGCGTTTGCGGACTTCGGCGACTGGGGGCTTGCGCTGGTCGCCCGCGACGATGGCGTCGCCTACCGGTTCGAGCTGAAGTTCCCCGAAACGGTTCGCATCGACGGCGAGACGGCGGGCGTCACGGTTCCGTCCGGCGAGGCGGACTGCATCGCCTATTACGAGCAGAGCGGCAATTCGGGTTGCGAAGAGGCTGTCAGCCAGGGGCTCCGGGCGGAGGCGATCGAATGCCGCCGCCTCTATCTCCCGTTCGTCTACACGGTCGGCGGCAAGACGGTCGCCGTGACGGAATCGGACGTGTGCGACTATCCGATCTGGGACCTTCAGCGCGTCTCGACGAACGTGCTTTCGTTCGCGGGGCGGTTCGCGCCGTGGCCGACGGCGTTCGT
This sequence comes from uncultured Kiritimatiellota bacterium, assembly GCA_934635385.1. Classification (GTDB taxonomy): domain Bacteria; phylum Verrucomicrobiota; class Kiritimatiellia; order RFP12; family UBA1067; genus UBA1067. Next base: position 116,673 of record CAKTZI010000004.1, on the reverse strand, counting down.
CAACGACAGCGGCGTCGACTGGGCGAAGGGCGCGGCGCGCGAGATCCACTGGCGCGTCACGGCGCGGGCGGACTACCTGGTCGAGACGGCCGGGACGCGCACGCTGCCGTGGCGCACGTTCATCCTGGCCGACACCCCCGCAAAGCTGATGGAGGCCGACGCCGTCATGGCCCTCGCGCGCCCGGCGGCGGAAGGCGCGGACTTCTCGTGGGTCAAGCCCGGCAAGGTCGCCTGGGAGTGGTGGAACGACTGGGACAACAAGGGGAAGGCGGCCGGCTGCAACACGAAGACCTACGAGCGCTTCATTGGCTTCGCCGCGAGCAACGGGGTCGAGTACGTGATTCTCGACGCGGGGTGGAGCGTTCGGAACGACATCTGGACGTTCAACCCCGACGTGGACGTGCCGCACCTGATCGAATATGGGGCAAAGCGGAATGTCGGCATCATCCTGTGGATGGGCTGGGCGCAGGCGGAGGGCGACGAAGAGCGCGTCGCGGCGCATTTCGCGAAGCTCGGCGCGAAGGGGTTCAAGGTCGACTTCATGGATCGCGGCGACGCGGCGGTCGAGCGCTTCCTGTGGACGTTCGCCGAGGCGTGCGCCCGCCACAGGATGGTCGTCGACTACCACGGCGCGCACCGGCCGACGGGGATGAGCCGCGCCTATCCGAACGTGCTGAACTACGAGGGCGTGCATGGCCTTGAGATGATGAAGATCTTCTCGGGCGAGAAGGACATCCTCGGACACGACGTGCGCATCTGCTACTCGCGCATGGTCGCCGGACCCATGGACTACACGCCCGGCGCGATGGACAACTATCCCTTCGCGCAGTATCCGCGCATGGACAGGAAGACAATCGTCTGGGAGGATCCGAAGACCTGGCAGGAGACGGAGTTCTGGCGCAACCCCGGCTCGACCGGCACGCGGGCGCGGCAGATGGCGATGATGGCGCTCTATGAGGCCCCGCTGCAGATGCTCTGCGACTCGCCGTCAAAGTATGAGCGCGAACGGGAATGTTTCGCTTTCATGGCCGCGATTCCGACGGTGTGGGACGAGATCAGGGCGCTGGGCGGCACGCCGGATTCCTATGCCGCCGTGGCGCGCAGGAAGGGGAACGTCTGGTATTTCGCGGCCATCGGGAACGCGGCGGCGCAGACGGTGCGCTTCGACACGGCGTTTCTCGGCGCGGGCACGTGGACGGCCGAGATCTTCCGCGACGCCGACGACGCGGACGTGGCGGCGCGGCATTTCGTCCACGAGACCCGGACGCTTTATGGGGGCGAAAGCCTGTCGTTCCGGCTCGCGCCGGGCGGCGGCTTCGTCGCACGCTTCACGCGCAAGAGCCAAGGGGTGGAATGACGAACGAGGCAATGAGGGAAATGACGATGAAACAGATGCTTTTGACGGCCGCGTGCGCGGCGCTCGCGACGCTCGCGGCTCGGGCGGATCTGCTGCATCTTGAGGCCGAAGCCTTTGAGACATTGGGCGGCTGGGTCAACGACACCCAGTTCATGGATGCAGACCACTCCTCCTATCTGCTGGCGCACGGTCTCGGAAAGCCCGTCGCCAACGCGAGAACGTCCTTCAGGATCGAGGCTCCCGGCCCGCACGCTGTCCTTGTGCGCACGAAGAACTGGACGGCACCCTGGTCGGAATCCGCCGCAGGCCTGTTCCAGGTCAAGATTGACGGGGCGGTTCTGCCGAAGGCGCTCGGCGCGTCCGGCAAGGGCGAATGGCTGACGGAATCGGCGGGGATGGTTCAGCTCGCCGCCGGCGTCCATACGCTGGAGCTCGTCGATCTGACGGGCTTTGACGGACGCTGCGACTGGGTGGAAATCAAGTCTGACGCCTCTGCGGCGGTTCCTGCGGCGCCGGTCAAGGTCGAGACGTGCGCATTCGACCTGGTTGTCGTCGGCGGCGGCATCGCCGGCATCACGGCGGCGATTTCCGCCGCGCGTCTCGGTCTCGCGGTGGCGCTGGTGCAGGACCGGCCCGTCCTCGGCGGCAACAACTCCAGCGAAGTGCGCGTGCACCTCGGCGCGTGGCAGAACATGCCGCCCTATCCGAGGCTCGGCGACGTCGTCGCCGAAATCGGCCCGGCGGCGGGCGGAAACGCGCAGCCTGGGGCGGTCTACGAGGACGGCCGCAAGCTTGCCGCCGTGCAGGCCGAGAAGAACATCCGCCTCTTCCTCAACACGCGCGTGGACGCCGTGGCGACAAACGGCATGGGCCGCCTCCTTTCCGTTTCGGGACGGGACACGCGGCACGGGAACCGCACGGTCTTCGCGGGGCGGTGGTTCGTGGACGCGACGGGAGACGGCACCGTCGGCTTCCTGGCGGGGGCCGACTGGCGCGAGGGACGCGAAGCGAAAGGCGAGACGGGCGAAGCCTGGGCGCCCGAAAAGGCGGACATGCTGACGATGGGCGCGAGCGTGCAGTGGTATGCGGGGGTCACCAAGGACGGCAAGCCCGTCGCCTTCCCCCAGCAGCCGTGGATGATCCGCTTTACGGACGAAAACGGCCATCAGGGCGTGCATGGCGACTGGGACTGGGAGGCGGGCCTTGGACGCGAACAGATTGCCGAAGCGGAACATATCCGTGACTACGGGCTGCTCGTCGCCTTCTCCAACTGGGGATATGTGAAGAACCTGGCGTCCAACCGCACGGACTATGCGGACAAGGAGCTGAAGTGGGTGGCCTACAACGCCGGACGGCGCGAATCGCGGCGGCTGATGGGCGACTGGATGCTGAGCGAGAACGACATTGACGCGCGCACCGTTTTCCCGGATGCGACCTGCGCGGCGACATGGACGATCGACTTGCACTGGCCCAAGTCGGCCAAGGAGTCCAAGTTCGCGGGCGAGCCCTTCCGCAGCGATTCGCTCAACAAGGCCATCTGGCCGATGGCGATTCCCTACCGCTGCTACTATTCGCGCAATGTGCCGAACCTGTTCATGGCCGGACGGGACATTTCGGTCACGCATATCGCCCTCGGAACAACCCGCCTGATGCGCACGCACGGCATGATGGGCGAAGTCGTCGGCATGGCCGCGGCGATCTGCGCGAGGCGCAACTGCGATCCGCGGGCGGTCTACACGGACCACCTGGACGAGCTCAAGGCCCTCATGGCAAAAGGCGTCGGCGACGGCAAGGTGCATCCGCCCCAGATGTACAACCTGCAGCACTCCAAAGACCCGGCCTTCAACCGCCGCGAATCGGACGCGAACCACCAATTGCGCTAACCGGGGTCCCCAGTGGTGGGGTTCGAGTGGTGGGGTTGGCGGATCGCAGGGGCACGGCTGCGCTCGTGACGTCGGCGTTGCTGTCGGCGTCGTTCGCGGTGCGGCCTCATGTGGTATAATACGGGGCATGGAGACAAACGAGAATTCAGGCGAACGGCTTCAGAACATCTTGGCTCGCGCGGGCGTGGCTTCGCGGCGCGGCGCGGCGACGCTGATCGCGTCGGGCGTTGTCACGGTCGACGGGCTGGTCGTGAAGGAGCCGGGCGCGCGCTTCGGCGCGTCCGCCGAGATCCGCGTGAACGGGCGTCCCCTCGTCGCGGCGGAGCGGAAGCGCACGGTCGTCCTCAACAAGCCCGTGGGAGTGCTTTCGACGATGAGCGACCCGTTCGGCGGGCGCACGGTCGCCGAACTCGTGAAGACGCCGGAGCGGCTCGTGCCCGTCGGCCGCCTCGACAAGGATTCGGAGGGCCTCCTGCTCATGAGCAACGACGGCGATCTCGTCAACCGCCTGACGCATCCGCGCTTCGAGCATCGCAAGGTCTATCTCGTCAAGGTCGCGGGCCGCTGGAGCGCCGACAAGCTCGCGACGCTGCGCTCGCCGCTGACGCTGGACGACGGCTACACGATCCGTCCCGTGCCCGTGGAGGAGGTGCGCGACCTCGGCGCGAACGTGCGGATCCTGAAGTTCACGCTCAGGGAGGGGCGCAAGCGGCAGATCCGCAAGATGTGTTCGGCGGCGCACCTCGTCGTCCTGTCGCTGCAGCGCGTCGCCGTCGGCGCGTTCGAGCTGCCGCCCGACCTCGAACCCGGCGCCTGGCGCGACCTGACGGAAACCGAAATCGCCCGCCTCTTCAGCTGAAATGAAATTCTACGGCATCACCGGCACGAACGGCAAGACCACGACGACGTGGATCTTCGCCGCATTCGTCAACGCCTGTCCGGGGCGGAAATGCGGTTACATCACGACCGTCGAGGTCTTCGACGGGGCGCGTCACTTCTCGACAGGCTACACGACGCCACCCCTGCCGCAGCTGCACGAAATCTACGCCGCGATGAAGGCGAACGGCTGCACGGACTGCGTGATGGAGGTCTCATCCCACGCAATCCACCAGAACCGCACGGGCGACACCGTCTTCGCGGGCGGTGCGTTCACGAACCTGTCCGAAGACCATCTCGACTACCACAAGACGATGGCGGAATACTTTCGCGTCAAGGCGAGCTTCGCGGCGAAGATCGCCGCGTCGCATCCGACACGACCGGACATGGGGCGCCGCGACCTGCCGCCCTACGTCGTCTGCCTCGACGGCGAGAATGGGCGCGCGATGTTCGACGCCGTCGGCAACTTCGCCGTCAACGTCATTCCCGTCACGAACGGGCGCGGCCACGTGCCGCCGGCGCCGCAGCCCGTCTACGACCTGTCGGGGCTTCAGCTGGTCGGCGCCTACAACGAGTCGAACGTGCTTGTCGCCGCCGCGCTCGCGGAGGCGGCGGGCGTGCCGCACGACGTGATCCAGTCGGTCATCCCGACGCTGCGGCCGCGCTGGGGACGGCTGGAGCGTGTCGGGAATCCGAACGTGAAGGCGGCGGTCTACGTCGATTTCGCGCATACGCCGGACGGGCTCGAAAAGGTGCTGACGGCGGCGCGCGGCTTCACGAAGGGACGGCTCTGGGTCGTCTTCGGCGCGGGTGGCGACCGCGACCCGCTGAAGCGTCCGCTGATGGGCGCGGCGTGTGCGCGCCTCGCCGACCGGCTCGTCGTGACGTCCGACAACCCGCGCAGCGAGGAGCCGACCGCCATCATCGACGCGATTCTCGTCGGCGCACGCGAAGCCGCGCGGGGACAGACCCCGCCGCTGGAGATTCTCGTCGAGCCGGATCGCAAGGCCGCCATCGGCCGTGCGCTTGCCGAGGCGGCGGCGGACGACGTTGTGATCATCGCCGGCAAGGGGCACGAGACGACGCAGGAGGTGAAGGGCGTGAAGCATCCCTTCGACGACCGTGCCGTCGTGCGTGCGTTTGGCGGTGCGGGACAGGATCTCGCGTCATGACGATTCTGGGCATCGACACGTCGCTCCGCTCGACGGGCTACGGCGTCCTGGAAGTGCAGGGCTCGCGGCTCGTGATGCGGGGCTGCGGCAACATCCGAAACGCGCCGAAGCTGCCGCTCACGGGTTGCCTTCGGGCGATTCACGCGAAGGTGTCCGAGCTGATTGCGACGTTCCGCCCGGAAGTCATGGCGATCGAGTCCGTCATCTACGGCAAGAACGCGGGCACGATGCTCGTCCTCGGCGAGGCGCGCGGTGCGGTGCTGACGGCGGCGGCGGATGCGGAACTGCCCGTCTACGAATATGAGCCGCGACGGATGAAGAAGGCGATCTGTGGCAACGGGCTGGCGGAAAAGGAGCAGATTCAGCGGATGATCAAGACGCTTTTGTCCCTGCCCGAACTGCCGCAGAACGATGCGGCGGACGCGCTGGGGCTTGCCATCTGCCATGCCCATTCGCATTCGCGCCTGTCACTGGAGAAACCGATATGAACGAAACAGAGGAAAAACGAGTGGATTTGCCCGAATACGAGCTTTCCGGCATCGAGAACATCGTGCGCGGCGTCTGTGTCGTGGATGGACACGTCCTCCTGTGCCGTCCGAAAAAGGGCGGTTACACCTATTTGCCGGGCGGGCACATCGAATTCGGCGAGACGTCGCGCGCGGCCCTCGTCCGCGAAATGAAGGAGGAGACGGGGCTGGACGCAACGGTCGGCGACTTCCTCGGCGTCGTCGAAAGCCAGTTCGAGCAGCACGGCAAGCCGCACTGCGAAATCTCGTTAGTTTATCGACTAACACTGGGGGCCTGTCCCCACTCAATTGGGGCCTGTCCCCACGTCGATGAACGGGGTCTGTCCCCAAGAATCGGGGGCCTGTCCCCACGGCTGCCGATGGTGGTGGCGCAAGAGGATTGGATCGATTTTGTCTGGTGTCCGATTGAAAAACTTGATGAAATGAATCTTTTGCCGCCTGAAATGAAGAGATATGTTGGCTGATTTGCAGTCGTGCGCACTCTGTCCGCATCGTTGCGGCGTGGATCGTCAGCCTGGGGACAGGCCCCCGATCTGTGGGGACAGACCCCGGCTGACAATGGCTGGGGACAGGCCCCGTGGGTTCTGCGGGGCGGGGGACAGGCCCCGCGTCTTTCGGTGGGGGCCGCATTTCGGCGAGGAGCCGCCGATTACGGGCGAACGCGGGTCGGGCTGCGTCTTCTTCTCGCGCTGCACGATGAAATGTCGCTACTGCCAGAATTCGCCGTGGAGCTGGAAAGGCGCGGGGACAGACCTCACGGTGGCGGGGCTGGCGGACATCTTTCGTGATCTGGCCGTGAAGGATCGGGTCGAGAACTGGAATCTCGTTTCACCGACGCCTTACCTGCCGTTCATCCGTGAGGCGGCTGAAATCTTGAGAAAAGAGGGCGTTTCGCTTCCGTTTGTGTGGAATTCGTCCGGCTACGAGCGCGTCGAGACCCTCGGAACCTATGCGGAACTGTGTGATTGCGCGCTCTTTGACTTGCGTTACTCACGCAACGCGACGGCCCTTCGCTATTCGTCCGCGCCGGGCTATGTCGAAGCCGCGCGGGCCGCCGTGCGTTGGGCCTGGATGAGAACGGTGTGCGGAAAATCTTCTCTGCCGCGTCTCATCGTGCGCATACTCGTTCTGCCGGGGCTGGCGGACGAGGCGATTGAGAACTTGGCGTGGCTCGCGACGGAGCTCTCGAACGAAATCCCCGTCTCGATCATGGCGCAATACACGCCCGCCTATCGGGCATTGGAGACGCCTCCGCTTGACCGTGCGGTGACGCGCGACGAGTACGAATCGGTGACGGAGGCTGCGGCTGACTTCGGTTTTGAGAACGGCTGGATTCAGGGCTACGAGGCGTCCGACCCGAAGCTCGCGCTTCTCGGCGAAAACATGACCGCCGCCCACGGCACCGTGCGGTGAGGGGGCGGCGGTCTTTCATTCGACGCGCGGTCGAAACCTTACTGGATCTGGATCTGCGTCGGCTTGGATTCGGCGCGCTTCTTGATGACGACCGTGAGAAGTCCGTTCTCAAGCTTGGCCGTCAGGGTCTTCGGATCCGCCATTTCGGGCAGTTCCGCGCTGATCGCGTAGTTCGTCCGGTCGAACTCGTGCGCGACTTCGCGGAAGCCGGCCGGGTTCTGGTACTTCGCGTGCGTCTTCAGCGTGAGGGTCTTGCCGTCCATGTGCAGCTCGGCGTCTTCCTTGCCGACGCCGGGAACCTCGACCTTCAGCTCGTACTCTTCGGGTTTCTCGACGAATGTCGCCGTCGGGACCACAAATTTCTCTTCGTTCATTTTCTTTCCTCCTTTTTCAGATTCGGTTAGCGGATCGCGGTTTACTGGATCGCGATCTTGTGGACGCCCGTCGCCTCGGCCTTCGGCAGCTCGATGCGCAGGACGCCGTCCGTGAACTTCGCGTTCGCCTTTTCGACGCTGACGCGGAACGGCAGCTCCAGCCGGCGGCTCCAGGCGTGGGCCTTGCCCTCTTCCGGCTTGTCGGCGATGGTCACGGCCTGCGGTTCAAGCGTCAGGTCGACGTCCTTCGCGGACTTGCCCGGCAGTTCGACGTCGATCAGCGCGGCGTCATCGTCCAAGAACACGTTCACGGGCGGAAACCGACCGGCGGCACGCGCCCGCATGTTCCTGAACGTCCGGCTTCCCGTGCCGAGAAGGTCGTCCAGAAAGCCCCACGGATCCATATTCATCAATGTGTTCATGTTTTGTTTCCTTTCAGATTTGTCAGACGCCTGTCGTTGTGCAAAGCCCGTGCCAACACGGCAGACGGCGAGCGGCGCGGTCGCGTCTGCGACACCTTGTCGCACGGCGGGACAAAATGGATCGGTCGCTTGACAGAAAGGGGGTAAAAAGGCTATCATTCGGCCCTTCAAGTCAATTCGATACGCAAGTGAAACCCTATCTGGACATATTGAAACTCGTCTGGCCGCTCGCCCTCGGCATGATTAACACGGCGCTCATGCAGTCTGTCGACCGTGCCTTTCTCGCGCGTTATTCGGTGGAGGCGCTGGAGGCCGTCCTGCCGGCGACGACGCTTGCGTGGGTGTTCATGGTCTTCTTCCAGTCCGTCGTCGGCTATTCCGGCGTCTTCGTGGCGCAGTACCATGGTGCGGACGACGCGACGGGATGTCGCCAGAGTCTCGCGGCGGCGATCGGAATTGCGCTCCTGTCCTTCCTGCCGATGCTGCCCGTCTGCGGGCTGGGCGACTGGATTCTCGTGCACACGGCGGAGACGCCGGCGATGGCGGCGATGGAGCGGACGTATTTCGATATCCTGATGCTCGGCTCGGTTTTCGTCTACCTCCAGATGGCGGCGATCTCCTATCTGACGGGGCGCGGGCGCACGCGTCTCGTCTTCTGGGTGAACCTCGTCGGGAACGTCATCAACATTGCGCTGGATCCGCTGCTGATCTTCGGCTTTGACCTGTCGCGTTTCGGGCTGCGCCTGTCGCTGGCGCCGCAGGGCATCGCCGGCGCGGCGGCCGCGACCGTCGTTGCGCAGGCCGCCCAATGCCTGCTGCTCGCGGCCGTCCTCCGGCGCGTCTGCACGTGGTCTGACTTCGCGCAGCCGTCCGTCCGTTCGCTCGCCGTCCGCCTGTTGCGCTTCGGCATCCCGGCGGGCGGCTACGAGGTCCTCAACATGTTGTCGTTCACGATCTTCGTTTTCGTGACGGGGCGTGTGGGCGGCGAGGCGTTCGCGGTGTCGAACGCCTGCTTCACGGTGAACTACCTTCTCTTCGCGCCGATGACGGGCTTTGCGCTCGGCGCGCAGACGCTCGTCGGGCAGGCGCGCGGCCGGGGGGACGACGCCGAGGCCCGGCGGGCGCTGCGGCGCACGCTGGCGCTCGGCCTTGGCTTTACCCTGATCGCCTGCCTTGGCGTGCTCGCGTTCCGCCGCCCGCTCCTTGCGCTCTATGCCTCGCCTGACCTCGCGGATCCGGCGGCATTCCACGCGCTCGGCACGACACTGCTCTGCCTCATGTCGGCGTGGATGCTCTTCGACGCGGCGGACATCATCCTCTCGGGTGCGCTCAAAGGCGCGGGCGACACGAAGTTCGTGATGGGCTGGATGCTCCTGAATGCGTTTGCCCTCTGGCTGCCGCTCGTCTTCCTCGTGCGGCACTTCCGCAACACGATGCCGGCCCTGTGGGGCACGATGATCGTCTACGTCGTCGTCATCAGCGTCGGCTCGGCCGTCCGCTGGCGCTGCGGCCGCTGGCGGCGGATCAAATTGGTCTGACGTTTGAAGTCTGCGGCGGATTTGTGGTATAATTCGACCCATGTTCAACAACAAGGTGTACCATAAGATCGACGCCCTGTCGGGCTCGGTCGCCACGCTTCGCGCCGAGGGCGTGAAGTACAACGAGATCGCCGAAGTCGAGTCCCGCGCGGGCACGTCTCTCGCGCAGGTCATCAAGCTCGACGGCGACAGCGTGACGCTTCAGATCTTCGCCGGGGCGCGCGGCGTCGACACGGCCGCGCGCGTCCGCTTCCTCGGCGAGACGATGAAGGTTCCCTTTTCGCACGACCTCCTGGGGCGCGCGTTCACCGGCGCGGGTGTGCCGCGCGACGGCGGCCCGGCGATCGAGGGCGAGATGTCGCCGATCGGCCAGCCGTCGGTGAACCCGGCGAAGCGCATCATGCCGCACGAGATGGTGCGCACGAACATCCCGATGATCGATCTCTTCAACTCGCTCGTGAAGTCGCAGAAGCTGCCGATCTTCGCGCGGGCGGGCGAGCCGTACAACGAGCTTCTCGCGCGCATCGCGCTGCAGGCCGACTCGGACGTGATCGTCATCGGCGGGATGGGCCTCAAGTACGACGAGTACCTGAAGTTCCGCTCGACGCTCGACCAGTCCGGCGCGCTCGCGAAGACGGTCATGTTCGTCCACACGGCGGCGGACCCGACGGTTGAGTGCATGCTCGTCCCGGACGTCTCGCTCGCCGTCGCGGAGAAGTTCGCGCTGGAGGGGAAGAACGTGCTCGTGCTTCTCACGGACATGACGTCGTTCGCGGACGCGATGAAGGAGATCGCGATCACGATGGAGCAGATTCCCTCGAACCGCGGCTATCCGGGCGACCTCTACTCGCAGCTCGCCGCGCGCTACGAGAAGGCGGTGGACTTCGACGGCGCGGGCTCGATCACGATCCTCGCCGTGACGACGATGCCGGGCGACGACGTCACGCACCCGGTTCCGGACAACACGGGCTACATCACCGAGGGTCAGTTCTACCTGAAGAACGGCCGCATCGAGCCGTTCGGCTCGCTCTCGCGCCTGAAGCAGCAGGTCAACAAGGCGACACGCGAAGACCACCGCACGGTGATGGACGCGATGATCAAGATCTACGCGCAGTACAAGGAGACGGTCGAGAAGCAGTCGATGGGCTTCAAGATGAGCGCGTGGGACCAGAAGCTCCTCAAGTACGGGGCCGACTTCGAGCGCGAGATGATGGACCTGTCCGTCAACATCCCGCTGGAGCAGGCGCTCGACCTCGGCTGGAAGATCCTCGCCGACAACTTCGAGAAGGGCGAAGTCGGCATCCCGTCCAAGCTCGCCGACAAGTTCTGGCCGAAGGGATGAATGACACGCCCTAGGGGGCTTTCGTCTTCGCAGAACGTCCGTCGGCGCGGTAGGCGCGCATGGACAGGCCGGTCTTGCGCGTGAAGAGGTGCGAGAGGTAGTTCGCGTTGGGGAAGCCGCATTCGGCGGCGATCTTCGCGCAGCTGCGCCGGGTCGTCTTCAGGAGATGCCTGACGACGGCCAGCCGCCGCGCGAGGATGCAGTCGTTGACCGATTCGCCGCGAATCTCGCGGAACCGCCGCTCGAGGAGGCGGCGCGAGACGCCAAGATCCGTGGCGACGTCGGTGACGCGCAGGTTCGCGTGGTCGTTGGCGTCGATGAACGCGAGCGCACGGCGGATGAGCGTGGCGGACGGCGGGCCGGGGCGGGTCGATTCGCGCTCGACGATGCCGCTGATGCGGCAGAACACCTCGCGTCGCGTCGCGCGCCGTCCAAGCCGGAAGAGCCGGTCGAGCTCTGCGGCCCCCAGATAGCCTTCGTGCACATGGTCGGGCCGGACGCTCGACAGCGCGGGCGTCACCGACGTGCAGAGCAGCTCGTCGTTGTCGACGCCGATCAGGGCGACCTGCTCGGGCAGGCGGAGTCCGGCGACGGCGCAGGCTTCGCAGACCTGCGTGGCGCGGAAGTCGTAGGCGGCCATCAGCGCGGCGGGCTTGGGCAGCTCACGGAGCCAGTCGACCATCCGGGCCTGGTCTTCGGCGGGATGCTTCGAGCCGCCGTCGAACGTGCGGACGGTGTGCCCGCGCCGCTCAAGCGTCCGGCGGAACGCCCGCTCTCGCAGCGTCGACCAGGGGCGGCCGTCGATGTCCGGCACGAAGCCGAAGGCGTTGAAGTCGCCGAGCGCGGCGAGGTAGCGGGCCCCGGCCGCGCCGACCCCCTCGTTGTCGTTGCGGACGAAGGCGACCTTCTGGCTGCGCCGCTCGAAGAGGTCGTTTCGGACGTCCACGAAGACGGTCGGCACGTCGGTCGCGGCGGCGATCATCCGGTTGGAGAGCGCGTCCGACTCGCACGTCACGATAAGGCCGTCGACGCTCGCCGCCAGTTCGCCCGCGACGGTCGCGGCGAGCGACTCGCCCGGCAGCTGGATGAGGCGCAGCGCCCAGGGACGACCCGCGTTGACGAACTTGAAGATGCCCGAGAGGACTTCGCGCGCGGAGATCCCGGCGCTCATGTCGATGACGACAAAGACGTTCTTCTTCCGCAAAACTTGGCCTGTTATTGAGGTTTTGTTGTGATGCTCCCGTCTGGCAGTTGCCAGACGAGTTTTCCGTTCAGGACATAGACGTTCGCGATGCCCTTGCGGCGATTCTCCTCTTGCGCCGCCTTGACGGCGGTGCATCCGATTTGCGTCATCTTCTCGACTATTTCAGGCATATGTCCTCCTTGAACGCATCGAGGCGCTCTTGCGACAGTACGACGACTTTCACATTCCCATGCGCCACGAGGGTGAGATCGGCTCCTCCATTGTAGTAGAGCATCCAGTGGTCGACCAGTGGGGCGTACACATCAAGGAAGTTCCGCTTGCTGCGCACATACCGACGCCGGACATCGGCATCAGGCACCGGATGGCCCCCGTTCTTCACGCGCGCGGCGATGCGGGCAATGCAAACGTCGGATGAATCGACATAGACATAAGCCAATACCGTCTCATAGCCCAATTGCCGGGCTTGGTTGAATGTCTTGACGTAGGAAAGCCCCGAAAGCGTTGTTTCAAGAGCGAACGATTCACCGCGCGTCATCAACTCGTCAATGCGTCGCAGTGCTTCACGGCCTGCGGCAATTTTCACGGACGTGAAATCTAAAGGATTCAATTCGCATGCGATGTCATCGGGATTGACATAGGCAATTCCGACCGTTGGCAGCAGGACTTTTGCAATTGTGCTCTTTCCGCTGCCGTTCGCGCCTGCGAGTATGAATATCCTTTTCATTGTGTGGTATTATATCACAAAGTCTTAGGCACTGGTGAACGAGCGCGCACGCCTGTTTTCGCACGATACCGTAAAATGAGAATTCACAGCGGAAAATTCTCAAGGACAGATTTGAGAGGGGGTTTGAGGGAGGTGTCGAGAGGCGTTGTCGTAAAATATCATAAAACTAGTGCGCAATAAGTCCTTGTTTTGGTTGACGGACTTGGGGATTTTATGCTTTAATACGCGCACACAATGCGAAAGAAGCGAAACGACCGAATGAACGAAAGCCGAAAGAACGTACCTTCGAACGTACCGTCAAGAAGAAGTGCCGCGCCCGGGAAGGCCTGCGCCGTGGCGGTTGCCCAGTTTGCCCTCGCCGGGCTCTCCCACGGGAGCGCCGTCCTCTCCCACGGAAGCGCCGTTGAGAGGGCCAACCTCGCCAACCTGTGCGGGCGCGACCATCTAGGGCGCGAACTCGTCTCGTTCGAGGAGGCCGGGCCCGAACGCGGACGGCAGGTCGGCCTCTTCTACTACCTCTGGCACGGCCAGCACGGCACGCAGGGACCCTACGACATCTCGAAGATGGAGCGGGAAGACCTGGACGTGATGGACAAGCCGGATTCGCCGCTGTGGCCGGATCCCGCACACGCGCCGCTCCTCCACTGGGGCGAGCCCCTGTTCGGCTACTACCAGTCGACGGACCCGTGGGTCCTGCGGCGGCACGTGCAGATGTTCATCGACGCGGGCATCGACGTCCTCTACTTTGACACGACGAACGGCTACCATTACCGGGATGCGACGGAACGGCTCTTCCCCATTCTGCAGGAACTCCACGACCGGGGCTTCCGCGCCCCGAAGTTCTGCTACTACATGGCGCCGGCGCGCCGTGGCTGCGGCACGTCGAATGTGCTGGACGTCTGGGACAACTACTACGCGAAGAGGCGCTATTCCGACCTCTACTTCAAGTGGAACGGGAAGCCCGTCCTCATCGCCCATCCCGACCGTCCGTACCGTCAGGAGATTCTCGACTTCTTCACGTGGCGACGTCCGACGTGGTGCTGCCCGGACGAGCCGGACACGTGGTACTGGGCGGGGATGCCGGCGCCGAATGTCGCCCGCGACGCATCGGGGCGGCCGGAAATGCTGGCTCTCACGGTCGGGTCGCCGCACATCGCGCTGGACGCGCCGAAGGATTCCGGGTGGACGCCCGGCGCGACGGCCGGCAGCGGCGAAGGCCATTGGGGCGCGCCGATCCAGGGGCGCAGCTGGCACGACGGTCGCCGCGACACCCGTCCGAACGCGACGCATTACGGCTTCTTCTTCCAGGGCCAGATCGACTGGGCGCTGGACTCGCGGCGCGACGACGTGCCGCTCGCCTTCGTCTGCCAGTGGAACGAATGGCTTGTGCCGTTCCTGACGAAGAAGACGAACACGCTCTACAACCTGCGGCATTGGATCAACCTCCAGGACGAGTACAACGAGGAGTTCTCGCGCGACATCGAGCCGATGAAGGGCGGCTACAAGGACGCCTACTACTTCCAGCTGATGAACTTCGTGCGGCGCTTCAAGGGACTGCCGCCTCCGGCGCGGGCGCGGGGTTGCGCCGATGCGCGCGGCGCGGACGATGCGCGCTGGGATGCCGTTTCGCCCGTCTACGAGGAGATCACGGGCGATGCACAGCCGCGCAACCATCCGGGCTACGATGCCTGCGGCACCTACGTGAACGACACGGTCGTCAACGAGTTCGCCGCGCTGCGCATCGCCGTCGGCGCGGATGGCGTCATCCGCTTCCTCGCCGAGACGGCCCAGCCCGTCCGCCTTGTGGACGGGAAGAGCATGAACCTGTTCGTCCGCGTTGCGTCGCGCAAGCCGGACGCGATGGGCTACACGCACCGGTTCACGCCCCAGTCATCCGCATTCGACAGCCGGGGCAATCGGTTCGTCTACGCCGTCCTGGCATCGGCGCTCGGCGTGGACGCGGCGAAGGCGTTCAGCCTGGAGTTCAAGTGGTCGGACAACCGTCAGGCGGACGATCCGATGGACTTCTACGTTCACGGCGACGCCGCGCCGCGCGGCCGCCTGAACTGGCGGTTTGACTTTGTGCCGAACGACGGTTCGGCTACCGTAAACCAGAAGTGAAAAACACAACACGAAAGGTTGGCAACAAATGAACAAGAGAGGAATCCGTGTGAAAGACAACTTTGGCAGAAGCCTTTTTGTCGGCTGTCTGCTCGTGGGACTTGGCTCGTTGGGGTTGCGTGCCTCGGCGGAGGATCTGGTCGTCGCGCGGGGTGAGACGGTCGAGTTGGCGGAATCGAAGACGTTTGACACGATCACGGTTCATGGCCGCCTCACGGTGAGCGGCGGGGCGACGGTCGGGGCGGCGACGGTCGCGCTGGGACCCGATGCGGGCGACGAAGCCGAGATTGCGGTGCTGGACGCTTCGTCGTGCTTCGGCACGGCGAAGACGACGAAAATCACGGTTGGCTCGAACGGCGGCACGGGCTGTCTGGTCGGCCCTTCCGTAGGGGGGGGGGGGGGCAAAACTTTAGCGTTGCCTATCTGACGCTGGAAGTTTCGGCGAATGCCGCGACGAATGAGGAAGGGCGCATCCCAGTCCTGTCGTTGGGCAAAGGGCGGACGTCCGGCGGAACGATCGCGAACCGTCACGCGACGGGAACGGCGCTCGTCACGGCGGACGATTCGGCCTGCTTCGGCGGCGAGGCGCAGTATTGGGGGCTTCCGTTCTTTGAGGGACGGATTCGGGTTGAAAGCCAGGGGGATGCCACCAGTTCCGTGAGCCTGTACACGCATTATGCGCCGCGCTTTCTGGTTGCCGACGGCGGCTCGCTTGCGTTCAGCGGTTTCGCCAAGGTCGAACTGCAGGGGATCTGGACTCAAACGGATGCGGGACAGTACACGCTCCTGAACGAGGCCGTCACTTGGGGCGGGGCGGCCGTGCACGTCGCCGGCTGGTTCCACCAGGTCAAGGTCAAGGGCGACGTGAAGGTCGCCGGTCTCACGATGGATAAGACATGCTATCTCACGGGCGGCGAGGGTTCTAAACTGCTGGTTGGCGATTCGGAACAGGAGACATCCCTGTCGGGGACGTTCAAGTCCCCGGTCGTCGTGGAGAAGGTTGGTTCGGGCGTGACGCGCGTGGCGGCGGCGACGACGGTCGGGGCCTTGACCGTTTCGGACGGCGAACTGAGGGTCGAGGCTGCGTTGGATGCCGCGTCGCTGTCCGTCGCGGATGGCGCCACTCTCCGCATCGTCGGCGTGACGGCGACCGTGTCGGGCGACTCGTCCGTTGTCGGGAATCTCGTGACGGAAGACGGCGGACGGCTCACGGTCGCGGTTTCCGCCGACACCAATGTCCGTTCCGCCGGCAGCGTCCGCGGTACGCGGTTCGAGAAGACGGGTGCGGGCGCCCTGACGCTGGAGAACCCGGCGGGCCTGGCGGACGACGTGCATGTCTCCGAAGGGACGCTTCTCTTTTCGGGCATGGGCTATTCGGCGCCGCTCTACAAGTTCGAGGAGACGGCGCACAAGGGTTCGAAGTCTTCCGCGTGGGGGATTGGCGAGTTCGCGTTCCTCGACAAGGACGGCCAGCGCGTGGGCGTGGGCATCGCGGCGAAGGCGCCGGGAACGGCCCTCGCGGATCTGCCCGCCGGGTACGCGACCGTGCCGGCCGGCTACACGTATTCGCCCTGGTACTGGACGGTTGCCGCCTTGTTTGACGACAAGGGAAACCAGATGATGGGCATCTCCTCGCCGACGCTGTCTGAGGCGGGCACGGTCGCGTTCTACGTGCGTCTGCCGGAATCGTCGCCGGGCATTGTCGGCTACAACTGGGCGGGAACCTATGACAACGGCTATCCGTCGTCCTGGACGCTCTTCGGCAGCGCGGACGACGGCGAGACGTGGGAGGCGCTTGACGCGCGGACGGACTACACGCTCGGCAACTGGGCCGGCGTCTGGGCCGGAGGAAGCGGCAACGTGGCGGTCGGTGCGAATGCCGCCGTTCCCATGACCTTCACGATTGCGGACAAGTCCGCCAACCCCGCGTTCGCGGCGCCGGGCGCGACGGGACTGCCGTCGTCCATGAAGATCGAGGTCGACAAGGGGGCGGTGCTGGACTTCACGAACGTGGCGGGCGGACAGGTCGTCGAGGCGCTGACGCTGGATGCCGTCCAAGGCGGCGGAGAGGTGCGTGGGGCGCGCCTCGCGGAAACGGGCGTCCTCTACCTGAACAATCTCCCCGACGGGACGGACATCAAGGCGTGCCGCCCGTCCTTTGGCTGGACGGCTGTCGTGGGCGACCTTGACTTCTCCCGCTGGCAGCTCGTGGTGGACGGCGAGGAGATAGATCAGCGGATCCGCTGGAAGAACGGCACGTTTCGGTTCGGTCGGACGGGCCTCTGCCTGATTGTCAAGTGAAGCCGGAGGCTGTCAGATGAAGATGCCGAAGTCGTTTGGATGCGTCCTGTGCCTGTTCGCGTGGGCGGGCTGTGCCGAGAAGCCAATTCGCCAGTCCTACGCCTACCGGGAGAACGAAGCCGTGTTTCGCAATCCCGGACAGGGATGGAGCGCCGCCTACGAGCCTGTTTCGGCCTTTGACGGAATCGTCAACATTGGCGCGGTCTACGACCGCTGGGAGTGGCGCGACCTGGAGCCGGAGGAAGGTCGGTACGACTGGGCGCGCCTCGACGCCCGGATCGAATACGCCCGCACGAACGGCGTGCCGTATTACTTTCGGATCATGTGCGTGAACGCCTGCAGCAACAGGCGGCGCGAGTCGCCGGACTGGTTCTTCGCGAAGCCCGGCGCGAAGAAGCACGTCTGGCAGAAGGGCAACAAGTACCGCGACTGGACGAATGGCGGCAAGGAGACGACCGAGCGCGAGGCGCCCTACTTTGACGACCCGGTCTTCCTCCAGTGCCACGGCCGCTTCATCGCGGCGCTGGCGAAGCGGTATGACGGACACCCCGTGATTGGCGCGATCGACATCGGCTCGTATGGCAATTTCGCCGAGTGGCACTGCTTCCCGATGGAGTACCCCTACAAGTTCGATGCCGCCTGCCGTCGTGCGATTGCCGACATGTATCTGGACAATTTCACGAAGACGCCGCTCCTGTTCTTGTCCGGCGAAAACAAGGGGACATTCGCCTATGCCGTTTCCAAGGGGACGTTCCCGCGCGTCGGCGTGCGGCTTGACTCCGTCGGCTCGACGTGGCACTACGGGCGCTGGGTCGGGACGCCGCCATACAAGGACGTGCCGCGGTTCGGCGAGATCTGGAAGTCGCAGCTCGTCTTTTTGGAGTTCATCGGCGGCGAATCCTGGTTTCACCTGCACGAGAAGAACGAGTGGTACCGCGGCAAGCAGTCCACGATCCCCGAGGCGGTGGACTGGATTCTGGCCCAGCACGCCAGTCTGGTGAACACCTGTCCGATCACCCCGAAGAACGTGAAGAAGGTGAACCCCGCCGCCTATGCCGCGTTCCGCAAGATCGACCTGTACGCCGGCGCGCGGCTCGTGCCGCGCACGGCGGAAAGCGTCCTCGACGGCGAGACTTTGCGGCTGCGCCTTGACGGGAAGAACAAGGGCACAGCGCCGATTCTCCTGCCCTATCGCCTTGAGTGGCGATTCCGTGATTCGGACGGAAAGCTGCTCGGTGCGATTCCCTCCGAAACGGACGTCCGTACGCTGCTGCCCGGCGTCTTTCGCATGGACGAGACGCTGGACGTCCGCGCGTTCAAGGGCTTCGCAACCGTCTCGCTGGCCGTAGCCCACATTCCTGCGGCCCTCCCGGACTTTCGCCTTGCCGCGCAGGACCTGAACCGCTTCGGCGAACTGGTCGTGTTCTGGCGCAAGTGACTGTCTGCGACGCGGCCGTCGCGCCGTTCGTCCTCCATCCGCTTATCGATCACACCCAAAGACAAAAGGAAGAAAATGAAAACGACAATTGAGATCAACCGCCGCAGTTTCCTGTTCGGCTCCGCCGCTGCGGCGGCGCTGGCCGGACACGCCACGGAGAAGGTCGGACGCCGCGCGCTCAGGCCGGGCGAGAAGCTCAACGTCGCCATGATCGGCGTCGGCATCCAGGGGCGCGGCAACCTGGGGTCGTTCCTCGGCAGCAAGCGCGTCACCGTCGTCGCCGTGTGCGACGTCGACCGGGTGCGGCTCGCGGACGCCAAGCGGCGCGTGGACGAGCGGTACGGGAACGGCAGCTGCCGCGCCGTCGCCGACTTCCGCGAGATCCTCGACGACCCGACGGTCGACATCGTCGGCATCTCGACGCCCGACCACTGGCACGCCTACATCGCCGTCGAGGCGATGAAGCGCGGCAAGGACGTCTTCTGCGAGAAGCCGCTGGCGTTCTCGATCGACGAGGCGAAGAAGGTGATGGCGGCGCAGCGCAAGTACGGGCGCGTCTTCCAGACCAACGCCTGGCAGCGCAGCTGGGACCTCTTCTGGACGGCCGTCATGATCGTCCGCAACGGCTTCCTTGGCAATGTCCGCTACGTGGACGCGAACTACGGCTATGGCGGCGCGAAGCTCGGCGGGCCGTCGCATCCGGTGCGCTTCTTCGACAGGCCGGAGAACGCGGCGGCGGAGGGCGCGCCGAATCCGGACGTCGACTGGGACATGTGGCTCGGACCGGCGAAGCGGCGGCCGTACTCCGACCAGCTCGCGCCGCGCGGCGTCCACAAGTTCTTCCCGATGTTCTGGCGCTTCGGCGACGAGTTCGGCACGGGCTACAATGGCGACTGGGGTGCGCATCATCTCGACATCGCCCAGTGGGGCATGGACATGGACGATTCGGGACCCTATCGGATCGTCCGCTCCGACAAGCCGCATTCGACGAACCTCTTCCACGGCGGACGCCGCCAGTTCGGCATGAAAATGCTCTTCAGGTCGAAGGCGGACGGGTCTGACATCGAACTCTACCACGGCCCGTTCGGCGTCTGGGGCACGGTCTTCTACTGCGACGACGGCATTGTCGCGGTCAACCGCGGCAAGATCGCCGTCTGGCAGGGCACGGGGCTCGTGAAGCCCACGAAGGAGATCCGCAAGGCGCTGCAGGACGCCTCGTTCAGGCCGGAGAAGATCGTCGCAGCGTCCGTCGGTAAGGACTATGGCACCGACACGGCGATCAAGAAGGACGACGCGCTGAAGAACGCGGTCAGGACGCCGAACGAGAAGTTCGGCCTCGCGACGGCGAAAGTCCAGGTCTTCAAGGCGAAGGCCGGACACGTGGCGGACTTCATCGACAGCTGCTACTCGCGCGAGGCGACGGTCTCGTCGGCCGAGGTCGGCGGGCGCACGTCGATCCTCTGCGGACTCTGCAACATGAGCTATGTCTACGACACGGGCTTCGACTGGGATCCCGAGAGGAACGACTTCGCCAACGGCACGGGGAAGGGCATCTCGCTCAAGCGCGACTTCTGCCGCAACGGCTGGGACGTCGAGATCTGAGCCGCCGCACACGCAACGACACGACAAGGAGAACACGCAGATGAACATGACAAGAAGAACGTTTCTCGGCGGACTGGGCGCGGGCGCGGCGCTGGCCGCGATGCCGGGCTGCTGCCGTGCGGCGCGTCCGGGCAGGGTCGCGCTGCAGCTCTACTCGATTCGCGACTACATCACAAAGGTCGGTCTCCCGAAAGCCCTCGCCGACGTGAAGGCGATCGGCTACGAGGGCGTCGAGTTCGCGGGCTACTACGGCTTCAAGGCACCCGACCTCAAGAAGATGCTGGACGACAACGGCCTCGTCGCGTGCGGCACACACGTCGGACGATGGGATTTCGCGCCCGACAAGTTCAAGGCGACGTGCGAGTTTAATCTTGGTTATGGCAACAGTTTCATCTGCTGTCCTTGCGGCGGCAACTTCCCTCCGGGGGTCTCGTGGAACAATCCGAAGGCCGCCAAGCCCAGCAAGGAGATTGACGACTTCACGAAGCGGCTGTGCGACTTCTACAGCCAGGCGGCGGTCGACTGCGCGACGATGGGGTGCAAGGTCGGGCTTCATAACCACACGTGGGAGCATGACGTCAAGATGACGGACGGCACCTCGTTCTGGGACTACTTCTTCTCGCACACGGACAAGGCCGTGCAGATGGAGCAGGACGTCGGCTGGACGACCTGCGCGGGCGTCGACCCGTGCGAACAGTACGTCAAGTATCCGCATCGCTCCGTGACGCTCCACGCGAAGGAAAACGGCGCGGGCTCCAAGAAGTTCGACGCGATTCTCGGCCAGCCGGGCGAAGGCGCCAAGGGCGTCGACTGGGATCGCCTCTTCAAGGCGACGGACGCAGACGGCGTTTCGTGGTACGTCGTCGAGTGCGAGCGCCACGCGGACTCGCTGGACGCGGTACGCCCCTCGTTCGCGTTCCTGAAGTCAAAGGGCCGTGTCTGATAATCAGCGTCCAGATTCTTTCGCACAAAAGTCAATCGAGTTCTGTGATTAAGCTCACGAAAGTCGATTGACTTTTGTGATGTCCGTTTGCTATGAAAGACGGCTTGCTATAAGAGATGACGATTGCCTCTATAAGATCAGTTGTGCTATAATACTGATGTTTTTTGTCTCTATAAAGACTGTTATGTTCTATCAAACGCGGAGAGAGATGTTGGCGACATTGGGGGCGAGCGTGCGTGCTGCACGGCTCGCGGCGAACCTGTCGCTTGAGACGACGGCGGCACGCAGCGGCATTTCCCTGACGGCCCTTCGAAACTTGGAAAGCGGCCGAAACGCCTCGACGGTGACGTTGCTGGAAGTCTGCCGTACGCTGCGGCGGACGGACTGGATCGTCGGCATCGCGCCGCCGGAACTTGATGCGGCGTTCTTCGAGCGTCCCGAACGCAAAAAGCGTCAACGCGCCACGCCGCATCGGAGGGGTGTCGCATGATGGCGTTTCGGCACGTGTCGCGCATCAACGTCTCACTGTGGGGGCGTCGCGTGGGGACGCTGGTGGCGGCGCCGCAGCGAGGCGCATTCGCCTTCCGCTACGAGAAAGGATTTCTCACATCGGGCATCGAAATCGCGCCTCTGATGATGCCACTCAGGGCCGAGCCCTACGTCTTCGCAGACCTGCCGCGTTCGGCTTATGACGGGTTGCCGCCAATCTTCGCCGATTCGCTGCCGGATACGTTCGGAACGGGTCTTGTGGATCATTGGCTGCAGGGACATGGGCTCGCTCGGAGCGAGATCACGCCGCTGGATCGCTTGGCCTACCTCGGTCGGCGGACGATGGGGGCGCTCACTTACGAGCCGGATCGCGGCCCTGGCGGACGTCCGACGGCGATTGACATGCGCAATCTGGTCGAGTCCGCGCGGCGGGTGCTGAATGGCGAACTGGCTTCGGCGACGGGCGAGGACGCCCTGCGGGAAATCATTCGACTGGGATCGTCGGCTGGCGGCGCGCAGTCCAAGGCCGTTGTCGGATGGAACCGGGAGACGAATTCGTTTCTTCTGGGCGACCGTGACTTGCCCGATGGGTTCGAGCATTGGATTGTCAAGTTTACGCCGAGGGAGTATCCGTGGCGCGGCGAGGCGGAATATGCCCTGTACCGAAAGGCCCGTGCCGCTGGAATTGACATGAGCGAATCGTGTCTGCTTGAGATTGACGGGCTGCGGCATTTCATGACGAGGCGGTTCGACCGTGCGGGTTCGGAACGGTTTCACCTGGCGACGCTTTCGGCGCTGGCGCACCTGCCGATGGAGACGCCGCCGGAGCATCGGCGGTACGAGCAGCTTTTCCTGACGGCGGATGGGCTTGGCTTGGATTATGAGGCACGCGAGCAGCTCTTTCGGCGAATGGCTTTCAACGTCATTGCGGGCGAATGTGACGATCATCCCAAGAACTTCGCCTTTCGGCTTCGGCAGGGGGGCACATGGGAACTTGCGCCGGCATACGACCTGACGGGCTCCGATTTCCCAAGTGACGATCCTTGGCGCGCGCACGTAGGGACGCATCAGCTTTCGGTGAACGATCGGCGTCGAGACATCGCGGATGGGGATCTGCTCGCCGTCGCCGACCGCTTCGGCATCGGCACGGCGCGCCGTGTCCTTGCTGAGATTCGTGCGGCGTGGGTGTGAAGATGAATTGGGGACAGCCCCCCCTGTTTGGCGGGGTCTGTCCCCATGAGAGTTGTCCTTTTCCGGCACTATGCTGGGAGAACAGGTGCGTAGTGTATCATATTCCGATTAGACAAGACCCTATTGGTGGGGTTTGAGGGGCGGGGTTGCAGGGGCGGACTTCGCCTTGCCCTGCGCGATGTGGGCGGGGGCGTGTGGGCTGTGGGCGGGGGCGTTGCGCCGCGTCGCGAAATTTGGTATCATGTCGCCAACTATGGAAAAGACGGCAATCGAGACGGAGAGGCTTAAGGCCCTCGTAGGGCGCGACAGGAGCCGCGTAGGCGCGTTTGCGCACGGTTCCTGTACCCCCCCCCCTCATTGTAGCTAACGCTGTAAAGGGCTTCTGCGCGGCGCTGGCGATGCTTTGCTGCACCGCCGCCGCGATGGACTTCATCCCCCTGTCCGAGCCGGCGGAGATCCGGGTCGACGGACAGCCCGCCGGCGGGCGCGTCACGCTGGCGCCCGACGGCACGATCACCCTGCACGGCGGCACGGCGTCGACCGTCACGCTCGCCTGGCGCGGCGGCCTCGGCGCGGCAACGCGGGTCCTCGGCGGCATGTGGGAGCGCACCTACGGCGACAGCGCCTGGCGGCGGGCCGACGCGGCGGACGCGCCGCGCGGCGGGACGATGGCGTGGTACCTCCTCGCGACGGACGGCGCGCGCACCGACGGCTACGGCGTGAAGGTCCAGCCGAACGCCTTCGCCTGCTGGCGGGCGCGCCCGGACGGCCTCGAGCTCAGCCTCGACGTCCGCGCGGGATCGGATCCCGTCGAGCTCGGCGGCCGCGCGCTCGCGCTCTGCACGCTCGTCTCGCGAAAAGGCGCGCCCGGCGAGTCGGCGTTCGCGGCGGGGCGCGCGTTCTGCCGCCTGATGTGTCCCGTGCCGCGCCTGCCCGCCGCGCCTGTCTACGGCTACAACGACTGGTACTGCGCCTACGGAAAGAACACGGCGACGAACTTCCTCGCCGACGCGAAGTTCCTCGTGGACGCGATGGACGCGCAGCCGGGCGAACCCGTGGCGAACCGTCCCTTCGCCGTCGTGGACGACGGCTGGCAGAACGCCCTGAAGCACGGCGGCGACCCGTCGCGGCCGGGCGGCCAGTGGGGCGCGGTCAACGCGCGCTGGGGGATGGAGATGCCGGAATTCGCGCGCCGCGTGAAGGCGCTGCGGGCGCGCCCCGTCCTCTGGTACCGTCCGTTCGAGCCGGACGAGGGCATCAAGGCGCTGCCCGTCGACCCGACCGACCCGAAGTGGGAGCGGCGCATCCGTGAGGAGATGGCGCGCTTCGCGGACTGGGGCATGGAGCTCGTCAAGATCGACTTCATCACCTACGACTGGAACGTGACGTGGGGCTACGAGCTGGAGGCGTCGCCCGTGAAGAAGCCGCTGCCCAAGTGGCGCGACCGCTCGCGGACGACGGCGGAGGTCGCGCTCGGCCTCTACCGGGCGATGCGCGCGGCGGCGGGCGACCGCCTGTACATCATCGGGTGCAACGCGCTCGACCACTTCGCGGCGGGGCTCTTCGAGCTTCAGCGCACGGGCGACGACACGAGCGGGTACGACTGGTCGCGCACGCGCAAGATGGGGCCGAACACGCTCGGCATGCGCGCGATCCACAACGGCGTCTTCTACCTGAACGACGGCGACTGCGTGGGGCTCGTGAACGAGGGGGACGTGCCGTGGCGGCTGAACCGGCAGTGGCTCGATCTCGTCGCCCGCAGCGGCACGGCGCTCTTCACGAGCTGGAAGCGTTCGCTCGCGGCCGACCCCGAAGTCGCGCAGGCGCTCGGCGCGGCGTGGAAGACGGCCTCGCGTCCGATGTCCACCGCAGTGCCCTTGGACTGGATGGAGACGCCGCGTCCGCAGCGGTGGCTCATGGACGGCGGGCGTGAAACGACCTACGACTGGGAGTAATCCCCGCAAACACAACGAAAGGAAAAGACGAATGAAGATTCGATGCTGCAAGGAATGGGCGGTCGCCTCGATGGCGTGCCTGACGGCCCTGCTGGCCGGGGCGCAGACGTGGACGGCCTCGTCGCCGCGCGCCTGGTCGCGCACGGCGAACGCCGTGACGCTGACGACGGGGGCGGACGGCGCGATGGAGCTGCGCCACACCGGGACCCAGGACTGGTCCATCGGCTGCACGGCGCCGATCGACGTGAAGCCGGGCGACGCGTTCCGCTTCAGCTGCGCGTCGAGGGCCCTGGCCGACGTGCCCGCGCCCGGGCGCTATTCGCTCAGCGCGATCCTGCGGGACGCGCAGGGGAACGCGATGAAGTGGGCGCTGGGCGCCCGTTCGGCGAAGGCGGGCGACCCCGTCTCGACCGAATGCGTGATCCCGCCGGGCGGGGCCCGCATCGAGCCGCGCGTGACGGGGCACGGCCCCGCAGGCGTCGCCGTGAGGGACTACAGGGTGGAGTTCCTGGGAAACCGCCTGCCGAAGGACGTCGCGCAGCCGGCTGACCTTGCGGAAGAGACGGAGCACCTCAGGGTCGTCGTGTCGGGGCGGGACGCCGCGCTGTCCGTCACGGACAAGCGGACGGGCCGCGTCTGGGCGCCCTCGCCGTCGCCGGAGCGGCAGTTCGTCGTGACCGGCCTCTCGCGGTCGGGGCGGGCGATCTGCGCGACGGCCGTCGACCTCGCGTCGCTGCGCACGTGGGGCCTCGTCGTCGCGCCGTCGCCGGGGCGGCCCGAGGTCCTCGTGACGGTGACGGGCGAGGGCGAGATGCCCGACGCGCTCGACTGGCCGCAGCCGTTCGCGACGAGGCCGGGCGACCGCCTGATCGTCCCCATGAACGAGGGCATCTCGTATCCCGTCACCGAGCCGGACGGCATCCCCGCACGCCTCGTCGCCTACGGCGGGCACGGCGTGTGCATGGCCTTCTTCGGCGTGCAGGACGACGCGACGGGCGCGGGCTTCATGGGGATCGTCGAGACGCCGGACGACGCGGCGGTCGCGTTCCGCCGCCCGGCCGGGGACGAGCCCTTCGCCGCCGGCGTGAGCTGGGAGGCGCAGAAGGGCCGCTTCGGCTACGCGCGCCGCCTGCGCTGCGTGTTCTTCGACAGGGGCGGCTACGTCGCGATGTGCAAGCGCTACCGCGCCTACGCGAAGGAGAGGGGGACGCTCAGGACCTTCGCGGAGAAGGTCAAGGACCGTCCGTCCGTCGACCGCCTCCTCGGCGCGGCCAACATCTGGTGCTGGGACGGCGACAAGGTCGGCATGGCGAAGAAGTTCAAGGAGGCGGGCATCGACCGCTTCCTCTGGAGCGCCGCCGGGAACGCCGAACAGGTGGCGGCGCTCGCGCGGATGGAGGGCGTGCTCGTGGGCCGCTACGACGTCTACCGCGACATCTACCATCCCGAGCAGCTCCGGAAGCTCGGCAAGAAGGAGGGGAAGAACATGGAGGCCTGGCCGGACGGCGTGGCGTGGAACAGCGTCGACCCGGACGACTGGCGCAAGGCGTGGGCCGTCAAGGCGAAGGACGGCACGGTGACCTTCTGCGCCTGCATGTGCGACGCGGTCTCGGCGAAGTTCTGCCGCCGGCACGTGGGCGAGGAGCTGAAGACGCACCCCTACACCGCGCGCTTCATCGACGTGTCGACCGCCGCCGCGTGGGACGTCTGCTGGAACCCCGCCCACCCGATGACGCGCAGCGACAGCCGGGCCTACCGCATGGACCTCCTGCGCCTTCTCGGCGACGACTTCGGGCTCGTCGTCGGCAGCGAGACGGGGCACGACGCCGCCGTGCCGTACTGCGACTACTTCGAGGGCATGCTCTCGCTCGTCGACTACCGCGTGCCGGACGCGGGGAACGACACCGGGAAGATCTGGACGGACGTGCCGCCGCGCGTCGCGAAGTTCCAGGTGGGGGCGGCCTACCGCCTGCCGCTCTGGGAGCTCGTCTACCACGACAGCCTCTGCGCGCACTGGTACTGGGGCGACTACAACAACAAGCTGCCGGCGCTCTGGGACAGGCGCGACCTCTTCAACGTCCTCTACGGCACGATGGGCATGTACTTCTTCGACAGGAAGCAGTGGGAGGAGAAGAGGGACCGCTTCGTGCGCAGCTACCGCGTCACCTCGCCCGTCGCGCGGAAGACCGGCTACAGCGAGATGCTCGACCACCGCATCCTCTCCGCCGACCGCCTCGTGCAGCGCACGTCGTTCGCGGACGGCACGGTCGTGACGGTCAACTTCGGCGAGAGGCCCTTCGCCCTCCCGGAGGGCGGCGAGCTCGCCGCCGGCGGCTACCTCGTGAAATGACGGGGTGGCCCTGCAAGTCATTGAAACAGTTTGGAAAGTGAAAGAAAGGAACATAAAAATGAAGACCCTGTTCTGCAAAGTAAAACTGACGGTTCTCGGCGCGGCGCTCGCCGCCGCGTCTTGGGGACGCGCCGACGACCCGATCCGGCTGACCTACGTCGGTGCGGACGGCGGCAGCTGGGCGGCGGAAAACGTCTGGTCGAACGCCGTGACCGGCGCAAAGGGCAGCTGGCAAGACGGCGCGATTGCGGTCTTGCCCGGCAAGTCGCTGGAAATTCCTGAGGACGTGAATGCGTACGGTCTTGAGGTCACGTCCCTTCCGGGCAATCTGAACCTGACGGGCGCGGGCAAGCTGACGCTGGGCGCGGGCGGCCTGTCGGCTGAGGTATCCGGCTCGTGGAAGAACTGCTACATCAAGAATGCGGGCGGGCTTCACCTTGCGGCGGATCAGTCGTGGAAACTGGCTTTCACCGGGATGTTTCAGATCGGAGCAAACAATAACTGCCCGCTGACCGCCGCGCCGGACGTGACATGGACGATCGGCGGGAGGGTGCAGCTGCGCGGCGCCGCGGCGGGAGGGTTGACGCCTGATGTCACGATGATTGTGGGAGATTCGGTCACGTTGGCGTTGGATTCCAATACCGACTACGGTTTCGGGAAGCCTAAACTCGTTTTGGAAGGGCCCAAGGTGAAGACGGATTTCGGCAATAATATCCAATCCCCTGTCTTGGGCGGCAACTGCGCGTCTGCGGTCGCCCTGCGTTCCGGCGCCGTGCTTGCCTTCAATGCCGAAAATCCCAGCTATTTCGAGGTGCCGGAACTGAAAGTCGAAGGCGACGGCGAGGCGAAGATTTCGCGCGTCACCGGCGGCAATGTCCAGCTGGCGCCCGGCGAGACGGTCGTTGACGTGGCGGACGGGCACGCGCTTGTTCTCGACGCCGTGCTGGCGAAGACGTCCCCGTCGACGAAGCTGGTGAAGCGCGGCGCGGGCGTGCTGACGTTCACGCAGTCCGAGGCGCCGGTCGATGTCACGGTCGAGGCGGGTACGCTGCAGTTCGCGTCGCAGGGCTACAAGCACTACCGGTTCAAGATCGACGCCGTGTACAATCCGAAGGCGTGGGGCGTTCAGATTTCCGAGTTCAAGCTGCTCGACGGCGAGACGGCGGTCGCCGGCGGAACCGCGTCCTATGACGAAAGCACGGTGATTCTTCCTTCTGTCATCAGCGGCACGCGGCTGGACTGCTTGACTTCCGAATCTCCGGACAAGGCGTTCGACGGGAACCTGGGCTCCAAATGGGTGGATCAGCGGGCCGCGTCCGACCAGATCGCCAAGAAGGGCGACAAGGTGTGGGTTCAGGTGAGCTACAACGAGCCGGTCCGGATCACAGGCTACTCGTGGGCCACGGCAAACGACGCCGGACCCGACGACAGCAGCCAGAGCTGCCGCGACCCGTCCGCGTGGCGGCTCCTGGCGAGCAAAGACGGCGAGAACTGGGTCGAACTGGACAAGCGCGAAAACATGGGGCCTTACGCGGCGCGCAGGAGCTGGGTCGGGACGTTCTCCGTCGGATCCGGCCTCGCCACAGGCGCCAAGCTGGGGCATGTCGTCGTCGAAAAGGACGGCACACTCGATCTGCGCGGCTCTGCGGCGGCGGTCCCGGCAAGCGGGAGCATCGAGAACCGCGGCGGCACGATCCTGACGGATGCGGGCGCGAAGACCGGCCATTCGGTCGCCGTCCTCGGCGGCACGCTGTCGCGCGGGCCGGCCACGTTCGGCGGCAAGTTCTTCCGCGTGACGATTGCGGGGAATCGCGTGTCGGGGTGGGATCTCACGTCCATCGCCGAGTTCTCGCTGTACGCGGCGGACGGCACGCGCGTCAACAAAGGGACGTTCGTGGACAAGTCGGCGTCCGTCGCGGCGGTCAAGGATCTGTCCGCCGGCGAGGTCTGGCTGGACGCGAACGGCGGAAATGTCAGGGAAGGAATCGCCAATGCCTTTGACGGCAACGCCGAGACGATGTTCTTTGTCTCAGGCGGGAAGCCTTCTTCGGACAAGCCGATCGTGTTCGCCTTCCGCCTTCCGGACGACGCGGCGCGCGTGGCCGGGTACACGTTCACCACGGGTCTGGACGCCTGGCGCGAGACCTGGTACCATCGGAACAACCCGACCGACTGGAAGGTCGAGGGAAGCTTTGACGGCCAGACCTGGTACGAACTGGACGAGGTTTCCGTCAAGTCGACGCCCAATGCGGCCAGCGCGGAATACAACGGCGGCGCGCCCTATGCCGTGACGGGCTGGGGCGATCCCGCCGCCGGCGAGGAGCAGGCGTTCGACAAGGACGCCGCCGTGTCCGTCGCGCCCGGCGCGACGCTGGAACTGCGCTCGGACAAGATGGTCGTCGGACATCTCGCGGTGGACTGCCGGACGGCGGGCGAGACTGGCGGCACGATCACCTGCCTCACGCCGATGCCGGACGGTACGCTGGATCTGACGGTCGACGACCCGAAGTCTGTCCGTGAAGGCTTCGTCGTGCCGCTGACGATCACGGAGGTCACGGACGCGCAGAACTTCGCCTCGTGGACGGTGCGGGTGAACGGCGTCGTCAAGTCCAAGCGCAAGCTGGCCTACCGTGACGGCCAGCTGCTGATCAGGGGCGTCGGTTTTGCGGTGATCATCCGCTGACCGAACAGACAAGAAACTCAAAATCCAATAACAAAGGAAAGGAATGACAATGGACATCAATCGCAGGGGTTTCATCCTCGGCAGCGCGGCGGCCGCCACGCTCGCGGGCTGCGCCACGAACAAGATGGGGCTGCGTCCGCTCAAGCCGGGCGAGAAGCGCGCCGTCGCCCTGATCGGCATCGGCATCCAGGGCCGCACGGCCCTGCTGACGCAGTTCCTGAACCAGAAGAACATCCGCGTCACGGCCGTCTGCGACTGCGACAAGGTGCGCTGCGACGACGCGAAGAGGCGCATCGACGCCTTCTACAAGGACGCCTCGTGCAAGGCGTACGCCGACTTCCGCGACGTCTTGGCCGACCCGGCGATCGACGCGGTGTGCATCGCGACGCCCGACCACTGGCACGCCTACATCTCGGTCGAGGCGATGAAGCACGGCAAGGACGTCTACTGCGAGAAGCCGCTGACGTTCTCGATCGACGAGGCGAAGAAGGTCATCGCCGCGCAGGAGAAGTACGGGCGCGTCTTCCAGACCGGCTCGATGCAGCGCAGCTGGGCGAAGGTCTCCGAGTTCCGCGCGGCGTGCATGATCGTCCGCAACGGCTACATCGGCGACCTGAAGTACGTGGACGCGAACTACGGGCGCGGCGGTCAGAAGCTCGGCGGCCCGTCCCACCCGGTGCGCTTCTTCGACAAGCCGGAGAACGCGGCGACCGAGGGCGCGGAGAACAAGGACGTCGACTGGAACATGTGGCTCGGCCCGGCGAAGTGGCGTCCCTACTCCGATCGCCTCGCGCCGCGCGGCGTGAACAAGTTCTACCCGATGTTCTGGCGCTTCGACGACGAGTTCGGCACGGGCTACAACGGCGACTGGGGTGCGCACCATCTCGACATCGCCCAGTGGGGCATGGACATGGACGATTCAGGCCCGTATCGGATCATCCGCTCCGACAAGCCGCACTCGACGAACCTCTTCCATGGCGGACGCCGCCAGTTCGGCATGAGGATGCTCTTCAAGTCGAAGAGGGACGGCTCGGACATCGAGCTCTACCACGGGCCGTTCGGCGTGTGGGGCACGGTCTTCTACTGCGACGACGGCATCGTCGCGGTCAACCGCGGCAAGATCGCCGTCTGGCAGGGCACGGGGCTCGTGAAGCCCACGAAGGAGATCCGCAAGGCGCTGCAGGACGCCTCGTTTAGGCCGGAGAAGATTGTCGCGGCGTCCGTCGGCAAGGACTATGGCACCGACACGACGATCAAGAAGGACGACGCGCTGAAGAACGCGGTCAGGACGCTGAACGAGAAGTTCGGCCTCGCGACAGCGAAGGTCCAGGTCTTCAAGGCGAAGGCCGGTCATGTGGCGGACTTCATCGACAGTTGCTACACGCGCGGGGCGACGGTCTCGCCGTCCGAGGTCGGCGGACGCGCGGCGATCCTCTGCGGGCTCTGCAATATGTCCTACCAGTACGACACGGGCTTCGACTGGGATCCCAAGAAGATGGAGATCGCCGGCGACAACGCGAAGGGCATTTCGATCAAACGCGAAGTCTACCGCAACGGCTGGGACATCGAGGTGTGAACCGGCAATAGGGAGAAATGAAAATGAACATGACAAGAAGAACGTTTCTGGGCGGACTGGGCGCGGGGGCCGCGCTGGCCGCGATGCCGGGCTGCTGCCGCGCGGCGCGTCCGGGCCGGGTCGCGCTGCAGCTCTACTCGATCCGCGACTACATCAAGAAGGTCGGCCTGCCGAAGGCCCTCGCCGACGTGAGGGCGATCGGCTACGAGGGCGTCGAGTTCGCGGGCTACTACAAGTTCAAGGCGCCCGAGATCAAGAAGATGCTGGACGACAACGGCCTCGCCGCGTGCGGCACACACGTCGGCAAGGATGCGTTTTCGCCGGAGAGCTTCAAGGCGACGTGCGAATTCAACCTCGGCTACGGCAACAGCTTCATCTGCTGTCCCGGCGGCGGCAATTTCCCGCCGGGTGTTCCGAGGAACAATCTGAAGGAGGTCAAGCCCAGCCAGGAGGTTGATGACTTCACCAAGAGGCTCTGCGACTTCTACAACAAAGCCGCAGCTGATTGCGCGACGATGGGATGCAAGATCGGACTGCACAACCACACGTGGGAGCATTACCTCAAGATGACGGACGGCTCTTCGTTCTGGGACTACTTCTTCTCCCACACGGACAAGGCTGTGCAGATGGAGCAGGACGTGGGCTGGACGACCTGCGCGGGCGTCGACCCGTGTGCGCAGTACGTCAAGTATCCGCACCGCTCCTTCACGCTCCACGCGAAGGAGAACGGCGCGGGATCAAAGAAGTTCGACGCGATCCTCGGCCAGCCGGGCGAAGGCGCCAAGGGCGTCGACTGGGACCGCCTCTTCAAGGCGACGGACGCGGATGACGTGCCGTGGTACGTCGTCGAGTGCGAGCGCCACGCGGACTCGCTGGACGCGGTGCGTCCCTCGTTTGAGTTCCTCAAGTTGAAAGGCCGGGTCTGATGTTCCGAGACGTGGGAACGCAGGGGCTCGCTGTGGCGCTGTCGTGTCTGATCGGCAGCGCCACGGCGGCGGAGACGCGCGTCTACCGCACGGAGGCGCGGGGCGGCGAGATGCGGGAGGTCACGGCCAACTTCTGGTCGGCCCTCCCGCAGGGGAACGCGAACACGGTCGATCTCGACGCCGCCGCGCCGTGCCACCCGTTCACGGGCCTCGGGGTCTCGATCCCGGAGTCGTCGTGCTACCTGCTCGCCCGCCTGCCGGCGGGGCGCCGCGCGGAGATCCTGCGCACGGTCTGGACGGCGGACGGCGCGGGCCTCTCGGTCGCCCGGCTCCAGGTCGGGTCGAGCGACTACTCGATGCACGCCTACTCCTATGACGACGTGGAAGGCGACACGGAGCTGACGCGCTTCTCGATCGCCCCCGACCGCCGGTACGTCCTGCCGGTCGTGAAGGAGATCCAGCGGATCAACCCGGACGTGACGTTCTTCGCGTCCCCGTGGTCGCCGCCGGCGTGGATGAAGGACGGCGGCAACATCGCGGGCGGACGCATGCTCGACAAGTACTTCGGCGTCTACGCGGACTATCTCGTGAAGTACGTGCAGGCGTATGGGAAGGAGGGCATCCCGATCGCGGCGCTGACCGTCCAGAACGAGCCGGAGTGCGACCAGTTCGGGATGTCGCCCACGTGCCTTTGGACGGGCGAGCAGGAGACGGCCTTCATCGTCAACCACCTCGCCCCGGCCCTCAGGTCCGCCGGGCTTCCGACGAAGCCCTGGCTGTGGGACCACAACTTCGACGGGACGAACCGCGTGTGGCAGGCACTCGCGCGGAAGGGCGTTCTGGAGAGCATTGGCGCGGTCGCGTGGCACCCGTACGTCGGCGAGCCCGAATGGATAAGGTTCGTCCATGAGAAGTACCCGGACCTGCCGATGGTCATGACGGAGATGGGGCCGCACGTGGACCGCTACCGCCGCGACCTGCTCTGGTGGGGCGACCTAATGATGCGCACGTTCAACAGCGGCTGCGGCGGCTTCACGAGCTGGTGCATGGTTTTGGACGAGCACGGCCAGCCCAACATCACGGGCGGCTTCGGATGCGCGGGCTTCGTCGCGCTCAACTCCGTCACGGGCGAGGCCGTGCCGAGCGAGCAGTTCAAGGCGTTTTGCCACTTCGGACGCTTCGTGCGGCGCGGCGCGGACGTCCTGACGGACTTCTGGAAGGCGGGCGATTCGGACTGGGCGCGGCGGAACGACAGGCGCACGGTCTGCTCGGCGTTCCGCAACCCCGACGACTCGCGCGTTGTCGTGATCGGCTGCAAGCCGGCGGACGGCGACCCGTTCCTGCCGGTGCAGGTGCAGGTCAAGTTCCGGGGCCGCTGGCTGATTGTGCAGGCGCTGCCGGGGGCGCTCACGACGGTCGTCGTCCGGTGAGGCCGGACGCCGAAGACTGGAAGAAAGGATGAGAGGGATTCCCATGGAGAGAAAAGGTTCGTTGATTGGCGCAGAATATGGATGGACGCCCTTGCGCCAGCCCTATAGAGGAGCTTGCAGCCCAGAAGGAGAAGACGCAATGAAGAAGCCGTTCTGCAAGAAGTTGGGGATGCGTCGCATCCAGAAACTGGCGGTCTTCACGTTCGCGTGTCTGGCGGCCCTGCTCGCCGACGCGCAGACGCAGATGGCCGCTTCCGGGCCGGAGCCGCTGTTCCCGTCCGGCAAACTGACGCTCGGCGCGAACTACTGGGCGAGCCACGCCGCCACCGAGATGTGGCGCAAGTGGGACGCGAAGGCGGTGGAGGAGGACCTGCGCGTCCTCGCCGCGAACGGCTTCAGGCTCCTGCGCGTCTTTCCGAACTGGGCCGACTTCCAGCCCATCCACGCCTGCTACCTGAGCGCGGGGAGCTTCGACAAGGTGAACGAAACGCGCCTTTTCGACTCCGAGGAGCCGTTGCCGGACACGCCGTGCGGGCGCGCGGGCGTGGACGAGCGGATGGTCGAACGTTTCGAGGTGTTCTGCGACCTCGCCGAGAAGTACGGCATCCGCCTCATCGTGCCGCTCCTGACGGGGCAGATGACCTTCCGGAACTACATCCCGCCGGCGCTCGCGAACCGCAACCCGTTCTCCGACCCGTACGCGCTCATGTGGGAGGGCCGCTATCTGGCGTGCATGGTCTCGCGACTCAAGGCGAAGAAGGCGATCGTGGCGTGGGAGAGCGGCAACGAGGCGCGGATCCTCGGGAAGAGCGAGAATGCGTTCCACTCCGAGGTGTGGCTGCGGTACGTCCACCAGACGATCCGCCTCGCCGATCCGTCGCGTCCCGTGATCGGCGTGGACGGCCTGGAGATCTCGCGCGAGACGCTGTGGCCGAGCGCGATGAACGCGGCGCTGTCGGACTACACGACCACCCATCCCTACGGCTTCTGGGGGGCCGTCTACAACGACGACTTCCTGAGCGTGCGCTCGACGACCTACGCCGCCGCGCAGACCTACGCGCTCGCGCAGATTGGCGGCAAGCCCGCCTTTATCGAGGAACACGGTTCGCGCCGCCAGGAACAGACCTCGCAGGCGAACGTGGCGAAGTACATGCGCAACATGCTCTGGAACAGCTGGGCCCTCGACTGCCGGGCGATGCTCTGGTGGTGCGCCTACGACCAGACGGGGATGACGATCGCCCCCTACAACTGGCGGCAGCCGTGCGTGGAACTCGGTGTCTTCCGGCGCGACCGCACGCCGTACCCGGCCGTCGGCATGGTGAAGGCGTTCGCGGCGATGCAGGACGCCCTGCCCGTCGCGGGGCTTCCGAAGGCGAAGACCGAGGCCGTCGTCCTCACGACGGACCGCGACGTGCTCCACTCCTCCTACATCCTCGCGCGCCAGGCCGGCATCATGCCCCGCTTCGCGAATCCCGAGGAGAAGCTGCCCGACGCCTCCTGCTACTTCCTGCCCGACGCGCTCGGGCGTGCGTACCTCACCGTCGAACGCTGGGAGGACCTCAAGGCCCGCGTGCGCGCGGGCGCGACGCTCTACCTCTCCTGGAACGACACGTTCCTCGACGCGATGGAGGAGGTGGGCGGCATCGAGGTCGCCTACCGCCAGAAGGCCGGAGGACAGGACGTCTGCGACTTCGGCGACTTCAAGCTTACCTTCGGCTACACCGTCAAACGCCGCTTCAACGCGCTGACCGCCGAGACGCTGGCGCGCAACCAGGCGGGCGAGGGCGTCTTCTTCCGCAACAAGTACGGGAAGGGGACGGTCTACGTCTCCATCCACAACTTCGAAAAGACGTACTACGGGGCGGGTGGCAAGTACGAGGGCGACGCCTGGCGCGTGTGGGCGAAGGTGCGGCCCGTGAACCGGATTCTCAAGACGGGCGTGCCGAACGTGTTCGTCTCGGAGCACTGCTTCGGCGGCGGACGCTGCGGCGTGGTGGTGGTGAACAACCGCGACGTGCCGTACGAGGGTACGCCCGAGATCTGGAAGAACTGGAGCGTGCGCCGGGTGGTCGTGGAGGATCCCGCGAATGCGTCCTTCGCCGACGGGAAGCTGAAGATCGCGCCGTGCGCGGGCGTGCTTCTCTTGATGGCCAAGGACGGTGTGGACTGGCTTTGAGCCGGAAGGGCCCGGTGAGGCCGGACGCCGAAGACTGGGAGAAAGGATGAGAGGGATTCCCATGGAGAGAAAAGGTTCGTTGAAGGTCGGTCTGTTGTCCGTCCTCGCATCGCTTTTCGCTGCGGTGATGGCGCTGTGCGCGGGCGTGTCCGGCGCGGCGGCGCAGCGGGACGGGGAGCCGGCCGAGCTTCGCGCGGAAGCGCGCATGTCCAGCCGCACGAACGATCCGGCGCGCGACCCCGGCATCTTCGGCGACTACTGGTGGGCCAACCGTTTCCTCAGCCGGCATCAGGCGATCGAGAAGGTGAAGGGCGGGACGGTCGACGTCGTGCTCCTTGGCGATTCCATCACGCATTTCTGGGAATGGCGGCATCCGGAGAGCTGGGCGAAGTTCGCCGCCGGACGCACCGTCCTCAACCTTGGCTATGGCGGCGATTGCACCCAACAGGTCATCTGGCGCATCGAGCATGGCGAACTGGACGGGTATGACGCGAAGTGCGTGGTGCTGATGATCGGCACAAACAACAATTCGTCCGAGAATTCCGACCCTGCCAACGTGGCGGCGGCGATCGAGAAGATCGTCGCCATGATCCGCGCACGCCAGCCGCGCGCGAAGATCGTCCTTCATCCGATCTTCCCACGCGGGGCGTCCGCGTCTTCGCCGCGCCATGCAAGGGCGCGCGCGAGAAACGACAAGACCAACGCGCTGCTCAAGGCCTTCGCCGAACGAGACGGCCGAGTCGTCTGGGTGGATTTCAACGCAAAGCTGATCGATGCGTCCGGCTGGACGCCGAAGTCGTTGATGCCGGATGAAATCCATCCGTCGGACGCGGGCTACGACAGATGGATGGACGCCCTCGCTCCGGTTTTATAGAGGAACTTGAAGATAAGGATGAGAGGATTTCCATGAAGGAAAAAACTTCGCTGAAGATCGGTCTGCTGTCCGCCCTGGCCGCGTGCGCGGCCGGCGCGGCGACGCTGGAGGAGGACTTCAGGGACCCGCCGCGCGCGGCGGGCCCGTGGGCGTGGTGGCACTGGCAGGGGAACAACGTGACGCGCAAGGGCGTCACGCTGGACCTGGAGGCCATGCGCGAGTCGGGAATCGCCGGGGCGACGATCTTCACCATCGCCGAGCACGCCGGGCTGGGCGTCCTCTCCAACCAGGTGAACGCGGCGATGGCCTACCGCAACGGGGAATGGTGGAGCATCGTGGCGTTCGCGGTCGAGGAGGCCGCGCGCCTCGGGCTGGAGATCGGCATGCACAACAGCCCCGGCTTCTCGGTCACGGGCGGCCCGTGGATCGACCCGGCGCACGCCATGCAGAAGGTCGTCTGGACGAAGCGGGCCGTGCCCGGCGGCGCGGCCCTGGAGGGCGCGGCGCTCGAGCGGCCGTGGGCGTGCCTGGGGCACTACCGCGACATTGCCGTCCTCGCCGTCCCCGACGGGGAGGCGGTCGCGGCGGAGGACATCCTCGACCTGACGGATCGTTTCCATGACGGCGCGCTCGACTGGCGGGCGCCCGCCGGACGGGACTGGACGGTCTACCGCTTCGGCCACACGCCGACCGGGCAGCGGACGCATCCCGTGCCGGACGAGATCCGCAGGACGTGCCTCGAGACGGACAAGCTGTCGCGGGAGGCGACGGAGCTTCACATCCGCGAGGGGCTGGAGCCGCTGAGGGCGAGGCTGGGGCGGCACTGGGGGACGGCGTTCACCCACGTCACGGTCGACTCCTACGAGGCGGGGAAACAGAACTGGTCGCCGCGCTTCCGCGAAGACTTCACGGAGCTGGCCGGCTACGACCCCGTGCCGTTCCTGCCGACTCTCGACGGCCGCACGGTCGGGTCGGATGCGCGTGTGAAGGCGTTTCGGGCCGATATGGACTTCACCATCCGTCGGCTGTTCGCCCGCAACTACCACGAGGTGCTGCACGACTGGGCGCGGAAGGCCGGCGTCGCGCTGCACCTGGAGCCCTACGGCGGCCCGTTCGACCCGTTCGAGGCGGCGGCGGCGAGCGACGTGCCGATGGTGGAGTTCTGGAACGGCGTGCCGAGCTGGCTCGGGAACAAGCCGTGGCTGTACGGCGGCTTCCCCGGCGTCCCGGGGGCGGTCGGACGCGCCCTCGGCCGCGACATCGTCGCCTCGGAGGCGTTCACGGGCGGGCCGGGCGTCTCCCGCTGGACGGAGGCGCCGCGCGACTTCAAGCGGTCGGGCGACGCCGCGCTGGCGCGCGGGATCAACCGCCTCGTCCTGCACCACTGGGAGCACCAGCCCTTCGGGGACGAGATCCGCCCCGGCATGTCCATGGGCTTCTGGGGCTCGCACTTCGGGCGGACGCAGACGTGGCACCGCCCGGCGCGGGCGTTCTACCGCTACTGGGCGCGCTGCCAGGCGCTCCTGCAGCGCGGCAGGGCGGTCGTGCCCGTGCTGACCGTCGGCACGCGGCGCGACCTGACGGTCTCCGCCTCGGAGACGGACGCCCTGCCGCTGTCGCTCTACCTGCGCGAGGGGTACGTCCGGGTCGACGCGCAGGGGCGGGTCGCGCTGCCGAGCGGACGAACCTATCCCGTCCTGCGCGTGCCGCGCGCGGACGCCCTGCGCCCGAAGACGGCGAAGGCCGTCGCGGCGCGGACGCGGGAGCTGGTCCGCGCGGGCGCGACGGTCTGGGGCGACTGCGCGCCGCCGCCGGACGCCAAGGGGCGCGCGCTGGCCGGGGACAGGCCCCGCGCCGAGGTGCTGGCGGCGGCCGGCGTCCGCCCGGCCGTCGAGATCGCCGCGAAGGACGTGGACGCGCTCACGGCGGAGCGCTACGTCCTCGCGGGCGCGCGGCAGGACGGCGATGTCCGCCTCTTCTTCGTCGCGTGCGGCCACACGAACGCCGTCTCGCTCGCGGCCACGTTCGACGCGGACGGGCGTGTGCCCGAGGTCTGGAACCCCGAGACCGGCGAGACGGGGGAGGCTTCGTCGTGGCGCGCGCTCCCCGACGGGCGCGTGCGGGTCGACCTGGAGATGGGGCCGTCCGACGCGCTGTTCGTCGTGTTCCGCCGGGCGGCGCAGGGCCGTCGCGGCGCGGCGCGTCCGCCGCGTCCCTTCGCGGCCTGCCGCGCGGTCGACGGGCCGTGGCGCGTGAGCTTCGAGCCGGGCGGCGGCGCGCCGGAGGGCGCGCGGGACTGGGCGCGGCTGATGCCGTGGAACGGGTCCGACGACCCCGGCATCCGCTTTTACTCGGGGACGGTGACTTACGAGACGGCGTTCGACCTGTCCGAGGCGGAGGTGGAGGGCCGGGAGTTCCGGCTGGACTTGGGGCGCGTGGAGGTGATCGCGGAGGTTGAGCTGAACGGGGTCCCGCTCGGCACGGCGTGGCGGCCGCCCTGCCGTCTGCCGGCGACGGCGGCCGTGCGCGCGGGACGGAACACGCTGCGCGTCCGCGTGACGAACACGTGGAAGAACCGGCTGCTCGGCGACCGGCGCGAGCCGGCGGACCTCGTGTACGGCGACGCCTCGACCCTGCCGGATTGGGGGTGGGTCGCGAAGGCGAGGCCCGGAAGGGGCGTCTCGCGCTTCCCGGACTGGC
This sequence comes from uncultured Kiritimatiellota bacterium, assembly GCA_934635385.1. Taxonomy (GTDB): domain Bacteria; phylum Verrucomicrobiota; class Kiritimatiellia; order RFP12; family UBA1067; genus UBA1067. The sequence continues at coordinate 77,086 of CAKTZI010000004.1, read as the reverse complement.
TGCTGGAGGGGAGGCCGCGCCCCTCGCGCGGACGCGTCGCCGTGCCGCTCTGGGACTACTATGCCGACGGGGATCTCCCGGAGGAGGCGCTGGAGCTCGCCCCCTCCGGCCTGCTCGGCCCCGTCCGCCTGGACAGCCGCGAGGCTTCGGCCCGGCCGTTCGGCGGCTGAAATGAAAATGTTAAGTGATGGCGGAACGTCGTTTTGCAGCTGGGGCACTTGCCCCAAAGCGACGGTTTTTGCTATAATACACGCTCATTCGTCGTCGGGGGCTAACCGGCGGCGACAGGTAAACTGCGGACAAAACCCTGGACAAGGGGCACAAATCCGCGCAAAAGAAGAAAGAAAAGAAGAAAGATGCAGAAGAGCTACCGTGCTCCGAACCCGGGCGACAACCGCGCGTGGTTCCTCATCGACGCGAAAGACCAGCCGCTTGGCCGTCTCGCCGTCGTCATCGCCAACAAGCTCCGTGCGAAGGATCTGCCGACGTTCGATCCTTCCGTCGATGCGGGCGCGTTCGTCATCGTGACGAATGCCGCGCTCGTCAAGCTCACGGGCAAGAAGGAGGAGCAGAAGGAATACCAGCGCTACTCCGGCTACCGGGACGGCCTGAAGCGCTTCACGGCCGCCGAGATGCGCGCGAAGCATCCTGACCGCATGATCAAGGAAGCCGTCTGGGGCATGCTCCCGAAGAACAACATCGCGCGCAAGATGATGACGCGCGTGAAGGTCTTCGCGGGCGCCGAACACGACCACGCCGCGCAGAAGCCGGTTGAAATCAAGCTCTAAGGGGAGAATCTGAAAATGGCTACCAAGAAGGCAATTTCCGCCGGAACCGGTCGTCGCAAGACCGCAACCGCCCGCGTGAACCTCGTCGAGGGTTCGGGCAACTGGACGGTGAACGGCGAGGAACTCGCGAAGTACATCCCGTCCGAGGCGCTGCGCGACTACCTCAAGCAGCCCGTCGCGATCTCCGGCTATGACATGGAGAAGGTCGACGTCGTGTGCTACGCCAAGGGCGGCGGCATCTCCGGCCAGGCGGGCGCGATCCGCCACGGTCTCGCCCGCGCGCTCGTCGCGGCCGACGAGACGACGCGCGCCGCGCTCAAGAAGGCCGGCTGCATGACGCGCGACAGCCGCATGAAGGAACGTAAGAAACCCGGTCAGCCCGGCGCTCGCAAGCGCTTCCAGTTCTCGAAGCGCTAAACGCGAAAAACGGAACGGCGGCGCGTTCGCCGCCGTTTTCGTTTTGTTCAGAAGGTTCAGAAGGTTTGGAAAGTTTGGGAGGTTTGGAAGGTTTTGCGTCCCTCGCGACTCTCGCGTCCCTCCCGTCGGAGGCTTCCAACGCTTAGAAGGTAGTGAATATGGCATTTGGATTTTTGAAGAAGATCGCCGCCGCGCTGACGGGCAAGAAGCCGCAGGCGAAGTCGGCGAAGCCCAGCAACAGCAATGGTGGAAACGGCGGCGGCAACGGCAAGAAGCGCCGTCGCGGCGGTCGGGGTCGCGGGAAGGGCGGCGAGGGCGCGAGCCGTCCCGCCGAACAGGAGAAGGGCGCGTCGCAGAAGTCGGCGCCGAAGGCGGCGCAGGCGAACGCGAAGGGGCGTCCCGCGCAGCAGAAGCCGTCGTCGCAGAAGCCCGCGCGCGGCGAGCGTCGTGGCGAACGCGGCGGCGACCGTGGCGGTCGTGGGGGGCGCGGCGGGCGTCGCGGCCCGGCTCCCGTCAACACGGCGGCGGACGAGATGCGTCCCGGCGGCGAGATCAGCTCGGCGGAGCTGGCCGCGCGCAGGGCCGCGCACGCGGCGTGGTCGATGGATTCCTTTGTCGTCGAGCCGATGGAGGGCAAGAAGCGCTTCCACGACTTCGACTTGCCGAGCGAGGTCATGCACGGCATCGCCGACCTCGGCTTCAAGTACTGCACCGAGATCCAGGCCCTGAGCCTGGAGCAGGCGCTCGCCGGCAAGAACATCGCCGGCAAGGCGCAGACCGGCTCGGGCAAGACGGCGGCGTTCCTCGTCGCGATCCTGACGCGCTATCTGCGCAGCCCGGAGAACCGCGCGAAGGACGGCGGCGCGCCGCGTGCGCTCGTCATCGCGCCGACGCGCGAGCTCGTCATCCAGATCTGCAAGGACGCGGACGCGATCGGCAAGTACACGGGGCTCCGCTCGCTCGCCATCTACGGCGGCATGGACTACGACCGCCAGCGGCATGAGGTGCTGTCCGCGCCGGTCGACCTGCTCGTCGCGACGCCGGGGCGGCTCCTCGACTTCACGAAGAGCCGCGTCATCAACCTCTCGCACGTCGACACGCTCGTCATCGACGAGGCCGACCGCATGCTCGACATGGGCTTCATCCCGGACGTGCGGCGCATCATGAGCTACCTGCCGCCGAAGAACAAGCGCACGACGATGCTCTACTCGGCGACGCTGAACGAGACGGTGATGCGGCTCGCGATGAACTGGATGGAGGCGCCCTACAAGGCCGAGGTCGAGAGCGAGACGAACGCGACCGACACGGTCAAGCAGGTCGTCTACGTCATCCAGGCGAAGGACAAGTTCACCGTCCTCTTCAACCACATCGCGCTGCATCCCGACGCGCGCACGATCGTCTTCTGCAACCGCAAGTCGACGACGGAGGACGTCTACGCCTCGCTGAAGGTGCGCGGCGTGTCCGTCGAGATGCTGTCGGGCGACGTGAACCAGAACAAGCGCCTGAAGGTGCTGGACGCCTTCCGGGAGGGCGAGATCAAGATCGTGGTCGCGACGGACGTCGCGGGGCGCGGCATCGACGTGAAGGGACTCGAATACGTCATCAACTTCGACTTCCCCTACGAGGCCGAGGACTACGTGCACCGCATCGGCCGCACGGGCCGCGCGGGCTCGACGGGCATCGCGATCTCGTTTGCGGACGAGTTCGAGAGCTGCCAGATCCCGGAGATCGAGGATTACATCAAGGAAGAACTCAAGTGCACGGTGATCGGGCCGGACGATCCGCTGCTGAAGCCGATTCCGCCCCGCCACACGAAGCTCGGCGCGATCGATGCGGACGCGAAGGCGGCGGTCGACGCGCGCGAGGCCGCCGGCGAGGAGGAGAAGGCCGCCGCCGCCGCGCTCGTCGGCGCGAACGCCGTGACGGGCACGGGCGCGCCGGCGTTCCTGAAGATGGACGCGCCGCAGCGCGAGCTGCCGAAGTTCGAACATGCGCTCGATCCCGCGAAGCCCGCGCCGGACGAGTCGAACGTCTACGCGCAGCCCGTCGAGCAGAAGGCCAAGACCGAAGAGTGGAAGATGTGAGGACGACGCCATGACCCATCCCGCGAAAGAGATCCACAAGGCGCTCTGGGGCTACGAGGAATGGCTCGTCGACGCGCCGCGCATCCTCGTGAAGCGCATCGTCGCGAACGACCGCCTGAGCGTCCAGGTGCATCCGAACGACGTCACGGCGAAGACCGTCGGCGGCGACCCGAAGACGGAGATGTGGTGTGTCCTCAAGGCCGGCCCGATCTTCGCGGGCGTGAAGCCGGGGACGACGGCGGCGGACGTCGAGCGGGCCGTGAAGGACGGCTCGTTCGAGGACATCCTCGTGCGCCATGACGCGAAAGTCGGCGAATGCTACTTCATCCCCGGCGGGCTCGTCCACGCGATCGGCGAGGGCACGAGCGTCTACGAGGTGCAGCAGCCGAGCACGACGACGTTCCGCCTCTACGACTGGGGGCGCGTCGGGGCGGACGGCCAGCCGCGACAGCTGCACGTCAAGGAGGCGCTGGCGGCGATGGATCTTTCGCTGCCGCCGCCCGTGCCGACAGAGATGGTGGACTGTCCCTACTTCACCTTCCGAAAGGTCCCGGCCGGCGACCTGCCCGGCGTGCCGGCGGAGCGCGTCGTCTACGTGCCGTCGACCGGCGAGACGGCCGTCCTGACGCCGGGCGAGGGCAGGACCCTTTCGGCCCCTGCCTTCGTCTCGAACATACCGTAGGCTGTTTGCCGCGTCCAGTCAAGGCCGTCGCCCGGCCCTGTGCGCGCGCACGGCTGCAATCGACGCGACGGCCTTGCGCGCGGTGGCGAAGGCGAGCGTCAGGTTGTAGCCGCCGGTCGGGCCGTCGATGTCCATCATCTCGCCCGCGAAGGAGAGGCCGGGGACGAGTTTCGACTGCATCGTGTGCGGATCGATCTCGTCCGTCGAGACGCCGCCCAGCGTGACGATCGCCTCCTTGACGGGACGCGGCGTGAGATTGGCGAACGTCAGGCGGTTGTGCCCGAACCAGACTTCGAGGGTGAGAGCGGGGTGTTGGGAAGGTTTGGGAGGTTTGGAAAGTTTGGGAGGTTTGGAGGTTGGGAAGGTTTGGGTGGTTTGGTGGGGTTGGCGGTAATGTTCGAGGAAGCGCTGGGCGTTGTAGATCGCCGCGCCGCTGAGGCCGAAGCGCTCGCAGTCGACTTCGCCCCGGTAGTCGAAGAGAACTTGTCCCGTCGGCGAGAGGACCTTGACGCGGCCGTCGTCCTCGAAGCGGCGTCCGGCGAGGCGCGTGACGCGCGGATCGTCCGTCTCCAGCCCGATGAGGCCGGGACGGTAGGGCACGAGCGTGTGGCCGAGCGCGCGGGCGAAGTTCTGTCCGTCGCCGACCGAGCCGGTCTTCGGATAGCTGACGCCGCCCGTCGCGAGCAGGACGTTCTCGGCGAGGAGGTCGAAGTTCCGCGTCGAGACGACGAAGCGCGCGCCGTCGCGTTGCGTGGCGCGGATCGCCGTGACGGGGGCGTTCGTCAGGATGGGCACCTCCTCGTCGCGCAGGAGGTCGCCGAAGGCGTGGAGGATGGTCGCGGCCTTGCCGTCGGCCGGGAACATGCGCCCGTCGGGCATCCGCCGGAGCGGCACGCCGAGCGACTTGAAGCCGGCGATGACCTGGCGCGGCGGACATTCGCGGATCGCCTCGGCGACGAAGCGAACCATGCCGTCGCGGGCCGTGCCGCAGGCGAGGTCGCGCAGGAACTGGTCGGCGGAGATGTCCTTCGTGAAGTTGCAGCGGCCGTTGGCGGTCATCAGCACCTTCGAGCCGAGGCGGGCCTTGCGTTCGAGGAGGACGCACGGAATGCGGCGTTCGGCGGCGACGGCGGCGGCGAAGAGGCCGGCGGCGCCGCCGCCGACGATTGCGAGCTGGACGGGTTTCGTTTCCATGGCGGGGAATTATACCATACGCGCGGCGTTCGGTGCCAGGGTCTCAGCATGAAAAGACGATTCTACCACTACGCGACAGTCGTTCGCATTTTGGCCCGTCGGCCCGACAGATCGCGCGAACCGTCGCTCCGGGAGTCGCACCTGTCGCCACACGTCAATCAATCGAGCGTGACGAGGCATTCCCCTCGGCAGAATACGCTTCCGCAAGCGCAAGCACCGAGGCGCCAGGCGATCCCTGCGCTCCTCCCGTGCGACTGTCGGCCCCTCCGGGCCACGGGCTGCCTGCGCCGCCGCTTCGCGAGCATCTGCGACCGTCAGAAGACAAGGAAGAGCCGGCGATCGGAGAGGGAAGTTGCGTGAGGAGCGGGCGGGACGGCCGAGCGCCGAGCGGAGAGAGACGGGAGGACGCGGTTCGGCGCACGCGCCGCGAAGGGCGCGCGGGGCGAGGAGCCGGCTCCGCGGCGACGAAGCCCCGCACGGGGATTCGCGGATGCGGGCGGCGGGAGCGGACGCCCGGCGAACGGCAGCGAGGCCGAGGACGGCCCGCAAGGCCGAAGGGCCGACGCGACGAACTCGACCAGAAGTCGCCAACGCGGCGCGCTTCGGGGCCGCAGCGGGGCGGACCGCCTGCCGGACGAGGCGGGTTGGGCAGGACTGCGGCCTGCGGCTGACCTCGCGGTCGCCGCACGGCCGCCAGGACGCCCAAGCCGCCCGCCCGGAGGCGGGAGCACCGTTGCCCCGAAGCGCGCCGCACGTCGGCAAGCGACAAAATGAAAGGCACTGTCGCGTAGTGGCAGAATCGGCTTTTCATGCTGAAGCCCGGCGTTCGGTGCGGCGTCCGCTGGACGAGACGCGATAAAAAGCGTATAATTCATCCCCAATCGCCCATCTGATAAACTCTACGGGCGAGGACAAGACAAAAACACGATAAACTCTGACAGGAAAAGGAACGGAAAAATGGCAAGAGCCTACAACTTCTCCGCAGGTCCTGCGGTTCTCCCCCTGGAGGTCCTCCAGGACGCGCAGAAGGAACTCGTCGACTACAAGGGCTGCGGCATGTCGGTGATGGAGATGTCCCATCGCGGCAAGGACTACGATGCGATCCACCAGGAGGCGATCGCGACGTTCAAGGAGCTCTGCGGGCTCGGCGACGACTGGAGCGTCTGCTTCATCCAGGGCGGCGCGTCGATGCAGTTCGCGATGATCCCGATGAACTTCCTCGGACAGGGGAAGGACGCCGACTACGCCAAGCAGGGCACGTGGTCGGGCAAGGCGCTGAAGGAGGGCCAGAAGGTCGCGGAGCTGCGTGGCGTCCAGTGCAACGTCGCGGCGGACTGCGCGAAGGACATCCCGACCCGCATGCCGCGCGCGGACGAGTGGAAGTGGTCGGACAACGCCGCGTACTGCCACATCTGCTCGAACGAGACGATCGCCGGCGCGGAACTGAAGGAATTCCCGAAGGTGAACGCCCCGCTCATCTGCGACATGTCGTCCGACATCCTCAGCTGCGAACGCGACTACAACCGGTTCGACCTGTTCTACGCGGGCGCGCAGAAGAACCTCGGACCGTCCGGCATGGCGGTCGTCGCGATCCGCAAGGAGCTCGCCGAGAAGGGCTGCCCGAAGATCCCGACGATGCTGCAGTACCGCACCTACGTCGACAACGACTCGCTCTACAACACGCCGCCGACCTGGGGCATCTACATCTTCGGCGAGACGATGAAGTGGGTCAAGAAGATGGGCAAGGAGAACCTCTTCAAGCTCAACGCCGAGAAGGCGAAGCTCCTCTACGACGCGATTGACGCAAGCGACTTCTGGACGGGCACGGCGCTCCCCGAGTTCCGCTCGAACATGAACGTCACGTGGCGCATCAAGGGCGGCGACGAGGAGCTGGAGAAGAAGTTCCTCGACGAGGCGAAGAAGCTCGGCATGTCGTCCCTCAAGGGCCACCGCTCGGTCGGCGGTCTCCGGGCGTCGATCTACAACGCCTTCCCGAAGGCGGGCGTCGAGGCGCTCGTCGACTTCATGAAGGACTTCGAGAAGAAGAACGGCTGACGGCCGAAAGGCCGTCAGGAAGAGGGCGCGCGCATGAGGACGCCGGCGGACAAGGCGATTGCGTTGACGTTCGGATCCCATCCGGCGCGCGACCTCGCGCTGCGCTGGACGGCGAAGCTCGTCTTCCCGCCCGGCGCCGACGCGGAGACGGTTCTGCCGCTTTCGCTCGTCGATGGGCATGGCACGCCCGTGCCGGAAGGGGTCTTCGAGTTCGCCGGCCAGCGGCTTGCCGTCCGTGACGGCGCGGCGTCGATTTCCTACGCCGATTTCATCAGGGGCAAGCACGCGGTCGCGCTGTGGCTTCATCGTCCCGGACAGCCGCCGATTCCGGGAGGGCTTACGTTCGCATGACGGATTTCGAATGGCATCGGCTCGTCAAGGCGGGCGAGGATGCGGGATGGAAGCTCGTCTGGGAGCGCGTCATCGCGCCGGAGGCGAAGTCCCTGCGCTCGGCGGATCTCATGAAGAAGTATTCGCTGACGGACGGCGACCTCAACGGCATGCTTTACGAGGAGATGATTGGGCGCGGCAAGATCGACCTCTACCGTGGCGAGGGCTCGTTTGAGGGCTGGCTGCGCCGCTACGTGCGCGGCTTCGTGCTGAACGCCGACCCGAACCGGCATGGCGAGATCTCGATCGAGGGCGCGCACCCCGACGCGGAAGACGGACGCACGGGAATGGACATTCCCGTTGACGCGACGGAGACGCTTCTGCACAACGAGACGTGGGGCCTGACGCACTGGTGCTTCCGCAAGCTCTGGAACGAAGACCCCGAACGCTGCTACGTCCACGTGCTCAAGACGCGCTTTCACCTGTCCAGCGAGGAGGTGAAGGACTTCCTCGACGTCTCCTCGACGGCGAACGTGGACCAGATCTTCTCGCGCAGCGTGAAGTTCATGCGCAAGACGGCGGCGGCGGTCTTCGGGGGGCGGGCGACATGAGCGGGCTGATCGTCTTGCTGTTTGCCGGGGCCTTTGCGGGGCTTGCGTGGTATTTCGCCTCCGGCGTGAAGATCAAGGCCGGGTGGCAGAACGGCGAGTCGCCGCTCGCGCGCTACCTGGACAACAAGCGGCGCGCGGCGTTCAACCGGCAGCTGCCGGAGGCTCTGGCGACGATGTCGAATGCGCTGCGGGCGGGCTTCTCGCTCTCGCAGGCGTTCGAGTCCGTCGTCGAGCAGGGCGAGCCGCCGGTGAGCGAGGAGTTCGCGATCCTCCAGCAGCAGCTGAAGATCGGCATGGGCTTCGAGGATGCGCTCGAGTCCCTGTCGTCGCGCGTCGGCTCCGACGACCTGACGCTCGTCACGACGGCGATTCTCATCTCCCGCAAGACGGGCGGCAACGTGACGGAGATCTTTGACAAGATCTCGGAGACGATTCGCGGCCGGCAGAAGATCGAGCGCAAGGTGAAGTCCTTGACGGCGCAGGGGCGGCTTCAGGGGCTCATTGTCTCGGCGATGCCGATTTTCCTCGGCGTCGTGATGACGCTCATCAAGCCGAAGCTGATGATTCCGTTCCTGACGAGTCCGACGGGCGTTCTCGCCGTCTTGGGGATGTCTGTCCTCATTGCCGTCGGCTGGCTCATGATCCGAAAGATCATCCGCATCGACGTCTGAAGCGCGAGATCGGGGAATCGCCGCCGCACGCGGCGATTTTTTGGTATAATACGCAGAAATTTTCAGCTGAAAAGGCGAGAAACATGGGACAACTTGAAGAATCTTCCGAACTGACGCTCGATTTCACGAAGCTTGAGAAGGTCGGCCAGCAGGTGTCGGCCACGCGCGCGGCGGGCGGGGCCGCGCACGATCCGGGCGTCATTCCCGTTGCCGTCCAGAACGCCGACACGAAGGAGGTCATCCTCGTCGCTTACACGAACGAGTTCGCGATGAGGGAATCGTTCGCGAAGCGCAAGCTGATTCTCTGGTCGACCTCGCGCAACAAGCTCTGGTTCAAGGGCGAGACGAGCGGCGAGACGTTCGACCTCTTGGAGGCGTACGTCAACTGTGAGCAGAACTCGCTTCTCTACATCGTGCGGCCCTGTCGCGGCGGCATCTGCCACACGAAGAACAAGGCGGGCGCGCCGCGCAACTGCTACTACCGCAAGATCGACTTCGACACGCTGAAGCTCACGTTCGTCGATCCGTAACCCTTCTCAACTCACAACCCTCAACTCTCAACTACTATGGCAGTACTGCTACAAGGTCTCGTCCTGATGATTGCCGGCATGGGCATCGTCTACTTCTTCCTCTCGCTCCTCATCTTCGTGACGAAGTTCACGATGGGCGGTGTCGCGCGGTTCAACGCGCTTCTTCCCGACGAAACGCCGAAGAAGAAGCCGGTCGCGGCGGCGTCGAACGACGACGCGAACATCGCGCTCGCCATCGCGGTTGCGCTCAGGGGGTAACGTCAATGGACGGGGGCGCTGGTGCCCCCGAACCCCACCCAAGGATTTTTTTTGAAAGGTAAATAAGAAAATGGCCAAGAAAAACGTCAAGTTCATGCTCACTGCGTTCCGGGACGGCTTCCAGTCCGTCGTCGGCGCGCGCGTTCTCTCCAAGGACTTCCTCCCCTGCGTCGAGGAAGCGTATGCGGCGGGTGTCCGCTGGTTCGAGGCGGGCGGCGGCGCGCGCTTCCAGAGCTGCTACTTCTACTGCCAGGAAGACGCGTTCGACGTGATGGACAAGTTCCGCAAGGCGGCGCCGGAAGCCGACCTCCAGACGCTCTCGCGCGGCGTGAACGTCGTCGGCCTCGAAAGCCAGTCGAGCGACATGATCAAGCTCCACGCCCAGATGTTCAAGAAGCACGGCATGAGCTCGATCCGCAACTTCGACGCCCTCAACGACGTCAACAACCTCAAGTGGTCCGGCCAGTGCATCCACGACGCGGGCCTCAAGCACGAGGTCGTCGTCACGATGATGGGCCTGCCGCCCGGCATCGACAACCAGGGCACGCACACGCCGGAGTTCTACCGCGACCGCCTGAAGATGGTCATGGACGCGGGCATCCCCTTCGACCGCGTGTGCTTCAAGGACGCCTCGGGCACGTCGACGCCGACGACCGTCTACAACACGATGAAGCTCGCGCGCAAGCTCCTCGGCGACAAGGTGCACATCCAGTTCCACTCGCACGAGACGGCCGGAAACGGCGTTTCCTGCTACCTCGCGGCGCTCAGGGGCGGTGCGGACGGCCTTGACCTCTCGATGGCCCCGATGAGCGGCGGCACCTGCCAGCCCGACATCATCACGATGTGGCACTGCCTCGACGGCGACCCCGACTTCGGCTTCGACTTCGACATCAACAAGATCAAGAAGGCCGAGGACGCCTTCAAGAACGCGATGAAGAAGTACTTCCTCCCGCCGGAGGCGATGAACGTGAACCCGCAGATCGTGTGGAGCCCGATGCCGGGCGGCGCCTTGACGGCGAACACGCAGATGCTGCGCGACAACAACATGATGGACAAGTACGACGACATGATCGCGGAGATGTACGACTGCGTGCGCCTCGGCGGCTTCGGCACGTCCGTGACGCCGGTCTCGCAGTTCTACGCCCAGCAGGCGATCCAGAACGTCATGTTCGGCAAGTTCAAGAAGTTCGCGCCGGGCTACGCGAAGATGGTCCTCGGCTACTTCGGCAAGACGCCCGTCGCCCCCGACCCGGAGATCGTGAAGAAGGCCGCCGCCTTCATGGCGTCGAGCGAGCTCACGAAGGCGTATTCGACCCCGACGACGAAGACGGTGCTGGAGCTCAACGACGCCGACCCGAAGAAGGGCGGCGCGGTCGCGAAGAAGGCGCTGGAGGACGCGGGCCTGCCCGTGACGGACGAGAACATCTTCATCGCGGCGTCCTGCAAGGAGAAGGGAATCCTCTTCCTCAAGGACCCGTCCAAGGCCCCGATGGGCTGCCGCTTCGCGGAGGACGCGCCCAAGGCGGCCGGCAAGGGCGGCCCGGTCACCGTCACGATCGGCGGCAAGGCCTACGGCGTCGAGATCAAGGGCGACGGCAAGGCGGTCGTGAACGGCAAGGCGGTCGACTTCAAGGCCGAGGCGGGCCTCAAGGCGGCTCCGGCCGCGGCGGCGGCCCCGGCGGGCGGCCAGGAGGTCAAGGCCCCCGTGCCGGGCACGGTTCTCCGCGTCACGGCGGCGAACGGCGCGAAGGTCGCGAAGGGCGACGAGCTCCTCGTCATGGACGTCATGAAGATGGAGACGCCGGTCACGGCGCCGTGCGACGGCACGGTCACGGTCATGGTCGCCGCGACGGACAAGGTCGCGACGGGCGACGTGCTCGCAGTCATCGGGTAATCAGGCGGTCTAGAAAATCTAGAAGCGCTAGACCAACTAGAACTTCTAGACCTCTAGAAAGGAAAGTGCAATGAAGAAGTTTCTGATGACTCTGCTCGTGGCGGCGGGCTGCTTCGCCGCGTTCGCGGGCGACGAGAAGCCGGCGTGGATGGGCACGCTCGGCAAGGTGACGGACATGTGGGCCGACACGGGCCTCTGCTCGTTCGGCAAGCAGGAGGCGCCCGCGTACATCACGGGCAACTTCGCCGAGGCCGACCGTCCCGAGACCAAGCCGTTCGCGGCGAACCGCAACGGCTACTACGACAAGGACATGAAGTGGCACGGCGGCTACTTCGACGACACCGGGCGTTTCGTCGAGGGCCACGAGGTGCACGTGCTGGGCGGCATGCGCTACGGCGTCGGCCAGCTCATCATGATCCCGATCTGCCTCGTCCTGCTCTACCTCGCGATCGTGAAGGGCTTCGAGCCGCTGCTGCTGCTGCCGATCGGCTTCGGCGGCCTGCTCGCGAACTGTCCGCTCGCGGGCGTGACCGCGCCGGCGATGCTGCATGACGGCGTCATCACCTTCCTCGAGTCGGGCATCCCCGTGATGCAGGGCGGCATCGTCGAGCCGGGCGGCTTCCTCTACTACTTCTTCCGCTTCGGCATCGACACGGGCGTCTTCCCGATCATGATCTTCATGGGCGTCGGCGCGATGACGGACTTCGGGCCGCTGATCGCGAACCCGAAGGCGGCGCTCCTCGGCGGCGCGGCGCAGTTCGGCATCTTCTTCGCGCTCTTCGGCGCGCTCGGCATCGCCGCGATCTTCGGCCAGGACTTCTTCGGGTGCGACCCGCTGAAGGCGGCCGCGTCGATCGGCATCATCGGCGGCGCGGACGGCCCGACGGCCATCTGGCTCACGTCGCGCCTCGCCCCGGATCTCCTCGGCGCGATCGCGGTCGCCGCGTATTCCTACATGGCGCTCGTCCCGATCATCCAGCCGCCGATCATGAACGCCCTGACGACGAAGGCCGAGCGTCTCATCAAGATGCCGCAGCTCCGTCCCGTCAAGAAGATCGAGAAGATCTGCTTCCCGCTGATCGTGCTGCTCCTCTGCGCGCTCCTGCTGCCGTCGGCCGTGCCGCTCATCGGCGCGCTGATGCTCGGCAACCTCGCGAAGGAGGTCGGCCCGTCGGTCTCGCGCATCGCCGACACGATGTCGAACGCGCTCTGCAACATCGTCACGATCATGCTCGGCCTCTCGGTCGGCTCGAAGCTCGCGTGCGAGAAGTTCCTCTCCGGGACGACCCTCGCGATTCTCGCGCTCGGCCTTGTCGCGTTCTGCGTCGGCACGGCGGGCGGCGTCATCATGGCGAAGATCATGAACGTCTTCTCGAAGGAGAAGATGAATCCGCTGATCGGCTCGGCCGGCGTCTCGGCCGTCCCGATGGCGGCGCGCGTCTCGAACAAGGTGTCGCTCGGCAACGACCCGACGAACTTCATCCTCATGCAGGCGATGGGCCCGAACGTCTCGGGCGTCATCGGCTCCGCCGTCGTGGCGGGCGTCCTCTACACGCTTTGCCGTTGAAGCTGAGGACGTTTGTCTGCGGGCACCGCAATCCCGACGTGGATTCGGTGATGAGCGCCTACGCGCTCGCGGAACTTCGGCGTCGCACGGGCTCGTGCGACGTCGAGGCCATTTGCGCGGGCCTCCTGCCGGAGAAGGCGCGCTGGGTCTTCGACCATTTCAAGCTGAAGCCCCTCCGGGCGAAGCGCGACGTCTACGTGCGCGTGAAGGACCTGATGGACACGTCGCTGCCGCTGATCGAGTCGGCGCAGCCGCTCGTGGAGGCCCTGAAGATTCTGGAGGCGAGCGGCGAGTCGTCCCTGCCCGTCCGCGCGGCGGACGGCGGCTTCGCCGGGATGCTCTCGCCCGCGAAGCTCCTCTCGCTCTTCATCGCCAAGGCCGACCTCACGATTCCCGTCGGCGCGGCGCCCCTGCACCACTGCGCGCAGGTGCTTGTCGACACGGACCGCATCCACGACATCCGCAAGCCCGTCCTGAAGAACCCGCACAACCACTTCCCGGTCGTGGACGAGAAGGGGCGGCTCGTGGGCACGCTCCTCAAGCGGGCGTTTGCGGAGGAGCCGCCGTTCCGCATGATCCTCGTCGACCACAACGAGACCGAGCAGGGCATTCCCGGCCTGGAGGAGGTTCCCGTCGTGGAGGTCGTCGACCACCACCGCATGGCGTTCTCGGCGACGCGCGACCCGATCAAGTACACGGCGGACGCCGTCGGCTCGACCTGCACGCTCGTCGCGAAGATGTTCCGCGGCCTGGGCGAGCGGCCGACGCGCGAGATCGCGGGCGTGCTGATCGCCGGCATCGTCGCGGACACGCTGCTCTTCCAGTCCCCGACGACGACGGAGACCGACCGCACGATGTGCGACTGGCTGGAGAAGATCTGCGGCGAGACGGCCGCGTCGGTCTTCGCGGGCCTGTCGTCTGTCGCGTCGCCGCTCGCGTCGATGTGCGCGGCCGAGGCGATCGCGAGCGACGCGAAGACGTATTCCGAGAACGGCATGAAGTTCGTGCTTGCGCAGATCGAGGAGTCGAACCTCGCGGTCTTCCACCGCCACGTGAAGGAGCTGGCGGCGGCGATGGACGCGCGCGTGAAGAGCGAGGGACTCGACTTCATGGCCCTCATGGTCACCGACCCCGTGCGCGGCAATTCGGAACTCCTGTTCAGCGGCGTGGATTCCGTCCGCCGCGCGCTGCCCTACCGCCTTGGCGACGGCGGCACCTGGCTCATGCCAGGCGTCCTCTCGCGCAAGAAGCAGCTCCTGCCCGAAATCCTCGCCGCGCTGGCATGAGCGCACGCGCGGCGCATATGCGGAAACAACCCCAAAACCATTGCCTGGAGACCTGATGATGAATCCGATTGCCCGACGAATCCTGACGGCGCTGACGACGGCGGTGCTTGCCGTGTGCGCGATTTTGTTTGCGCCTGTCGCGTGCTTCCGTCCCGTCTGCCTCGTTCTCGCGACGCTGGCCGGTCTGGAGCTTGTGCTGCTGCTCCTGCGGAAGGTGCGCACGGAGCGCGCGAAGGCCTTTGGCGCGGCCGTGGTCTTCGGCCTGCTGCTCGCGGTCACGTTCTCGGTGCTGCCGCTGATCGCCCAGCGTTTCGGCAACGTGATGCTCCTCTACGTGATCGCCATCGTGAAGATCTCGGACATGGGCGGCTTCGCGTTCGGCGTCGGCGCGCAGAAGCTGCGCGGGCGGACGCACAAGCTGTGCCCGACGATTTCGCCGAACAAGAGCTGGGAAGGGCTTTTCGGCTCGGTCTTCGGATCGTGCCTCGTCTCGTGCGCGTTCCTGCCGGCCACGCACTTCGGCGTGCCGAAGGCGTTGGCGTTCGGCGTCACGGCCGCGCTCGTCGGGACGCTCGGCGACCTGATCGAGTCGAAGCTCAAGCGCTGGGTCGGCGTCAAGGACTCGGCGACCTTCATGCCGGCGGGCCTCGGCGGCCTTCTCGACATGTTCGACTCGCTCCTCCTCGCGCCCGCGCTTCTCCTGTGGTTCATCTGATTTCGCGTGGGTGTCTGGCCTGGTTTCGCCAGTCGGACATGGACATGCCGAAGCGGGCCTTGAAGACGTACTTGAGCCGCTGCGGATGGACGTAGCCACAGAGGCGCGCGACCTTGTCGATGGAGAGGCTTGTGGCCTTGAGCCGTTCCTGCACGAGCGCCAGGCGACGGTCTTCGATGGCGCGGCGGATGGACGAGCCGGTGGCGGCTCCGAACCGGGCGTCGGCGAGGCGGCGTGAAATGCCGAGATGCCGGACGACATCGGACACCGAGATGCGCTCCGCCGCATGTGCGCGGATGTAGTCCAGCGCGCGGGCGACGAGGTGCGCGGCCGGCGGCGTGGGCGCTGTCGATTCCCGCTCGACGACGACGCCCGCCGGCATGAAGACCGGCTTCGGGCGGACGGCCGACGGTGTGCGCATCAGCCGGTCGAGCAGCTTGGCCGCCTCCGCGCCCAGCGTCTCATGGTCGATGCGGACGCTGGAGATCGACGGTGTCGTGTAGTCGCAGATGAGCTCGTCGTTGTCGACGCCGAGAACGGCGACCTGATCCGGAATCGACAGCTTCGCCGCTTTGCAGGCTTCGATGGTTTCCTGTGCCCGCAGGTCGTAGGCGGTGAAGACGGCGGCCGGACGCGTCAGCGTCTTGAGCCAGTCGGACAGGGCGCCCTTGTCGCGTCCGTAGACCCGGCAGGGTCGATCGTGTTCGTTGAGTGCCGTCTTGTAGCCGCGCTCGCGCAGGCGTGACCAGCCTCGGTTCTGCTCGTCCGGCACGAACGCGAAGGAGGCGAAGTTGCCGAGCTTGAGGAAGTAGTCGGCGGCCGTGCGCCCGATCTGCTCGTCGCCGTCGAGGATGAGGGCGATGGCCTTCGTGCGCTTCCGCAGGGCGGGCGGCGGAAAGTCCAGCAGGACGGTGGGGATCGTGGAGGCGGCGAGGGCGGTGCCGACCTGCGCGTTGGCGTGGACGAGAAAGCCGTTGACGCCATCGGCCTCGGCCTGTCGGATGGCGTCGTCCGTGAAGTCCTTGGGATCGGTAACGAGCCGGATGCTCCAGGGGTGTCCGGCGTTGACGTACTGCAGGATGCCCGTCAGCTGCTTGCGGCCGGCGGATCCCGCCAGCCACAGCACGACCATGACGGTTCGCTTTTTCGCGCTTCGCTTCATGGCGGAAAGTATACCATATTCGCAGTCAGGGCGGGATCACCCGCAAATTTGGTATAATAAGCGACATGAAACGGAAGATACCCTACGGCGTGATGAACTGGGAAGAGGTCGTACGCGAGTGCTACTTCGTGGACAACACGGCCTACATCCGTGCGCTGGAGGACGTGAAGACGCCCGTCTTCCTGCGGCCGAAGCGCTTCGGCAAGTCGCTCTGGTGCTCGATGCTCGGCTACTACTACGACATCAACTGCAAGGACCGCTTCGACGCGCTCTTCGGAAAGACGGACATCGGCAGGAACCCGACGCCGCTCGCGAACTCCTTCCTCGTCCTAAAGTTCGACTTCTCGACGATCCAGGTCGGGACGGTGCGCGAGATCGAGGAACGGTTCTGCGCGAACGTGCGCGGCATGGTCCGCAGTTTCGCTGCTGACTACCGACATCTTGCCGACTGGTCGGAGGCGGTGGCGGCCGAGACGCCGGCGGCCATGATCGACGCGCTTCGCCGTGTCATTGCGGACAAGAGGCTTCCTCCGCTCTACGTGATCATCGACGAGTACGACAACTTCACGAACGAGCTGGTCGTCTCGCGGCGCGACGCGGAGTACGACGCGATCTGCGGGCACGACAGCGCGGATTCGGCGCGCGAGTCCTTCTTCAAGGCGTTCTTCAAGTCGTTCAAGGCGGGGCTTGCGGACGGCACGGTGGGGCGCACGTACTTCACGGGCGTGCTTCCGATCACGCTCGACGACCTCTCCAGCGGCTTCAACGTCGGCACGGTCGTGAACCTCGACGAGGACAAGCTCGGCATCGTCGGCTTCACCGAGGCGCAGGTCGCGAAGTACGTCGCGGAGATCTTCGCCGACAACGGCTTCGACCCGTCCCTGATGCCGACCGTCCTCGCCGACCTCAAGGCGTTCTACGACGGCTACCGCTTCCTGCCGGGCGCGGAGCCTCTTTACAACGCGACGATCACGAACTGGTACCTGCGCTGCCTCGTCGTGAACAGGGGGAAGATCCCCGAGATGCCGCTCGACGCGAACGTGCGCACGGACGTGGGGTGGATCCGTCGGCTCGCGGGCGGCGGGGCGAACGCGCTCGCGCGCATGCGCGCCTACATTGAGCGCGGCGAGGGCGAGGCGGCCTCCCGCAGCGGGCTCGCGGCGAAGTTCGGCCGCATGAAGTTTGATTTCGAGGCGGCATTCCCTTACTATCTCTATTATCTTGGATATTTGACGTTTAAAGATCCGTTCACCCTTGCGATCCCGAACCTTGCCGTTCGCCAATTGTTGGCTGAAGTCATTCAGAGCTGATGGTGATCGACCGTATCAAAGATCCTCACTACCGCGACTCGCTGCCGCGCCGACCCGGCTGGAGGCACCCCGTCGAGACGTACGTCGTCGAGGTCTGCGGCAACCGGGGCTACAACTGGTTCGCGATCGCGTAGTAGCAAGCCATTCTTGATTCGATAGTGATTTCGTGCTTGAAACGATAGACGATTTTGAGCGCGTGCAAGGCTTATTATGCTATAATTTCCGCACGACGCACACGACGTGCGTTCGGAAAACTCAACGCGAATCACTGAATGAGGGAGAACTTGATGAAGGCAACGAACTTCGGATGGGCGGTCTTGTCGACGTTCCTGTGCGCACGGCTTGTGGCGGATGAAGTCCGCTGGGCGAACGTGAGCAGCGGACAGCAGGACTGGGCGACAGTCTCGAACTGGCAGGGGGCGACCGGCTATCCGTCGGGAGCATCGGACGCGGCGATTCTGCCGGACGAACCCGCTGCCACTGGCAACGGTTCGGCAGTCCAGACCGTCCGTCTGCCGGCGGTGAGCGCGTTCGAGATCGGCTCCGTTGCGGGCACGTGGCTGCATCGGATCGCCACTTACGACCGCGCGGGTGCGTCCGTCACGCCGCGCACGGTGACGGTCGGCGACACGTCAGGGTTCGATGGCGTGTGGATGGGCAACGCATTGAAGTGGAGCCTCTTTCTCTCTGGCGCTGCGACGTCGCCACGCCTTTCGGCGATCGATGCCGCGAATCGTCCGACGGTAAACGTGCCGACTGGCGTTACCGCGACGCTGGACGCCGTGACGGGTGCGTCCGGCTACCTGATCAAAGATGGCGCAGGCTCTTTGCTCGTGCGGGGCACACTCAACGCGGATGCCCAGCGGATTGACGTCAACGGCGGCGTGTTGGAGCTGGAAGGCGCGCCGGATGCCCTTGACGCGCCCGGCGGCGATCCCGTCTTCTGGGTCGATGCTGCGCGCACGAACCGCATGGACTTGGCGGAGGGCGCGGACGGGCGCACGTATGTCGCGGCTTGGCGCGATGCCCGCGAGGAGCACGAGTCGATTGTCGCAACGGCCTTCGGCGGTGCGGACGGCGTTTACCGTCCTTTCCTTTCGGCCCAGATGTTGGGCGGCTTTTCCGTCGTCGACTTCGGCGCCTACGGTTGGGACAGCACCTATCCGGCGGACAGCAGCCAAGGGCCGAGCGCGGGCATGACCTACGACTTGGGGGACAACAGGGTGCGGAACGTGATTCTCGTCTTCGCGGATACGCAGGTTGCGCGCGCGTTTCCGATCGGGCAGACGAACGCCTATCAGTTCCATCGCGGAGCGGACAACGCCCTGACCTGCGACTGGACGGATGCGAAGGTGCGCAACGGCATTCTCTACCTGGACGGCGCTGAAGCCGAATACGGGCAGGCGGTTCCGTTCGGACGCTTCCACATTTTGGAATACGCCTTGACGGGCGAGGGCCTGAAGCCGTCGACATTCGCGATCGACAGGGATAGCCGCATCGGCGGCGTGCGCCTTGCCGAGGCCATCTTCTACACCAACCGCCTGACCCATGCCGAACGCACGGCGACGCTGCGCTATCTGCGGCGCAAGTGGGGCGATTCCGGGCACATGGTCGGAAGCGACGTGAATGTGCTGTCGACAGCGGACGCCGCCGTTTCCGTGTCCGTGCCAGACGGGCGCACGGCCAAAGTCCGCCAGCTGGCGATCGGCGGCTCGAAGCTCGTCAAGAAAGGCGGCGGTACGCTGAAGGTCGGACGCTTCCAGCCCGAATCGCCGACGCTGGAGATTCACGGCGGTGCGGTGGCGTTCGACGAGAAGGCGACGGCGGTGTCGTCAGAAAGTCCGGCGGAAGGGGCGATCTTCTGGGGCGATGCGACGGCCGACAGCTTTGTGTCCGCAGATGGCGCAATCGTGACTTGGAAAGACCGCCGCGCGGATGTGAATGCCTGTGCGCAGGTTCAGGTCGGGCATCCGACGCTGGTGGAGAACGCCATCAACGGCCGACGGGTCTTGGATTTCGGGACAGGGCCGGGAGGCACCGGCGGCACGGCTTCGTGGATGAAGGTCGTGAACCTTGCCGGAGGCGACTACCCGGTGCGCGAGGCCGTCCAGCTGATTCGGATCACGAACGACACGAACTATCGTCCCAACCTCTTTGGCTGTCAGTCGCAGGTTCTGAACCGTGAGCGGAAGGATGTTTCCAGCCTTCTGCATCCCTCGTACGCCTACGGCAAGGCGTCGGCCGGCGTCTGGACGATGGACGGCGTGGCCGTTGATCCCTGGGCGCGGTTTGACATTGACACGAATGCCTACTACGTCGCCAGTTTCTCGTCCGTCGATGCCGTGGGTGCGCATTGGCTGGCCACCGACCGTGGTTATGAGTACGGCGACACGCAGCTGGGCGAAGTCCTGCTCTATGATCGAGTCCTGTCGGATGCCGAGCGTCAGCAGACGATCGCCTACCTGATGAAGAAGTGGAAGGGCGTCGACGCGCCGTTTGCGCGGGTTCCCGCGAGAATTTCCCGCATGGAATTCTCAAAGGACAACGCCGTGCCGAAGCTTGTCGCCGACACCGACACGACGATTGGCGAAGTCGTGCTGTCGGCGGGCGGGACGCTCACGAAGACCGGCTCCGGCACGGTTACGGTCGAGGCGTCGGTTCGTGGCGTGGCGGCGCTTGATGTTGCGGGCGGTGCGTTCGAACTGGCGGGCGGCCTGACGCCGGCGGCGTTCGATACGGCGGCCTTCCACCTAGACGCCAGCCGGACGTCATCGTTTGCCTGGCGTGAGGGACAGGAGGACGACGGCCGGATCGCGCGCTGGTACGACTGCCGGGACAACGGGAAGTTTGCGGCGACGCCGTTCATCGCGGCGGGCGACAGCTCGTACCGCGGCGGCCTGACCAACGCCCTGTATGCCGTTTCCGATGGTTCGGCGGGCTTTCGGCGGGCTTGCCCTACGCCCCCCCCCCCCGTAGGGTGGCATTTTTTGGTATAATTCTCTGCGTTCGGACGACGGATTGAGCTGATGCGTCCGGGCGAGATAGGCCGAGGGATCTTTTAGGCGGCACATTGTCGCGCTCCGCCCTTTTAGGCCGTACTGACTTTGCGTGACAGCAAACACGACGTTCTGACGAAATACTACCACCATTTCAGAAGAGGAACGGTATGTCTGCGAGTTGCGCGCCCGTTTGGGGCGCGTTCCTCGTTTTCATGTATTCCTCTTAAGCCTGTGGTAGGGCGTCGTCAGAGTACATGAGAAGGAATCGCGCTCTTTTCTTGTATCCGGGCATGGTGCCGGTCGTCTGGTTCGCGCGGACGGACGATGCCATTGAAGAAGATCTCGCAAGCGACGAAGTTGCGCGAAGCCGCCCAGTTGCGGCTTCAGCAGCTGTTTGGGTCAGCGCTGAACGTTGATTCTGCGCAGATTCCGGCCGCACTGCGCCTGTCCATCGAGCAGGTCGTCAACGGCCCTCACAAGACGTTCCGCTACATGCTGGTCACGGGTCTGCTCGCGGCGGTCACGGACAGGACGCTTCATCCCCGCTGCCTACAGATGAACGCGGGCATCCCCGGAGCGTTTGACGCGCGCTCCCTTTGCCAGAAGGTGTTCGTTCCGTTCGAGAAGACATACCTGCAGGGTCGCCTTGGTGCGTCGAACGAGCCGTTCGCGAACAAGTCGGCCCGGTTCGCGATGATCGAGAAGACGAACAACGTCCGCAAGGGCGTCGACACGCAGCTGCTCCATGCGCTGTACGATGCGCTGGAGTCGGTTCGCCGGGGGGACGGCGAACTGCGCAAGAGGGCTTTCTGCTTTGCCCTGTCCGTCATCCTGAAGCGTCCGCCGCATGCGGCCTCGGTCATGGAGCTTGCGCCCGTGACGAACGCCGCGCTCAGGGCTGACGCGTTTTTCGACTTCTTCGAGGCTCACACGAAAGGCGTGTCGGCCGTTGCGACGATCGCCGCGTTCTTCCGGATGTTCTACGGCAAGGGGACGAAGGTCATCGTCCATCCGGCCACGGAATCGGGCGCGAGTTCAAGGGAGGTCGGGGACATCGACCTCGCCTTTTCGGACGGCAGGCGCTACGCCGTCGAGGTGAAGGACAAGCCTTACTCGAATGTCGACGTGAACCATGCGTGCGAAAAGGCGATTGCCGTCGGCGTAAAAAAGGTCGTCTTCGCCATCGGATCTTCCGCTCGGAAGTCAAACGTGCCCTGGGGCGTTCTGACGAACTACTGGGCGGACAGGGGCGTCGACCTCGCCTTCCTGCAGATCGAGGGCTCGCTGTCCGTCGCGATGGCGCTTTGCGACGGCGACGGGCGCAGGGAAATGGCCAACGGCATTTACCGGGCACTGGTCGAGATGAACGCGCCCGACGACGTGACGGCGCTTTTCGAAAGGACGTTTGGAGGAAGGACGACATGAAGAAGATACGGGCCGTGTCGCTGTTCTGCGGCGCGGGAGGCATGGACCTCGGCTTCGCGAAAGCCGGATTCGACATCGTGTGGGCGAATGACTTCAACAGGGTTGCGTGCGCGACGCATGCCCGGAACTTCGGTCAAGTCGAGATTCGCTGCGGCTCGATCATGGACTTCGACTACCGCAGGGACATACCCGACTGCGAGCTGGTCTTCGGCGGTCCGCCCTGCCAGGGCTTCTCGGTCGCGGGCAAGATGGACCCGAACGACCCGCGAAGCAAGCTCGTCTTCGAGTTCCAGAAAGTGGTTGCGGCCAAGAGGCCGCGCTATTTCGTGATGGAGAATGTCGCGGCGCTCGGGCGGCTGGGAAAGTTTGCCGCCGTGAGAAACGCCTTGCTGTCCGAGTACGTCCGCCTTGGCTATCGGGTCGGGTTCCGCATCCTGGACTGTCAAGAATACGGGACGCCACAACGCCGCGAGCGCATGATCATGATCGGGACGCTTGAGCCTGTCAGGGGGCTTCCGTTTCCGCAGCCGTCCCCGGAAAGAATCTCGTCACGAACCGTCCTCGCGCGCCTTGACCCGCCGGGATGCGGCGACAACCAAGGCGTCTGCCCTGCGCGAATCACGATGGCGGCGCATCCTGTCCTGAGGGCGTCCCCGTATGCCGGGATGATCTTCAACGGGATGGGTCGCCCGATCGACCTTGACCGCCCCTGCCAGACGCTGCCGGCGTCCATGGGCGGCAACAAGACGCCGTTCCTCGACACGCATCTCCTGGCGGACGCCGCCGCCCCGGACTGGCTCACTGCGACGCATGCGGCATTGCTTGCCGGAGCAGACCCGAAGACGTTTGCCGTCCCCGCGCATTTCCGCCGCATCACGGTGTCGGAAGCCGCCGCGCTCCAGGGATTTCCGCCGGACTTCACGTTCTGCGGCTCGCGGTGCGACCAGTACCGCCAGATCGGCAATTCCGTTCCGCCGCCGTTTGCCGAGCGAATCGCGAGAGCCGTCAGGGCGCAGATGCTCGCCGTAGCTGCGGGAAAGATGGTATAATCCACTTCATGAGCCCATGAAAACCTTTGCTTTCACATTCCTGCTCCACTTGGCGGCGCTTGGCGTTGCCGTTCCGCCGTTGCCGTTTGACGCATCCGTTCTTTCGGAGGCGTCCACCAACATCCCATTTGCGGTCGACTTCAGGACGATGAGCCGCATCGCGTTCACGCTTGCGCTCGACGCCTCGCCGACGAATTTCGTCGAGGTGGCGATCGGGACGGACGCGAACGGGGACGTCGTTCTCGGACTTGACGAGGACGACCTGTCCCTTGGCTTTGACTGCGGCAGATGGTTTGGCGGCGCGTCGGAGGCCGACTGCCAGACAGACGCGGAGGCGTCAGCAACCGGACGGATAAAGCGAACTTTTGTCCTGAAGCGTCCGAAGATGGATGCGTCATGGGGGCTCGTCCGCGTCACGCGACGGGGTGCCGCCAAGGTCGGCGAGGCCGTTATTGTCGAGGGCAAGCGTCTGGGCGTCGTCATGGAGATTCGGTGATGGTCGCGCCTGTCTTCAGAGAATCGGTTTTCGTCTGGACTTGCGTCGCCCTCATGGGCGGGTGCGCACTTGTGGCTTTCGCTTGGATGTCGAGAAAGCCATTACTCGGACTGATGGAACAGTTTCTGCGGCTCTCGCCGTTTCAGAAGACGTTTGCCGTGCTGACCGTATCTTTCGTAGCCTTGTGGGCAGGGGAGAAGCAGAAGGACGTTTCCACGAATCAACACGAATCTGCACGAATCGAAATCCGTGAGAATCCGTGTCAATCCGTGGACAAGTCACCAGATGAACTCCGTGCCTCCGCATCTCCGTGTGAGAAAATTGTCTCGTCCAACGACGCGGTGCGCGGCTATCGCCTCGAAACGGTGCGGACGAACGCGGCCGACTTCAGCAAGAGGCCGACAAGCGCACGGCTCGTCGGCACGTGGCACCTCACCGATGCCTACAGGGGGCGAGCGCGAGCGCAACTGAATGACTTCCGCTTCCCCATCGGCAGCCACGTCGTGACGTCGCTCTGGGCGCACACGTGGGGCAAGGTGCGCCCACAGCTGCGGAACGCCTCGAACGAGATCGTCGTCGTTGGTGCGCCGATGTTCGCGCGGCACGACCAATCCTACCTCTGGACGGCGGCGACCACGAACGGCTCTGTTCTGCTGACGTGGGAGAATTTCTTCCTCGGCAACCCATACGAGAGAAAAGAAACCACGGATTGTCACGGATTGACACGGATTGGGGATGAAAAGCCTACGGCGTTAAACACGGAGAAGTTTGAGGAACGGAGGCACGGAGAGGAAAATGCGACTCCGTGTCTCTCAAACTCCGTCACCTCCGTGTTAAGCGCCGCAGGCATCTCTGCACGAGAAGAAATCCGTGTCAATCCGTGTCAATCCGTGGTTCATCCAGCCATTAACGCCCAGCTCGAACTCTTCCCGAACGGCGACTTTATCGCACGCTCAAACAAAGTCGAGCGCGTCTACCGCCGCGTGAATCCCGATGACTGGGACGGCGACGGCATCCCGAACGACGAAGACGACGCGCCGCTCGCCCCGGCGGACACGCCCCAGTTCGGCCCGCGCCAGACGCTGCCGGAGGGCGCGAACACGAACGCCTACTGCTGGGTCGATCTCGTCGTGCGCCGCGCCAACGCCAAGGTGACGTTCATGGGCGACGGCACGTCGGACCTCGCCGACCCCGCGTTCATCGCCAAGGCGGACGCGACGAACCGCGTCACGCTCCTCATCGGCAAGACGTACCGCGTGACGTGCCCGATGCCGTTTGAGCTTGTCGGCAAGTCGTGCGACGACATCGAGGAGTCGTGGGAGCGGGACGAGGCCGCATTGTGGCTAAATTGGCCTGTTTCGATAGCTCTTAAGCCTGCGGCGCTTAACACGGAGGAGACGGAGAATGGAAGACGCGGAGAACGCCCTAAGAGGGCGTGCCAGACTGTCGCGTCAGCGACATCCATCTACGCTCCGTGCCTCCGTTTCTCCAACACCTCCGTGTTCAGCGACAGCAACACCCCTCTAACATCCTTCACACTCCTGCCAACCTTCCAAACATTCTCCAAGCCTTCCAAACCCTTCACGATGCAGGTCACGCCCGCCGGGCTTGGCGGGGCGTTCACGTGGACGAACGTCTGCTGCCGCGTTTCGGGGAGCGGCTACACGTTCTCAATCACGTGCGGCGACGGCTGCTCCTGCGGCGGCTGTTCCGCGACGGGCTACCTCGAATACGAGGGCTATCGCCTCCCGGCCTACGGCGGCTTCTGCGGCTGTAGCGGCAGCGTCGACCACCCCGGCGGCGAAGAGGACCCCGACGAGAAGCCGCCCCTGCCGGGCGCGTCGGCGACGTTCTCGAAGAGCGTCGTCTTCTTCGAGGACGACTACGAGAACGCGCCAGGCGAACTCGTCCCGTGGCAGTCGACGGCGACGCGGCTCGACTGCTGGGCGTACGGCGGCACGCGCGGCGGACACGTCCGCATCGAGATCGCGGGCGCGGACGGCCTCGTGCCCTACGGCGGAAGCCCCCTGCCGTTCGAGCAGGACCTTGAGCCGGGCGAGGAGGTCGCGTTCAAGACCACCTACCGTGCCGTCCGGCCGAGCGGCGGCAAGGACGACATCGTCGTCACGGCGACGTTCACGGAGAACGAGACGGGCTGGACGGAAACGACCGTCGACAAGGCGACGGCGGTGAAAGTGACTGTCAAGCCAAGAGTGCTGGCTCCGGAGAACGAGAGTCTTTCCCGGCATAAGTTTGGCATAGGCGAAATCGTGGAATGCGAAAATCAGCCAAAGGTTGAATCAGTTCGCTGGAAAAGAAACGGCTGGGGGACTCTCAAAGAATCAAATGGTTCTTATGAATACAGATGTCCTCTCTCTGCCGAGGTGAATGGTTTTGAAATCGCTGGGGAAGGTTGCTGTTATGTACCGCAAACAAGGGTTGTAGAGCCTCAGGGCGTACTTGCGCGGGATACAGGATATTTGACCGCACCGAAAATCCGTTCAGGACAGGCGGGGGGAATTCTATTGACAATAGACGTGTATGTGTTGCCCCTGGACGTTTCTTTCTCAGGAATTCGGGTTGAAGAAATCCCAGACGTGGGGGGAAGTCACAGCGGGTATTTCGCCGACACGTTTTTCATGTCCGAATGGTTTCATGGCGAAGACCAAGGGGCTGGTGACTGGCGTGAGGTGTATGGCAATAACAAGTTCCTGAACGACGAAGCCGGTTTCAAAAGAGCGTTGCCACAATTGGATTCAAGAGGATTTGTCTCGACAACTGGGACAAATGGGTGGGCGAACGGCAACCTGACATGGGATGTCCCCTGTGGCTGGGCAGATTCCAACGTCCAAAAAGGAGACGATCCAATTGGCACTTTTGCGAATGGCTCCCGGCAGGTCATGACAATTGACGCGCAAGGGAATGCCGAAGTTCAGAAACACGGCAATGCCGTCCGCCGTGAAATCGGCGGTGGAATCATCCTTAACGGAGTACGGGTAAAATGAAACGAATCATGTTTGCTATTGTTGTTCTTTGCAGTGCGTTGGGTTGCGAGAAGCGTTCGCCAACGCAAGAGGAGAAAGCCGTCGCGGCATCGCGCGCTCTGATTGCGGCATTGAAGACCAACGCATCCGTCCGCGTAATCATGGAAAGCGATGCGGTGCGGGAAAATCTCAAGGACGTGAAAGAAAGAAAAAAACGGGAGGCTTTGCTTGCAGACTGGCGAGATGCGCTGAAAAGAATTCCCGTAGAGGGTTTGCGCCCGTCTCGCAGATATGCGGCCGTTCGTGAAGCCTGTCATATGCTCAACTGGGACTTGATTGGTGCGATGTGGGATGTCGGATCTTCCTATGAAAAAACGTGGAATGCATATTTTGACACCATTGAATGGATCGATTGCCAGATCGCCGCAATGAAACCAGCGAAGCCGACATCTGACGGCAACTGGTCTTGGCGTGAAGAAAACGACAAATGGGACGCCTACATTGGCTTGGCCGAGTATCGCGAAAGCGTAATCGAGAATCTTGAAATCGATGAATTCAATGTGGCTCGATATCCGAATGATGTAGAAAAGATGGATGTGATCCGAGCGAAGTTCGAGAAGCAGATTGGGCGTCCCGTCCGCAAGAGGGAAGACATCACGCGCCTTGGCTTCTACGTGAAACAGGTGCGCGCGCGCATCCAGAAGGAGCGGGACGCGGCGTTGAAGAAAGCGGCTCTACGCGAGTGAGACATATCATGGGCTGCGCAAAGGGACAGGCGATCTCTAAGGGGAGAAGATGAATCTCGCGCTGTTCTTCGAGGGGATGGGGCAGGGTGTTCGCGGCAAGAAGACGAACGTCTCGCTCGTCTACGAGGTGTGCCTTGAAGACGCCGTACAGAGGCGGCATCTTGAGGCCGGGTCGGGTGCGCACGTCGGCGCGCTTGTCCTCGGAAAGACATCCGGCGTCGGCTGGCGCGTCATCATCGCTCGTGCGTGCCGCTGGTACGAGGCGCAAGTCGCGGCGACGCCCTCCGGCGCGCCCCCGACGCACATTTTCCTCTTCGGCTTCTCGCGCGACGTCGCGACGCGGCTGGTCGGCCACATGTACCGGACGTACCGTGACTTCGCGCCGCACACGATCTGGGAGTGCTATTCGCCGACGGAGCCGAAGCCGGCGACCAACAAGCGCGGCGAATTCGTGCGGCACGACTTCTGCGGCTGGTCGGCGCTGGGGCCGATCTCGATTTTCCTTGAGGACGTGATCGGCATCAAGGAGGCCAATGCGTTCACCAATGCGCTGCGCTGCGATTTTCCCCGCGAGGTCGAAGGGCGCGTGGGCGTCGAGAACTACCGCTTCGGCCGCGTGACCTGCTCGGTGATCGCGACGACGGACGCGATCAGGGTCGTCTCGAACCGTCCGTTCACGCTTTTCGCTGACGGGCGGGAGTTCGCCGTCAAGTCTGGCGAGAACGTCTTTTCGCGCAGGAACACGCTTGAGGCGGGCTTTCGCGATCCGCCTATTCCCGTCGCCCTCCGCACGACCCGCGAGCGGTAGCCGCCGCCCGCGCTTGGCTGTCGCTGTGGTGTGTAGAGATATGGTATACTATCCGTCATGAGACCTGAGCAGATACCCTATGGCGTCAAGGACTTCAAGCGCATCCGCCTGGAGGACTTCTACTACGTCGACAAGACCGCGTTCATCCGCAAGATGGAGGAACGGGCGAACTTCCTCTTCTTCGTGCGGCCGCGCCGGTTCGGGAAGTCGCTCCTCTGCGAAACGCTGCGCTGCTACTACGACGTCGCGGAGAAGAAGAACTTCGACCGACTCTTTGGCGGACTCGACATCGGAAAGAGCCCGACGGCGAACGCGAATCGGTATTTTGTCCTCACGCTTGACTTCTCACAGGTCAATGCCTCGCGTGGAGAGACTTGGTGCGCGAAATTCGAGAACTATCTCAACAATTCGCTCCGTAATCTCATCGACGGTCACCGCGAGGAATTGTCGTCGGTTGCGGACGTCGACGAATTGATCGCATTGCCGGGTGCCGGAGACAAGTTTGACGTGCTGGCGCCGCTGATCAAGCGCCTTGGCTTGGGCCTTTACGTGATCGTGGACGAGTACGACAACTTCACGAACGAGATCGTCTCGACGGCGGGGAAGGTGCCCTACAGGGAGATCACGCACGGCACGGGGTTCTACCGGGGCTGGTTCAAGAAGTTCAAGGGCACGTGCGACCGCATCTTCATGACGGGCGTCTCGCCCGTGACGATGGACGACCTGACGAGCGGCTTCAACATCGCGACGAACATCACGCAGGAGGAGGAGTTCAACGCGATGGTCGGCTTCACGGCGGACGAGACGCGGCGGCTCTTCGAGGACTTCCGGGGGACGGGGAAGTTCGCGGACGACGCCGAGCGCCACCTCAGGACCGTCAAGGCGTGGTACGACAGCTACTGCTTCTCGCGGCCGTGCGCGGGGAAGGAGACGCTCTACAACTGCGACATGGCGCTCTACTACCTCGGCAAGCTCGTGGCCTCTGGGCGCCCGCCGGAGAACCTGGTCGACGCGAACATCCGCAGCGACTGGAACAAGCTCCGCGCGATCCTCGCCGCGCAGCGGCACGCCGAGACGTACGAGGGCGTGCTGCCGCTCACGGAGGAGCTGGCGGACAGGGGCGAGGTCTCGTTCCCGCTCGTCGAGAGCTTCCCGATCGAGGGGATCCTCAAGGAGGAGAACTTCAAGTCGCTCTACTACTACTACGGCATCGTCACGATGTCGCGGGTCTGGCGCGGCAACCTGCAGTTCCGCATCCCGAACGAGTGCGTGCGGCGGCAGATCTTCGACTACATGCGCGAAGAGTACGCGAAGCGCCCGAACGCGGTGGACACGTCGGAGTTCACGGCGAAGTTCGACGCCTTCGCGTGGGACGGCGAGTGGCGCGACTTCCTCACCTACCTCGCGGAGAAGTACCGCGACAACGGCTCGCCGCGCGACGGGCTCCACGGCGAGGCGCGGATCAACGGCTACCTGCGCGCGTACCTCACGATGAAGAGCGCGTTCACGGTGAAGCCGGAGCTGTCGCACCCGTGCGGCTACTCGGACTACGCGCTGTTCCCGGACCGGACGCTGCCGGAAGGGTGCGTCCCCGAGCAGAGCTACCTCATCGAGATGAAGCACTCCAGGGCGGACGCTTCGGACGCGGAGCTCGCGGCGAAGCACGCGGAGGCGCAGGCGCAGCTGAAGGCGTACGCGGC
The DNA here is from genome assembly GCA_934635385.1 of uncultured Kiritimatiellota bacterium. Classification (GTDB taxonomy): domain Bacteria; phylum Verrucomicrobiota; class Kiritimatiellia; order RFP12; family UBA1067; genus UBA1067. The sequence continues at coordinate 47,325 of CAKTZI010000004.1, read as the reverse complement.
GGACCCGAACCTCCCCGCGCTCGCGGGCGGGACGCCGGTGCACTTCATCTGCTACGAGTTCCGGGGCCGCGACCTCGTGCGCCTCGAAGAGGTCTTCCCGCATGCGGAATGAAACGACAACAACAGGGTGACGTGCCAACGGGGTGAACGATATGCTATAATGTCCGCCATGAAACGCATTGTCCTGTTTTTGATTACCAACCTCGCCGTGATGCTCACGCTGGGCATCGTGGCGAATGTCTTGTGTGCCATCCTCGGCACGTCCGTCGCCGAACTCGTCGGCCCCGAATGGGCGGATCTCCTCATCTTCGCCTTCGTCTACGGCCTCGTGGGCGCGTTCATCTCGCTGCTCCTCTCCAAGCCGATGGCGAAGATGGCGTGCGGCGCGCGGACGATTGACGGCACCGAGGGCGAGTCCGAACGCTGGCTCGTCGCGACGGTCGAGGATCTCGCGCGCCGGGCGGGCGTGAACACGCCGGAGGTCGCGATCTATCCCGGCGCGGCGAACGCCTTCGCGACGGGCGCGTTCAGGAACCATGCGCTTGTCGCCGTCTCGACGGACATCATGGGCCAGATGTCGAAGGAAGAGCTGCGCGCCGTGCTCGGCCACGAGATGAGCCACGTCGCGAACGGCGACATGGTGACGCTGACGCTCGTGCAGGGCGTCCTCAACGCCTTCGTGATCGTGATCTCGCGCGTCCTCGCGTCCGTCATTGCGAACGCCGGCAAGGGTGAGGGCGAACGGCGCCGTGACGGCGGCGGACTCTACTTCCTGCTCGTGATGGTCTTGCAGCTCGCGCTTGGCATCCTCGCGTCGCTTGTCGTCTTCTGGTTCTCGCGCAAGCGCGAATACGCCGCCGACGCCGGCTCGGCGCACCTCCTCGGCTCGCCGTCGCCGATGATTGCCGCGCTGCGCCGTCTCGGCAACCTGCAGCCGGGCGTCCTGCCCGACTCGCTCAAGGCGATGGGCATCGCCGAGGGCAAGAAGACGTCGATCTGGTCGACGCATCCCGCGCTCGAGGACCGCATCGCCGCCCTGCAGAACCTGACGGTCGTCTGAACGAAAGGAGCCGAAGCGATGTCGAACGAGACGGATCCGGCGCGGACGCTGCGCGCGCTTGTCGAGGCGACGCTGAACGAGGTTCTGCCGGCGGCGGACGAACGGCCCGCGATTCTCGCCGAGGCAATGCGCTATGCCGTCGGCACGGGCGGCAAGCGGATCCGTCCTCTCATCTGCCTCGCGTCGGCGACGGCCGTCGGCGGAACGGCCGAGGACGCGAAGTATCCGGCGGCGGCGATCGAGATCCTGCACAACTACACGCTCGTCCATGATGACCTGCCGGCGATGGACAACGACGTCCTGCGGCGCGGACAGCCGACGGTCTGGAAGAGGTTCGGCGAGGCGAACGCGATTCTCGCGGGGGACGCGCTCCTGGCCCTCGCCTACCAGACGGCGGCCCGTGCCCCGCGCAACGTCGCGGCGATCGTCGGCGTGCTGGGCGAGAAGGGCGTCGGCGTCGTGCGCGGACAGGTCGAGGACGTGGAGATAAATAATCGAGTTGCCGAATCGACGAATGATCGAATAACCGAATTGTCGAATGATCGAATGGGCGAATCGGCGAATGATCAAATCGTCGAGTTCATCTACCTCCACAAGACGGCTGACCTGTTTGTCGCGGCGGCGAAGATGGGGGCCTTGGCGGGAGGCGGCGCGCCGGACGACGTGGCGCGGCTGGAACGCTTCGCGCAGAATCTCGGTCTTGCGTTCCAGTACGAGGACGACCTGCTGGACGGGGACGGCCCCTATCCGCGCGCGGAGACCGAACGCCGCGTGTCCGAGACGACGGCGGCGGCGATTGCCGCGCTGGAAGGGCTGCCCGGCGAGACGGGCTTTCTGCGCGAACTGGCCCAAAAGCTCGTCGGGCGAAAGGCGTGAATGCGCATTTACTGTGACATGGACGACATTCTCTGCGAGACGGCGGCGACGCTCTGCCGGCTCGCGGCGGAGAGATTCGGCGTGCGCGTCCGCTACGAGGAGGTGCGCAACTTCGATTTGCAGCAGACCTTCGGGCTGACGGAAGCCCAGATGCAGGACTTCATGCGCATGGCGCACGAGCCGTCTTGCTTGCTGTCCTATCCCGAGACGCCGGGGGCGGTCGCGGGCGTCAAGGCGCTTGTCGCCGAGGGGCATGACGTCGAGATCGTGACGGGCCGCCCCGCGACGTCGCACACGGCGACGGAGGCGTGGCTGCGGGCCGCCGGACTGGGCGCGCTTCCGGTCACCTACGTGAACAAGTACGGACGCCGCTTCTCGCAGGACGGCGATGCGCCGGAGATGGTGCCGCGGGACGAGCTGCTGAAGCGTCCTTACGACATCGCGATTGACGACTCGCCGCTCATCCTGTCCGCGCTTGCGGCGTGGACGAAGACGCGGGTACTGGTGTTTGATCGGCCGTGGAACCGGGACTTCGCGCTCGCGCCGAACATGACGCGCGTGAAGTCCTGGGCGGAGATTGGATGTCGATTTTCTGTGCGACAATAGGCCCGTCGGCCCGACAGCTCGCGCGACTGTCGGCTCCTCTGGGCCACGGGCGACCTGCGCCGCTTCGCGAGAACCTGCGATTCCCAACATGAGAAAACCTCTGCGATCTCCGCGTGACAAAACCCGAATGTGAGGGTTCGTGCGCGCGAAGGGGCGGGAAGTGGCGCGAGTGAGGAGCGAGGGTTTGCTGGCGTCGGAGAGGCCTCGCCCGCAGCCCGTGGTCTCGCCGAGGCACGGCAGGCTGAAGCCGGCCGGTTGTCTTCGACGAGAAGCGCAAACCAGAGCGACGAGACCGAGCGAGCAGCTTCCCGCTCCGAAGCGCGAGCTGTCGGGCCGAAGGGCCGAGATGCGGACGACTGTCGCGCAGAGAGAGAATTATTTTTCATGCTGAAGCCTTGGTCGTTGCTCGCGACGACACCACGGGCGCCTGAAAATATGGTATACTTCGCTCGTCTTTTCGTGCGTGTGTGGCTCGCTGCGCAAACGCGGAGGGATGGTAGAGTTCGAGAACTGATTCGGACGTCAAGCGACTGCGTGTGCGCCGATGCCCGTGTCCACCCTCGGATGCCTTCAGTCAATTTGCAGCACTGCAAAGAAATCGTCCTAAGAAATGTGAGAAGTTTCGTATCTGACGATACATTGCAGGGGAACGCGATGCGTTTCCTCTCTTCGTATTTCAGATAGGGTATTTTCTCACGACCTCTTAGGAGATATGAAGAGAGGACTTCTTTTAACGTGATGGTAATGCCAATATGAAAAGAAAATACGAGAAATGGACGGCTCTCGCCGCCCTGGTTGTCGTCGCAGGATGCTCCTGTGTGGATGTCACGCAAGCCGAGCGCATTCGCATCGACAAGATGCATGCGCGTGGCATCTCGTGGCGAAACGAACGGGATGCAGGGCGGTTTCAGCCTCCTGTGGACATGACGGCGACCGTGTGCTGGTCGCTCCTTCCGGGTGCAGGGCAACACTTCATGGCTCATAAGATGGCCGAGTCCGGTCTGGACAGGCTGACAGACCTTCCGCGTGACAAACGCCAGCTCCGAACGACCGGAACGCTGATGCTTGCGACATCTTGGATTCCGTATGTCTATTGCTTTACGCTACCCTTTGGTCTGGCTTCAGGCACGGTTGTGGACGTGAACCGCATCAACAACCTGGCCCTGCTTGAGCAGCTGAAAGTTCAGGATGCAGATGCGCGTAAAGGCAACGACGAATGAGGTGCGGAGCTCAAATGCTGTTGCAGTTGCTTTGGGTCAGGCACCGATTGGCGTTTTTGCTTGCGGCATGTGCGCTTGGCGTCGGCGGATGCCGGACGATTGAGGATCGCCTGGCGACCGCCGGCTCGCCGCAGACCGTTGCGCAGGCCGTCGCCGACTACTACGTGCAGGACGCGGAGGACGAAAGCTGCGCCGTGGCGATCGTTTCGCCGCAGGGAACGGCCTTCGCACACGCAGGGGCTGCGACGGAACGTTCGCTTTTCCGCATCGCGTCCCTCTCGAAGTTCTTCCTTCACCCCATCCTGCTGAAGCTTCACGCGCAGGGACGGCTGAACCTCGACCAGCCCGTCACGTCCTGCTCGAAGCTCGCCCTGCCGCCGGAATACGGACGCATCACCTTGCGCGACCTGCTGCTGAACCGCAGCGGGTTGCCGCGCGAGTTCATCGTGCGCTGGGAGCCGCTCGACACGTGGACGGCCTTCTCCTGCGGCTTCTTCGGCACGGACATCTACGCGGCGTTCGAGACGCGGGACGACTTCGTGCGCATGACGTGGCGGCCGTGGTGGCGACATGCCGTGCGGGCGCGGCGCGAGATCTACTCGAACATGGGCTTCGGCCTGCTGGGGACGGCGGTCGAGGATGCGCTCGGCAAGCCGCTGGAGGAAATCCTTCGTGCGGAGCTGACGGTGCCGCGCGCGCTCGCCGACACGACCTACGAGCCGTGCGGCGACCAGACGAACCGCCTGACGCGCGCGTGTGCGGGGCACCTGCCCTGGCTGACGCGGCGCGGCGGCGACGTGCCCGACCACCGTCTGGGCGAGGCCCTGCGGGCGACAGGCGGCCTCTTCTCGTCCGCAGCAGACTGCGCGACGCTCTTCTCTGCCTACTGGTCGATCGTCGATGCGCAGCTGAAGGAGCGCGACATCAACGCCTATGCGGACGAGGCCGTCTTCGGACTCCTGCGCGTGAAAGTCCTCCCGGACGGGTCGCGTGTCCTGTATCGCGTCGGCATGATCTACGGCGGTGCGTCGTTCGTGGGCTTTGACCTGCGGACGCGGACGGTTGTCGTCATCCTGCGCAACGTCACCAGCTGGCCCGACCGTCGCGGCTTCGCCGTCCTGGAGGCGTTACGGAACATTCGTCGGGAATGCGGGTCATTCATCCCGTAATCGGTCGGCTTCATGAACTTTTGGTATAATACTGCGCCATGAAAAGCTACAACTGCGTCGTCTGCATCAAGCAGGTCCCGGACACCCAGAAGGTGACGGGCGAGGCGATGAAGGCGGACGGAACGATCAACCGTGCGGCGCTGCCCGCGATCTTCAATCCCGAGGACAAGAACGCCCTCGAAGCCGCGCTGTGGGTCAAGGAGACCTACGGCGGCACCGTCACCGTCATCACGATGGGTCTGCCCGCCGCGAAGGCGATCCTGCGCGAGGCACTGATGTGCGGGGCCGACCGCGCAGTCCTCGTCACCGACCGCAAGGCCGCCGGCTCCGACACGCTCGCGACGAGCTACATCCTCTCGCAGGCGGTGAAGCGGTTCAGCCCCGACCTCGTCTTCTGCGGACGCCAGGCGATTGACGGCGACACGGCCCAGGTCGGCCCGCAGATCGGCGAGAAGCTCGACTGCGCGGTCGTCACCTATTTGGAGAAGCTGGAGATGGACGGCGACGTCGCGATCGCGACGCGCGACATCGGCACGGGCATCGAGACGTGCCGCGCGAAGCTGCCCGCGCTCTTCACCGTGACGGAGAAGTTCGGCGAGCTGCGTCCGTTCCAGATGCGCCGCGTCATGGAATACAAGAACGCGGAGCCGGAGGTCCTCGACTGCGCGGCGATCGGTTGCGAAGACGCGCGTTGCGGCTTCGCGGGCTCGCCGACGAGCGTCAACAAGATCCAGTCCGTCGTTCTCGCGGGCGGCGCGTTCAAGGAAGTCCCGGCGACGGACGAGGGCCTCGGTGGCCTTGTCGCGGAACTCATCGCAGAGCATACGATCGGGTGAGGCAAGGAAGAAGTAAGAAGGAAGAGGGAAGAAGGGAGAAGTATGGACAGAACAAAGGGTGAAGTCTGGGTCTTTGCGGAACAGGAGGAGGGCAAGCTCGCCGAGATCCCGTTCGAGCTGCTCGGCAAGGCACGCGAACTCGCGGCGAAACTGGGCGTCAAGGTCGGTGCCGTGCTGATGGGCGAGGGCGTCGAGCCGCTGGCGGCGGAGCTCGTCGCGGGCGGGGCGGACGTCGTGCACCTCGTCGACGACCCGGCGCTCAAGGTGTTCCGCAGCAAGGCGTACCGCCATGCGCTCGTCGAGCTCGTCAAGGAAGAGCAGCCGCAGATCCTGGTCTTCGGCGCGACGCACATGGGGCGCGACCTCGCGCCGGCCGTCGCGTCCGCGCTGCGCTGCGGCCTCACGGCCGACTGCACGGATCTCCAGATCGGCGACTACACGGACCGGAAGACGGGCGAGACGTTCGCGAACGTCCTGCACCAGATCCGTCCGGCGTTCGGCGGCAACATCATCGCGACGATCGTCAACGCGCGCCACTGGCCGCAGATGGCGACGGTGCGCGAGGGCGTGATGAAGCCGATCGACAGAAATGGTCGAATGGTCGAGTTCTCGAATGACCGAATCAAACGCCACGATTCCCATCTCGCGGGGGTGGAGATCCCGGTCGAGGTCGTGGAGATCGTCCGCAAGGTCTCGAAGGTCAACCTGAAGGGCGCGCGCATCATCGTCGCGGGCGGCGCGGGCGTCGGCTCGAAGGAGAACTTCAGGCTGCTGCACGACCTCGCGGCAGTCCTGGGCGGCGCGGTCGGCGGGTCGCGCGCGGCGGTCGACCTCGGCTACTGCGAACACGAGCGGCAGATCGGCCAGACGGGCGTCACGGTGCGTCCCGCGCTGATGGTCAGCTGCGGCATTTCGGGCGCGGTGCAGCATCTCGCGGGCATGCAGGACGCGGCGAAGATCATCGCGATCAACACGGACAGGGACGCGCCGATCTTCAAGGTCGCGCACTACGGCATCGTCGGCGACCTGAACGTCGTCATCCCGAAGCTCATCAAGGCGATCAAGAACAAGGGCTGAAAACAATGGCTAACTTCTACAAGGACAATCCGGACATCCAGAACGTCATCGACGTGCTCGACCTTTCCGAGGTCGCGGCGCTTTTGGAGGAGGACTTCAAGTTCGCGAAGGACTATCCCTTCGCGCCGAAGGACGCGGCGGACGCGCTCGACAACTACAGGCGCGCGCTCGACCTCTGCGGCGACATCATGGCGAACCGCATCGCGCCCCTCGCGGAGGAGACCGACCGGGTCGGCAACACGCTGAACGCGGACGGCTCGGTGACGCGCGCGCCTGGCATGAAGCTCGCGCTGGAGCTTTTCGGCAAGACGGGCCTCATGGGCGTCACGATCCCCTACTACCTCGGCGGCCTCAACATGCCCTGCACGATCCTCACGGCGTGCAACGACATCGTCTCGCGCGGCGACGCGGGCCTCATGAACCTCTTCGGCCTCCAGGGCATCGCCGAGACGATCAACCAGTTCGGCGACGAGGAGCTGAAGAAACAGTACGTGCCGAAACTCGTCACGGGCGAGATGACGGGCGCGATGGTGCTGACCGAGCCGGACGCGGGCAGCGACCTCCAGAGCGTCAAGACGACGGCGCACCAGGACGCGGACGGCAACTGGTTCGTGAACGGCGTCAAGCGCTTCATCACGAACGGCTGCGGCGAAGTGCTGCTCGTCCTCGCGCGCACGGAGCCCGAGTTCACCGACGGACGCGGACTCAGCTGCCTTCTCGTCGAGAACGGGCCGTGGGTCAAGGTGCGCCGTCTCGAGAACAAGCTCGGCATCCACGGCTCGCCGACGTGCGAAATGGTCTTCACGGAGGCCCCGGCGAAGCTGATCGGCCTGCGCAAGCGCGGACTCATCACCTACGTCATGGCCCTCATGAACGGCGCGCGCATGGGCATCGCCGCGCAGGGCACGGGCATTGGCGAGGCGGCCTACCGCGCCGCGCGCGACTACGCCGCGAGCCGCAAGCAGTTCGGCGTCACGATCGACAGCTTCCCCGCGCTCCGCGAGATCATGGCCACGATGAGCGTCGAGCTGCAGGCGAGCCGGCTGCTCACCTACTACTCGGCGAAGAACGTCGACTTGGAGGCGGGGCTGGACCGCAAGTTCAGCGCGCTCAAGGGCACGCCGGAGGCGATGGACGTCCGCAAGCGCCTGAAGAAGGTCGCCGCATTCAACAAGATGCTGACGCCGATGGCGAAGTACTACGGCTCGGAAATGTCGATGCGCAACGCGATGAGCGCGATTTCCGTCTTGGGCGGTTCCGGCTACATGAAGGACTACCCGTGCGAGCGCTACCTGCGCGACAGCCGCATCACGACGATCTACGAGGGCACCTCGCAGCTGCAGGTCGTCGCGGCGGTCGCGGGCGTGACGGGCGGTCTCGTCCACGACGTCCTCGACGACATCCTTGGTGCGGGGTGGAGCCCGGCGCATCCGCGCATGACGCAGCTCCTCGCCGAGCTGGACGCGGCGGTCGCCTACGTGAAGGGCCGTGCCGACGCGAAGGCGTATCACGACCTCTCGGCGCGCAAGCTCGTGGACGCGGGCATCGCGCTCGTCGTCGCCGCGCTTTTCGTGAAGGCGGCGGAGAAGTTCGACTACAAGAAGGCCGCGCTCGACCACTGGCTCAACGTCGAGTTCCCGCGCGTCCGCGCCCTGCTCGCGCAGGTGACGGGCGGCTACGCGGGTTCGGTCGATGCCTTCGAGACGCTCGCCCCGGCCGTCCCGGTCGTGGACTGACGATGGACGCGGCGACGGTCAGGGTGGCGGAACTGCGGGACGCGGAGCGGATCTACGCGCTCATCTCGCGGAACAGCGACCAGCTCGTGCCGCGCTCGCTCGGCAACATCGTCGAGACGATCGACCGGTTCGTCCTCGCGGAGGCGGGCGGCGAACTGGTCGGGTGCGCGGCGTACCAGATCCATCCCGAAATCGGCAACGCCGAAGCCGCCTCGGTCGAGGTCGTCTCCGTCGCGGTGACGGCGGCGTTCCGCCGTCGCGGCATCGGGCGGCTGCTCGTGGAGGGCGTGCTCGCGAAGGTCGCGACGTTCCGTCCGCGGGAAGTCGTCGTCCTCACGTTCGCGCCGGCGTTCTTCCGCTCGCTCGGCTTCGTCGAGATTGCGAAGACTGAAATCATGCACAAGCTCTACACCGGCTGCATCAACTGCACGAAGCACGCCAATCCCTACACCTGTCCCGAAATTGCCATGAGGAGGCCCATGAGATGAAAGACATGTTCAGAATCGCCGAAACGGTCGAGGGCCTTTCGGACGCGGAAATCGCGCAGGAGCTGGAGGCGGCGCTCGCCGCGTGGGAAGCCGAGAAGGGCCCCGTGCGGAACGCGCTCGTCATTCCGCCGGACTTCACGCGCTTCCACTCGAACGCGGGCTTCATCACGCAGGTCTTCTACCGTCTCCTGACGGCGAAGGGCGCGCACATGGACGTCCTGCCCGCCTTGGGCACGCACGTGCCGGTCTCCGAGACGCAGTGGCGGACGATGTTTGGCGACATCCCGTACGCGCAGATGATCGTCCACAACTGGCGCACGGACGTCGTGAAGCTCGGCGAGGTTCCCGCCGCCGAGATCGAGCGGATCACCGAGGGCCTGTGGAAGGAGCCGGTCGACGTCGAGGTGAACCGTCGGCTCATGGACGAGAAATACGACCTCATCGTCTCGCCGGGGCAGGTCGTGCCGCACGAGGTGATCGGCATGGCCAACCACGCGAAGAACATCTTCGTCGGCATCGGCGGGGCGGACATGATCAACAAGTCGCACATGATCGGCGCGGTCTGCGGCATGGAGAAGGCGATGGGCCGCGACCACACGCCTGTCCGCCAGATCTTCGACTACGCCTTTGATCATTACGTCGCGCAGCGCCCGATCCTCTGGGTGCTGACGGTCAACACGGCGCCGGGCGGCAAGATCCGCAGCCACGGCCTCTTCATCGGGCAGGGGCGCAACTGCCTCACGGAGGCCGTGAAGCTCGCGCAGGTGAAGAACGTGGATTACGTCGAGCACGGCCTCAAGAAGTGCGTCGTCTACCTGGACGGCAGCGAGTTCAAGACGACATGGCTCGGCAACAAGGCGATCTACCGCACGCGCATGGCGATGGCGGACGGCGGCGAGCTGATCATCCTCGCGCCCGCCGTGCACCAGTTCGGCGAGGACAAGACGGTCGACGGGCTCATCCGCAAATACGGCTACAAGGGGCGGCTTCACACGCTGGAGGTCTTCCGGCGCGACGATGCGGCGGACCTACGGGCGAACATGGGCGCGGCGGCGCACCTCATCCACGGGTCGTCGGACGGACGCTTTTCGATCACCTACTGTGTGAAGGACATCTCGAAGGAGGAGATCGAAAGCGTCGGCTTCCGAGCGGCGGACTACGATGAGATGGCGCGGAAGTACGACCCAGCGAAACTCAAATACGGCTACAACGCGGTGGACGGCGAGGAAGTCTACTTCATCCCGAACCCGGCGCTCGGCCTCTGGATCAATCGCGAGAAGTTCAATGCGTAGCAAGGGCACTTGACGGTGCGCCGCGCGATGTGATATACTACGCTCCAATTGTTTGACGGTGGGATACTCAAGCGGTCAACGAGGGCAGACTGTAAATCTGCTGGCTTACGCCTTCCAAGGTTCGAATCCTTGCCCCACCACCACTCCCCGAAGCATCGAAACATGAAGAAGACAGTTCTCGAATATCGGGTTCCCTATGCGGATACGGATCAGATGGGCGTCGTCTACTACGGCAATTACCTGACGCTTTTCGAGCGCGCGCGCAACGAGCTGATGCGCGAAATGGGCTACACGTACAGGGAATGCGAGGTCGAGGGGTGGATGCTGCCCGTCATCCATGCGGAACTCGACTACAAGAGCCCTGCGCGGTACGACGACCTTCTGGAAGTCTCGGCGTGGGTGCAGGCCTTGAGGGGCATCCGCCTTGAAATCGCCTGCGAAGTCCGTCGCAAGGGCGAGGCGACCGTACTCGTGAAGGGCTTCACGCGGCACTGCTTCGTCTCGACCGAGACGTTTCGTCCGATTCCGCCGCCGGAAAGGCTGCTCCAGGCGATGGGCGCGAGTATGGTATAATACCCGCTCCATGAAAACGGCTCTGGTCACGGGTGGCGCGGGATTCCTCGGCAGCAATCTCTGCGCGCGGCTTCTGCGGGAAGGCTACAGGGTTGTCGCGCTCGACAACCTCTACACGGGTTCGCGCGAAAACCTCGCGGCGTTCGCGTCGAACCCGAACTTCGCGTTCGTCGAAGCCGACGTCACAGAGATGGAAGTTGAGAAACTCCACGCTTCTTCCTTCTTCCCTCTTCCCTCTTCCTTTCCCGCTTCCTTTTCCGAAATCTACAACCTCGCCTGTCCGGCGAGTCCGCCCCACTACCAGGCGCGTCCGCTCTTCACGACGCTGACGTCCATCAAGGGCATCCTCTTCTGCCTTGAGCTTGCGCGGCGGGACGGCGCGAAGCTCTTGCACACCTCGACGAGCGAGGTCTACGGCGATGCGCTCGTGCATCCGCAGCCGGAGGGCTATTGGGGCAACGTCAACACGATCGGCATCCGCAGCTGCTACGACGAGGGCAAGCGTGTCGCCGAGACGCTGGTCGCCGACTTCATCCGCGAACATGACGTCGACGCGCGGATGGTGCGCATCTTCAACACGTACGGGCCGATGATGAATCCGGCGGACGGGCGCGTCGTCTCGAACTTCATCTGCCAGGCGCTGCGCGGCGAGGACCTGACGGTTTACGGCACGGGAAAGCAGACGCGCTCCTTCCAGTATCGCGACGACCTGATCGACGCCTTTCGCCGCTACATGGAGCTGCCGAAGGAGAGGCTGCGCGCGTTCTTCCGTCCGCCGCATCCGCCGGTGCCCGTCCTCAACACGGGCAATCCCGGCGAGTTCACGATGCTGGAGCTGGCGGAGGAGGTTCTGCGGCAGATCCCCGGCACGGGCTCGAAGCTCGTGTTCCGTCCGCTCCCTGGCGACGACCCGAAGCAGCGCAAGCCCGACATCGCGCTCGCGCAGGAGCTGCTGGGGTGGACGCCGCGCGTGCCGCTCGCCGAGGGGCTGGCGAAGACGATTGCCTATTTCAGAGAAAAGACAGAAAGGAAATGAATGAGATGAGCTCGATTCTGGACAAGATCGTTTCGGACCGCACGAAATACTCGTGTTCGGTGAAGACGCTCGGCCCCTGCACGATCCCCTCGCCCGTCAAGCTGGGGCAGTTCGTGCAGGACGGCGAGCGCATCTTCGCGACGGAGAACGAGTCCTACGCGAAGTTTGCCGAGACGAAGCTCGGCCACCAGCCGACGTTCGAGCGGGCGGGGCCGCGCGAGAAGATCTTTCACGATCCGAGCTGGACGCGCGTCGCCATCGTGACGGCGGGCGGACTCTGCCCCGGCCTGAACACGGTCATCAAGGGGCTCGTCGAGATCCTGGAGTTCGACTACGGCGTCAAGAACATCTACGGCATCCGCTACGGTTACGCGGGGCTGAACCCGAAGTACGGCTACGAGCCGCTGATGCTGAACCCGGACAACGTGGACACGATCCACGAGCAGGGCGGCACGATTCTGGGGTCGAGCCGAGGCGCGCAGCCGACCGAGATCATGGTCGACACGCTCGTGCGGATGAACATCAACGTCCTCTTCTGCATCGGCGGTGACGGGTCGCTGCGGTGCGCGAGCGACATTGCGGACGAGATCAACCGGCGGGGGCTGAAGATTTCCGTCGTCGGCATCCCGAAGACGATCGACAACGACCTCGTCTTCATCGGCCGCAGCTTCGGCTTCGAGACGGCGGTCGCCGAGGCGGCCGAGGTCACGCGCAACGCGCACGTCGAGGCGAAGGGCACGCCGCATGGCATCGGCCTCGTGAAGCTGATGGGGCGCGACTCCGGCTTCATCGCCGCCGCCGCGTCGATCGCGAACCCGAACGTCAACTTCTGCCTTGTGCCGGAGGTGAAGTTCGAGATGGAGGGCCCGCGCGGCCTGCTGACGGCGCTGGAGCGCCGCTTCGCCGCCGGGAAGTCGCACGCCGTCATCGTCGTCGCGGAAGGCGCGGGGCAGGAGCTGCTTGCCGGCAGCGAGGAGCGCGACGCGAGCGGCAACGTCCTGAAGAAGGACATTGGCGTCTACCTGAAGAAGCGCATCTCGGAGCATTTCAAGCGCCGGGGCTTCGACACGAGCGTGAAGTACATCGACCCCAGCTACATCATCCGCAGCTGCCCGGCGCGCGGCACGGACGCGATCCGCTGCTACAGCCTCGCGCGCGCGGCGGCGCACGCGGCGATGGCGGGGCGCACCGACTGCGTCGTCGGCAACCTCGGCGAGAGCTACGCGCTCGTGCCGATCGCGCTCGCGACGATCGAGCGCCAGAAGCTCGACACCGACGGCCAGCTCTGGCGGAGCGTGCTCGACGCGACGGGGCAGAACTTCTACTTCGACGGCACGCCGCGCGCGAAGGGCGCGGGCGACGCCTTCGCGCCGTGAGTGCCCTTGACAGGATCGCAAAGAAAAGAGTATAATCCTACCCAAAATTTACGCAGAGGAAGGGTTCCGAAGCGGAAACAGAAAGGTTCAAAAAGAAAATGGCTATCAAGATTGGCATCAACGGCTTCGGCCGTATCGGCCGCATGGTTTTCCGCGCGGCGGTTGAGAACTTCGACGATGTCGAAGTCGTCGGCATCAACGACCTGCTCGACCCGGACTACCTTGCGTATATGCTCAAGTTCGACTCCGTGCACGGCACGTTCAAGCACGACATCAAGGTCGAGGGCTCGACCATGATCGTCGACGGCAAGAAGATCCGCCTCACGGCCGAGAAGGATCCGACCCAGCTGAAGTGGAACGAAGTCGGCGCCGAGATCGTCGTCGAGTCCACGGGCCTCTTCCTGACGGACGAGAAGGCGCGCCAGCACATCACGGCGGGCGCCAAGAAGGTCATCATGTCGGCGCCGTCGAAGGACGCGACCCCGATGTTCGTCTACGGCGTCAACCACACGACCTACGCGGGCCAGGACATCATCTCCAACGCCTCCTGCACGACGAACTGCCTCGCGCCGATCTCGAAGGTCCTCAACGACAACTTCGGCATCAAGCGCGGCCTCATGACGACGATCCACGCCGCGACGGCGACGCAGAAGACGGTCGACGGCCCGTCCAAGAAGGACTGGCGCGGCGGCCGCGGCATCCTTGAGAACATGATCCCGTCCTCGACGGGCGCGGCGAAGGCCGTCGGCAAGGTTCTCCCGGCGCTCAACGGCAAGCTGACGGGCATGTCCGTCCGCGTTCCGACCTCCGACGTCTCGTTCGTCGATCTCACGGCCGAGCTCGAGAAGCCGGCGACGTATGAGGAGATCTGCGCGGCGATGAAGGCGGCGTCCGAGAAGTGCGTGTGCGAGGGTGGCCTCAAGGGCGTGCTCGGCTACACGGACGAGGCGGTCGTCTCGACCGACTTCCGCAACGAGTCCAAGACCTCGGTCTTCGACGTCAAGGCGGGCATCCAGCTCGATCCGACCTTCGTCAAGGTCTGCGCGTGGTACGACAACGAGTGGGGCTACTCCAACAAGGTCGTCGAGATGGCGCGCGTCATCGCGGCGAAGTAAGCGTACGCGACTGCGTTGAAAAATCGCCGTGGGGTCTTGCCCTGCGGCGATTTTTTATGCTATAATACGTCCTAACAATTTCATCCACTCATATAGAAAGACCAAAGAAATGAAGTTCTCGACGGTTCTGGCGGTTCTCGCGGTTGCGCTCTGCGTGACGGGTTGCAAATACGACAAGGCGAAGAAGGGCGCGAACACGGGTGCCGATGCGGCGAATGCGTCCGACATCTCGACGACGGAGGCCGTCGAGGCGACCGATTCCAATGCGTCCGAGGTTTCGCTTGCGGGCGCGACGGAAGGCAAGTTCGAAGATTCCTATCGGCGTTGTTCCGATGTGGCGTTCACGCCGGTCTACTTCGGCTTCGACTCGACGGTCGTCCCGGCGGGCGAGCTCGGCAAGATTGACGCCGTCGCGCAGCATCTGGCGTCGAACGCGGGCCGCGTCGTGGTTGTCGAGGGCAACTGCGACGAGCGCGGGTCGCACGAGTACAACATGTCGCTTGGCGAGAACCGCGCGATCATCATCCGCAACTACCTCGTCCAGAGCGGCATCACATCTGACCGTATCCAGACGCGCAGCTACGGCGCCGAGAAGCCGGCGGTCGAGGGCCATGACGAGAGCGCGTATGCGCTGAACCGTCGCGGCGAGTTCGTGATTTTCCAGAAGTAAGCTCGTTAGATGGCGTTCGCGTTCATCTTTGACAGCGTGGGGGCCGGCGAGTGGGTAGTCCTGCTCGCCGTTCTTCTCATCGTGATGGGGCCGAAGCGGCTGCCGTCCACCCTGCGCACGTTCGGCTCCTACTACGCGAAGTTCCGCCGCGCGGCCGAGAGCTTCAAGCGCCAGCTGCTGGAGATGGACAGCGAGATCCAGCGCGAGGTCGCGAAGGTCGAGCAGGAGGTCGAGGAGGCGGCGCGCGCCGCCGAGCGCGAGGTCGCGGAGGCGACGAAGCCGGTTGACGAGACGCCGACGGCCCCGGCTTCCGGCGCGGCTTCGGCCGAGACGAAGGTTTCCGACGATGGCCATCAAGCTTCTTGAGAATCCCGACGCGCGGAACGATCCGCCGCAGCCGCTCATGGTCCATCTGCTCGCGCTCCGCGACATGATCGTGTTCGCGGGCATCTCCTGGGCGCTTGGCATGGTCATCGCGGGTGTCTTCGCGAACCAGATCCTGACGCTTCTCAAGTCGCCGGCGGCCGAGTTCCAGGGGCTTCTGCAGGTCGTCGGCATGACGGCGCCGTTTGACGTGTGGCTCTCGATCACGGTCTGGGGCGGCACGGTTCTCGCGTTTCCGCTCATGTCGTTCGCCGTGTTGCGCTTCGTTTTCCCCGCGCTGACGAACCGCGAGAAGTTCGTGATCCTCTCCGGCATCACGGCGGGCACGGCCCTCTTCCTCGTGGGCGGCGTCCTCGCCTACATGAAGACCGTGCCGCTCGTGGTCGTCGCGTTCCGGCAGATCGGCGACTGGATGGGCATTCCCCAGCAGATCATCACGATCGACACGTACGTACCGGTTGTCCTGAAGCTGATTGTCGCGTTCGGCCTCGTCTTCCAGATGCCGCTCATCATCTTCGTCCTCGGCTGCTTCGGCATGGTGTCCTCGAAGGGGCTGCGCGAAAAGCGGCGTGCGGCGATCATCATCGCGTTCGTGCTCGCGATGTTTCTGACGCCGCCCGATCCGATGAGCCAGATTCTCATGGCGGTGCCCCTCTGCCTCCTCTACGAGCTCTCGATCTGGGCCGTGTGGCTGAAGGAGAAAGGCGGCTTCCGCAAGAAGGCGGGATGACGAGACGCTCGTCCATCGCCGTTGGTTTCCTCGCGCTGATTGTCGTCGGCGCGATTGCGCTTTCATCCCCCTGGGCGCGGGCGGACGGGCAGTGGGGCGCGTTTTCGTCCGCGCTCTTCACGGCGTGTTCGGCGGTCTGCGTGACGGGGTTGACGGTCGTGGACATTGCGCGCGAGTTCTCTCGGACGGGTCAGGTCGTCCTGTTGGTGCTTGTCGAGATCGGCTGCCTCGGCCTCATGACGTGCAGCACGTTCCTCCTTGTCGTGGTGGGGCGGCGTCTCTCGCTGAGCCGCGAGTTCTCGCTCATGAACGCCTATGGCGTCGCGGGCGTGCACGGCCTCCGGGGGCTGATCCTCTGGGTCGTCGGGTCGATGCTCGTGCTGGAGGGCGCGGGCGCGGCGCTTCTGTACTTGCGGCTGCACGATTGGTTCCTGTCGGCCTACTACGCGGTGATGAGCTTCTGCAACGCCGGGCTCGGCTTTCGCGCCGACTCGCTCGCGGGCTTCGCGGGAGACCCGTTTGTCCTCTTCGTCCTCGCGGCCGAGACGGTCCTGGGCGGCGTCGGCTTTCTCGTGCTCTACAACCTCTGCACGTATCGCTTCCGGCGGGGCCGCTCGGGCGGACGGGGCCGCCTCTCGCTCCACAGCGCGGTTGTCCTGCGGTTCACGCTCTACCTGCTCGCGCTCGCGTTTCTCGCGTTTCTTGCGCTCGAGTGGAACGGGGCCCTGAAGGGCTTCGCGCCGCTCCAGAAGCTGTCCATCGCGTTCTACCAGGCGGTGACGCCGCGCACGTGCGGGTTCACGGTCGTGCCGACGGAGGCCCTGCAGGCCCTGACGGTCAACGTCTACGAGGCACTCATGTTCATCGGTGGCGCGCCCGGCTCGGCGGCGGGCGGGCTCAAGGTGACGACGCTCGCAGTGCTGATCTGCACGCTGCGCGCGATGTGCCGGGGCGAGCCGGAGGTCGTCCTCTCGCGGCGGACGCTCTCCGGTGACGTCGTCCGCGAGTCGCTCGTCATCGTCTGCGCGATGGTCGCGTTCGTCTGGCTCGTCAACGGGGTCCTGTCGTTCACGGAGGCCGGTCGCGGGATCGACGGCGGCGCGCTCTTCTTCGAGGCGATCTCGGCGGTCACGACGACGGGCCTCTCGCTCGGCGACACGACGGCGCGGCTCTCGCCGGCGGGACGCGCCGTCATCATGTGCGCGATGTTCTTCGGCCGCCTCGGCGCGCTGACGGTCGTCCTGATGATCGGCGACCGCGAGTCGAACCGCCGCGTCAGGTTCCCGACGGAGGAGCTGGTCGTCGGCTGACGGAAAAGGCGAGGTGCGATGAATCTCCTGGAAGTCACGGACCTGCACGTTCGCTACGGCGCTTACGAGGCCGTGAAAGGCATTTCGTTTGCGCTCGCGAAGGGCGAGATTCTCGGCATCGTCGGCGAGTCGGGGTCCGGCAAGTCGACGATTGCCAAGACGCTCGTCGGCCTTGAAAAGTCCGCGTCGGGGACGATTCGGCTGGATGCGGGCGCTTCCCTCCAGATGATTTTCCAGGATGCCGTCGGCTCGCTGAATCCGCGCCTGACGGTGCGGCAGACGCTGAAGGAAATCATCGAATTGTCGAGGAAGCGAATAATCGAATGGTCGAATGGTCGAATGGTCGAATCGGGGGGAGGCGTTGATGGCGAGGCGCTTCGCCTTCTGGAACAGGTTGGGCTTTCGGCGGCCGTCCTGGATCAGTATCCGCGCGAAATGTCGGGCGGACAGTGCCAGCGTGTCTCAATTGCCCGTGCGCTCGCGACGCGCCCTGACATTCTCGTCGCCGACGAGCCGGTCTCGGCGCTCGACGTGTCCGTGCAGGCGCGCGTCCTGAACCTGCTGCGCGACCTGCGCCGCGAGACGGGGCTGACGATTCTCCTGATCGCCCACGATCTCGCGGTCGTGAAGAACGTCTGTGACCGAATCTGCGTGATGGAGCGGGGACGGTTCGTTGACGCCGGCGAGACGGAAGCTGTCTTCGCGCAGCCGGCGGGCGACTACACGAAACGGCTTCTCGCCGCCGTGCCGAGGATCTGACGGATTTGCTATAATTCCCCTCATGACGACGACAGACGAGAATCGGAGGCGCGCGGCGAAGGCGTTCGTCGAGCGCTGGACGTACCGGCGCGGCAGCGAAAAGGGCGAGGACCAGCAGTTCTGGAACGACCTGCTGCGGAGCGTCCTCGGCGTGGAGGACGTCGAGGCCCGCATCCGCTACCAGGTGCCCGTCCCCATGGGAGGGTCGCCGTCCCCGGCGGCCGCGAAGACGACGAAGTTCCTCGACGCCTGGATCCCGGAGACGCGCGTCCTGATCGAGCACAAGTCGCGCGGCGTCGATCTCGCCGCGCCGCAGGCGGGCCACGGCGGCCTGACGCCCTACGGGCAGGCCTGCGAGTACGACAATGCCCGCACCTTCGACGAGAGGGCCCGCTGGATCGTCACGTGCAACTTCGACCGCTTCGAGATCCACGACCGCGCGAAGCCCCTCGCGCCCCCGCTCGTCCTCCGGCTCCGCGACCTTCCGAAGGAGGTCTACCGCCTCGCGTTCCTCGTCGATCCGAAGGAGAAGGCGATCGCCCGCGAGCTGGAGATCTCCGTCCGGGCCGGGCGCATCGTCGGTGAGCTCTACGACGCCCTGCTGGCGCGGTACGCGGGAGGGGCGGAAGGATGTCTCACGCGGAGTGGCGGAGAGGCGGAGCGAGCGGATCTGTACTCTTCCAATCCTGTAAATCCTGTCAATCCTGTCAAGAATGCACGCGACCTCCGCGCCTCACCCCGCATAGCGCCTGCCTCGCAGCTCGCTTCGCTCGGGGGATATGCATCTCCGCGTGAGGCAGAAGTCGCCCCCGACGCGCTTGCCGCGCTGAACCGCCTCTGCGTGCGGCTCGTCTTCTGCCTCTACGCCGAGGACGCCGGCGTCTTCCCGAAGGACTGCCTGCGCCGCCTCGTCGAGGCGACGCCCGCCGAGTTCCTGCGCACGCGCCTCGCCCAGCTCTTCCGCGTCCTCGACACGCCGCCGGCGCGGCGCGACCCGTACCTGGAGCCGGAACTCGCCGCGTTCCCCTACACGAACGGCGGACTGTTCCGGACGCGGCGGCCTCACGCGGAGAACGCGGAGGGCGCAGAGGGCGGCGACGGGGACTCGCGCCCGGACGCCCGCGACGACATCCCGCCGCTCACGGAGGAGATCCGCCAGCTGCTCCTCGGCGCGTGCCGGTTCGACTGGCGCGAGATCACGCCCACCATCTTCGGCGCGCTCTTCGAGTCGACCCTGAACCCCGAGACGCGCCGCGCGGGCGGCATGGTCTACACGTCCGTCGCGAACATCCACAAGGTGATCGGCCCGCTCTTCCTCGACGGCCTCACGGCGGAGCTGGACGCGATCCTGGCGGCCCCCTGTTCCAATCCTGTCAATCCTGTAAATCCTGTCAGAAGATTCGGCTCTCCGCGCGAGCGGGACCGCCGGCTGGCGGCGTTCCAGGAGCGCCTCGCCTCGCTCACGTTCCTCGACCCGGCGTGCGGCAGCGGCAACTTCCTCACGGAGACCTACGTCTGCCTGCGCCGCCTGGAGAACCGCCTCATCGCCGCGCGCCAGCGCGGGCAGGGCGAACTCGACCTCGGCCTGACCGTCAAGGTCTCGCTCGCGCAGTTCCGGGGCATCGAGGTGAACGACTTCGCCGTCGCCGTCGCGAAGACGGCGCTCTGGATCGCCGAGGCGCAGATGCGCCGCGAGACGGCCGAGATCCTCCACCGCGAGCCGGACTACCTGCCGCTGCGTGACTACGACGGCATCGTCGAGGGCAACGCCCTGCGCGTGGACTGGCCGCGCGCCGACTACATCATGGGCAACCCGCCGTTCGTCGGGCGCACGATGAAGAGCCGGGAGCAGCAGACCGACATCGCCCGGTTCTTCGACTACCGCGACATCGACTACGTGGCGTGCTGGTACGCCAAGGCCGCCGCCCTCATGGCGGGCACGTCCGCGCGCGCGGCGTTCGTCTCGACGAACTCGATCACGCAGGGCGAGCAGGTCGCGCCGCTCTGGCGCCCGCTCTTCGAGCGGTACGGCCTCGTGATCGACTTCGCGTGGCGCACGTTCCGCTGGGACAGCGAGGCGAGCGAGAAGGCGCACGTCCACTGCGTCATCGTCGGCTTCCACGCCGGGGGGAGGCCTGCGGCGCTGAACACGGAGGAAACGGAGAAGGGAAGACACGGAGAGGAAGCGGGAGGGACGCAATTCATTGCGTCCGCCGACTGCGGTCGCAACAAGTTGCGACCCTCACCCTCGTGTCCTTCCAATCCTGTGAATCTTGTAAATCCTGTCAAAAAAACTCCGTGCCTCCGCCCCTCCGAAATCTCCGCGTTAGGCGCCGCAGGCACCCTCCCCAAGGTCATCTACGGCGCCGACGGCACGCCCCGCGCCGCCGCGAACGTCTGCCCCTACCTCATCGATGCGCCGACGGTCTTCGTCGCGCCGCGGCCGCGCCCGCTCTGCGACGTGCCGCGCCTCATCATGGGCAACATGCCGCTCGACGGCGGCGCGCTCATCGTCGAGGAGAGAGACCGCGCCGCGTTCCTCGCGCGCGAGCCGGGGGCCGCGCCGTTCCTCCGGCGCCTCATGGGATCGAAGGAACTCATCAACAATCTCCCGCGCTGGTGCCTCTGGCTGAAGGACGTCTCGCCCGCCACGCTCCGCGCCCTGCCGGCCGTCATGGAGCGGATCGCGAAATGCCGGGCGATGCGAACGGCGAGCCGGGACGCGGGGACGCGCAAGCACGCGCTGACGCCCTGGCTGTTCCGCGAGACGAACAACCCCGCGTCGGCCGTCGTGATACCGAAGGTGTCGAGCGAACGCCGCGAATACGTGCCGATGGGCTTCCTCGACGATTCGGTCATTGTGACGGATCTCGCGTTCCTGCTCCCCGGCGCGGCGGCGTACCACTTCGGCGTGCTGACGTCGTCCGTCCACATGGCGTGGATGCGCACGGTCGCGGGGCGGCTGAAGAGCGACTACCGCTACTCGGCGGCGGTGGTCTACAACAACTTCCCCTGGCCGGAGGGGGGCCTCACGCGGAGCGGCGGAGAGGCGGCGCCTTCCGGGACGCAGAGGACGGACAGGACGCAGAGGACGGGGGCGGCAGGCGCCGCGGTGGCGGGCGAAACAGCCCCCGAACGGGCCGGCGAAGCGGCGGCGGGCGACTGTCCTGTGCGTCCTGTTCGTCCTATGCGTCCTTCGGCCCAGGTGATCGCCGCGACGGCGCAGGGGATCCTCGACGCGCGGGCGCGCTATCCGGGCGCCTCGCTCGCGGACCTCTACGACCCGCTGACGATGCCGCCGGACCTGCGCGCCGCGCACGAGGCGAACGACCGCGCCGTCCTCGCGGCCTACGGCCTGAAGCCCGACACGCCCGAATCCGAGATCGTCGCCCACCTCTTCCGCCTGTACGCCGAGAAGACAAAGGGGCAAGGTTGATTGCGGTGCCAAGAGAACGGTACTGGGCGGTACTGCGCAAACTGTGTCAAGTGGGATGGTGAAGAAATTTCCTGGATTTTACCGCGTGAAAAGCCTCGCCACTGAGACTTTTTCTGCATATATCGTCTTTGTGGAACGAAATCGCCGAAGATTTCTCTTGGTACTGCTGACGGTACCGTGTGTTTATGGACCTGCAACGCCGGACAGGGTTCTGCAGCGGACAAGGCGACATGTCGTCGCCCACGATGCATCGCGTGTTCGGCTTGCAGAAAGGCATGAAATCATGCAGTCCACAAAAACGGTGAGGGCGCCCAAACGGACAAGCGTTGGAATGCGACGTGACCCCAATTTCGTTCGGGGCGGTCTTCCCTGTGAGGGGGAGTTCGAAATCCCGATCATCCGACGGGAGGATTTGCCGCAGGGTCCGATTGGCCTTGTGGCCTGTTCGCGTACGCGCGCCAACGATTCCGTCGCCAATCGGTGCAAGGGGGTGCATTTCTTCGTGGACGACTACCGCTTTCGCGGTCTGCGTACCGACGTCACGCGCAATCTCGTGAAGTACGGACAGTACGCATTCATCCTCTCGCCCGATTTCTCGCGGTACTGCGAGATGCCGACATGGCAGGTGATCGATGCCGTCGGCATGAACCGATGGTGCGGCGCGACATGGCAGAACATGGGGTACAAGGTGTTTCCGTCCGTCGGGTGGTCGACACCGTTCACGTATCGCTTTTGCTTCAAGGGCGTCGAGCGTAATGCGCCTGTCGCCGTCACGACGAACGGGAACCGGCGTGACAGACGGGCCTATCTGCACGGCTACGACGCCATGCTGGAGGAGCTTTCGCCCTCGGCTGTCATCTGCCTCGGCAAGCCGTTCCCGGAAATGCGCGGCAATGTCATACCCGTCAAGTACGAGACGTTTCGAAAGGAGGCGCGGTAATGGGCGGGAACGGGACATTCGCGGCGGGCAACATCGCGAAATACCGATGGGAGACCGTCGGAACGGTACACGGCGTGAAAGTCCTCGCGCTCAAGGACGAGGGCGTGAGCCGCAAGCTGCCTGAAGAGGCGCATTCGAGCCGGATGTACATCCAGCAGCATCTAGACGGGTCATTTTCACAGCTTCGCATCTACGACCGATTTCACCGCCTTCGGTTTGAGGTCGGCTACCATCGAGAGCCGCGCCTTGATGGAACGGGGAAGGCAATTCTGCACTACCATGTCTACACCTACCCGTCAGGGAGTTCGCATTTCAGGCGAACAGAAGCAAGGCGGGTGACGGAACGGATGTGGACGAAACTTGGAAAGTTCATGAAAGGAGCAATATTCGATGAAGCAAGGTAACACGCGCGAGTTCCTTGAGACGATTGCGTCTCAAGACGCCTATGTCCATTATCGGGGTCGATTTTTCTTCGTGAATGGCGGCTGCACGTTCAAGGCGAGCGACGGGACAGAGCTTTCACGCCTTGAAATGTACGAGCTTGAAAGCGACCACGGCGATGCGATCGCCGATGTCTGCTCCATCACAAAGCCAACCATGCGAGAGGTCATGGAGACGTTCACGCACATTCCGCTGATAGACGGCAAGACGTTTTGGGAGATGGAAAACGAACTCGAATGGGTATGATACGCGAATATAGGAACGACAGAGGAACAAGAGAATGAGAAGTACGGAAGAACTGCAGCATGACATCGACCAATTCGACTTTCGCCTCATCCGCGAGACGAAAGCCGTGAAGAAGTCCAATGGCCGTCTGTCCATTACGCATTCGCCCCCGGATTCCGCCCGGCAACGCAGGGAGGCAAACCGATTCAAGACGTTCGCGGAGAGGAACTGGACGGTGCGTGAGATCGAGTTTGCGGCCAGTTTCCATCCGGTGGGGACATTTCGTCCGCACGAGGATGGCGATGCGCGGATTACGCGGACGAAAATCGAGAATACGGATGACGAATGCCTTGTGGAGAAGCGCGAGCCGACCGAAGTGCATTACGCCGGTTTCGGGTTCGCGACATGGGATGAGGCAAAGGCGTTCGATGTGGCGTTGAGAGAACTTCAGCGCGAAGCGCTCATGCTGCTGGGCGCCTGTGCGGCACTTGGACTGCACGGGGCGGATTTCCGACGCGGCTTCATCAAGAACAACATCGACACGGACGGGGATTCGGCATTTGATGCGACGATCACGCAGTTGCGCCATGAAGTGGCCGAAGCCGTAAAATCCCGGGCATGATTATGGAGATTGGAAATCGCAAATGGCCGACGTCATTACATACAAGGGCAAGATCGAACTTGATGCGATTGCGGCGTGGCATAAAGACCACGCCCCTGCGATAGACTTTCTGCGTAGCCTGTTCGCCCCGGATTCCAAGGTGGTCAAGGAGGTCATTCAAACTACATTCAAAGAAGAACTCAATGCCATCAGAGCAAAGCTCGAAGAGCCCGATCTTTTGGATAACCTCGATCCGGGCTCAAGCTGGGAAGATGCCAGAGACTACATGGCTCGCCTTGTGTGCTACGTGTGGAGTAATGTCGAGACCAGCAACAGTAATGTGAAAGCGGCCGAATACGTCTTCCGTGTCGCCCATGAGGGTTGTCGGCTTTACGCTGATTGCCGCTACGCCCGTACGCTCATTGCGAAATACGGCAAGCAGATCAGCACCGTCAGAAAGGAGGCAAGGAATCTTCATGCCAAGGGAACGCATCGCAAGAAGAAGGGAAAGTGGAGCGGCATGGAAAAGCCACCGACCTGGGCGCAACTTGCGAAAGCATCCAAGGCGGCAGAAGATCGCCAAATCAAGATGGAGCGAAAGCATGGCAGGTGTTGAGGTGGCGGCGCATGGCATGGATGCGCGCCGTCGCGGGGCGGCTGAAGAGCGACGACCGCTACTCGGCGGCGGTCGTCTACAGCAACTTCCGCCTCTACGCGGAGAAGACGGCGCAGGAGGACGGCCGGAGGAGATGAACAGGCGAATGGAGATTGCCAAGGCGCTGGAGACGTGGTTCGCGGCGGTGAAGCGTCCGATGCCGTGGCGGAAGACGCCGACGCCGTATGTCTGCTGGCTGTCGGAGATCATGATGCAGCAGACGACCTACGCCTCGGTCCTGCCGTACTATGAACGGTTCCTCGCGAAGTTCCCGACGGTCGAGGACTTGGCGGCGGCGGACGAAAGCGACGTGCTGAAGGCGTGGGAAGGTCTTGGGTACTACGCCCGTGCGCGCAATCTCCTGAAGGCGGCGAAGGCGTTTGCGGCATCCGGTCGCGCCGTCTGGCCGGACAGCGCGGCGTCGTGGGCGAAGGTGCCAGGCGTCGGCCCCTACACGGCGGCCGCGCTCGCGAGCGTTCTGCTCGGCGAACGCGTGCCGGTCGTGGACGGCAACGTCGCGCGCGTCTTTGCGCGCGTGTGGGAACTGGCGGACGACTTCAAGAAGTTGCCCGCGCGGCAGAAGCTGGCGGCGCGGCTCCAGTCCGAGATCGACCGCGCCGCCGTGCCCGGCGACTTCAACCAGGCGATGATGGAGCTGGGCGCGCTCGTCTGCACGCCGGCGCATCCGGCGTGCGCGGACTGTCCGCTCGCGGCGGCCTGCGGCGCGGCGCGGCACGGCACGCAGGCGGCGTTTCCCGTGAAGACGGCCAAGAAGGAACTGCCCGTGCGGCGGACGACGGCGGTTGTCGTGACGGATGCGGCGGGGCGCGTCCTCCTCGTGCAGAACCGCGCGGGCGGACTGCTCAAGGGGCTGTGGGAACTCCCCGTCGTCGAGCCTGTCGGCGACCTCACGCAGGTCTTCTCGCATTTCCGTCTGGAACAGCGGACGCTGAAGACGCTCCGAACCGATGCCGAGTTTCGCGATCCGCACGAAGTGCCGCTCACGACCGCCACGCGCAAGGCCCTCGTGACGGCGGGTGTGTTGGAGAAGTGAAACAGAGGCGGGCGGTTTGTCGCCCATTGCGATTTTTGGTATAATGCGGACAAAAATAGGAAGGGGGAGATCATGACCGAACCTGAATACAACGAAACTGACGACGTGCCGGTGCGCGAAAATGGGGATGATGCGGAAATCCGCGATACGGACATCGTCTTCGACTGTCCGCACTGCGGCAAGAACCTCGTGATCGACTATCGCGGCGCGGGGCTCCAGATCAACTGCTCGGAATGCGGCGAGCCGGTGCTCGTGCCGATTCCAGACGGCATGGAGCTCACCGACCTCGACCTCGATCCGGGCGAGATCCTGAAGCAGCTGTTCGCGACGCGGCGCAACTACCAGAAGGCGGAGGCGAAGGCCGAGGCCCTGAAGGCGCGGCTCGTCCAGCTGCAGGAGACGCTGGGCGTCATGCAGGAGGTCGTGGCGGAGGGGCTGAGCGAGTCGTGACGCGCCGCGCACAGTCCCGCTTCGTCAACGCGCTGACGTTCGCGCGTGTGCCGCTCATCTTCGCGTGGGCGGCGCTCGCGGTCGTGCAGGAGCTGCTGGCCGAGCCGACGGGGGGCGCGGGTCTCGCGCTCGCGGTCGGCGCCTGCCTCGCGATGCTCCTTTCGGGCTTGACGGACGCCTGGGACGGCGCGCTCGCGCGGCGGTGGCACGTCGTCTCGACGCTCGGCAAGATGGCCGATCCGCTGATGGACAAGATCTTCTACCTCGTGGCGTTCCCCGTTCTCTCCTGGCAGGTCCTGCATCAGGGCGGGAGCGAGGTGCACGCGCTCGTGATGGTGGGCTTCACCGTCCTCTACATGCTGCGCGACACGTGGGTGACGTTCATGCGGTCGGTCGGCGCGCTCTACGGGGCGGACGTCGCGGCGATGTGGCTCGGCAAGGTGCGGACGGCGCTGTCGTTCCCCGGCGCGGGCTGGATCTACGTCTACCTCTGCTTCCACCGTCTGGCGCCGGCGTCGTGGGAGGGGCCGTGGCGCGCGAGCTGCTACGCCGTCGAGGCGGGGCTCATCGCGCTGACGGTCTGGAGCCTCTACACCTACACGGTCGCCTACCTGCCCTTTTTGAGGAGGGCACTTGAACGAAAGTGAAATTTGTGAGATAATACAAACACCAAAACAAAACTAAAAAAGGTTCAATGAACATGAAAAAGCAGTCCAAGGGTTTTACGCTCGTCGAGCTTCTCGTCGTCATCGGCATTCTCGGCATTCTGATGGGTGCGCTGTTTCCGGCCATCTCGTCCGCCATGCTGTCGGCGAACACGTCCGCCATGTCCATGCGTGGCCGCAACTTGTTTGTGGCGATCACGCAGTGCAACACCGAGCGCGAAGGCGCGGGGCTTCAGGCCGTGTGGCCGCAGACCGCGACCGAGGGTGTCGACACGGAAGACAAGGATGTCATCAACGCCTCCAGCTCGACGGACTTCTTCAAGGCTCTCTTTGACCTCGACACGTCGGCCGACAGCCGCCAGCCGTATGTGGATGTCGACATCAGCACGTTGTCGGGCGGCGGCGTCCCCGGCATGAGCGGCAACACGCTTCAGCCCGCGAACGTCGCATGGCGCGTGACGCAGAACCTGCAGAGCGAGGTCGCGGACGTCGTTCCGGCCTTGGTCTCGCGCAACGTCGATGCGGACGCCCTGCAGTCGAACCTCAAGAGCTACGACGGCACGACGGCGACGAAGATCGAGTGCGGCAAGAGCGGTGGCCAGTACACGTCGACGCCGTTCGGCAACAAGGCGTGGATCCTCATCCGCAAGGGCGGTGCGGCGCAGGTCATCAAGGCGAAGTATTCGCGGCTTAACGTGATCTTCAACAAGCAGAGCTTCGACAACAGCGCGCTTGAGAACCAGCTGACGATCCTGCAGCTCTGATGCTCGTCAAGGTCGCGATTGACCTAGCGCTCGATCGGCTCTTCACCTACGAAGTTCCCGAAGCGCTTGAGAAGAAGCTGGCCGTCGGCCAGCTTCTTTCCGTTCCGTTCGGCCACCGCGAGGCGCGCGGCTTTGCGATTGCGCTTGACAACGCGACCGGGGGGCTGATTGGCACACACGGAGGCACGGAGGCACGGAGGCCGACTCAGCCGAATCTCCGTATCTCCGTGCCTCCGTGTGAGAAGAAAGCCTATCGCCTAAAACCGATTACGGCGATTGTCGACGAGACGCCGTTCTTCTCGCCGAAGCTGCTGGAACTCGTGAAGAGGGTCGCGGCCTACACGGCCGCGCCGCTGGAGTCGGTGCTGAAGACCGCGCTCCCGGCGGCGGTGCTGAAGAAGAACGCGCACCCTCGCGAACAGCTGTTTGTCGAAGTTAAAGAATTTTCACGGTCAGAACGACTTGAGCGACGCGAGGGTCGAGAGGGTCTTGCGGGGGGATGCGCCGTCAGCCCCCCGGCGGCCGAAGCCGCCGAAACCTCAACCCTCACCCCGCGTCAGCGCTGGCTCTACGACAACATTGTGCGTCTCGGCGGCGGGTGGCTGACGTCGCTCTGCCGCGAGCTGAAGACGACGCCCGCCTCGCTGAAGCAACTGGGGGCGCTTGGCCTTGTCACGGTCGCCGTGCGCGCGAAGCGGCGCAGCCCCCTCGGCAACCGCCGCATTCTGCCGTCGAAGCCCTGGCCGCTGAACGCCGAGCAGCAGGTGGCCTTGGAGATGATCGCGTCGGCGGCTTCGGCCGCCGGGGGGCTGACGGCGCAGCCCCCCGCAAAACTCTTAACGCCTACTCTTCTTTTCGGCGTGACGGGGAGCGGCAAGACCGAAGTCTACCTGCAGGCGATTGCGCGCGAACTTGACGCGGGACGCGGCGCGATCGTCATGGTGCCGGAAATCTCCCTCACGCCGCAGACCGTCCAGCGGTTCGCGTCGCGCTTCGGCGACCGCGTGGCCGTGCTGCACTCGGCGCTCTCGGACGGCGAACGCTACGACGAATGGCACCGCATCCGCGCGGGCGCGGCGCGCGTCGTCGTCGGCCCGCGCAGCGCGGTCTGGGCGCCCGTCAAGGACTTGGGACTGATCGTCGTGGACGAGGAGCACGAGACGTCGTACAAGCAAGACGAGACGCCGCGCTACCATGCGCGTGACGTCGCGGTGCTGCGCGGCGCGCTCGAAGGGGCGCGCGTCGTCCTCGGCAGCGCGACGCCGTCGCTCGAAAGCTGGCTGAACGTGCAGCGCGGCAAGTACCGCCTCGCGACGATGAAAGGCCGCGCGGGCGCGGGGACGCTCCCGACCGTCCGCCTCGTCGAGATGCGCGACGGCTCGATCTTCTCGCCGGAACTGCTGGACGCGATTCGCCTGCGCCTCGACCGACACGAGCAGACGATCCTCTTTCTCAACCGGCGCGGCTACTCGCGGCAGGTCGTCTGCGAGGCGTGCGGCCACGTCATCGCGTGTCCTGACTGCGGGCTCCCCTACACCTACCATCAGGCGGACGACTGCCTCAGGTGTCACATCTGCGGCGGCTGGGTCGCGCGTCCGGCGACGTGTCCGGCCTGCCATGCGTCCGCGCTCGAATACCGGGGCATCGGCACGCAGCGGGCGGAGGCCGCCCTGAAGAAGTGCTTTGCGCGCGCGAAGATCCTGCGCATGGACGCCGACTCGACGTCGCGCAGGCACACGCACGACGACATCCTCGACGCCTTCCGCCGGCAGGAGGCCGACGTGCTGCTCGGCACGCAGATGATCGCGAAGGGGCTCGACTTCCCGAACGTCACGCTCGTCGGCGTCCTCAATGCGGACAGTTCCATCAACATGCCGGACTTCCGGGCGGTCGAGCGGAGCTTCCAGCTGTTCGCGCAGGTCGCCGGTCGCGCGGGGCGTGCGGAACTGCCGGGCGAGGTCTTCATCCAGAGCCACGAGATCGACAGCCCCGTCTTGCGGGCGGTCGTGCGCGGAGACTTCGCGGCGTTCGCGGCGGACGAACTGAAGGCGCGCGAAGAGGGGTTCTTTCCGCCGTACTGCCACCTTGCGATGGTCAACTTGCGGTCGAAGGACCTGAAGCTCGTCGGCGACTGGGCGACGATGTACGCCGCGTCGCTCGCGAAGTGTCCGGGGCTGAACGTGACGGACGCGATGCCGAGCGCGCTGGAAAAGGCCGAAGGGTGGTACCGCTGGCAGGTGATGGTGCGCGCGCCGTCGGCCTCGGCGATCGTCAAGGCTTGGCGCTGGCTCTCGTCCGCGCGTCCCGCGCCCGCCGCCCTGCGCGTCGCCCTCGACATCGACGCCTACAACCTGGTTTGAGGCGGCCGCAAAACAAGCCCTTGGGCGCATGTGCTATAATATTGCCTCAAATGAAGATTGTTCAAGCAGATGAAGAAGGGTTGGCGGCGACGGCGGACGTGCTGCTCGCGGGTGGCGTGGCGGTGATCCCGACGGACACCGTCTACGGGCTTGCCGCGCATCCGGGATTTCCAGCCGCCGTCGAACGGCTTTACGCGATCAAGGCGCGCGACACGCGGAAGCCGATTGCGCTTCTGGCGAGCGATGCGGACGGCGCGGCGAAGTTCGTCGGCGCCGAGGCGGCCGCCGTCGGGCGGAAGCGCTGGCCGGGGGCGCTCACGGTCGTCGCGCAGGGCGAGGGCGTGCGCGTGCCAGACCACGGCTGGACGCGGCGGCTGATCGCGGCCTGCGGCGGCGCGCTGCGCGTGACGAGCGCGAACCTCTCCGGGCGGCGCGCGGCGACGGACGCCGAAGCCGCGCTGAAGGCCGTCGGGCTCTCGGCCGATCTCGTCGTCGATGACGGCGTGTCGCCGGGCGGCACGGCCTCGACCGTCGTCAAAGTTGAAGACGGACAGCTCGCCATTCTGCGCGACGGGCCGGTGAAGTTCCTGACGCTCGCGAGCGGGTCGCCGCGCCGGGCGAAGATCCTGCAGTCGCTCGGCGTCGATTTCACCGTCGTCAAGAGCGACGCGCCGGAGGTGAGCTACCCGCACGATCCCGAGCGGACGGTGCGGGAAAACGCCCTGGCCAAGGGACGGGCGGTGTCCGCCGCGCACGTGTTGAGCGCGGACACGATCGTGTGGTTCGCCGGCAAGATCTACGGGAAGCCGCGCGACCTCGCCGAGGCGAAAGCCTTTCTGCGGGAGCTGAGCGGGCAGACCCACACGGTCTTCACGGGCGTCGCGTACGACGGCGACGTGCGGGTCGTCCGTTCGGACGTCACGTTCCGTCCGCTGTCGGATGCGCTGATCGACGACTACGTGGCGCGCGTGAAGCCGACGGATCGGGCGGGGGCCTACGACATCGACGAGTCGGGCGACCTGATCGTCGCCTCGTACACGGGCAGCTACGAGAACATCATGGGGCTTCCCATTGAGCCGCTGAAAGAATGGGGCATCCTGTCATGACGCTGAAATTGAATGGTATCGAAGTCCTCTGCATCATTGGTGAGCGCGCCGACGAGCGGCATCGCCTGCAGAAGCTGCGGGTGGATGTCGAGCTGGCGATTCCGTCCACGGCGGCCGAGACCGACCGATTGACGGACACGATCGACTACGCCGCGCTGACGGAGGAGATTCGCGCGGCGCTCGTCGCGGCGAAGTGCCAGATGATCGAGCATGCGGCGAAAGTCGCCTTTGACGTCTGCGCGGTCGAATGTCCGGCGTCTTCAGGCGCGCGTCCCCTGTGCGTGACCGTCACCAAGTCCGGCGCGATTCCCGGCCTCGAATCGGCCTCGGTCTCTTATCCGTAAACGACAATGGCAGACACCAAGACCTATCCGCACTACACCGTCACCTCGCTGACCGAGGGGATCCGCGCGGCGTTGGAAAAGCCGTTCGCGCGCATCATCGTGGACGGCGAGATCAGCGGCTGGCGCCGCTATCCGTCCGGCCACTGCTACTTCACGCTCAAGGACGCGGGCGCGCAGATTTCCGCCGTCCTGTTCAAGAGCTCGTTCGAGCGGCTGGCCGTGCGGGACGGACTGAAGGACGGCGCGAAGGTGTCCGTCTTCGGCAACGTGTCCGTCTACGGCCCGCGCGGCACCTACCAGATCACCGTCCTCTCCGCGAAGCTCGCGGGCGTCGGCGACCTGATGCAGCAGTATCTTGCGCTCAAGGAGAAGCTGACGAAGGAAGGTCTCTTCGACGCCGCGCGAAAGCGTCCGCTCCCGAAGCTGCCGCGCCGGATCGGCATCGTGACGAGCGAGGCGGGCGCGGTCATCCACGACATGTGCACGGTGCTGACGCGGCGATTTCCGAACCTCGAGATCCGGCTCTTCCCGTGCCTCGTCCAGGGCGAAGCTGCGCCGCCGACGGTCATCGCCGGCCTCGCCTACTTCAACGCGGCGGCGGACTGGCGCGCAGACCTCCTCATCGTCGCGCGCGGCGGCGGCTCGTTCGAGGACCTCTTCTGCTTCAACGACGAAAGCCTCGTGCGCGCGGTCGCCGCGTCGCAGATCCCGACGATCAGCGCGGTCGGGCACGAGACGGACTTCACGCTCTGCGACTTCGCGGCGGACGTCCGCGCTGGCACGCCCTCGATCGCGGCGGAGATCGCCGTGCCCGTCCTCGCCGACCTGCGCGCGCAGCTCACGGCGTGCGACGGACAGCTCGCGCACGCATTGCGCGGACGTGGCGAGTTCTACGCCCAGCGCGTCGACCAGCTCGCGGACGGCCTTGGCGCGTCGCTGACGCTTGCGCTCGCCCGCGCCGAACATCGGCTTGGTGCGCTGGCGCCGCGCCTCCGGCCCGCGCTGGCGCTCTGCCTCCAGCGCGCCGTCGCGCGCTTTGAGAAGGCCGAGGCGAAGCTCGCGGCGTATTCGCCGTATGGCGTCCTCGACCGGGGCTATTCGCTGACGACGGCGGCGGACGGCTCGGTCGTCAAGGACGCCGCTGCGCTCAAGGCGGGCGACCGGCTCGTCACGCGCTTCGCGAAAGGCTCTGCAACCTCCATCGTCGCGTGAATTTGGTATAATTCACGCTTTCACCAACACGAACACACATCACACCAAGGAGTTTTCATGGGCGGCTTCTGCGGCGTCATCTCGAAACAGGACTGCGTCAGCGACCTTTTCTTCGGCACGGACTACCACTCTCACCTCGGCACGCATCGCGGCGGCATGGCCGTCTGCGGGACGGGAGGCTTCCAGCGCGCGATCCACAACATCCAGAACGCGCCGTTCCGCTCGAAGTTCGAGCATGACGTCGGGCGGTTTGCCGGGCGCATCGGCCTCGGCGTCATTTCCGACACCGACCCGCAGCCGCTCGTCATGTGCTCGCGCCTCGGCACGTTCGCGATCGTGACCGTCGGGCTCATCTCCAACATCGAGGAACTGAAGGACGAGCTATTCCGGACGAACTCCGCCCAGCTCCAGTATTCGACGACGAGCGGCATGGTGGGGCCGACGGAAGTCGTCTCGGCCCTGCTCGCGACGCAGGGCTCGATCGTCGAGGGCGTGAAGTACGTGCAGACGAAAGTGAAGGGCAGCTGCTCGATCCTGATCGTGACGGACGACGGGCGGCTCTTCGCCGCGCGCGACCGCTTCGGGCGCACCCCGGTCGTCCTCGGCCAGAAGGACGGCGCGACGATCGCGCTCATGGAGTCGTGCGCGCTCGCGAACCTCGGCTACGCGCACCTGCGCGACCTGGGCCCCGGCGAGATGGTCGAGCTGACGCCGGAAGGCGCGGCGACGCTCATCGCGCCGCAGGAGAAGATGGCGATCTGCTCGTTCCTCTGGGTCTACTACGGCTATCCGGCCTCGTCCTACGAGGGGCGAAACGTCGAGATGGCGCGCTACCGCTGCGGCGCGGCGCTCGCGAAGCGCGATGCGGACATCGCGGCCGACGCGGCGTGCGGCATCCCCGACTCCGGCACGTCGCACGCGCTCGGCTACGCGCACGAGAAGGCGATCAAGTACTGCCGCCCCTTCGTGAAGTACACGCCGACGTGGGCGCGCTCGTTCATGCCGTCCGACCAGAGGCAGCGCGAGCGCGTCGCGTCGATGAAGCTCATCCCGATTCCCGGCCTGATCAAGGATCGCCGCCTCGTCTTCTGCGACGACTCGATCGTGCGCGGCACGCAGCTCGGCCAGCAGGCGAACCGCCTCTACGGCGAGGGCTGCAAGGAGACGCACGTGCGCATCGCGTGTCCGCCGCTCCTCTATCCCTGCCGGTTCATCAACTTCTCGCGCTCGAAGAGCGTCTATGACCTCATCACGCGGCGGTTCATCCGCGAGCAGGAGGGCGAGAACGCGGACGTCTCGAAGTACAGCGACCCGAACGGCGCACCCTACGCGGCGATGGTCGACTACATCCGCCGAAAGCTGAACCTCACGACGCTCAAGTTCCAGACCGTCGACGACCTTGTCGCGGCAATCGGGCTGCCGAAGGATCGGCTCTGCACGTATTGCTGGACGGGCGAGGATCCGTCCATGCCCGCCTCGTGCGCGCACGGCTGCACGGGCTGCCCGCACCAGTGCCCGTAACGAGGCGGCCTTCAATATTTCTACCACCGCGGTTGACATTCAGAACCGAAGTGTGATATACTACGCGCTGTTTTCCTACCACAGAGGTGGGAATAAAAACAGAAAGGAAAAACAAGATGGCTAAGTTGGCAAAGACGATTTTGGAGAAGGTGGGCGGCACGCCGCTCGTCGAGATCTCGAACAAGCTCAACAAGGGCGGGGCGCGGGTGCTCGCGAAGGTCGAGTTCTTCAACCCCGGCGGGAGCGTCAAGGACCGCATCGCGCTCGCGATGGTCGAGGACGCCGAGAAGCGCGGCGTGCTGAAGCCCGGCGCGACGCTGGTCGAGCCGACGAGCGGCAACACGGGTGTCGGTCTTGCGCTCGTCGCGGCAGTGAAGGGCTATCACCTCGTCCTCACCATGCCCGAGACGATGAGCATCGAGCGCCGCAAGCTCGCGGCGGCGTACGGGGCGGAAATCGTCCTCACGCCCGGCACGGAGGGCATGAAGGGCGCGATCGCGAAGGCGAACGAGATCGCGACGACGCGCGGCGGCATCATCCTCCAGCAGTTCGAGAACCCGGCGAATCCGGCCTACCACCAGATCACGACGGGGCCGGAGATCTGGGCGGACACGGACGGCAAGGTCGATGCGTTCGTCGCCGGCGTCGGCACGGGCGGCACACTGACGGGCACGGGCAAGTACCTGCGCTCCGTCAAGCCGGACATCGCCCTCTACGCCGTCGAGCCGGACACCAGCCCGGTGCTGTCGCAGGGCAAGGCGGGCCCGCACAAGATCCAGGGCATCGGCGCGGGCTTCGTGCCGAAGGTGCTGGACACGAGCCTCATCACGAAGGTGATTACGGTCTCGGCGGAGAACGCGGGCCAGACGGCGCGCGCGGCGGCGGCGCAGGAGGGGCTGCTCGTCGGCATCTCGTCCGGCGCGGCGCTCTGGGCGGCGCTGGAGCTCGCGAAGACGCCGGAGTACGCCGGCAAGACGATTGTCGCGCTGCTGCCCGACACCGGCGAGCGGTACCTGTCGACGTGGCTCTTCGCGTGAGCCACGCGACTGTGCGGCCCTGTCTCTGGAGCTCGCGCAGGAATCCTTCGTGCCGTTGCCGGATGAAGCTCTGCCCGGATGCGTCGGAGTTGAATCGGTGACGTCGGCAACCGTCACGTCCCAACAAGATGCCTTGTTGCGGGCGAACTGGGCAAGGCCCTGAAGGAACTGGCGATTGGACCCATATCGCAGATCCAGTCATGCTGGAGCGAATTCTTCAGACCATCAAGGTGAACGTCGCCACGCATGGGAGCGTAGAAATCCATGACATGTGAGGCGGCGTTCGCGAAGTTGGCACGGTCGAAGTTCCGCAGTCGGTTCAGGCTGTCGGACGCCGACAGGGCTTGCCGACTGAACACACATTCCAGTGCCAATGCTGTGGCGCCTGCTGCCGCATCCACCCCGTGAAGCCCGACAAGTGCCGCACCTTCCCCTTCGCATGGACGAATGCCGACTCCGCCGAGATCTGTCCGGGACTCAAGGCGCTGCTGCTGTCGCTTGCCAACACCTGGGTTGCCGATTCCGAGGCGGACAAGGCCTTGGACGAAATGCGGACGATTGATGCGGACCTCTGGAAATGAAGATACTCATTGACACCAACCGCTATTCCGATTCCAACGAATGACCTGTGGATCGCCGCATTGGCGATCCAACATTCGCTCCCTCTTTGCTCGCGAGACGCACATTTCGAGAAGTTGCCCCAGATTGCGCGTCTATAGGCTTTTCGACGTCGAAGGCTTTTCTCGACGGTTTCTACAGTTCAGATTGGGGGCAGACCCCTCAACTCCTAGGGACAGGCCCCTCGGCCATAGGCGACAGGCCCCTCAACCGTGCTACTCAAATCCTACCGATTGTGTCCGACCTCGTTTGCACTCAAAGGCCTTGTCCTTCCAGATATTCAAGAATGGCGGGTGTCAGCTTTTCATTTCTCGCGGTCAAGACATTGCCGCCCATGCGAACGATATATTTGACCGTCGCGAGATTGCACGACTGCACGGCCGCAATCATCGCGGCATCGGTGATTTCCGCGCCATTGGCAACGAGGATCTTGACGACGCTCAGGCATCCGTTTCTGACGGCGGCGGGCAGTGCAAGCGTCAGCAGGCTCACGTCGCGAATCTTCCACGTGGCGATCGTGTATTCCACCGTCACGGAATCGTCCGTCTGAACGGCGAGTTCCAACGCTTTCGATGCGTCACTCGCCTGGGCCGGGCAACCCACAAGAAGAACCTTGACCGCATTCAGTCGGTTCGCCTCAAGCGCGGCCATCCACGCCGTCATCTTCCTGTCGTTCTTGCTGACAGACTGCGCCCCGGCGCAGGAAAGGATGCCGATCAGTTCCGTATTGCCCGCACGGGCCGCCGCAATGAGCGCGCTATCGCCGCCGTTCCCCCTGACGTTGACATCCGCCTTTGCGGAAATGAGAGCTTTCGCAATCTCGACGCACCCATTGCGTGAAGCCTGCACAAGTGCCGTCTCCTTGTTGGCGTTGGCCTTGTTGACGTCGGCACCCGCCGCGATGAGCGCCTTGACCGTGGCAAGGTCGCCGCATTGGGTGGCGAGAACGATTGCCGGACGCCTGAAGTCGTCATAGCAAGAAACATCATCGGGCGACGCGCCGAGCGTCCTCGCATAGTCAATCATTTCGGGTTGACCGAGCAAAGCCGCACCTATGAGCACTGCAGCCGCCTCTTTCTTCGAGATGGGCAACTTGCCGCGCTTCACGAGACGAAGTGTCCGCGCATAGTCCCCGAAAATGGCACGATTCGCCTTGGCCGTCTTTGGAATCGCATCTTCCGCGTGGGCGATGTACTTGTCGAGGTCGAACTTCTCCGTCGCCTGCCGCATCGCATACAGGTGAGCGATGAACTCCTTTCTTGCCTTCTCGGCTGCAGCGAGAGCCTCGGCTTTGGCTTTCTCGGAGGCGGCGATCTTTTCTGCCCTTTCCTTTGCCTCGGCGGCAATCTTCTCGGCGAGTTCCTTCGCCTTGAGGGCATCCTTGATGGCGGAATCGTACCACTTGTGGATGCTTTCGTTCAACTGCCGCGTCGTTATGTTGGGTATCTGCGAGCGCTGCGCATCCTCGGCCCTTTTGACGAGTGCCTTGGCCTCCGATTCATAGGTCTTGCAGAAGGCATTCGCTGCGGATACGGAAATGTCCTGCGCCTGAAGCTGTCCGTTCAGAACCGCGAGCAGACTCTTAAGTTGTGCGAAGTTTGGCTCCTTTCTCGTTTTCGTCTCGTATGCGCCACGAAAGTCGTCAAGGAGCATCTGAACCTGCGCACGTTTTTTGGCTTCAAGGGTATTTGCATCGACCTCACTCGCCTCCAGTCGCTTCACTTCGCTTTGGACGCCGTCAATCGATTTATCGATGCCCTCAGAATAAGAGGCGACGGCGGGTTGCTTCTCATGACGAAGGAACATAATAAGGCCGTCCAGATCGCCGCGTTCCGTATAGTCGTTCTGCTTGGCATTCAGCTC
The DNA here is from genome assembly GCA_934635385.1 of uncultured Kiritimatiellota bacterium. Taxonomy (GTDB): domain Bacteria; phylum Verrucomicrobiota; class Kiritimatiellia; order RFP12; family UBA1067; genus UBA1067. The sequence goes on along the minus strand of CAKTZI010000004.1, from coordinate 9,720 downwards.
GGCGTGGCGCAGTTCCCACTCCTTCGGGTTCACCCATGAGTTCAGAAGTCCCCATTTGACGCGGGCGACAGGAATGTCTATCCGCACATTCTGCACAATGCCGAACTCATAGACAAACTTCCGTGCGGCAGAGGGGCCTTCTTCCCACATGCTGCGCCCCATGTGCGGTCAAACTCGGAATGACGAATCTCCAAATGAAGCGGTATCGTCTTGACGCGCGTTAGAGGCTGTCCGGCAACTGTCGATATGTCTAGTGCAATTTCATAACGCGCATGGTACTTATAGCCGAGCCAGACAGGCGTAAAAAACATAAAACCAGGCCACGACACAAAAAAGTTTGCTCCGCTGCCCGAATAATCAGACTTCAAGGAAATCTGAACGGCCGCATCATACTCGGTTGCATTACGGAGATTGTACTGCACATTGTAGTCAGCCTGCGTAGCCAGCGCCCGCGCGACTTCCGAGGCCAGCAAATCCGATTCTTCCGTCATGGTGCCGTCAATAAGCTTCAGACGCAGTCCGCGCAGGGAGAAATCACATGTGCGGCTCGGCAGTTTGTCCAGATTGTAAACCTTGAGATTATGCGAACAGCCGCAGACGAAAACGAGCAACGCCATCATGCCAACCAGGTATCGATTCAGTTCAACCATATCTTATGCCTCTTCTCCTCATGCAGTTCGTTCGCAGAAACCCAGAGGAGGAAAGTCTTCTGCGATTCGCCCCCGCTCGGCAATCGAACACAAAAAGAAAGCCTCCCTTGTGATTCCAGAGAGGCCGTGAGAATAGCCTATGGCGAAACACGAAGAGAGGAAACGCAATTGCGTTTCCTGCACAGTGCCGTCACCATTGAAATTTCTCACGTTTCTCTGGACGATCGCTTTGCAGTTGCAAATTGATTGAAGCATCCGGGGGTTGGAATCTGCGTCGGCTCACACGAAGTAGCTTGACGCGCAAAACGCTTCCCGAACTATGTCTTGCCTTCTCCAGTGTCGGCAGTTCGCCCGCCTCTTCCTTCAAAAGCACTTGTAGTATATCATATTTTGCCGGTTCGTGGGCGATTGCGCACGAAACCGCGCTCCCGATAGAGGGGTTCGATCAGATCGCGAAAACGGCTTTGGCGAAGGATCCAAGATCGCGGAAGACACCGGCGGCGTAGTCGTCGAGCGCGGTCTTCTGCGCGTTCACGATGAAGATGCGTCCGCCGGCCTGCAGGGTGTAGCGCGGAAGGCTCGCGGCCGGAAAGACCGTGAGCGACGTGCCGAGGACGAGGAAGACATCCGACTGCGCCGCAAGTTCCTGTGCGGACGCAAACGCCGCTTCGGGCAACGCCTCGCCGAAGAAGGTGATGTCCGGCTTGTAGACGCCGCCGCAGGCGCAGCGCGGCACCTGCGCGGCGGCATCGTCCGGGAAGCGCGCCTTCAAGTCGGCGAGCATCTTCAGGATTTCGGCGAAGCCCTTCTCGTCGCCGCAACGGCGGCAGTGGTGGCGCAGGGGCGAGCCATGCACTTCGTAGACATGAGACGATCCGGCCTTCTGGTGGAGCATGTCGATGTTCTGCGTCGCAATGCCTTTGAGGCGGCCGATGTCCTCCAGATGCTTGAGCGCGCGATGGACGGGTCCCGGCTGAAAGCGGCCCAGCCCGTAGACGAGGTCGGCGCAGCCGCGATAGTAGATGGACGGATCGCGATCGAACCAGTCGATGTCGAAGATGCGCTCGGCATCCGGCTGGCGGTACAGTCCCTCTGGCCCACGAAAGTCGGGAATGCCGCAGAGGGTCGAGACGCCTGCGCCCGTCAGGCATCCGACGCACCGTGCGCCCCGAATCGCGTCGAGGAGGTCGGTCATTGAATCATCGCTTCTCATGCGCGAATTATACCACAGTTGCCGCGCGCGCGGCGTGCCCGTGCGAAACGTTCTCTCCCGGACGAAAGTGTCCGGACGAAAGAGGGACGAAAGTGTCTGACCCCAGTGGTAGGGTTCGAGTGGTAGGGTTGAGGGGGCTAGTCTATTGCCTATCGCGCATCACGCGGAACGGCTGTATCACGAGCGTTGCCCGACGGCTGTCTTCATTTCCGAATAACGCGCGCTGGCCTCTTTGCGCGTCAGGCGGTAATAGGCAGCGTCCGCGAACAGGTCGCCCCTGTCGAGCGCAGGTTCGCCGCCGTCGGGGTTCGGGTTGACGTCGAACATCGGCGACAGCCGCCATCCCTTGGACGTCAGCAGGAATCCGTGATTGCGCAAGTGGTCGTCCGTGTTCCGCACGAGCTGCGAGAACGTCATGCGCATCCACAGCTCGTGCAGATCCGCTGTCGCGTCCGCGCTGTTGGCGGCGAGCCATTCGGCGATTTCGAGATAGCTGTGCCCGTCTTCACCGTCCGCTGCGCCCAGCATCGTCATGGCCGAGGCGTAGTGGATTCGTCGCGTTCCCTCACGATCAAATCGCTTCGAGAAAAAAGTCGTTCCGGCCTTTGAGAGTTTTTGTGCCTTTGTCTCCGGCACGTTCAGCCCGACTTTGCGCGCCAGCAGGCTTGTCTCGTATTCGCGCGCACCGACATCCCATTCGTCTTTTGCCGAAGGGAACTTCGCAATCCAAAGGCTGCCGTCAGGAGCCGTCACGTTCGCCTTGGGACGTGCCCCTCCAAGCGAACTGCCGGGGCAAAACAGGTTTCGAATCCAGCGTTCTTCGTCCGCACCACGGTCATCGGCATCGACATGGCGCGCCGCGTTCTCCAGTTTGCGCAAGGTCGTCCAGGGAGGCGCCGCGTCACCCAGATCCGATGCGACAAACGGGCCGTCCGGCTTTTCCCTGATGCGGACGGCCCCTGGGCGCGTGAGGTCGCAGACGCCGAGCAGGTAGTCGCTTTCGCGCAGCTCGCGCTTCTCGCGGTGGCGGATGAGCTTGCGGCCCCAGCGATCCGGCGCGACGTCAGAAAGAAACCCGAAGATGCCCGGCCGCTGCGGAAACTGCGGACCGCGCACGTTGGCAAGGGACGGATCGAGAATCGGGCGGTCTTCATGAAGACCCGTCTCGTCGAAACGGAACATCCACGTCTCGTGTCCGCGAACGCAGTCGATCGTGAGTTCGCCGAGCGGCGCTTCGTCCAAATAGAGGAAAAGCTTTTTCATAGCCGTGCGTCCTGAAGGTCGCGGCCGAGGCGGTCGTTAGCCGCGACGGCGGCGATGTCGTCCTGAAAGCCGAGGCAGGCGATGACGGCCATGTAGTTGCACATCGAGACGTGCGGCGAGCCGCGTTCGATGGCGCGCAAGGTCATCAGCGAGAGATTGGCCCGCTCGGCCATCATGCCCGCCGTGATCATGCGCCGTCGTCGTGCGAGCCGCAGGTTCTCGCCCAGCGTCAGGAGGGCTTTCGCCGCCTTTGGATAGAGGATGTTTTGCCGTTTCATTTGCAGTATTCAAGTAAAACTGCCATTATTATAGCATATCATGAGGAGATGAACAAGTGCGGGAAGTAACGTGTCTGCCTCCCGATGGAGGGGTCGATCAGAGCGCGAGGACGGCTTCGGCGAAGGATTTGAGAGGTCGCGGAAGACCGTGAGCGACGTGTCCGTGCGCCGCCGTCCTCTTTCCAATGCAAGACGCTGTCGTGAGAAGTGAGAATGCGGTGCGGGAAAATTGGTATAATACCATTCATCAAATGTTGTGCTATTGACTGGCTAAAGCCCTTATGATACAATGCTCTCATTGTGATTTTAGTGTGATATGTTTTTGCGATAAATCTTGATTGTCACATCAGAATCACATAGTAAAAAACTAATGAGCAGAAGGGCTGTTATGAGTTATTTGCCGAAGACGATAGTCGAAAAGAGCATCAAGAAGCGTGTCCGCAGGGACAGGCAAGGGCGTGAAAGGGTGGGGTACGAAGCCTACTTCGGCACCGATCCGTTTACGAAGTTCGCGGTGCGTATGACACGCGCAAGCGAAGACGAGTTGAAGCGGGACATAAGGGACTTCTATCAGCGGCATCAGTCAGGAGGGGATGCCGCAGTGAGGCTCACACCCATTGAGGCAATTGACGCGAAGAACGCGCTTGACCTTCTCCACGCGGCTGGAGTGAAGATAAGCCTTGCGGACGCTGTGCGCGGTTATCTGGACGGCGATGCCCAAAAGAAGCAAGACGATTCGGGGATGACCGTTGGTGCGGCCTATTCCGAATACTACGCATCAAAGGGAGAGGGCTCGGACAAGCACAAGACGGCGGCAACCGTCGGCAAGTGGCTCAAAAAGGCAGGGGAAGACATCTTGCTCGGCAGTGTGGCTGCAAAGGATATTGTCGAATATCTGAAGCGGCATTATGGCGACAAAAAGCCCAAGACCTATAACTCACACCTTCTCTATCTCAAGACATTCTTCAACTGGTGCACGAAGGATGAGCGGAAATATCTGTCCGAAAGTCCGATACGCTGGATAAAGCCCAAGGAAGAGCCGTGGGAAGAGCCGGAATACATGAAACCGGCGGATGCCGAAAAGCTGTTCCGACTGTTGGAAGGGGAGAAGGAAACGCATCCGGAATATCTCGCCTATGCGATCATCAACTTCTTCTGTGGGAGTCGCGCCATTGAAATTCAACGCTCGGCAGCGTTGGGTGATGATGCCGTCAGGATCAATCTCGACGATGAAATGGTGCGTATCGCCAAAGGCAAGGGTTATCAGAGAGGGAAGCGGCCGCGAGCATTTCACATCGATGCCACCGCGCTAGCATGGATGAAGTCGTTTGATTTCCTGCCGGCCGTCAAGATGATCACTGGCAAAACGCAGAGTGAAATCTACAAGCTCGCCCGGAAACATGGGATACCTGTATTTCAGAATTGCGGACGGCATTCGTTCATCACATTTCATGTGGCGGCGTATGGCGATCCGGCAAAGACACAGGCGATCGTTGGAACGAGTGCGAAGATGAGGGCTGAAAACTACTGCGGCCTCGCGTCAAAAGCCGACGGCGAGGCATACTTCAAGATTCTGCCGTCCGCAAACGGACAGGAAGCGGCAATTAAATGAGCGGCAAAAAGAGTTCTTCAGGTTGCGGAGTCGGCTTATCGAAAATGCGGGAATATGCCGCCTTGTAGAAAGCGGAATCGACTTCGCAGCCGACATAATCCTTGTCCATTTGCCGGCACGCAATGGCGAGGCTTCCCGAACCGGCGAACGGATCGAATATCCGCCGAGCCCTGATGCCATAAATGGAAAGGATCCACCTGTAAAGGGCAATCGGCTTTTGATGCGGATGGATCTTCTTTGTGCCCGTCTCTTCGCCCATTCTGTATCCGTCCCACGGAATTGAGACGAGATTGCAGGGAATCTTTATGTCCGTTCCGGCGATTTCCGCCTTGGAATACTTGAACGTCTGATTGCCATTGCTCATCTTATCCCAGACGATGAGGTAGTTTGTCGGCGGCAGAATGTCGGTGAAGTAGTTCCAGCCGAAGATTATCCAGTGCTTGGACACGCGGATGATTTCATTGATGCAGTTCTCGGACGGTCGCGTGTTGTCGTAATTGAGTGCATGAAACTTGCGCGAAGTGTCGCGGTCACGCTTTTCCCAATCGCGTCCAATGCCATACGGTGGATCGGCAATCGTGAGGTCAAAATAGCCCATTGGGAGCGTAGACATGAACTTTTCGCAATCAGTGTTGTGCAGGTCAATGTTCATTGGGTGACAATCTCCTGGTCGTTTGCCGTTGACTGGGCATTTCCTATTGTCACTTCGGCTCATTTTTTTTATCTCCTTCACCACAGACTTCTCCACCTTGACGATGCGAAGCCAGTTCGATGGATGATTCTTGTGTTCCTCGTTGAACACCTCTTCAGCCTCCTTTAGCGATGTGAAGATGCGCGTGTGGTATAGCCGATTCCAGTACGCCCCCCTGTTCCGACTGCGCTCAAGCCTGTATTCTACGGGAAACATTGGCATCTCTCCTTTCCTTCATCCTCGGCGGATTCAGCATCGGCCAGTATTCGATGCCGTTTCTCACGCAGTACATGACGACCTCGAAGTGCAGCCGGAAATACTGGCCGTCCCAGCCGGGGTACGGGCACTTCCCGATGTCCACGCGATACACCTGAAGGAGCATCGCGGGCGCGTTCCTGTAGTAGCCAAGGCGCATCTCGACGAACTTCGTGAGCGGCGCGGCGTTCGCCCAGTCGCCGATACGCCGGATCCAGTACGGCTTGAACTCGCGGTACTCAACCGTCTTCTCGCCGTTCCAAATTTTCGCGAACCATTCGCGCTTCATGTTGAGGTAAAGGTCGGGTTTTATCTGTTCACTCATTTTCTTCTCCTTCATTTTCTGTTTCTGACAGGTCAACTTTCTCCGCATCCCACGGCGTGCCGCCTTCATGCTCCGGGCACTTCGCGACCCACTCGCCGAGGCGGACGCAGAACGTTTCACCTGTGTCGTGGTCACGCCAGCACAGTCCGCAGAACAGGTCAACGGTTGTGATCTCCTTGCGTTTCATTCCTTGCCTCCTTCCGTTCCGTCGCTTTCGGAGAAGCCCGTCCCCGCGAACAGGCAGGGCTGGTCGTCGGTCGGCTTCTCGTTCCTGATTGTCATGCCCGTGTCGAGCCAATGTTCAAACGCGGCGCGGGGCGTTCCTAATTCCAACATTCTGTAAGGATTTCCGCGTGTTGACACGCCTCCGGCGGCGACGACTTTGTCCCAATTCTTACAATGTCCGAGAAAAAGCATGGCGGCCATCTTCGGCCAGCGTTTCGCGTTGCGTCTCATTGTGGACGGCGACAACGGGCAACAGACGCAACCGATCCGGCGGTACCCTTCATCGTATAGGCAACAATGCGGCAAGTTCTTCCCGTTCAGGTATTCCCAAACGTCGGCTTCCGACCAATCAAAAATCGGACAGATGTAGAACGAACCATCTTGCTTCCTCCCAAACACCCTCCAATTTGCGGCACGGCGCGGACTTTCTGCCGCTCGTACGCCAACTACCGCGATGTCGAATCCGGGCGTCTTCCTGTGCTTCGATTCGCAACACCATCGAAACCATCTGTTTGGAAGTCCATTGTCGGCTATCTGCTCGACAAGGGACTTCTTGTACACTCGGCGGAAAGTCACGTCGGGATAGTGTTCCCGGATGAACGAAATCAGTTCCGGCGGCTCAAAGCGTGTGATGGAATATTGTGCGCTGAAATCAATTCCCGCGTCCTCGCACAGGTGGTAGCAGCACTGACTATCCTTTCCACCACTGAAGGCGACGAGAACCTTCTTACCTTCGCAAAACGTCCTGATGCGTTCGATTGCCGTTTCCAGTTTCGACTTGCCTGTAAGCAAATCCCTGTCATGTACGCTCATTCCTTGCCTCCCGCCTTTTCGAGTGTCCTTTGTGACTTGACCATCGTCTGGAGCGTTTCAGCGTCCGCGCCGCCAACCGCGTTCACAACCATGTGCAAGATTGATAGGCACTCTCGCAAACACTCGTAGAGTTCCGGTGCCGCCGAGATTAAACGTGCATCGACACAAGCCTGTTTATCTGAGAACCTATCGTTGCAGTGCGCTATTATGCGACGGTTCTCGTTTCCGTCCGGCCTTTTGTACCTACACCATACGATATGATCCTCGCAGTCTGCACGTTCGCCCTGACACCACGGCGCGGGGCTGACACCCAACTGCTTAACTGTCTTCATTTAGAATTCCTCCTCTATTGGGCTGATGCAGTCATAAGCATCCGAGTCGGTGACATTGCAAGCTTTCTCTTCTTCATCGGCTAACACCCGCTTAAATTGGTCTACGTGTTCGCCAATCCACTTTGAATAGGCCGCAACAGAGTTTTCCTTTGGGACAGGAATACCAAGGACACTTGAAATATAAGTGGCATAGTTGATCTGTTTTTCGGTGGCTGGACGAGAGATTTTCCTGATTGGTTTAACTTTCTTGTGTCCCTTGACGTTGCTGTTCACGGCTTTCGCGACAAGTGCATCGAAGTTTTTGGAAATCTCGTCGTCTATTGCGACGGGTTCCCATACTTCATATTCACAAAAATTCCCGAACTCATCACGCTCGGTTTTCATGCCGAGAAACACACATATCTTCGCTTCTCCGCAGCCTGTATTGTAGACACCAAAAACGCCAACCTTGACGCTCTTTGGAATCCGCGAAAAGACATTTTCGACAAGTTCACGCGTCAGCATTTTTCTCCTCCTTCTTCGCCTCGGCCTCGGCGTAGAGCCACAGGAACTGACATTGCGTATTTTCGTCACCGCAACATTTCCTGATTGCTCTGACTTGACATTCACTACAGACGCGATGAGCCCTGCATATACTGTTGAACGCCTCTTGGGCCTTTTCTCCCGTCATGTACCTATCGCAGTTGCGGATGGGCTTTTGTTTCTCACGTTTAACGGCTTTGCGCAGGTTTTCCAAGCATTCCATACTTGACCATCCCTCCGACCAAGTATTGACGAACCCAATAATGAGTTTTTCCGCCGCCTCAAGCAATGTTGGCTCGGGCGCGACGTCTGTGCTCAGGCTCAACCACAGGTCAAATGGCTTATCGCCGCCCCTATCGCCATACATGCGCCATGCTTCCAGTGCGCCTTGTGTGTTCGGATATTTCTCTGCGTTAGTCATTTCGCTACCTCCTTCGAGTTGACTTTCCACGGCACTTGCCGGATTCGGAGGTGCGCAGGGAACTTCGCGATGTCCGTCTCGCACATGCCGTTGATGGCAAGCTGCTTGACGAACACGGGTATGTCACGCGACATGGCCTGTGCAACAATGTTCTCCACCCACTCGATCTTGCAGGGGCGGCGTTTCGGGCCGCTCTCGCATCCGACGACGATCCACTTGAATGGCAGATCCTCTGGTGCGATGTAGCCGAGGTGAAGGTCGATTGGCCCGAGCAATGGCTCCGCCGACAGCCAGCCGTTTGCCCAAGATGGGAACAGCCTCCTCCACAATTTGAACCTCTTGTCGTACCATTCCTGGTTCTCGCCTGTGAAGCCGAAGAACTGGTTGCAGAACTCGACATGGCGGAATGGTATGTCGCAGCTGGGGTCGTCAGACGGTATCATCGTGCCACGAGATAGGGTGTCGCAGAGGGCTTCCGGTCGTTTGGTCAGCCACAGATATGTCGCCTTGCGTGAGTAGCCGAGCGTTTTGACGATGAAGTCGATGCGGGCTTCAGCATCAACCCAATCGCCGAACAGATCGGTCATGTTCCCGCAGAACACGACATCCTTGCGCGGTGGATTCAGCTTGCCGGTCTCATGCGGGACGAATGAGTGTTTGAACCGCTGCTTGATTAAAAACTTGGCGTAGCAGTATGCACACGCTGGGCTGATCGGCTTACATCCGAGCATTGGGTTCCAGCACTTGTTCCAATATTTGGCGAGTGGCCATTGAATCAGACTGTGCATTTTCAATCCTCCGCTTTCACGATTTCGCCGTCCTTCATGGTATACCATGTATCGGCCATGTATGTCTCGTCGTCGATGCGCACCATCTTCGCGCCGTGAAAATTCCATTGGCAGTCTTCATATCGCCAGTCGGCAAGCACGATGTGCGATCCCTTTACGCCTTTGGCCTTGCCGCAGATGCCCCAAGCGACTGCTATAGCCGTAGGATTCTCGGCACTCGCCGCGCCGCTGAATCCCGTGGCACTCGCCGCGCCGCTGAATCCCGTGGCACTCGCCGCGCCGCTGTCGCCCGTGGCACTCGCCGCGCCTCTGAATCCCGTGGCACTCGCCGC